>CAWEMG010000041.1:0-194135 GCA_963810165.1 uncultured Gemmatimonadales bacterium
GTAAGAAGTGAGAAGTAAGCAGGTTGCTCACCTCTCACCTCTCACCTCTCACCTCTCACCTCTCACCTCTCACCTCTTACTCACCTCTCCCGCTCAACCGCCCGGGCGCACCCCCTCGTTTCTCCAGCGGCACAAAGCTGCGCTCTGCTGAGCCCACGTAGATCTGCCGCGGACGGGCGATCTTCTGGTCCTTATCAAGCAGCATCTCCTCCCACTGGGCCAGCCATCCCGGGAGCCGGCCCAGGGCAAACAGCACGGTGAAGTAGTCGGTCGGATAGCCCATCGCCTGGTAGATCAGCCCGGAATAGAAGTCCACGTTCGGGTAGAGCTTCCGCTTGATGAAGTACTCGTCCTCCAGGGCGATGCGCTCCAGCTCCAGCGCGATCTCCAGCTTGGGATTGAGCCCGGTCTGCTCGAAGACGTCGTACGCCACCTTCTTGATCAGCTTGGCGCGCGGATCGTACGACTTGTAGACCCGGTGGCCGAACCCATCAGCCGGTCCGAGCCGTTCTTGACCTTCTCCACGAACGCCGGAATGTCTCTTCTTGTCGCCGATTTCATCCAGCATCCGCAGCACCGCTTCGTTGGCCCCGCCGTGCAGCGGGCCGTACAGCGCCGCGATCCCGGCGCTGATCGCCGAGAAGGGGTCCACGTGCGACGAGCCGACCGCGCGTACCGCGCTGGTGGAGCAGTTCTGCTCGTGGTCGGCATGGAGGATCAGCAGGATCTCGAGCGCCCGCTGCAGCACCTTGTTCGGCTGGTGCCGCCCGCCGATACTGAACGTCATGTTGACGAAGTTGCCGATGTAGTCCAGATCGTTCCGGGGGAACTCGTACGGCAGTCCCCGGGAGTGCCGGAACGCGAAGGCCGCGATGGTCGGGAGCTTGGCCAGCAGGCGGACCCGCTGGAGGTAGCGGTTGGCCGGGTCGTGGATGTTCTTGGCGTCAGGATAGAAGGTGGAGAGCGCGCCCACGGCGCCCAGCAGCATGCCCATCGGGTGGGCGTCGTAGCGGAACCCCTCCAGGAACTTGGTGATGTTGGTGTGGACGTAGGTGTGGTACTTGATCTCCTCTTCCCACTTGTCGAGCTGCTGCTTGTTGGGCAGCTCGCCCTCGCACAGCAGGTAGGCGACCTCGAGAAAGGTGGCCTTCTCGGCCAGCTGCTCGATGGGATAGCCCCGGTAGCGCAGGATGCCCTTGTCGCCGTCGATGAAGGTGATGGCGCTCCGGCAGGCGGCGGTGTTCATGAACGCCGGATCGTAGGTCATCATGCCGAAGTCGTCGTCGGCGACCTTGATCTGCCGGAGATCGGTGGCCTTGATGGTGCCGTCGGTGATCGGCAGCTCGTAGCTCTTGCCGGTGCGGTTGTCGGTGATGGTGATGCTGTCCTTGGGCATGGCGGAACATAGAGGGGTTGCTATCGGACAGGGTCTAGGGTCTAGGGTCTAGGGTCTAGAGTCCAAATCCAGCGACAGCGAAAATCTCTCGACTCTCGCCCCTGAACCTCTCTGCCAGACACGTCCACCATGAAATCAGCCTTCTGTACTGCTCGCGCTCGCCACCGCTGCTCCCCTCGCGGCGCAGTCCGCCGTGGATACCGCCGGTGCCGGCGTGCTGATCGACCAGGCCCTGAATCGCTCCGAGGTCATGCAGAACCTTCAGCACCTCAGCGATGTGATCGGACCCCGGCTGTCGGGCTCCTCCGGCCATGCGGCGGGCCAACGAGTGGACTGCCGCGAGGTTCCAGGCCTACGGCCTCACCGCCGCACTGGAGCCCTACCGGTTCGGGGTGACCTGGGAGCGGGGACCGGCGACGCTGCGTTTGGTCGCGCCGTTCTCGCGCGCAATCACTGCCCACAGCTGGGCCTGGACCGAGGGAACCGGCGGCAAGGCCGTCACCGGACCGGTGGTGCTCGCCGATCTTTCGACGCCCGAGAGCCTGGCGGTGTATCGCGGCAAGGTGAAAGGTGCCTGGGTGCTGCCCCGTGCTCCCTATCCGGTGTGGAATCCCGATGGCCCGGAGAAAACCACGGAAGATTCCACCCGGCTCGCCGAGCAGCTCCGGCTGCGTGCGCTGGCCACGGCCGACACCACGCCGGCCGCGGTGCTGGCCCGCCGGCAGTTTGCTGTCGACCTGCCCTATGTCCTCAAGGCCGCCGGTGCGCTCGGCACCTTGGTCGATGGCGCCAAGGAGCACGCACTCATGACCATGAGTGGTTCGCCGAACCGGGTTTCTCCGTTGCCGAATCTCGTCATCTCGAACGAAGACTATGCCATGCTGGCCCGGCAGATCGCCGCCGGGGCAAAGCCGAGGCTCGAAGGCGAGGATCGACAACCGGGTGGGCAAGGACACGGTTCAGCAGTGGAACACGGTGGGTGAAATCAGGGGATCACAATGGCCGGGACAGGTCGTCATCCTTGGCGCCCATCTCGACAGCTGGGACCTCGGCACCGGTGTCACGGACAACGGCACCGGCTCGATGGTGGTGTTGGACGCCGCTCGTGCCATTGCGCGCTCCGGGCTCAAGCCGAAGCGAACTATCCGGTTCATCTTGTTCAGTGGGGAAGAGCAGGGGTTGATCGGCTCGCGCGCGTACGCCGAGGCGCATGCGACGACGGCGGACAGCATCCAGGCGGTCCTCGTGCTCGACAACGGAACCGGGGCGATCACCGGCCAGGCGTTCCAGGGCCGCACTGATCTGGAGGGACTCTGGAAAGATCTGCTGGCGCCCGTCGCATCGCTCGATGCCGACAGCGTGCGCGAGGCCAGCAAGAGTGGGACAGACCATCTCTCGTTTCTGCCGTATGGTGTGCCGGGATTCAACTTCGATCAGCTGCGGAGGGGGTACAATCACACCCACCACTCCGAGAGCGACACCTACGATAAGGCGGTGGCGGGAGACTTGAAGCAGGCGACGGCGGTCATGGCAGTGACGGCGTATGAGCTGGCGAACCTGCCGGAGCTGTTGCCGAGAGGGCCCAAGAGCCCAGTGGCGCCGGTGCCGTCGAGGCCATCGCCGGGGCTGGCGGTTGGGCGGTAAGCGGGTAACCGGGTAAGGCTCCTCATCCCGAGCAAAGCGAGGGATGAGGAGTTCGTTTCCTAGCCGCTTTCTCGCTTACCCGCTTACCCGCCTACTTCACAACCACCTTCTGCACCTTCTTCCGCTCTCGCCCCTTACTGTCAGTGACGGTGAGCTCGAGGGTGTAGGTACCCGGTTTGGTCGAGCCGAGCTTGAATTCCTGCTCCCGGCGGGTTGCCGGTCCATCTACCCGATCCTTGAAGCTTACGACAAGTGGCGTAAGCTTGGCCGACTTCTTCTTCGTCTTCTTACCGGCTGGCCGCTGCTGTGGCTGGATGAGTCGAACCCGTCCGCTGTAGCCGCTACCGGAAGCCAACCCACACACATCGTAGTTGATCTCCACTTCCGATCCCGCGGCAGCCTGAGGTACCGCGTCCATGAGTATGTGAAACTTCGGCGTCTTCCCTTTGGTCACCGGCGGGCACAGGGATCGCCCGGAGGCGTTGAGGGCATAGGCGCCAACCAGCGTCAGGGCCGCCGCTGCCGCGATGACGCCGACGACGCGAGGTTTGCGCTGTCCCTGGCGCCACAGATTCTGCCCGTACCCTTGCGCTCGATCGAGCCCTTTCATCGCCAGCCTCTGGGTTCGCCGGAACCCTTCCATAGCCGACCGCGCCGCGCGCCGGCACGCTGCCTGGGCTTTCGACCCCGCGGGCCGGAGGGTGTCTTTCAGCGCCCGAAGTCCTTCCTGAACCAGGCCGGGCTCAAAGCGCCTCCGGGTAGGGCGGGGCATCCCGGGCATCTCCGAAAATGGATCGCTCATGTTCCTCAGGCCTCCACAAGAAATTCTGGTCGCAGCTCGCTGGCGGGCGGAGAAAACCGAGCAAGGATCGTGTAATTGGGCCCCAGGCGGCAAAGCCTGGGACGGCCTGCGGCCAATCCATTAACCCCCAATCACATGGCGTATTGAGACAGAATCTGCATCTCTCCTCGAGAATGCGGGATCTAGAGAACGCGCCAGCGGTTCGGGCAATGTGCAAGGGGAGCGGGACTTGGTACCTTCCTCGGCGAGCAGATCTTTGACGAGGACTGGATGACCGATACCGCGGTGGGTGGGACCTCCAAATCCCCTCGTAGCAAAGTCGCCGCCGGGCGCCCCGAGCTGCTCCCTCTCGTCCTCGCCCTTGGGTTCGTGGTAGGTTGCCGGCTCCTACTCTATGCCTGGATGCCCGACCGGGGCAGCGACTTCGATTTCCTCTACGAGGCCGCAGGCCGGCTGGTCCGGGGTGAGAACCCCTACCCGGCAGCAACGCAGTGGCTTCCCTATCCACTGCCGGCCGTGTTGCTCGCCGTCCCCTTCACCGCGATTACACTCGAGCTCGCGCGCCCGATCTTCGACATCCTGGTCGGGTGCGCGTTCGTGTACGCCCTCTGGCGATACCGCGGAACCGCGGCGGTTCTGGCGGTGGTGTCAGGGGCCTTTCTCTTCGCCATGGCGAGAGGCCAGACCACGCCACTCATGGTGGCCGCAACACTGGTTCCAGCGCTCGGATTTCTGCTCGCTGTTAGACCCAATACTTCGGCGGCTCTCTGGATTGGATGGCCTTCGGTCCGAGCTCTCCTGGCGGCGAGTCTCTTTGTCGGCCTGAGCTTTGTGGTCCTGCCATCATGGCCTTGGGAATGGTGGCTGGCTGTGCCGCTGGATTACAGAACGCTGCTGCCCCCCGTCATGCGTCCCTTCGGGTTCGTCTTGCTGCTGGCGGCGCTCCGGTGGCGCCTTCCGGAAGGACGGCTCCTCCTCGCCCTCGCCCTGATACCCCAAAGCACGCTGCCCTACGAGCTGGTCCCACTGGCGCTCATCCCCGCCAACCGGCTGGAGATGGGGCTCTATGTGCTGGGGACCTGGATCGCTGTGGCGGCATCGGAGGGCTTGCACCTCGGCGATAACATGGCCGAGTGGACGGCGACCGGATGGCCGGTGACGCTCTGCGCGGTCTATCTCCCGATGATCTATCTGGTGCTCCGGCGGCGGAGTGGCAGAAGTGAACCCAAGGTCAAGGTCAAGGTCGAGAAGGATCGAAGGAGGCCCCATCGCCTGTCGGATGACCACCTCAAGGTGGACGTCACCACGGACGGCGCGGGAGGCGTGATCGTGAAGGTGACTCACGTCCCCACCCAACTGTTCACTCTGGAGTCGGGTAAGACCCGTGAGATTGCGGAACGGAAAGCACAGGACAAACTGGCCGGGATCCTCGCCGAGAAGCGTCGTTCTGGAGAGCTGGAATGAGCGCGCACCCGCGTCGGGGTGCGGTTCGGGCTGACACCGCTTAGCAGGACCCTAGCGGCATCTTCAACACCAGCACGGGGGCGAGAGAACCGCCCTCCTTCCGCGGATCGAACGGCCCGATCTGCGCGTTGGCGACGTAGAAGAGCGTGTCTCCCACGATCGCGCCTGTGGTCGGGCCGCGAAAATCGGGCCGGGCGCGCTCCAGCTCTCGCACCTCCTGGGCGGATCCGCCTTCTACCCGGAATCCGATCACCTTGGAGGGGTTCGCCATGTTCTGGACGCCCACGTACCCGGAACACACCGCATACAGCCCATCAATCCGGCTTACCGCCGAATCGTTCGCCGCCCTCACGTCGGCCACCTTGCCGGAGGGAAGCTCGATGGTGAGCAGGCCCTGCCAGTACGCCACCAGCAGGCCCCGCTCCTCCGGAAGGAAGGCGATGCCGTTGGGATAGGCAAACCGCTGGGGCGGGGCTCGGTGCAGCAGCCGCAGCTCGGACGCCTTTGGTGGCAGCGCCCATACTGCGCCCCCTTCGCTGTCGGTGAAGTACACGGCGCCGTCCCGTCCCACTACGAGATCGTTGAACAGATGCGACGCTCCGTCCTGGGGCGACCGCACCTGGCGCACCAGGCGTCCGCTGGGGAGCTCCAGTGCAAAGACGATGCTGCGATGCGTCTGGGTCGTGTCACCGGCGGGCGCGGGAACACGGGAGAACGCGGCGCCCCAGAGCAGGTTGCGCCGAGGGTCGATTTTGAGCCCCAGCACCCGGCCGTTGATGCCGGACGCTTCGGCGAAGGGCCGGATCGAGCCGTCCCGGCGCAGCTCGACCATGCCGTCCCGCTCCAGGTCACCGCCGAGGAAACGGTCGCGGGCGGCGTCGTACACGATGTTTTCGGGGATGACGCCCGCGCGGGTCAGCACGAACGCGGTGTCGCTCGCGCCCGCGGGGATGCCATGCGAGCTCTGCGCGGTGGCGAGTGAAGGGACGAGCGTGGACGCGAAGGCCAACAGAATGTCGCGGTGCAGGCGATGCAGCATCCGGCGGAGCTCCCTGTGAGGGTGATCTCCGCTCTACGCGACGCCCGGCGGGGCGGTTTCGCGTAACTGTTCACCCCTCGATCCCGTATATAGCTTGACCGAGATGACAACGTCCGTGGACGTCTACCTCGAAGAGGGAGCCAAGCGCACCTTCGCCGGCGCGCTGGACTGGCCCGGCTGGTGCCGCCCGGGCCGCAACGAGGCCGAGGCTGTGGCGGCACTGCTCGCCTACGGCTCCAGGTATGCCTCTGTCCTGGTGAGCTCCGGGCTCGGCTTCGTCGCACCGACGCGCCTCGAACAGTTAGTCGTAGTCGAGCGACTTCCCGGCACCGCTGCGACCGACTTCGGTGTGCCGGGCGTGGCGCCGGCGGCGGACCTGGAGCGACTGTGTGCCCCCGCCACTGTTCAGCGTTTCGAGAAGATCCTGCGCGCGGGTTGGCAGGCATTCGACGCGGTGGTGGAGTCCGCCCGTGGCAAAACGCTCTCGACCGGGCCCCGCGGCGGTGGGCGCACACTGGAGGCGGTGGTCAGGCACGTCGTTGAAGCCGATGCGAGCTATCTCGGCGCGGTGGGCTGGAAAGGGTTCAAGGCTGCCGACCCGCTCGAAAGCCTGACCACGGCCCGCGAAGCTATCCTCGCCGCCCTGAAAGCCTCCGCGGCCGGCGAGATTCCGCCCAAAGGTCCGCGGGGCGGCGCCCGCTGGACGGCGCGGTATTTCGTTCGGCGGGTGGCATGGCATGTGATTGCACACCTGTGGGAGATCGAGCGACGTACCGGAGCCACCTGACCAGGTGCCTCATCCTCCCAGTCGCGTAAACGAGTGAGCAGAGTTCGGTCTGTGGACGTCTCATCTGGCGATCCTTCGCATGCGCTCAGGATGACAGCGGGTCAGCGCGAGACCACCCGCTTGAGGTGATCGCCCAGCCGGAGGGCCAAGGCGACAATCGTCAATGTGGGATTCGCGTACCCGCCACTTGGAAAGACGCGAGCTCCCGGCGACGAACAAGTTCGACGTGCCGTGGACCCGGCTGTTTTCATCCACCACGCCGTGCTGGGGATCCACGTGCATGCGGGTGGTCCCCATGTGATGCAGGCCGCCCTCCGTCGCGCGTCGCCAGGCCGACGGCTCGTCGGGGAAGGCGAGCTCGAGGTGGCCGACGCCGGCCTCCCTGACCGCCTGGTCGAGGAGACGGGTCACGCGACGCATGTTGTCGATGTCGGTATCACCGAGCTGCCACTCGACCCGTGCCCGGCGCCTGCCCAGCCGGTCGTCACTCGTCGCTCAACGTGACGCGATTCTCAAACCGGAACTCCGTCTCGAACATCGCGCGCAGGCGCCAGCGGTCGTGCCGGCCCGTCACCCACCGCAAGCTTGCGCGCCAGAGCGATGAGCCACCAGGTGAGGGGCCCTGGGCGGCCCGCCGAGCGTGGCGGCCAGCCCGCTCCCGGCACCGCGCGCTTCTTCCACTTGTTCCACAGCCGGAGAAAGGCCTTCACTTCGTGCCTCGCGAAGACCCGGTGCGATTCGTAGCGGGGGTGGAAGAAGAAGGCCCCGTGCATGAGGCGCTCTCGCTCGCTGACCTCACGGCGCAGGGCCAAGACACCTCGAACGGAGCCGGCTTCCCGGCTTGAGGCGACCGGGGAAGGCCGATAGAACCCCAACGCGGACGGCTCCCGCAACACCAGGGTGCCCGGATCGACATAGGGGTGGTCGGTGAAATACCGGCCGACCAGTCCATGCGCATTGCCGGGCGCGCCGGCCGGCGAATCGCCCGGAGAGCAGGAGGAGCCGGGGATTCTCGACCCCTCCGGCGGCGAGCACGAAATGGTCCGCGCTGATCGCGAACTCGTGCCCTTCGAGCGTGCGAATGTGCGACTGCCGTGCAGGCCGCCTCGCTCCAGGCGGAGACCCGTGATCGGTGCGTGCAGCACCAGGTCGATGGTCTTCGATCGCTCGAGTCGCTGGCGATACCGATGGCCGAAGTTCTGGGCCTGGACGTGAAATATCTGATTGGTGAATGTCGCGTCACCGGCGAGTAGCCTGGTGGTGATCCTAGTACACCGGCCCAGTGCTCGGGGTCGTAGTCGAAGGCGGCGAGCCCGCATATCTCGTGGGCCCGCGCATAGTAGGGACGGAGCTCGTCGAAGCCGAAGGGCCAGCCACCGGCACTGCACCAGTCTCGCGGCTCGAAATCGACCGGCTCCAGCGGACGGCACCAGCCCGCCCACACGTTGGGTCGAGCCGCCGAAGGCGCCCAGACGGGTATCCCGCAGGGCCGGATACTGCGCCGCCACGACCTCACCCTCGAACAGGCGCTGGCTCTCCGCCTCATACGCCGCGCCACCCGCCTCCAGCAGGCAGACCCGTAACCCGGTTGCCTCGAGCTCCAGAGCAAGGGTGATCCCGGCCGGGCCTGCGCCCACGATGCACAGGTCGTAGCGCGGCGGCTCGTGCCCCAATCCCTTCTCCGCATCGAGGATCATGAGTCGGGCAAGGTTCATACGTACTTATTGCTGGCCGTGACCACTCGTCGCGTCTCCGTCGGCATCGTGAATCACAATGGGGAATCGTATCTCCCGCTAACGCTCCGCGCGGTGGCCCGCCTGGGTCCAGCCGTGGATGACGTGCTGCTGATCGACAGCGGGTCGACCGACGGCAGCGGCGCACTGCGTGCGGGACCAGTTCCGCCATGTGCGAGTGATCGAGCTGGGAGCCAATCTGGGCCCCGGCGCGGCCCGGAACCGTGCCATCAGCGAGGCCGCGCACGACCGGGTGCTGCTGATCGACAATGACGCCGAGCCGCAGCCCGGCAGCATTGAGACGCTGGGAGCGGCTCTCGATGGTCACCCCAATGCGATCCTGGCGATGGCGGCGGTGCTCTACGCGCAGACGCCCGACACGGTCCAGTACGTCGGGGCCGTGCCGCATTTCCTGGGGACCCAGACGCTGCTCCATGCGGATACACCCGTCGGCGCAGCTGAAGGACGGTGTGCGGTCGGTGGGGACGGCGATCACCTGCTGCGTGCATGGTGGACCGGGCCCGCTTCGGTGACCGGCGGTGGTTCGACGAGCGCCTCTTCTTCTATCTGGAGGACCATGAGTTCGGGCTGCGAGCCAGCCTTCAGGGGTACGACTGCCTCGCCGTCCCCGAAGCGCGGTGCCTGCACCGGGCCGGCACCATCGGCGTGTCGATCCGGGAGACCGGACGCTTCACTCCCGTCCGGGTACGCCAGACCATCCGCAATCGCTGGTTGACGTTCCTCATGCTGTACCAGGCGGGGACGCTGCTCCGCTTCGCGCCCGCCCTGGCGGCATTCGAGGTGCTGCAGCTGCTCGGCGCGGCCAGAAAAGGTTGGATCGGCCACTGGCTCTGGGCGGCTGGATCCACGGTCCGGATGCTGCCGCATGTCCTGAGCGTGCGTCGGGACATGCGCACGAGCCGGCGACGCCCCGACCTCGAGATCCTCACCGCGGGCCCCTTTCCCTTTAACCAGAGATGGCGTCACTCCGGGCTGGAGCGCGCGGCGCAGCGCTGCCTCGACCTGGTCGCCGGACTCAACTGGCGCGCCGCGGGCGGACGCCATCGATGAGCGATTCCCTTCGTGTCGCCGTCATCGCGGCCTGCCCGTTTCCGTGGCCGCGGGGCACCCCCATCCGCATCCACCGGATCGCCGAGGCCGTGGCGCGCCGGGGACATGCGGTGCACGTCGTGACCTACCACCTGGGCCAGGAGCTCGCCGACCCTCCCTTCATGGTCCATCGGATCCGGGATGTTCCCTTTCTATCGTCGCACCAGTCCCGGGCCCACAGTCCGCAAGCTCTTCCTGCTGGACCCGATGCTTGTCCGACTGCTCCGCCGCCTGCATCAGGAGATCGGCTTCGATGTGGTCCACGCCCACCACTATGAAGGCCTGCTGGTGGCGTCCCACGCTCTCCGCGGAATTCCGATCGTCTACGATGCCCATACCCTGCTGGCCAGCGAGCTGCCCACCTATCGGCTCGCCCTCCCGCGCCGCCTGATCCGGGCAGTCGCCCCTTGGCTCGACCGGTACCTGCCCCGGCGGGCCGACCACACCATCGCCGTCAGCGAGACGATTCGCCACACGCTCACGAGCCGCGGCGCTTCCGCGCCCGAGCGGGTACATGTCATTCCCAACGGAGTGGAGTGGGAGCGCTTCCCGGCGGAACGGGCGATCACGCCGAATGGCCCCACGGTCATCTTCGCCGGCAATCTCGCCCCCTACCAGGGGGTGGATCTCATGCTGGAGGCGTTCGCCCAGCTGCATGGCCGCCTGCCGATGGCGCGCCTGATGATCGTGACGGACTCGCCGTTCACACCCTACGAGGCACTGGCGCGACGGCTCGGCGTGCGCGGCCGCGGTGGAACTGCGCCAGGCCACGTTTCCAGAACAGCCGGCCATCCTGGCGGCGGCGACGGTCGCCGTGAACCCTCGGGTCCAATGCGACGGCATCCCGCAGAAGCTGCTCAACTACATGGCCGCCGGCATGCCGGTCGCGACCTTCGAGAGCTCGGCGGGCCCGCTGCGGCATGAGGTGACCGGCCTGCGGGTACCCGACGGTGAATACGGCCGCAATGGCCGACGCACTGGAACGGCTGCTTACCGACCACGCGCTGGCGCGGACACTGGGCGACGCCGCGCGCGACCAGGCTCGGCGCGAGTTCTCCTGGGACCAGGTGGCTGCCCGGGTCGAGGAGGTCTACCGCAAAGCGATCGCGGAGGCCGCGCTAGTCGCTCAGCAGCTCCTCGATCGGCCGGCCCGCGAAGTGGGGCGGTTGCGGCGCGCCGAGCCACTGGAACACGGTCGGCATGAGGTCGGCGGTATCGTAGGTGCGGGCGCTCGGTCCCGGCGGAATCCCGGGTCCCCGGGCGACGAACCAGCCATGGGCCGTGTGGTTGCCCGAGCGGCCGGAGGCCAGCTTCCGGCCCTTGGGCCAGCGGATCTCACCGAACTGGTCGGAGACCAGCCGCTGGACTGCCCACACCGGGCTGCGGCGGGTCCCACAGCACGACCAGATCGGGAAGGTAGCGGCGGCGCGGCGCGGTGGGGGAGACCAGCTCGTCGACCTTGATCGTGCCCCGGATGACGGGCTTGCCGGTCTCGATGTCGCGGAAGCTTCGCGAGCGCGGCGTCCACCTCGGCGATCACGCGATCGGCGTCGCCTGGGTCTACGCAGCCCTGCTTCTCCCGTCCCTTGAGGTTGAGGCGGACGTAGCCGTTGTAGTCCATGGGCAGGGCGAAATACCTGGTGTTGGGCCAGTCGTACATGCGGCGGGACCACAGCGGGATCAGCGCCTTGTTCCAGGCGGTGGGGATCCGGCGGGTCACCTGGCGCACCAGTGTCCAGGGCAGCGCCTGCTTGAGGCGGAACAGGATGCCACGCTTCGGCGCCGGGGGGCCGCCGCCGCCCGGTGGATCTGCTCGAGAATGCGAGGCAGGAACTCGTACCAGCCGTCGTTGGGACCCATGCCGTGCAGCGCGAACACGATCACGCGCGCGTCGGGCGGCGCGGCGTCGAGCACCCGCCCCAGGGCTTCGTCCGCGGAGGTGTAGCAGTCGTCCAGGCTTCCTTCCAGGACCGCACGCGTGTCCGCCGGTCCACATCCTCGCGGTCGATCTGCGACAAGTCCCACAGATAGTGCGAGCCGCGATGCACCGCGCCGAACACACGCCAGGAACAGATCGAAGCGATCGCGAGTCAACATGTCGCGGCAGATGTCGCCGAACTGCCGGTTCCCCTCCAGCACCTCCTGGCGCTGGGCCAGCAGAGTCGCGGCGTCTGGGGGCCGAAGACTTCCGCGCGTCATGCGGGGCTTGCCGTGGCGCTGCCGAGAGCTGCGCCCACAGTCCCGACGGCAGCGCATTCCGTCCGAAGTCGTCGTGGCACTGCCACCCGTTCAGCAGCGTCATGTTGGGCCGCGTCGGCAAGCGACGTCGACATACGGCAGGTCCAGGATCGCGATGCGGTACGACGGGTCGAGCGAGCTGCCAGAACGGCTCGCACCGGCAGCCACGAGGGGTCGAGGTACTGCAGGCGCTGGCGATCGGGGTTCCAGATCTTGTTGAAGTACCACCCCTGCTCGCCCAGGCGCGACCCGCAGAAGAAGGTGGACCACACCAGGCTCAGGAAGTGCGGCGGCTCGGTCTGCAGCCGGCCCCAGCGTCCCTGCTGGCGCAGCCTGGCCAGGTTCGGCATGCGGCCGTCCGCCACGAGCCGGTCCACCACGTCGATCTCGGCTGCATCGATGCCGATGAGGATGACTGGAGGAACGTCGCTCAACCTCGTCTCCTTCGTAGCGGTTTCTCGACTATGGATGCGAACCGGCCGACCGCGGCCAGCAGACAAGGTACTCAGGGCAGGCCAGGAACTTGTAGCTCCTCGGGGAATCGCCCCTTGTCGAGACCCTGTCTTAGCTCCGGATAAGAGGTTTCTTTTTCGCTTCCATCAGACATCAGAGGAAATGAGTGCCTGCCGATCTCACGCCCGCTGACCGAGCCGAGCTCGAGAAGATTGTCCGCCAGCTGGAGGCGGCATGGAACGCGCTGGACGGCGCCGCCTTTGCCATGCCTTTCGCGGTCCAGGCCGACTTCGTCAATATCCGCGGCGAGCACTTTAGAGGACGGGACGCGGTCGCCGCCGGGCACAAAGCGCTGTTCAACGGCATCTATGCGGGAAGCAGGAACCAGCTCACCGTCGAAGATGCCCGTCTGCTGCGGCCCGAGGTGGCTCTGGTCCGGGTTCGCTCCGTGTTGGATAACACGCAGGGTCCGATGGCAGGGCGGCACAGCGCGCGGTTCTCGTTGGTGCTGACGAAGGAGGCCGGCGGGTGGGAGATCGCCGCGCTGCACAACACGCTGGAGGCGGGACGGTAGGCGGTAAAGGCGAAGGGCGGTAAGGCGGACAGACGTGAGCGACCGTCTTACCGTGTTACCCCAGACTCAGCCGGAGTTCTCCATCCTTAGTAACGGGATAGGTGTTGATCGGTTCCTCGGCGGAACGCCTCCGTGTCTCAAAACATGATTCCAAGCGTGACCGGGAAATAGTGGACATCAATACTCTGGCTCTTGGTCCGGTGCCCGCGAATCTCGACGAAGTTCTCCAGTCCCAGGAAGAAGAACTTGGCTCCCAGACCATAGTTCCACCCGTACCGAACTCTGCTCTCGCAGCCGGGGCCCAGAGAGCACTCGGTGCGATACGCCCCCAGTCCTCCCATGAGGTAGACCTGGACCGGCGAGGTGACCTTGGGCAGGCGATAGAGGACTCCCACCGTCGCAGAGCCGGCGGTCTGGTTCCCCTCACCGCCAGCGCTACCTCTGCCTCATCGCTGAAGCTGAACCGGTTGTACGCGACGTCAAGCCGGAGTCCCCACGGATGTAGAGGAGAGGCCAGCTCCGCGGTCGCCAGCCCATGCCAGCCCGTGTTCACCCCGTCGGCCAGATCCCCTTCGGGAAGCGATAGTCCACCGCCGAGCCCGAAGGAGATCCCACCCTGGGCTCCCAGCGGCGCAGCGGACGCCACGACACCGAGACACGCTGCTGCAAAGATCCAACGCCGCATAGTCCTCCTTCAGCCGGAGCTGCTAGAGCGACTTCAGGTACTGCTCCAGATCCTTCCTCTGCTTACCCGTGAGCTGGAGATTGAGCGTCCTCTCGTAGTGTTTGATGACGTCTTCGAGAGTCTTGGCGCTGCCATCGTGGAAGTACGGGGCATGCTGCCACAGGCCGCGGAGCGGCGTGGTGCGATAACGCTTCTGGCTCGTGCGCTCCGCGTAGGCCGGATCCATGCCGGTCTCCGACGGTGCGTGGAGGGTTCCGTTGTTGTTGTCGGTGAGATTGCCGCCGACGTGGCAACGGGCGCAGTTGGCATCGAACACCACCTTGCCTCGCCGAGCCGCACCCTTGCTATAGCGTGCCCGCCGGCGGCGGCGGCGCCGGTATGCTGAACTGGTAGGCCCGAAGCGCCGGAAGCTTGGGGGTCACCTGGTCGGGCTGGTGCACGATGTTCACGCCGAGCCGCGGATCGGAGAAGTTGCCCTGCCCATGCATCTGGGTGACGGCCACGTACGCGTTCCAGTAGGAGATCGGCCCCTCGGCCGTGTAGGTCTCGTTCTTGACCTCCGCGAGCCCGTAGGCGGGCGGCAGCACCAGAGGAGTACTCTTGCCATCGAAGTTGAACCGGGGATCGTAGGTGCCCTTGGGCCACTTCTGAAGAATGGCCTTCTGCTCCGCGGTGAAGTGCCGCAGCTTGGCCAGGATCTTCCCGGCCTCCAGGTCCCGGTTGGGCCACCCGTCGAGCCGGTGGCCGATGCCGGGGAGCAGCGCATTATCGACCGTGGAATGGCACAGCGCGCAGGTGATGCCGATGCGGGCGATGCGGCCCTTCTCATCGAAGCGTCGCCTTCACGCCGACGACGGCATCGCGCTTGAGGAGATTTCTGGTGCCGCTGGTGCCGAAGGGATTGCTGAACAGGAAGGAGAGCAGGTTGAGCCGGTCCATGTCGACTTTGAGGCCGAGGCTCAGGGCTTCGAGCGGCTGGATCTCCTCCTGGACGATCTCGTGGAGCCGCGCGGTGTCGGTCCAGAATACCTCGTTGCCGAAAGTGTCGTCGCGGAAAATCCTCTGACCCTGGCGCTCGAGGTCGTTGCTAAGCGCGGTCTCGGGAAACTGGCGACATCCTGCCGCTCCCAGGACCAGCCAGAGCCCGACAGCTGCTATCACCAACCGCTGCGAAGCGGGGCGAATCGGCCTGCTGTCCAAGCGACCGCGAAGTACGCCGAAGGTGGGCCTGTCTCTTACCACTCGGGTCAGAGTGGGCATGGCCTGCCCTCCACTCATGCGATACAATGGTATGGCCTTACACCAACGATCCGGTCCTGGAACCTGGATCTTTCGGAATAGGTATAGCGAACAGGCGGGAGAAAAGCAAGATAGAGCTTTTTAATCTATCTTATCCGAACGGCCTGGAGCCGGGCACGACGAGGACGGCACATGGGAAGACAGCTGCCTCGCCGAATCGTCGAGGGGACCAGCGGCAGAATCCTGGAGCTGCTGCGCCAGGGTCACCGGACCGTGGACGAGCTCGCTTCATTCCTCGGGGTTACCCGGCCCGCCGTGCGGGTCCAGTTGGCAACCCTGGAGCGGGACGGCCTGGTGGAGCGGCGGGGGAGCCGTTCCGGCGCGAGCAAACCGTCCCACGTATATGGGATCACCAGCCAGGCGGAGCTGCTCTTCTCCCAGGCGTATGTCCCCATACTCACGCAGCTCCTCCACGTGCTCGCGCAACGCATGCCATCGGGAGAGTTCGATTCGGTGATGCACGAGGTGGGACGAAGGCTCATGGAGGGTCGAGCGATATCACGCGGCTCTCTGGGCGATCGGGTGGCGGGCGCCAGTGCGCTGCTGAATGAGCTGGGTGGACTGAGCGAGGTGCAGGAGGAGAACGGGGGCTATCTCATCCACAGCCACGGCTGCCCCCTTGCCGCCGCCACGGCCGACCACCCCGAGGTGTGCAATGCGCTCGAGAGTCTGCTCAGCGAATTTGTCCGCAGCAGGGTCACCAAGTGCTGCGACCGATACGATCGGGTCCGTTGCTGCTTCGAGGTGAGTGGGGAGCCCTCCGGCGCCGCCGAGCTAAGGCATTAGTCGAACCGAGTCCCCGGTCGTTGGAATGCCGGCTCAGTTTCCCAGGAGCAGCCGGTCGTGCTGTACCTGGACGATCTCATTTGGGCCGATCGAGCCAGTCAACTCGCGCTGCTCACGGTAAGCGAGTGGCACTCGCGGGTAGGACGGCGCGATTCCTCGCGGAGTTTACCCTGAGCCTGTCGCAGGGCTCGGCGTGACTTCCGACTGCTCGGATCATTCTAGGTGTCGGGCCTCGAACCGGGCTATCGTGTTGCCGGACCGGTCGAGCAGCTCGAGCTGTTGCCCGGCAGTCTTCCACTGGGTCACCCGCCCGAGTGCGTTTAGAAATGCTTTTTCGGTCTCCATGCCGTCGGTGCAGGCCATCAGTGTCGTGGCCATCGAGTCGAGGCTCACCCGGTCTCCACTCAGTTGATAGCTGCCGGTCAAACGATTGCAGCCTCCCGAGCCGCCTACCCGCCGAGTCAGGGGATTGAGGATGAGATGAGGCTCCCTCTGTCGGGGAGCTACCGCGACTGGTGCGTCACCCAGATGCGTCAGCTTCCAGTAGGTGTTTTCCAGCGGCGCGGTGGAAGTCTGCGAGGCGCCCACCTTCCGTAACACCACCGCCACCTCCTTGCCCTTGCCCCCGGTCAGCACCGGGTAGTTCTGGGCCGTGGTGAAAAACGGCTTCCCCTCGACCATGATCCGGGCCCGCACCGCGTACCGGCGGCCGGGATCGATGCGGGATGAGTCGTACCGGATCTCGACGCGGAAGGGAGGGTTCCCTGGCTTCTCGATGCGCGTCTGGCCGATCACCTCGGCCGCGGCATCGGCCCTCGAGACGTCTTCAAGCGTGGCCTCGAGCACCGCGCCGGGCGGTAAGGCCATGCGCTCCCGATATGTGGCGGTTCCCTTGACCGAGCCGTTCACGCGTGTCTCCGTACTCAGTGGTTCGAACTCGTAGATGCCACCGTCCGCCATCAGCGAGACGAAGAGATGCTCGTCCTTCATCACGTACGAGCGGATATAGGGCCATTGCTTTACGATTTGATTGTGGAGCGATCCCGACGGGCACATCGCGCGGGTCAACGCCAGCGGACCCAGCTCGAGCTGCGACTCTGCCGGCGATTTCCAGGTCCCCGTGCCGCGGTTGCAATCAATCCGCGCGCTCAGCCGGCCATCGGTACCGAACGCGATGGTGTACTTGGCAGGATCATCCGGCCTTTGCGTGGTCTCGTCGCTGCCCTGGAACTTGACCAGTTGCCAGGAGGTGCCACCGAGGCCGGTGGATGCGTCCTGCGTGGTGTCTGGGGTGGACAGAGCGCTGCTGGTGGATTTATCCGGCGCCGGTTTGCACTGCAGGACACCGACGAGCAAGCCGACCACCATGAGGTCTGCCAGTCCGGTGTGACGAGTCATGATCTATCTCCTTCCAGGGCCTACCAAGTCCGACTTGGGGAAGGGCGCGACGTCGGTTTGCGCGTGCCGGAGCGGGGAGAGGCGAGGTAGGAGGGGCGCGGCAGGGCGCAATTGACGCAGCGCGCTGTTCGGGCAATACTAGGCCGCGTCCAATGCTCGTCAAGCACCCCGCTGAACTCGTTACGATGGTCCAGAATCAGACTCTGGCGAGCCTGGCTCCCCGCGCGCAGTATCAATCCATAGGAAGGAACCGGCGCCGCGCTTACCTCATAACGCCAGGGAGGTCACCCTTTGTACCTGAGACTCCTCTTCGCCCTCATGCTGGCCAGCTGCCTCGCAGTTCCCGGTCCCGCCGCAGCGCAATCGCAGCAGCCGGCTCTCACCTTGGAAGCGGCGACCCGGATCGCCGACGCCGCGCAGGCTGAGGCAACCCGCAACAAGTGGAATGTGGTGATAGCCGTGGTGGACGATGGGGGGCATCTCGTGCATCTCCGGCGCATGGACGATACCCAGATCGGCAGCGTGGCCGTGGCGGAGGAAAAGGCCAAGTCGGCCGTTCTGTTCCGCCGTCCCACGAAGGCCTTTGCCGATGCGGTAGCGTCCGGCAGGACCGGCGTGCTCCGGCTGCCCGGCGCCATCCCCATCGAGGGCGGTATTCCCCTCGTCGCTGGCAATCAGGTAGTCGGCGCTATCGGGGTAAGTGGCGTGACCTCGGAACAGGACGGCCAGATCGCCCAGGCAGGAGTAAAGGCGTTCGCTAAACCCTAGGTAATCTCACCGTACACTTCGTCTCGAACCCACCCCGCACGTTGTACAGCGTGCTGACCTCGAGCATCTGCGGCTCCAGCAGCTTGAAAAGGTCCTCGGCGATTTTCGCCGTGGCGTGCTCCTGGAAGATGCCCACGTTGCGATAGCTGGTGACGTAGTACTTGAGGCTCTTGAGCTCCACGCACCGGTCGGACGGGGTGTAGCGGATGGTGAGCGTGGCGAAGTCGGGCAGGCCGCTGTAGGGGCAGACCGCGCTGAACTCCCGGGTCTCGGTGACGATCTCCTGGTCGGGGCCGGCGTACTCGAACGTCTCGAGCACCGCGGCGTCGATCGCCTCGGGGCCGACGAAGGGGATGGTTCTGCCTTCTGCGATGGCCATGCGGGGTTCCGGTTAGGTGGTTGGATGAAAGATAATCTGCGGAAGGAGCGGAAAAGGCGGAAGAAGCGGATTCCTACCGCCCCTCCCGCCTCAGTACCTTCCGCCACTTCCGCCTATTCCGCCTTCACCATCCCCGTCTCCAGCCAGGTATGCTCGTTCTTGATCACCTGCTGCGCCACCTCGTAGGTCCGCACGTCGTCGTTATCGAACACCGCCGCGAACCTCTCCTCCACCCTGCGCCGGGCGTGACGGCTGAACAGGTCGGCCAGCTCAACCGGCCCAATTTCTTCCTGCCCCGCTGTCCCGTTGCCCCGCTTCCGGCATATCGCGACGGCCCGCGAGCAGGCCGCGGTGATCGCCAGCAGCTCGGCGCCGATCTCCACCAGCCGGCCCAACACCACCTGGCGCTTCTCCAGCTTGGGCCCGAACCGCACCATGCAATGGAACAGCGTGCGCGCCAGCCGCCGGCAGGAGCGGCTTACGAACCGCATATGGGTCGCCAGCGGCCCGAACTCGCCGTACCGCGGCGTCACCAGTCCGGCCAGCCAGAGCTTGGGATACCAGAAGGCATAGTAGGCACCCGAGCGCAGCAGCGCCTGGATCTTCTTCGACATCGGCGCCTTGGGATCGATCAGGTCGCCCGCCAGCTTGAGGTGGGTGTCCACCGCCTCGCGGGCGATGAACAGGCGCATGATCTCGCTGGATCCCTCGAAGATCAGGTTGATCCGGTAGTCGCGCATCATCCGCTCGACCGGATCCGGGCGCTCGCCTCGACTCCTGAGGCTGTCCGCGGTCTCGTACCCGCGGCCGCCCTTGATCTGGAGCGTGTCGTCCACGATGCGCCAGCCGATCTCGGTGTTCCACATCTTGGCCATGGCGGCCTCGAGCCGGATGTCGGCATCGCCCCGGTCGGCCATAAGCGAGGCCAGGTCCGACACCGCCTCCATGGCGAAGATGTCGGCCGCCATCCGTCCCACCTTCTGGGCGATGGCGTCGTGCTTGCCGATCGGCTGGCCCCATTGCACTCGCTTGGCGGCCCACAGCCGCACGATCTCCAGGCAGCGCTTGGCGCCGGCCACCGCCGAGGCGGGAAGAGTGAGGCGCCCGGTGTTGAGGGTGATGAGGGCGAGCTTGAGTCCCTTGCCCTCACCCCAGATGACATTCTCCACCGGCACTTTCACGTTGGTGAAGCGGATGATGCCGTTCTCCAGCGCCTTCAGCCCCATGAAGTGGAGCCGCTGCACCACCTCGACGCCGGGCCAGTCGGCCTCGACGATGAACGCCGTGATCTTCTTGGGCCCGGTGCGCGCCATCACCACCATCAGCTCCGCGATGGTGCCGTTGGTGCACCAGAGCTTCTCGCCGTTGAGGATGTAGTGCTTGCCGTCGGGCGAGAGGGTGGCCGTGGTGCTGAGCGCCGCCGGATCGGAGCCGACCTGGTTCTCGGTGAGCGCAAATGCGGACACCGCGCCCTTCGCGAGCCGCGGCAGATACTTCTTCTTCTGGGCCGGCGTGCCGAACAGCTTGAGCGGAGTGGGAACGCCGATCGACTGGGCCGCGGAGAGCAGCGCCGTCAGGTTGCCGTCCTGGCTGGTCACCAGTCCGATGGCGTGGGTGTAGCTGTACTGGCTCAGCCCCAGGCCGCCGTACTCGGTCGGGATCTTGATGCCGAAGGCGCCGATATCACCCAGCTCCTTCACGATCTCGGTCGGGATCTTCCCCTCCCGGTCGATCTTGTCGCTGTCCACCCGCTGCTGCATGAAGCGCTCGAGCCTCTCCATGAACGGCCTGGCCCGGGCGAGATCGGCCGGGTCGGGCTGGGGAAAGGGATGCACCAGGTCGAGCCGGAACGAGCCCTCGAACAGCTCGCGCACGAAGCTGGGTGACTCCCACTCCTTCTCCCGCGCGGCCTCGGCGACCTCGCGGGCCTCCTGCTCGGTGGCGAGCGGGGTAGGGGTCGAACGTTGGGGGCTCGCGAGAAGGTCAGTCATGGCTCGAGTGCTCGGTTGAGGTTGTGGTGAGTAGAGGCGACTGACCGCGGAGTCCGTGCAACACCAGTCCGATGACGTGGCGCTTGCGCTGCTCCAGCTCGCTCGGCTCTTCCAGCCGGACGCCCACCGCGGGTGCAACCGTCCGCGCATGGATCATGGGGAACCAGCAGAGCGAGATGATGCTGAGCAGAAGCTGTGCCGCCTCGCCCGACGGGGCGTCATCCAGGCCCAGCTCGGCGCTGATGGCCGCGAGCGCTTCCTGGCCGGCCGAGATGTGGCTCACCCCGTTCGGCAAGCGGCTGCCGTTCAGGGCCTCGCGCTCGATCAGCCGGACGAAGTTGGGGCGGGCGGCGAGGAAGTCGAAGTAGTCGGAGACCGCGCCCGCGAGGATGGTCTCGTGGTCTTCGTTGCTGGCCAGGGCCCGGGCTCCGGCCGGCCCTGACCGCGTCGCGCACCTCGGCGAAGGAGCGGTCCAGCACCGCCTGATAGAGCTCGGCTTGGATCGAAAGAAGTAGCCCGGGGTGCCGCGGGAGACCCCGGCGGCGGCACCCACCTGGGTCAGGCTGGTGGCGTCGTACCCCTGCTCGGCGAAGAGCCGCTCCGCGGCATCGAGGATGGCCGCGCGGCTCCGCTCCGCGTCGCGACACTGTCTCGGGGTTGCTTGCCAATGGGCCCTCGCGCAAAGGGTTGCAGCTTGCTTGCTGATTCAGCAAGTTACGTAGTGGTGACAGGGGCTGTCAATCGGTGCGACAAGGATGGTAGATGGTCCCGCTACGCGTGCGGTCGGGCCGGCGCCGGCTCTCCCTCGTTCGAGCGCGTTGAGATAGGCGGCTCTGATCGCCGCCACCTGATCTGCCGCGCCCTTGGGCGTGATCTTGCGAAGTGCGGCAGGAATTCCTCCCACCGCACCAGGATGTTCCGGGCCCTGGCGCTCACGGTGTTCTCCTCGTGCTCGCGGACCAGCTGCTGCAGCAGCTCGACATCCTCATCCTCCAGGTCGGCCAGCTCCACCATGTCGTGGTTCACCCGGCTGGCGAACGTGCCGGTCTCGTCCATGACGTACGCCACGCCATTCGACATGCCGGCGGCAAAGTTGCGGCCGGCGCGGCCCAGCACCACGACGATGCCGCCGGTCATGTACTCGCAGCAGTGGTTGCCTGCGCCTTCGATAACCGCCACCGCGCCGGAGTTCCGTACCGCGAAACGGTCGCCGGCCTGGCCCGCGGCGAAAAGCTTCCCGGCGGTGGCCCCGTAGAGCGAGGTGTTGCCCATGATCAGGTGCTGGTGCGACAGGTCGGCGTAGCTGGCCTTCCGGAACGGGCGGATGGTGATCTCCCCTCCACTCAGCCCTTTGGCGACGTAGTCGTTGGCCTCGCCCTCGAGCTCCAGGTGCACGCCCCGGCAGAGGAACGCGCCGAAGCTCTGGCCCGCGGTGCCGCTGAAGCGAAGACGCACCGATCCATGGGGAAGGCCCGCATCGCCATGGCGCTCGGCGATGGCGCCGGCTACCCGCGCGCCGACCGCCAGATGATGGTTGCTGATCTGGTAGTTGCCGGAGAACGGGAGGCCGCAATCCAGATACGGCTCCAGCTCGCCCAGGATCTCGTTGTCGAGCGATACCAGGCCCGGCCGATCGTTCCGCTCGACGGTGCGCAGCCGCATGGTGCCTCGGTCTGCCGTCCCGCTGTCCGCCTGTCCCGCCTGTCCGCCCCGCCAGCAACACCGACAGATCCAGCATCTGCGCCCGCGGCACATCGGGTCGCTCCATCCGCACCAGCAGATCGTTGCGGCCGATGATCTCGTCCAGCGAGCGCGCGCCCAGGCGGGACAGAATGTCGCGCACCTCCTCGGCGATGAGGGTGAAATAGGCGATCACCTGCTCCGGGGTACCCCGGAACTTGGCCCGCAGGTCCTCGCGCTGGGTGGCGATGCCGGTGGGGCAGGTGTTGATGTGGCACTGCCGGGCCATGGCGCATCCCAGGGCCACCAATGGCGCGGTGCCGAAGCCATAGCTCTCGGCGCCGAGCAACGCCGCAATCACCACATCGCGTCCGGTCTTGAATCCGCCGTCGGTGCGCACCTCGATCCGATGGCGCAGCCCGTTTCGCACCAGCGTGGCCTGCGCCTCGGCCAGCCCCAGCTCCCAGGGCGAGCCCGCGTGCTTGATGGATGAGAGCGGCGACGCGCCGGTGCCGCCGTTGTGCCCCGCGATCAGCACGTAGTCGGCGTACGCCTTGGCCACGCCGGCCGCGATGGTGCCCACACCGGTCTCCGAGACCAGCTTCACCCCGACCCGGGCCCTGGGATTGACGGTCTTGAGATCGTGGATCAGCTGGGCCAGGTCCTCGATCGAGTAGATGTCGTGGTGCGGCGGCGGCGAGATGAGCTGGATGCCTGGGACCGCGTGCCGCAGCCGGGCGATCAGGTCGGTCACCTTGTGGGCCGGGAAGCTGCCCGCCTTCACCGGGCTTGGCGCCCTGCACGATCTTGATCTCCAGCTCTTCGGCTCGCGTGAGGTATTCGGTGGTGACGCCGAACCGGGCCGAGGCGACCTGCTTGATCCGGTTGTCGGCCCGGTCGCCGTTGCCGAAGCCGTGGTAGTTCGCCGGGTCCTCGCCGCCTTCCCCGGAGTTGGACCGGGCTCCCATGCGGTTCATGGCGATGGAGAGCGTCGCGTGCGCCTCGGGCGACAGCGCGCCCAGCGACATGGCGGATGAGACGAAGCGGCGGCGGATCTCCTCGGCCGGCTCGACCTGGTCCAGCGGGATCGTGTCGCCCTCGCGGAAAGCCAGGAGATCACGCGGCCCGGCGGGCCGTCGCGCGGCGTTCTTGGCGAGAAAGGTCGTCGTATGTCTCTTCCGCCCCTTCCGCCCGTTCCGCCTTTCCGGCCTTCCCGCCCTTCCCGCTCCCACCGCCTGCTGCAGCGCCACCACGATCCGCGGCGCCCAGCCGTGGTCCTCGCCGTCTTTCCGGAAGCGCACGCGGCCGTGATCCGGGCAGCGAAGGAGCCGTTCCTCTCCGCCGTACGCCGGTGCCATGCCGAGCCAGGACGTCCTCGGCGATTTCCTCGAAGCCGATGCCGCCGATGGGCGAGGCGGTACCGGCGAAGCAGGAGGCAATGACCTCGTTGCCGAGGCCCAGCGCCTCGAAGATCTGAGCGCCGCAGTAGGAGGAGAGCGTGGAGATTCCCATCTTCGACAGGATCTTGAGCAGCCCCTTCTCGGCCGCAGCTCGGTAGCTGAGCCGCGCCTCGAACGGCGAGGCATTCCGACATCGTCCCGCTGTCCCCTTCTGCCCCGCTGCCCCGCGGCCCCGCTGACCGCCGATCTCCATCCGACGCTCTCCAGTGCCAGCCACGGATGCACCGCCTCCGCGCCATAGCCGATGAGGGTGGCGAAGTGGTGGATGTCGAACGCGTCGCCCGCCTCCGCGACCAGGCCCACCCGGGCCCGCAGGCCCGACTGGACCAGGTGCTGCCGCACCGCGCCGATGGCCAGGAGCATGGGGATCGGCGCTCGGCGCTCGCTGGCGGCGCGATCGCTGATGATGAGGATGTGGGCTCCCCGCCGCGCGGCGCGCTCGGCCGAACGGCGCAGGGCGGTGAGGGCGGACTTGAGGCCGGCGGTTCCCTTGGCGGGATTCCAGAGCGCGTCGAGAGTGACGGTGGAGAACCCGGCGACATTCCGAAGCGCGCTCATCTCCTCCGCCAGCAGCACCGGGTGCTCCAGACGCAGCATCCGGGCATACGAGGCGCGCTCCAGCAAGGGCGAGCCGCGCCGGCCCAGGTGCATGCGGAGCGACATCACCATCGACTCGCGCAGAGAATCGATCGGCGGGTTGGTCACCTGCGCGAACCGCTGCCGGAAATAGGCGTACAGGCTCTGGGGCACCGCGGAGAGCGGTGGGATCGGAGTGTCGTCGCCCATGCTCCACACCGGGTCGCCGCCGGTGCGTCCCATCGGCTCCAGCACCAGCCGCAGATCTTCCGCGCCGTAGCCGAAGATCCGCTGGAGCCGGAGCAGATCGTCGCCGGTGTGCGTGGGCGGAACTCGGGTCGGGTCGGGAGCCAGCGTCGCCATGTAGCGCGCTACCCACCGCGCGTACGGGCGGCGTGCCGCTACCTCGCGCTTCGCCTCGACGTTGCGGATCACCTCGCCCCGCCGGGTGTCCACTACCAGCACCTCGCCCGGACCGACCTTGCCGCACTCCACCACCTCTCTCGGATCGAGGTCCACCAGACCGACCTCGGAGCCGGCCACCACCAGCCCGTCGCCCCGCACCTTGTAGCGGCAGGGGCGCAGCCCATTGCGATCCACGGCGGCGCCGGCCAGCACCCCATCAGTGAAAGCGAGCGCGGCGGGGCCGTCCCACGGCTCCAGGATGCACTGGTGGTATTCGTAGAACGCCTTCACGCTGGGATCGAGGTCGGAATACTTCTCCCACGCCTGGGGGATCGTCATCATCGAGGCGTGCACCACATCGCGGCCGGACTGGACCAGGAGCTCCATGGCGTTGTCGAGGCTGGCCGAGTCGCTCCCTTCCTTCCAGATGACCTCCTGCAATCGCTCGATCTTCGCCCCAAACAGCGGCGACGCCAGCATCGGCTGCCGCATCGTCATCGCGTTCCGGTTGCCCCACAGCGTGTTGATCTCTCCGTTGTGGGCCAGCAGGCGGAACGGCTGCGCCAGGGCCCAGCTTGGCAGCGTGTTGGTCGAGTAGCGCTGGTGGAAGACCGCGATGGCGCTCTCGTATTCCGGATAGCGAAAGTCGGTGTAGAACGCCGGGAGCTGAGTTCCGGTCAGCAGCGCCTTGTACACGATGGTGCGACTGGACAGCGAGCAGACGTAGAAGCCGGGCAGCGCGGCCTCCTGGGCTCGCCGCTCCATCTCCCGCCGCGCCAGATACAGGGCGCGCTCCCAGGCGTTCTCATCGGCGGTGAGCGCCGGCCGGCCCACCAGCACCTGTCGGATGACCGGACACGAGCTCCGGGCCGTGGGGCCCAGCGCCGCAGGATTCACCGGCACCTCGCGCCAGCCCAGCACCGGGATGCCGTCTTCCGAGAGCACCGTCTCGATCATGGCGATGGACGCGGCCAGCGCCTCTGCGGTCGAGGGCAGGAAGAAGGCGCCGACGCCGAAGGGAAGTCCCGGCTGAAGGTGGAGTCCCAGCCGATAGGAATCGCGGAAGAAGAGCCGCTGCGGTATCTGGGTCAGCAGCCCGGCGCCATCGCCGGAGAGGTCGGTGGACGCGGCACCGCGGTGCGCCACGCGCGCCGCGGCCTCGATGGCCATGGCGACGACTTCATGGGTGCGCCGTCCGGAGGCATCGGCGATGAAGCCGACGCCGCAGGCATCGTGCTCTCGGGTGGCATCGAGGGAGGTTGTTGCTGCTGTTGCGGCGTGTCGCCGGTCGTGCTGGCGGGAACCGGCCGGGTGGATCCGCTGCCCATTGGCGGCCATGGTGTCTCCTGAGTTGTCGTGGCCCAGCAGCCGGAGAGGCTGCATTCGAGGCCATAAAAAAGCCCGCTCCATGTCGGGAGCAGGCCGGGGTCAACGTAGAACACGCTAACTCACCCGGGCGCTCCCCTGGAGCGGACGAGATTGAGATTGGTATTGATGGCGACGGCGGTGAGCGGCGTGGTCATGATGCATTATTATGCATTGCGGTGAATTCGTCAAGCTCCGGGCCGGCCTCGACTCGCTGCGCTCACTCGAGCGATGAGGAATTCTGATGACGGACCTTGACACTGTCTTCAGAACCCCGTAGCCTCCTGATCAGCGGGCGCATAAAGTTCCGCCCGTCAACCTTCAACAGAAACGACACACTCATGCAGCTCGTCCTTCTCGTCGTCGTCCTCCTCAGCGTCCTGCTTACCGTCCTTATCGGTGAGCAAGAGGTCCACGGCGTGCCTGCATGAGACAGTAAGTCTCGACTGATTCCACCGGCGCCGCGGACCACACGGTCCGCGGCGCTTTTCTTTGTCCCCCTTCGAAGCCCGAAAGCGACGCATGGGAATTCCGGAAGTCCTGATCTTCGACACCACGCTGCGCGACGGTGAGCAAGCGCCCGGCAACAGCCTCTCACCGGAGGAGAAGCTCCGCCTGGCCCGCCAGCTCGACGCGCTTGGGGTCGACATCATCGAAGCCGGCTTTCCGGCCGCATCCGAAGGCGACTACCGGAGCGTGCGCGAAATCGCGACCGAGGTCCGGAGCCCGGTCGTGGCGGCACTGGCGCGCTGCCTGGACCGGGACATCGAGCTTGCGGGCGAGGCGCTGAGCGAGGCCGAACGGGCCCGGCTGCACGTCTTCGTCTCCACATCGGACCTGCATATCCGGGAGAAGCTGCGCACTACGCGGGACGGGGTGCTCGAGCTGACCCGGCGCGCGGTCCGCCTGGCCCGCCAGTACACCGACGATGTGGAATTCTCGGCCGAGGACGCCAGCCGCACCGATGCCGACTTCCTCTGCCGGGTGGTCGAGGCCGCCATCCAGGAGGGGGCGACCACGATCAATCTGCCCGACACGGTGGGTTACGCCATGCCGGCCGAGTACGCCGCGATGTTTCGCGACATCCGGGCCCGGGTGCCCGGCAGCGACTCGGTAGTGCTGAGCGCCCACTGCCATGACGATCTGGGTCTGGCGACAGCCAACACGCTCGCGGCCATCGCCGCCGGCGCGGCCCAGGTCGAATGCACCATCAACGGAATCGGCGAGCGGGCCGGGAACGCGGCGCTGGAGGAGATCGTGATGGCGAGCCGGGTGCGCGGGGCCGCGGTGGCGTTCCAGTGCAAGGTGGAGTCACGCGAGATCTACCGTACCAGTCAGCTGCTGTCCTACCTGACCGGAGCGTTCCCCCAGCCGAACAAGGCCATCGTGGGCCGGAATGCGTTCGCGCACGAAGCCGGGATCCACCAGCACGGGATGCTGCAGAACGGTCTCACCTACGAGATCATCCGTCCCGGATATGGTCGGGATACCCCGCTCCACCCTCGTCCTTGGAAAGCACTCGGGGCGGCACGCGCTGGAACGCCGCTGCCAGGAGCTGGGATATGCGCTGAGCGACGAGGAGCTGGAGGCCATGTACCAGCGATTTACCGCGCTGGCGGACCGCAAGCGCGAGATCCTGGACGAGGATCTCCTCGCCCTGATGCACGAGAGCTTCCACGATGCGCCCGAGGAGTACCAGCTCAGCCACCTTCGGGTCGTCTGCGGCAGCGTCACCGCTACGGCCGAGGTGAGGATGACGGGTCCTTGGACCGGAGAGCGGTCGGCTCGCGGGACCGGGGACGGGCCCATCGCCGCGGCCTTCGCCGCGGTCAGCGAGATCCTCGAACGCCAGGTGGAGGTGCTGAGCCTCTCCCTGCGATCGGTCACCCCGGGGCGGGACAGCGTGGGCCAGGTGTTTCTCCAGGCCAAGATCGACGGCAAGTCGCTGACGGGCCACAGCGCCTCCACCGATATCGTCGAGGCGAGTGCGCGCGCGCTGATCCACGCCCTGAACAAAGCGCGCCACGCGGATCAGCTGGAGGACAGCTCGCTCAATGCGGTGTACCTGTGGGGGGTGTGATGGAGATACAAAGCGTGAGCAGTGAGCGGTTAGCGGTGAGCGGGAACTTTGGCGGTAGGGCTGGGCACCGCTTACTGCTTACCGCTTACTGCTTCCGCCTTCTTCTGCAGGGAATCAGGCTTCATGACGGAAGCTCTGACCGGATCACAGATCCTCTGTCGCGCACTGCTCGAAGAGGGCGTGGACACACTCTTCGGCTACCCTGGCGGCGCGATCATGCCGTTCTACCACGCGCTGCCCGAGTTTCCCGGGCTTCGTCACGTGCTGGTGCGCCACGAGCAGGCGGCGGCGCACGCGGCCGACGGTTACGCCCGGGCATCCGGCCGAGCCGGCGTCTGTGTGGCAACCTCAGGCCCCGGCGCCACCAACCTGGTCACCGGCCTCGCCACAGCGCACATGGACAACACGCCCGTCGTCGCGATCACCGGGCAGGTGGCCCGCGCGATGATGGGTCGTGATGCCTTCCAGGAGACCGACATCATCGGCATTACTCAGCCGATCACCAAGCACAGCCGCCTGATCGAGGACGTGGAGGAGATCGAGGACGCGGTGCGCGAGGCCTTCCACGTGGCGCAGGAGGGCCGCCCAGGTCCGGTGCTGCTGGATATTCCGAAGGATGTGCAGAACCGAAGGCGGCGTAGCGGGGCAGCGGGGCAGCGGGGCAGCGAGACAGCAACACCTCCGCGCGAGCATTGCGTGGCGCGACTGCCCCGCTGCCCCGCTGCCCCGCCGGCAGCTTCGAAGAAGCTGCCGGCCTCATCGCCACCGCCGAGCGCCCCTTGATCATGGCGGGTCATGGAGTGGTGCTCTCCGGTGCATATGCAGAGCTTCGCGTGCTCGCCGAGCGGACCGGCATCCCGGTGATCACCACGCTGCTCGGAATCAGCGCCTTCCCCGAGGCCCATCCGCTCCACCTCGGCATGCCCGGTATGCACGGCGAGGTGCATGTCAACCGCGCCATCCAGCAGTCCGACCTCATCATCGGTCTGGGACTCCGGTTCGACGACCGCGTCACCGGGAACCTGGCCGGCTTCGCACGGGGCGCAAAGCTCATCCACGTCGATCGCGACGCCGCTGAGATCGGCAAGAACGTACCCGCCGCGGTGGCTCTGGTGGGCGACGTGCGGGAGGTGCTCTGCTCGCTGTTGTCCGCGGTAGAGCAGCGGCACTGCCAGGAGTGGCGCCGGGAGATCGCCGGGTTCGTGCGTCCCCGGGACGAGAGCTTCCGAGCGGACCTCTCTCCCCAGGCGATCCTGGACGCCATCGCCGAGCGCACCGAGGGAAGCTGCACCATCGTATCCGACGTAGGCCAGCACCAGATGTGGGTGGCGAAGCTGTTTCGCTATCAGCGTCCCAACAGCCACATCACTTCCGGGGGGCTCGGCACGATGGGCTTCGCGGTACCGGCCGCGATGGGGGTGGCGCTGGCACGACCGGGCGAGCCGGTGTGGGCCATCTCGGGCGACGGCGGGTTCCAGATGAACATGCAGGAGATCGCCACCATGGTGCAGGAAGGGATTCCAGTAAAGATGGCGGTGTTCAACAACGGGTATCTCGGCATGGTGCGTCAATGGCAGCAATTCTTTCACGGCCGGCGCTACTCGGCGACGCCGATCTGGAGCCCCAACTACGTGAAGCTGGCCGAGGCGTACGGGATTCCGGGGCATCGGGTCGATTCGATGGAGCAGCTCGATTCGGCGGTCTCCGCCGCGGTGGCTGAGCCTGGGCCTGCGCTCGTTGAATTCGTGATCGAGCAGGAAGCCAATGTCTTCCCGATGATCCCGCCCGGCGGATCGCTGTCCGAGCCGATCGAGAGAGAGGCTACGCCGCTGGTGTCTGCATGAGCGAGGCCCAGACGGTCTCGGTCCTGCTCGAAGACCGGCTCATCACTCTTAACCGTGCCGTCGGTCTCATCCGGCGGCGCAATCTCCCGGTACACAGCCTGGCGATCGGCCCCACGGCCACGCCGGGAATCTCGAGGTTGACCATCATGATGCACTCGGATCCGAGCACAGCGGAGCGGGCAGTGCAGCAACTCCAGAAGATGATCGGCGTGCGCGCGGCGATCGCCTTTCCCAGTCTCGACGCAGTGGCCCGGGAACTGGCCCTCGTCAAGGTCCGCGCCTCGGCCGACCGATACGCCGAGCTGCTCGACGTCGTGCAGCTCTACAACGGGGTCCTGGTGGACGACGCGATGGACGGCCTGATCGTCGAGCTCACCGGGTCCGAGGCCTTCGTGCTCTCCTGCCTCCGGGCGCTCGAGAGCTTCGAAGTGGTCGAGGTCGCCCGCAGCGGCACCATCGCCCTCGCCGCGGCAAACAACCTTCAACCAGAGATGGCGACATGACGAACGCACCAGTGCGCGTGTACTACGATACCGATGCCGACCGGTCACTCCTGGCGGGACGCACCATCGCCGTGATCGGCTATGGCAGCCAGGGTCACGCTCATGCCCTGAACCTGACGGAGACCGGCGCCCGGGTCGTCGTCGGTTTGCGGCCAGGGGGCGCCTCATGGGATCGGGCCCAGGCGGCGGGCCTCGAGGTACGGCCGGTGGCGGACGCGGCCGATCGCGCGGACGTCATCATGATGCTGGTGCCCGATCAGGACGGCCGAACGATCTACGAGTCAGGTATCGCCGCGGGACTCAGGCCGGGCAACACGCTGATGTTCGCCCACGGTTTCAACATCCATTACGGCGAGATCGTGCCGCCCGCCGAGGTGGACGTCACCATGGTGGCGCCCAAGTCTCCCGGCCACCTGGTGCGGAGTGAGTACGAGGCGGGGCGCGGCGTGCCGGGGCTGGTGGCGGTGCACCAGGATGCCAGCGGGAACGCCCTGGCGAACGCGCTGGCCTACGCGTCAGCCATCGGGTGCACTCGCGCCGGGGTGATCGAGACCTCGTTTCGGGAGGAGACCGAGACCGACCTGTTCGGCGAGCAGGCGGTGCTCTGCGGTGGTGTCACCGCGCTGGTCAAGGCGGGGTTCGAGACTCTCACCGCAGGCGGGCTACCGTCCCGAGATGGCGTACTTCGAGTGTCTCCACGAGCTCAAGTTGATCGTGGACCTCATGTATCGCGGCGGCCTCGGCTTCATGCGCTACTCCATCAGTGATACGGCCGAGTACGGGGATTACACCCGCGGCCCGCGCGTGATCACCGACCAGACCAGGGCGGAGATGCGGCGGATTCTCCAGGCAATCCAGGATGGATCGTTTGCCCGGGAGTGGCTGGAGGAGAACCGTGCGGGGCGACCCAACTTCGAGCGGGCGCGCCAGGCCGACAAGGACCACGAGATCGAGCGGGTGGGGGCGCAGCTGCGGGCCATGATGCCGTGGTCGGAGGAAGGGAAGAAGAAGACGGAGAGGACGGAGAGGGCGGAGAAGACGGACAAGGCGGAAAGAAGTGCGAAGCGGCCGCGCCGACCCGCGCACCCGCTGCCGCGATAGGAGCAAGAACGCGAATGACATCTCGCACCCTGTTCCAGAAGGTCTGGGATGCCCACGTCGTCAGCCAGGTCCCGGGGGGACCGGCGCTGCTCTACGTAGATCTGCACCTGGTGCACGAGGTCACCTCACCCCAGGCGTTCGAGGGACTCCGGCTCAGCGGCCGGCGGGTGCGACGCCCGGAGCTCACGGTCGCCACGGTGGACCACAACGTTTCCACGGGAGATCGAAGCCTACCGATTGCCGACGAGCTGTCGGCCCGACAGGTCAGCGCACTGGTGCGGAACGCCCGGGAGTTCGGGGTGCAGCTGTTCGACCTCGAATCCCCAGAGCAGGGGATCGTACACGTGATCGGTCCCGAGCTCGGGTTGACCCAGCCGGGTATGACGATCGTCTGCGGCGACTCTCACACCTCGACCCATGGCGCGTTCGGGGCGCTGGCATTCGGTATCGGGACCAGTGAAGTCGAGCACGTGCTTGCTACCCAGTGCATCGTGCAGAGCCGGCCCCGGACAATGGAGGTGCGCTTCGAAGGCCTGGCCTCAGGTGGGGGTGTCGGCGAAGGACCTGGTTCTGGCGCTGATCCGCCGCATCGGCACGGCGGGAGCATCGGGACACGTGATCGAATACACCGGCGAGGCGGTGCGCGGGCTATCGATGGAAGGCCGGATGACGATATGCAACATGTCCATCGAGGCAGGCGCTCGAGCCGGCATGATCGCCCCTGACGAGGTGACGTGGGCATACCTGGCGGGGAGACGCCATGTGCCGGCGGGCGGTGCATGGCGCGACGCGGTGGAATCGTGGACGCGCCTATACAGCGATCCGGGACGCGGCGTTCGACCGCCAGCTCGTGCTGCTCCGCCGACACGGTGGAACCTCAGGTTACCTGGGGAACCAGCCCGGCCATGACCGCTGCGATCACCGAACGCATTCCGGATCCCGCTGAAGCCTACTCCCAGGAGGACCGGCGATCGTGTCAGCGCGCGCTGGAGTACATGGATCTCGAGCCGGGCATGCCGCTCGAAGGGCTGCGGGTGGATCGGGTCTTTCTGGGGTCCTGCACCAACGCGCGCATCGAGGACCTGCGAGAGGCGGCGCAGGTGGCGCGCGGCCGCCGAGTCGCCAGCGGCGTACGAGCGATGGTCGTTCCCGGATCCCGCCAGGTGCAGGCGGCGGCCGAGCAGGAAGGACTGGATCGAGTATTCACCGACGCGGGCTTCGAATGGCGGAATCCCGGGTGTTCCATGTGTCTCGGCATGAACGAGGACGTGCTGGGACCGGGAGAGCGCTGCGCGTCGACATCGAACCGAAACTTCGAGGGCCGTCAGGGCAGGGGAGGGCGCACGCACCTCATGAGTCCGGCCATGGCGGCGGCGGCCGCGATCGCCGGGCATCTGGTGGACGTGCGCACATTTATCGGTGATGCGGTGATCGCTGAACCGGAACCGGCGCTCACTATGCAGCCTCATAGTACGGTTTAGCCGTCGCTGGTAAATGGATGCTACCAAAGAGGTTACCACGATCAGTTAAAGTCCGGTTGCGGCTGCCGCTCGGCGCCGTATGCATAACAACGACGGGGGATATGCAGCCTTTTATCTGGCACTCGGGACGGGTGGCGGCATTGCCGCGAGCCAACGTCGATACCGATCAGATCATTCCCAAACAGTTCCTGAAACGGATCGAACGCTCCGGGTTCGGCGCCTTCCTCTTTCACGATTGGCGCTATCACGGGGACGGCAGTCCTGATCTCACCTTCGAGCTGAATCGTCCGGAGTGCGCCGGGGCCACGGTGCTCCTCGCCGGCGCCAACTTCGGCTGCGGGTCATCGCGCGAGCACGCGCCCTGGGCCCTCGCCGACTACGGCTTCCGGGTGATCATCGCGCCGTCGTTCGCCGACATCTTCTACAACAACTGCTGTCAGAACGGACTGCTTCCGGTGGTGCTCTCCGAGGTCGACATGGACGAGCTGTTCCGGCGCCGGGCAACCCGAGACTATGAGCTCACGATCGACCTGGAGAAGCAATCGGTCCGGGACACTACGGGCTTCCACGCGCGGTTCACGATGGACGAGTACCGGCGTCAGATGCTGTTGCAGGGTCTGGATGAAATCGGCAAGACGCTGCTGGAGGAACCGCTGATCGCGGCCTTCGAGCGCCGCCGCGTCACGTCGAGGATGTCATGAAGGAATTCACCATCGCGGTGCTCCCCGGCGACGGCATCGGGCCGGAGGTGACCGGCGAGGCGCTGCGGGTGCTCGTGGCGGTGGCGGATCTGTTCGGATACCGGTTCCGGTTGCCGGAGTACGCCATCGGCGCCGCCGGGGTGGCCGAGGCTGGGGAGGCACTGCCGCCCCGAACCCGGGACGCGGTGCGGGACGCCGATGCGATCCTGCTCGGGGCGGTGGGAGATCCCGCGCTGGCCAAGGCACCTCGAAACCAGCGGCCGGAGACGGGTCTGCTCGCGCTGCGAAAGCTGCTGGGCGCGTACGCCAATCTGCGGCCGGTCCGGGTCCATCCCGCGCTGCGCCATGTTTCCCCTCTGCGTCCCGAGCGGCTCGACCGAGTGGATTTGCTCATCGTCCGGGAGCTCACCGGTGGTCTTTACTACGGTGAGCCGCGGTCGCGAGACGAGTTGGAGGCGGTGAACACGCTTCGCTACACCACGACGGAAATCGAGCGGGTGGCGCGGGTGGGGTACAGCGCCGCACAGCTCAGACGCGGCAAGTTGACGTCGGTGGACAAGGCCAACGTGCTGGAGGTCTCACAGCTTTGGCGCGACACCGTATCGCACATGGCAGTGGAGTACCCGGACGTCGAGGTCGAGCATCTCTACGTGGACTACGCGGCGATGAGGCTGGTGTCCAATCCCGCTTCCATCGACGTGCTCCTCACCGAGAACCTCTTCGGCGACATTCTGAGCGACGAGGCGGCGGTGCTGACTGGTTCGCTGGGTCTGCTCCCTTCCGCCTCACTGGGCGATGGACCAGGTCTCTTCGAGCCGGTGCATGGGTCGGCCCCCGACATCGCGGGGAGTGGCACGGCGAACCCGATCGGGGCCATCGCCTCTGCGGCGATGCTGCTGCGCCATGGACTCTGTCTCGGGGAGGCGGCCGACACGGTGGAGCGCGCCATCAGTGCCGTGCTGGAGGCCGGGGCCCGCACGCCGGATATTGCCGGGCCGGATGAGAGGACGCTGGGCACCGAGGAGATCGGATCGGAGATCGCTCGCCTGGTGCTCTGGGGCGGCGCGGTCGAGCCCGCGCTATAGGTCGGTGACGGCGCCTATGCTCGCGCTGGAGACCAGCCGGGCGTACTTGTGGAGCACGCCTGCGGTGTAGCGTGGCTGGGGAGGGGTCCACTGCGCCCGCCGCCGCCCCAGTTCTGCCTCGGACACTTCCAGCTGCAGCAGGCGCCGCCCCGCGTCAATGGTGATGCGGTCGCCCTCCTCTACCAAGGCGATCGCTCCGCCCACCGCCGCCTCGGGGGCGACATGTCCCACCACCATGCCATACGTCCCACCGGAGAACCTGCCATCCGTGATCAGTCCAACGGCGTCTCCCAGTCCGGCGCCGATGATTGCCGAAGTGGGCGCCAGCATCTCCCGCATCCCCGGCCCGCCTCTGGGGCCCTCGTAGCGGATGACGATGACGTCGCCGGCCCGGATCCGGCCGGCGAGGATGGCCTCGAGGCAGGTCTCCTCCGAGTCGAAGACGCGGGCCGGTCCGGTCAGCGCCGGCGCCTTGACGCCGGTGATCTTTGCGACCGCGCCTTCCTCTGCCAGGTTGCCACGCAGGATCGCGAGGTGACCCTGGGCATACAGCGGCCGCTCCCAGCCACGGATCACCTCCTGGTCGCGCCGGGGCTCGGAAGGAACCTCCCGCAGCACCTCCTCAACCGTCTCCCCGCTGATGGTCAGTGCCTCGCCATGCAGCAGCCCATGGTCCAGCAACATTCTCATGACCTGGGGGATGCCGCCGGCCCGGTGGAGATCCGTGGCGACGAACTGACCCGATGGTTTCAGGTCGCAGAGCACCGGCACCCGGGCGCGGATGGTCTCGAAATCGTCGAGCTGAAGCGGAACTCCTGCCGCCTGCGCGATGGCCAGCAGATGCAGCACGGCATTGGTAGAGCCCCCAATGGCCATGGTGACCGCAATCCCGTTCTCGAACGCTTTGCGAGTCAGGATCTGGCGGGGCAAAATGCGGCGCCGCACCGCCGCCACCAGCGCCAGCGCCGACTGTGCCGCGCTGTCGGCCTTCTCTTCGTCTTCGGCAGCCATGGTGGAGGAGTACGGGAGGCTCATCCCCATGGCCTCGAACACCGAGGACATCGTGTTGGCGGTGAACATTCCGCCGCACGAGCCCTTGCCGGGGCAGGCGCGGCGCTCCACCTCCAGCAGCTCGCCATCACCGATCTTCCCCGCGCTGTGCTGCCCCACCGCCTCGAAGGCGCTCACGACGGTGAGGTCACGCCCGTTGTAGTGCCCCGGCTTGATGGTGCCGCCGTACACGAAGACTCCGGGGATGTTCATGCGGGCCATGGCGATCATGGCACCGGGCATGTTCTTGTCGCAGCCTCCCACCGCCACGAGGCCATCCATGCTCTGCGCCCCGCAGGCGGTCTCGATGGAGTCGGCAATGACCTCGCGGGACACCAGCGAGTACTTCATCCCCTCGGTGCCCATCGAGATGCCGTCGCTGACGGTGATGGTCCCGAAGATCTGCGGCATGCCGCCGGCCTGCCGCACCGCCTCCTCGGCCCGGCGGGCGAGTACGTCGAGTCCTGCGTTACAGGGTGTGATGGTGCTGTGCGCACTGGCGATGCCGATGATGGGCTTGCCGAAGTCGCCGTCGCCGAACCCGACGGCGCGGAGCATCGCCCGGTTCGGGGCGCGCTGCACGCCTTCGGTGATGGCACTGCTTCTGAGTTTGTGGGGCATGGTGGAATGTAGGGGCAGCGGGGCAGCGGGGCAGCGGGGCGGCAAGGCAATCCTCATCCCGAGCGTCAGCGAAGTCGATCGTCCCTCGGATCGCTCAGGTGATGTCGTTCGCTTCGCTCCCGCTGACCCGCTGCCTCGCTGCCCCGCTGTCCCGCCTTACCCGCCCACCAACTCGGCCGGGGTCACCGCGGATTCGTTCTTCTCTCCCGTGCGAATGCGGTGGACCTGGGCCACATCGAGCACGAAGATCTTCCCGTCGCCGACTTCGCCGGTGCGGGCGCTGCCGAGGATGGCTTTGATGGTGACATCCACAAACGGCTCTGAGACGCCGATCTCCAGTCGTACCTTTTCCTGCAGGTCCACCTTCACCGTGGTGCCGCGATAGGTCTCGACCCGCTCGGTCTCGCCGCCGTGGCCGAGAACGCGAGACACGGTCAGACCCCGCACATCGGTGCGGTAGAGCGCCTCGAGCACCTCGTTGAGCCGGTCGGGCCGAATGATGGCTACGATCAGTTTCATGATCTGATCTCCTGAGTGGTATGGCTATGGCTATGGGCTGCGACGGGACCATGCCCTGCCGGGAGCTCGGACGCCATAGCCATAGCCCTGCATAGCCTCGACGCGACTTGGGGAGTCAACGAGGGCAGCGGCTCGGGTGCGAGCGCCGCCTCGGGATGCACCAGGATCGAGCCTTCGCCGCTGGCGTAGGCCTCTTCGCCGTGCTGGCTCACGTCCATACCGACGCCCTCGATGCGGGGCACGGCGCGCAGTGACATGACCAGGGCCAGCGCCTTCAGGATCACGAACGTCATGATGGCGGCGTAGACCGCTGCGCTGAGGCTGCCCAGCGCCTGAACGCCCAGCTGCCCGGGGTTGCCGTAGAGCAGGCCGTCATTGCCCGCCGGGTTCCAGAGCTTCTGCGCCAGGACGCCGGTGAGCAGCGCGCCGGTGAGGCCACCGATGCCATGGCCGGCGAAGACGTCGAGCGAGTCGTCAATGCGGGTGCGGGAGCGCAGCGCGATGAAGAAGTAGCTGGGCAGCGCCGCGACCCCGCCGAGCAGGAGCGCATTGGCCGGGCTGACGAAGCCGGCGGCCGGAGTGATGGCGACCAGGCCCACTACGATCCCGGTGGCCGCGCCGACCGCCGTAGCCCGCCCGGTCCGGAAGTAGTCCACCAGCGTCCACACGACCAGCGTGGCCATCGGCGCCAGGAAGGTGTTGGCGAACGCCAGGCTGGCCAGCTCGTTGGCCGCGAGCGCGCTGCCACCGTTGAAGCCGAACCAGCCGAACCAGAGCAGACCGGCGCCCAGGAGGGTAAACGGCACGTTGTGGGGCAGCACCGCCTGGCGCCCGTAGTCCTTGCGCGAGCCCAGCACCAGCGCCGCGACGAGCGCCGACACGCCGGCGTTGATGTGCACCACCGTGCCGCCGGCAAAGTCCAGCACCCCCCGGCTCATGAGCCAACCGCCGCCCCAGACCCAGTGCGCCACCGGGGCATAGACCAGCAGCGTCCAGAGCGTAATGAAGGCGACGTAGGGACCGAACCGCATCCGCTCCACCACGGCGCCCGAGATCAGGGCCGCCGTGATGATGGCGAAGGTGCCCTGGTACGCCATGAAGAGGACATGGGGAATGGTGCCCTTGGCCTCGGTGCCGACCCCGTTGAGCCCGAGGTTCGAGAGCCCGCCCAGCAGGGGGCCGCCCTCGCTCAGCGCCAGGCTGTAGGCGGCGACAGCCCAGGTGACGCCGACGACTCCCAGCGCCACGAAGCTCATCATCATGGTGTTGAGCGAGTTCTTGTTCCGCACCAGGCCGCCGTAGAAGAAGGCGAGCGCCGGCGTCATGAGCAGGACCAGCGCGGTCGAAATGAGCATCCAGGCGGTGTCGGCCGGCGACAATTGTTTCGCACGTGAGGCCGCGTCCTGAACGGCGAGCAGGAGGGTAAGAGTCAGTCACGACGGTGGCTCCGCAAGGTGGGGTCTCGACTGCCGACTAGCAGACTCGCGGCCTGCCATCACGCGTCGTAGTACAGAAAGAACTCGTACGGGTGCGGCCGCAGATTCACCGGCGCGATGTCCTTGGACCGCTTCAGTGAGATCCAGGTCTCGATGACGTCGGGCGTGAACACGTCGCCTTCCAGCAGGAAGTCGTGGTCCTGTTCCAGCGCCGCCACCGCCTCGGTCAGCGAGCCCGGCACCGTCTTGATGCTCTGCTTCCGCTCGTCGTGCAGCTCGTACAGGTCTTCGTCGATCGGCGCGGGCGGCTCCAGCTTCCGCTTGATGCCATCCAGCCCGGCCATGAGCAGCGCGGAAAACGCGAGATACGGATTGGCCGTGGGGTCCGGAGCCCGGAACTCGATCCGGCGCGCCTTGGGACTGCTGGAGTAGCACGGGATCCGGCAGATCGCCGACCGGTTCCGGGCCGAATACATCAGGTTGACCGGCGCCTCGAATCCGGGCACCAACCGCCGGTAGCTGTTGGTCGTCGGTGCGCAGATCGCGAGCAGGGCGGGCGCATGCGCGATCAACCCGCCGATGTAGTGGCGCGCCGTCTCGGAGAGGAGCGCATACCCATTCTCATCGTAGAACAGCGGCTGGTCGCCCTTCCAGAGTGACTGGTGCACGTGCATGCCCGACCCATTGTCGCCGAAGAGCGGCTTGGGCATGAACGTGGCAGTCAGGCCGAGGTTATGGCAGACGTTCTTCACGATGTACTTGTAGACCAGCAGCCGGTCCGCCGTCTGAACCAGCGGACCGAAGCGGAAGTCAATCTCCGCCTGACCCGCGGTCGCTACTTCGTGGTGCTGCACCTCCACCGGGATGCCGGCATCGATCAGCGCCAGCATGATCTTGGACCGGACGTCCTGCAGCCGGTCGGCCGGGGGCACCGGGAAGTAGCCTTCCTTATGACGGGGGCGGTGACCCAGGTTGGGCACCCCATTGCGCCCCGAGTTCCACACCCCCTCCTCGGAGTCGATGTGGTAGTAGCCCTCGTTGGCGTTCTGATCGAACCGCACCGAGTTGAAGATGAAGAACTCCGCCTCCGGTCCCCAGTAGGACGCGGTCGCGATGCCGGTGGTCTTGAGGTACTCCTCCGCCTTGAACGCGATGAACCGCGGATCGCGGGAGTAGGGCTCCAGCGTCAGCGGATCGTAGATGTCGCAGGTGAGCGACAGCGTCGGCACCGAGAGGACCGGATCGACAAACGCGGTCGACACATCGGGCAACAGGAGCATGTCGCTCTCGTTGATAGCCTGGAACCCGCGGATCGAAGACCCATCGAAGCCGAGCCCTTCGCGGATCATGGCCTCGTCCAGCGTGGCGGCAGGGATGGAGAAATGCTGCCAGGTGCCCGGCAGGTCGCAGAACTTCACATCCACGACCTGGATGTTCTTCTGCTTGATCAGCTCGAGGACTTTCTGCACTTCGCTGCTCGGTGAAACACGAACGGGAGCACTGGGCCGCGCGGTTGTCGCCATGGGCTTCTCGGTGATCGAGGTTCAGGGTAAAGAAGACGCCCCTGCGTCGGAGGATCGAACGCAGGGGCATCGGGTGAGCACGGTCTACTCAGACCACGGACCTGGCGGTTCGATCGGTGGCATGCGCCGGTTTCGCTGGACCGCCGCCGGAACAGCGGCTGGAGCAGTGGAAACTGCGGGGGGCGGACGCATGGGGCTCCGGGTCGAAAAGGCGTGGTCGCGGGTGATCCAACTGCCGAATAGTATATCTCGCGGCTGCAGCGGTGTCAAGAAAAACGTGCAGAAATCGCACAAGAATCGGGACAGTCGTGCAAAAATTATGCGATCCTCAATGCGGAAAATGGATACTGACGGTGCAGAAACTGCACAAGCTCGTCATCCAGGCAGACCACCAGCTATCTGTTGCCGTCGCCTGATGTTACCCGCCGCATTAGCTTCACCCGACCTCTCACCGGCCTGGAGCCCATGTGACGCAGCCCGAGCCAGCCAGAGCCGGTTTCTCAGCCCCGGCGCCAGCCCTCCCGTGTGCCGGCGCTCCTGCTCCTGCTGTTGATCGTGATCGCCGGAACCCTCGCCGGCGCGTACGCGGTGGGCCGTCCCCGGCTCACCCTCCACAATCGCCTGGCGGCGCCGATCCGGGTGACAGCCGGCGACGCTGCTGCCCGCACGCTCGGGCCCGGTGCCTCCGCGCGGATCCCCGCACCCTGGGGAAAGAGCTTGCTGGTGTCCTGGGAGTTGGTGCGTCCGCTCTCGGCCGACGGGGTGCCGATGGGCGAAGCAGTGAACGGCTCGCTGCTGGTGCGGCAGCGCTGGGGGACGGTAGGACGGACGATCGAGGCTCGCGGGCCCCACGGCGACTACTTCGCGCCGCTCATCACCAATGGGAGTCCGGATCTGCTGCGGGTGAGGGTGAACGCCGGCCTGGAGGGTGCTCTGGACTGCCGCTGCGCGGTGCGTCCCGACGCGCGACGGGTGTTCATCGGCTATTACCGCCTCTATCAGAACAGCACCGTCCAGGCCGCGGCCCGAGGCGGCCGCAGCGCGACGTTCCGGGACCTGGGATCGAAGGTCCTGACGCCGGATGGATCGGTCGGGCTTCGGTTCGACGCCAGGGACTTGCGCGCTCCCTGACTACGGCTTCCCCCGGCGCTGCCGCAGCTCCAGGATCGTGGCCGCCGTCACCGAGTTGAACCCGAACTTCCCCCGCACCTTGTCGACGGCGGCGGTGAGCTGGCGCAGCCGATCCCGTTCCGGGGGCTCGAAGAGATCCGGCTCTGCCACGGTGCCCAGATTGGTGGCGGCAATGCCGATCAGGCGCACTCCCCTGTTCCGCCGCCGCACCTCCTCGAACGCCACGCGGAAAAGGTCGCGCGCAGCCCGATAGAGCTCCGCATCGAGGTCCGTGGCGGTCTCCAACGTCTGCCGCCGAGTGACGGTGCGAAAATCATCGTGCCTGAGCTTCATGGTGACCGTGCGTGCCAGGATCTGCTCGTCGCGGAGCTGCCCAGCCACCCGGGCCGTCAGCAGGGCAAGGATCCGTTCCAGCTTCTCCGGATCGCGCATGTCATGCGAGAGTGTGGTCTCCCGGCTGACCGACTTCGGCAGCCGGTCGGCCCGCAGCACCGTCCCACCCTGGCCCCGCGCCCTCAGCTTCAAGGCACGCGCATCGGGGCCGATCAGCCGCTCCAGCGCCCGCTCGTCCATCATCTGTACCTGATGCACGTCCACCAGACCGAGCTCCGCCCACCGCTCAGCGGTCTTGGGGCCGACCCCCGGCATGGCGCGGAGCGGGAGCCCCGCCAGGAATCCTTCCTCCCATCCGGCCCGAACCTCCATCAGCCCCCTCGGCTTGGCATAGTCGGAGGCCAGCTTGGCGATCATGCGATTGGGACCGATGCCGACACTGCAGTCGAGACCGGTCTCCTGCTTCACCCGGTCGCGAAGCTGCTCCGCGATGGGAAGCAGCGAAACGGGGTAAAGGCGCTCGGTGCCGGCAAAATCGAGGTAGGCCTCATCCAGCGACGCGGAGACGACCGTGGGGGAGAACTCCTCCAGGACGCGGCGCACCGCAAGGGAGGCCGTCCGGTACTGTGCGAACGCGCCCTGAAAGAAGGTGGCCTGGGGACACAGCCGCACCGCTTCCGCGATCGGCATTCCGGCATGGATGCCGAACCGCCTGGCACCGTAGGATGCCGACTGCACCACGCCCCTCTGGTCCCGCCGCCCTCCCACCACCAGCAGCTCGACCGATACGGAGCTCGGGGTGATGCTGGCGGCAGACTTCGACGAAGAAGGCGTCGAGATCGACGTGAACGATGCGGGCGGGCATGGATGGAGCTTACACCAGAAGGATCGCGGTGGCCTTGAATGCCACCACCGTGACATCCCGGGCCGGAGAGCCATCTCGTCTACCGACTGCGAGGTGAGGGAGGCGATCAGGGGCCGGCCGACGTCCAGATGCACCATCGTGACGGGACCCATGCGCTCCAGCCGCGATACCCTTCCCTCAATGTGGTTTCGCGCGGACCCCGCTTGGAGGGTGAGGCTCAGGACGATGTCTTCCGGACGGATCACCGCATGCATGGGTCCTTCCCGCTCCGCAACCACGTCGAGCTCAAGCTCCCGCCGGTGAAGCGGGCCCGGAACGGCCCGGGTCCGCTGGCAGGATCGATCCGCTCCACGGTTCCCGCGATCACGTTGCCGGTCCCGACGAACCGGGCGACGAAGGCGGTAGTTGGGATAGCGAAAAACCTGCTCCGGGGTGCCGCTCTGGGCGATGCGGCCCTCTGACAACACTGCCACCAGATCGCCGAGCCGCAGGGCCTCATCGAAGTCGTGGGTTACCTGCAGGGTCGTGATCCCCTCCCGCTCGTGCAGCTCCCGCAGCTCCCGCCGCAGCACCTGGCGGGTGGCGGGATCAACCGCGGCAAACGGCTCGTCGAGCAGAAGGATGGAGGGCTTCGGTGCCAATGCTCGCGCCAGGGCCACGCGCTGTTGCTCTCCTCCACTGAGCCCGCGAACCGGCCGGTCCAACAGAGGCCCGATCGCCAGCATGTCGGCCAGGTCGGTCACTCGAGTCTCCGGCCGGGGCGTGCTCGGGCGGGCGTGGGGCCCGAAGGCCGTAGCCAATGTTCTCCCGGACGCTGAGGTGGGGGAACAGATGGTATTGCTGGTAGACGAAACCGAGCCCACGCCGCTCCGGCGGCAGGTGGGTGACGTCATCGTCGTGCATGAAGACCCGCCCCGAGAGCAGTCGCGCATGTCCGGCGACCGCTTCCAGCAGCGTGGTCTTCCCCGAGCCGGTGGGCCCGATGATGAGGGCGTATCCACCCCGGGGCACTTCGAGGGAGATTTCACGCAGATCGAAGTGCACCCACCCGGACGTGCAGGTTCTCCAGCCGGATCACTGCCGCTCCTCCGGCTGCAGCACCCGTACGAGCACCAGCACCGTCAGCGCTACCAGCAGCAGGATCACGGCGGCGGGAACCGCCGAGTGGAGCCCGAAGGTGGTGAACCGGTCGAAGATGTAGATGCTGGCGACCTTCGGATTGTAGGTGAGGATCACGATGGACCCGAACTCACTCACGCTCCGCGACCAGGCGAGCATGGACCCGGCCAATACTCCACGGGCCGCCAGCGGCAGCGTTACCCGTCGGAAGGCACCCCAGGCGTTGTCTCCCAGGGTCCGCGCCACTCGCTCCAGCTGGGGGTCGACGCTCCGGAATGCTTCCCTCGCGCCGCTGACCAGGATTGGGGCCGAGACGAAGAGCATGGCGGCGACAATGCCGGGGACGTGGCTGACGAACTCCAGTCCGAGCTGCGCCAGGACGCCGCCGACTTCGGACCGTCGCCCGAGAAACAGCAGCAGCGCGATGCCTGCGACCGGATGGGGAACGACGACCGGAAGCTCGATCAGCCCTGGATCAGGCGCCGGCCGCGGAAGTTCCGGCGCGCGAGCAGGTATGCCAGCGGCACGCCCAGGACTGCCGCGATGAGTGTGGCGACGGTCGCGGTGAAGACGGTGAGCGCGATGGAGTCCCGCAGTTCGGTGTCGCGGAGTGCCTCACCCAGACTCTGGGGCGACGCAAAGAGCAGAAGGCGCAGCAGTGGCCCGACGATGAACAGCACCAGGCAGGCGCCGAGCGCCGCGAGCACCAGGCGGGACACCAGCGAGCGGACCGGCATGTGTTACCCTTGGCATGACTTCCCGGCGCGGCCTTATTTCGACCCACTCACTCACCTCGGGAACTCCGATGACGAGCGTACCAGGGCCGGCCGCGTTGCATGAGCAGGTGGAGCACCAATTCTACTCCGCACGCGCCTGCCTCTCAATGTCCGAGTAATGCACGTCAGCTTTCTCGGTCTCGGAGCCATCGGCGCGCCGATGGCCGCGCACCTGGCCGCTCGCGAGTCACTCACGGTGTGGAATCGCACCCGGGAGCGGGCGACGGAATTTGCCTCCCGGCACCGGGCACGGGCGGTCGCGACACCGCGGGAGGCTGCCGACGGCGCCGATGCCGTGATCACCTGTCTCCCGACCTCGCGGGAAGTCGAGGCCCTGCTCGGACGGACCGGATGGACTGGAACAGGGGCTCAGGCCGGGCACGCTGCTGATCGATTGTACTTCTGGCGATCCCGGCTCCTCCCGCCGCATCGCCCAGCGGCTGGCCGGCGCGCGGCGTCGCCTTTGCCGATGCGCCGGTGAGCGGAGGAGTGAGCGGCGCCGAGGCGGGGACACTCACGGTCATGGTCGGATCGGATAGCGCCACTTTCGACCGGGCCCGGCCGATCCTCTCGGCCTTCGGAAAACGAATCGAGCACCTCGGTCCGGTCGGGGCGGGGCATGCGGTGAAAGCGGTCAATAACGCCCTGCTGGCGGTCAATCTGCTCGCGGTGGGCGAGGGTCTTGCGGCGCTGGTCAAGGCCGGGTGTGTCGGCCCGGGCGGCGGTGGATATCGTGAACGCGTCGAGCGGGCGGTCATTCGTGAGTGAGGCCCTGGTGCCCGAGCGAGTCCTCTCCGGACGCTGGCCCCGGACCTTCCGCCTGGCGTTGCTGGACAAGGACGTCGGCATTGCCCGGGCGTTCTTACGCGACAGCGGCGTCGCGGGTCCGCTGCTCGATCTGGCAGGCCGGCTCCTGGCCGAGGCCCGGGAGGAGCTGGATGATGAGGCGGACCACGTGGAGGTCATCCGGCTGATCGAGCAGCGTGCCGGCGTCGAGATCCGCGGCTGAGTCGGCCACTTGCCGTAACTGGCGGGGTCCGTTCAGTTTCCGGCCTCATGCGCCGAACATATCCATAATGGGTGACTGGGGAGCGACTCGGCGGATCTCCGCGGAAGTGATTCTGGCCGACGGCGTGGTGCTCGAGGGCGACATGCACCTCGTGCCCAGCGCGTCGTATCCGCTCAACTCGGAAAGCCCGCTGGAGATGCTGAACCGGCCCGAGCCTTTCTTCGCCCTGACCCTGGAGCAGGGGGAGGTCGCGTTCGTTTCCAAGGCGCAGGTGGCGGTGGTGTCCTGCCGGGAGGAGGGCGCCGAGGCCGATCCGGAGCGGGCCTCGGTGGCGCGGCTGGTCGCGCTCGAGGTCGCCCTGACGACCGGGGCCGAATACCGCGGACGTTCGAGCTTCGAGCTTCCTCCGTCGCGGTCCCGGGCCCTGGATTACGTGAACACGCCGGGACGCTTCTTCACTGTCTGGACCAACGATCTCACCCGCTACTTCAACAAATCTCTGGTCCGCCTCATCCGCCCTCTCGACTGAGACTGCAATTGGCCCGACTCGATAAGCTGATCCAGGTGATGCATGAACAGCGGGCGGAAGCGCTCAGCCTTGCGGTCGGCAAGCCGGCGTCCCTGATGCAGAATGGTGCGGTTCGCCATCTCACCCGCGAGCCGCTGAGCGATGCCCAGATCCAGGCGCTGGTCCGGGAGATCGCCTCACCGGAGACCGCGGCGCAGCTCGGCTCCGCGCGGCCGGTGGCGTTCGCCTACCGCTCGCCCAGCGGCGAGGTGCACGTCGAGCTGAAATCGGGCAACGCGGGCCGCGGCCTTGCTGCGGCCGGCCGGCACGACACCGCGAGAGCCCGGCGACCGCCGCCGCGCCCGCGGCGGCGTCGACAGCCACGCGCCGGCGGTGCGCCCGGCCCAGGATCTGGCCGGCCCGCGAGCCGCGCTGGAGGAGCTGTTCCGCCTCCTGGTGTCGTCGGGAGCCTCCGACCTTCACCTTCGCACCGGCGAGCCGCCCATGCTGCGGCATCACGGCGAGCTGGCCCGGCAGGCATTCCCGCCGCTGACCATGGATCAGCTCGACACCATGCTGATCAGCATCATGACGCCGAAGGAGATCGGGGAGTACCGGGAGGGGGGAGACACCGACTGGGCGTATGAGATCGAAGGTCTGGCCCGCTTCCGCTGCAACGCCGGCCGGGACCGTTTCGGCCCCATGGCCGTGTTCCGGGTGATCCCCAACCAGATTCGCACCGCCGACGAGATGGGCCTGAGCCGGGAGGTGCAGAACCTCTGCTATCTCACCAAGGGGCTGGTCGTGGTCACCGGCCCGACCGGGTCGGGCAAGAGCACCACCCTGGCCGGCCTGGTCGATCTGATCAACCGGACCCGCACCGATCACATCATCACGATCGAAGATCCGATCGAGTTCGTGCATCCCAGCAAGAAGTGCCTGGTGACCCAGCGCCAGGTGGGGCTGCACACCCGCTCGTTCAAGCACGCGCTGCGCGCCGCGCTGCGGGAGGATCCCGGATATCATTCTGGTGGGAGAGATGCGCGACCTGGAGACCGTCTCGATCGCCATCGAGACGGCGGAGACCGGCCACCTCGTGTTCGGCACCCTGCACACGACCACCGCGGCATCGACCATCGACCGTATCATCGACCAGTTCCCGCCCGACCGGCAGGCGCAGGTCCGGGTGATGCTGTCGGAGTCGCTGCGCGGCGTGATCGCCCAGACGCTCTGCAAGAAGATCGGCGGCGGGCGGGTGGCGGCGCGCGAGGTGCTGCTCACCATTCCGGCGGTCTCCAACCTGATCCGAGAGGGCAAGACGTTCCAGATCCCGTCGATCATGCAGACCAACCGCAAGGGCGGGATGGTCACGCTGAACGACGCGCTGCTGGAGCTGGTGGACGCGAAGCTGGTCGAGCCCAAGGAGGCCTACATGAAGGCGGTCGAGAAGGCGGGATTCGCCGCGGCCCTGAAGGCCAAGAAACACGACGTATCGTTTCTGGGAGAGGCATGATCGAGCGGACAGTGGGACGGAGCGGGAAGAGGCGGAACCGACCTCGACCGACCGTCCGCCGTCCGCCCGCCCCCTCCCTCCTCGTCCTCGTCAATCCGCAGGACATCGTCAACATCGCCAGCGCAGTCAGGATCGCGAAGAACTTCGGTATCGAGCGCATGCGGCTGGTCAACCCTGAAGTCTTCGATCCCTACCGCATCGAAGGCATCGCCCACAACACCGCCGACTTCGTCGCCAGGATCGAGATCCTGGACTCGCTCGAGGAGGCGATCGCCGACTGCGTCTTCACCGCGGTTCTGACCGGCCGGGAGCGCGCCGCGAAGCGGCAGGTGCTGCGGCCCCGCGAGGCGCGCCGAGGCTCTGGCGCGACGCGCGTCGGAGGTCCAGTCGCGATCGTCGCGGGGCGAGAGGACAGCGGCCTGACCAACGCCGAGCTGGATCTGTGCAGTGCGCTCGTCACCATCGCGACCGATCCCGGGCACCGCTCGCTCAACCTGGCCCAGGCCGTCGCCATCATGGCCTACGAGAGCTGGAATGCCCGCGGGGGGGAGAGCGTTCCCATGAAGCCGCCGCGCAACCAGGCCGAGCCCGCGACCTCGGGGCAGCTGGAGCAGCTGTTCACCGACTGGACCGGCGCGCTCTGGGCGGTGGACTTTTTCAAGACCCGGCGCACGAGAGTGTCATGCGCTCCTTCCGGGAGATCGTCTTCCGCGCCGGCCTCGACGGCCGGGAAGCATCGCTGCTGCGCGCCATGGGCATCGAGGTCGTGCGGTACCTGGAGCGCAGTCCACGAGGAGAATCCTGATGGGACGGTCGAGCGCCTACTGGACCACCAATCTCTATACCGATGGGCGGTGGAGCCGCTGCCGACCGCGCCGCTGGAGGACCTGCCGGCCACGACCGCGGCCCGGTTTCGGACGCTGCGCGAGGGTCTGACTGAGCATCGAGGGCGTGGCGGAGCAGGTCCGGTTCATGGGGCCGACCTGGCAGTGGGCCTGGGAGTACGGCATCGGCAATCGCAAGCTGTGCTGGCTGCACTTCATGCGCGGCGGGGTCGACGTGACCTTCACCTTGTCCGATAGCGAGGAGGGCCGGCTCTCGAAGGGTCCCAAGATCGCCGGCGCGCTGGCTCGCGCAATCCTCGAGGGACAGCGCACCGGCCCGGTGAAGTGGTGCTGGCTGGAGCTGGCCGACCGCCGGGCCGTGGATGCGTTTCTCAGCCTGGCTCGCCGCAAGGCCGAGTGGCTCGGCGAACGGCCGGCGCTGCGGCGGCGCCGCGAGCGCAGGGCGGCGGCGCCGGGGATGAAGTCGAAACCGACTGAATTAGTCGGATTAGCGACGCAGTCGGGTTGTGTAATAGAATGCGCGGACTATACTTCGCGCGCGTTGACCAGGCTGGAGGACGTCGTCTGTACTCGCGCTAGTGAATCGTTTCACGAACAGGGCTCTTCCTCAGCGGTGAGATGATGAATGCGTAAGCTGGCATACGTCGTCGGTGGCGTTGCGGCCGGAGGCGTTGCCGCCCTCCTTACGCTCGGCGGAGTTCCTCCTTACGCACAGCAGGCCAAGACGGTCGCCGATTCCATCACGGCTCCGGTCATCTCCGCCTCAGACAGCGGCAGCCTCAAGGGACCGCGCCAGCCGATCTTCTTCCGCCACGATATCCACGCCGGCCAGTACAAGATGCAGTGCCAGTACTGCCACTACTCGGTCAACGTCTCGCCCGAGCCGGGGATCCCGACGGTGCAGACGTGCATGGGATGTCACCTCGTCATCAGCGGCAGCGACAGCTCGCATCAGACGGAGATCAAGAAGCTCCGCCAGGCGTGGACCGAGAAGAAGCCGGTCGAATGGGTGCGGGTGCACTATCTGCCCCGACACGCGCACTTCCCCCATCAGCGGCACATCAAGGCGCTGGGCCCCACCGCATGCGCCACGTGCCACGGCGATGTGCAGCGCATGCCGCAGGTCTTCAAGGTCAATCAGGTGGACAAGATGGGGTTCTGCATCTCGTGCCACATCGAGCGGAAAGTCTCGCGGGATTGTTCGGTATGTCACTACTGAGTCGGGAGTCGGGAGTCGGAGTCGCGAGATGACGAGCGAGTCCAGTTGACTTCCCGACTCCTGACTCCCGACTCCTGACCGGCCAAGCGGAGCTCGAATGGCCGAGGAATCCAAGCCCACCATCGACCGCCGCCGCTTCCTCACCGTCCTCGGTGCCTCGGGCGGCGGGGCGCTCGCCCTGTCGGGCTGCTCGACCGACCAGGTCGAGAAGCTGATCCCCTACCTGGTCCAGGCGGAGGACCAGGTTCCCGGAGTCGCGACCTGGTACTCCAGCACCTGCACCGAGTGCTCCACCGGCTGCGGCCTGCACGTGCGCACCCGCGAAGGCCGCGCGGTCAAGCTGGAGGGCAATCCGGAACACCCGGTCAATCAGGGGCGGCTCTGTTCCCGCGGCCAGGCCGGACTGCAGGGGCTGTATAACCCGGGACGCCTCAAGGGCCCGATGGCGCGGGGCGCCAACGGACAGTTCCAGGAGATCACCTGGGACGACGCGATTGCGCGTCTGGCGGAGAAGCTGGGAGCCGCGGGCAACAAGGTGGCGGTCATCTCGGGCGCGGGCCGGGGAACCTTCTCGGACCTGCTGGCGAGTGGGTGCGGGCACTGGGTGGCCGGATGGCCCGGTACGAGCCGTTCGCCTCGGAGCCGTCGCGTGCGGCGAACCGCCAGGTGTTCGGCATCGACCAGGTGGCCGCGCACGACTTTGCCCGGGCCAAGTACATCGTGTCATTCGGCGCGGACTTCCTGGATACCGGGCTGGCCTCGATCGAGCATGCGCGCGGCTTCGCTCAGTCCCACGGCTTCGCCGAGCGTGACGTGGCTCCGTTCGTGTATATCTGTCGCCCCGGATGAATCTCACCGGTCTGAACGCCGACCAGTGGCATGCCATCCGGCCCGGCTCCGAGGCCGCGCTGGCCCTGGCCATGGCCAACGTGCTGTCGCGAGCCAGGGCGGCGATCCGCTGCTTCAGGGCGCTCTGGCCGCCTTCACGCCGGAGATGGCGGCGGCAGAGACCGGGCTTCCCGCGGCGACCATCCAGCAGCTGGCTCGCGAGTTCGGGGCGGCGCGACCCAGCCTGGCGATCGCGGGCGGCACCGGAACCCAGCACGCCGGAGCCACCGAGGTCTGCGCCGCCGTGAACATTCTGAACTACGTCGCCGGGAACATCGGAGAGACGGTTCGCTTTGGCGCCGACCTCGATAGCGGCGACGGATACGGCGCGCTGCAGCCGATCCTGGCCGCGCTCGATGGCGGCCAGGTGGCAGTCGCGATGGTGCACGAGGCGAACCCCGCATACACCCTGCCCAAGTCCAGCGGCTTCGCCGCCAAGTTCCGGAAGGCCGCGTTCAAGGTCTCGACCTCGATGTACCTCGACGAGACCGCCGCTCTCTGCGATCTCATCCTTCCCCAGCATCATGCGCTGGAGCGCTGGGACGATCTGCGGCCCCGGGCCGGGGTCCACAGCCTGATGCAGCCGGTGATGGAGCCGGTCTTCAATACCCTACCGGCCGGCGATCTCCTGCTTCGGACGGCCCGGAAGATGGGTGGGGCGCTCGCCCGGTTCACCGCTCCTACCTACAAGGACCATCTGCAGGCGCGCTGGCAGGCGCTGGCCGCCGATCGAGGCGAGAGAGACTTCGGCGCCTTCTGGCACGCGGCGCTGCAGCGGGGCGGGGTCTTCTCGGAGAGCCCCGCGGCCGCCGCGTAGCGCTCGCTCCCGCCGCGTCGCAGGTCGACCTACACCAAGCCCGCCTTCGAGGGGAACGGCGAGTTCGTCTTCGCGCCCTATCCTCACTCGCTGCTCTACGACGGACGCGGCAGCAACAAGCCCTGGCTGCTGGAGAACAGCGATCCGGTCACCAAGATCACCTGGCATTCGTGGGTCGAGGTTCATCCCGAGACTGCCCGCAAGCTCGACGTGCGCGACGGCGAGATCCTGCGCCTGACCTCTCCGCACGGCTCCATCGAAGCGCCGGCCTTCATTTATCAGGGAATTCACCCCGACGTCGTGGCCGTGCCGCTCGGACTGGGGCACACGGAATACGGCGCCTATGCCCGTGGCCGCGGGGTCAACGCGCTCGATCTGCTCGGCGCGCCGGCGGGAGCCTTTCTGCCCTACGTCTCCACCCGGGTGGCGGTGGAGAAGACCGGCCGCTACAAGAAGCTCGCCTCGATCGCCGGCAACCCGCGGCAGCTGGGACGGGGCATCGCCGAAGCGATCACCCTCGATGCGGCCAAGAAGGGCCTCACGATCGAGCAGGCGTACCTGGCCGCGGGACATGGCCGGCACGAGATCAACACCGAGCAGGAGCTCGAGGCGATCAAGGGATGGAGCCGGGAGCAGGAGGAGGCCACGCGTCACGGCGACTACGCCGCCGAGCATCCCGCGCTGGGGCATGGCGATCGACCTGGCGAAGTGCACCGGCTGCCAGGCCTGCGTCACCGCCTGCTACGCCGAGAACAACATCCCGGTGGTGGGCGAGGAGGAGATCTACCGCGGCCGGGAGATGACCTGGATCCGGATCGAGCGGTACTGGGAAGGCGAGGGAGAGCCGCGCCAGCCGCCGACCGCGCGCTTCATCCCCATGCTGTGCCAGCACTGCTCCAACGCGCCATGTGAGCCGGTGTGCCCGGTGTACGCCGCCTACCACACGCCGGACGGCCTGAACGGTCAGGTATACAACCGCTGCGTGGGCACCCGTTACTGCGCCAACAACTGCCCGTACAAGGTGCGCTACTTCAACTGGTACAAGTACAACGAGAAGTCCTGGCCCGAGCCGCTGCATCTCCAGCTCAATCCCGACGTCACCGTGCGGGCGCGGGGCGTCATGGAGAAGTGCACCTTCTGCATCCAGCGGATTCGGGGCGCGCAGAACGATGCCCGGCTGGAGAACCGGCCGTTCGTGATGGCGACGTCGTGACCGCCTGCGCCCAGGCGTGCCCGTCCGATGCCATCGTGTTCGGGAACGTCAAGGACCCGGCCAGCCGGGTGGCGCGCCTCCAGCAGGATCCGCGCGGCTACCGAGTGCTCGAGGACCTCAACACCCGCTCGGCGATCACCTACCTGGCCAAGGTACTGCTGCCCGCCGGAGGCTTAATAGATGGCTGTCGTCGCTCAACCGCACGACCCGCTCCCGGGGCAGGTGATCACTCAGACTCACGCCGAGGTCACGCGCGACGTCGTCGCCACGCTGGGGCCGCCGAGCCGGGGCTACCTCCTGCTGCTGGCGGCGGCGGTCTCGCTCTTTCTGATCGGGATCCTCACCTTCCTGGTGCTGATCAAGGACGGGCTGGGACACGCCGGATACCAGCCGCCGATCTTCTGGAGCGTGTACATCACCACCTTCGTCTTCTGGGTGGGTATTGGACACGCCGGCACGCTGATCTCGGCCATCCTGTTTCTCTTCCGCTCGCCCTGGCGCACCGCGGTCTACCGCTCGACCGAGGCCATGACCGTGTTCGCGGTCATGACCGCCGGCCTGTTCCCGATCATCCATATCGGCCGGCAGTGGATCTTCTACTGGCTGCTGCCCTATCCCAACCAGCGGTATCTCTGGCCCAACTTCAAATCGCCGCTGATCTGGGACGTGTTCGCCATCTCGACCTACCTGACCGTATCCACCACCTTCCTGGTGTTCGGGCTGATTCCCGACGTGGCGGCGGTGCGCGACAAGGTGTCCGGCTGGCGCAAGATGATCTACTCCTGGAGCTCGGTGGGCTGGCAGGGCACCGATAACCAGTGGCGGCACTACTCGCGGGCTTACCTCTACCTGGCCGCGCTGGCGACCCCGCTGGTGCTCTCGGTCCACTCGGTGGTGTCCTGGGACTTCGCGTCCAGCATCGTGCCCGGCTGGCACGGCACCATCTTCGCGCCCTACTTCGTGGCCGGCGCCATCTACTCCGGTATCGGCATGGTGCTCACCCTGATCATTCCGCTCCGGCGGGCGCTCAGGATCGAGCACATGATCGACTCGTACCACTTCGACAATCTGGCCAAGCTGACGCTGCTGACCGGCTCGATCCTGTTCTACGCCTACGCCATGGAGTACTTCGTGGCCTGGTACAGCGGCAACATCTTCGAGCAGACCACGTTCTATCGCCGCGCCTTCGGGCCCATGTGGTGGGCCGGGTGGACCATGATCATCTGTAATGCGTTCGTCTCTCAGCTGCTCTGGTTCCGGAAGATCCGCACCAATCTGACGTCGCTGTTCGTCATTTCGATCTTCATCAACATCGGGATGTGGTTCGAGCGCTACGTGATCATCGTCTCGTCTCTCAGCAACGACTACATCCCCTGGGCCTGGGACCAGATCAATCCCACCTGGGCCGACTGGGGCATTCTGGCGGGCTCGTTCGGCTGGTTCGGCATGTGGTTTCTCCTGTTCGCCAAGACCTTCCCCATCGTCGCCATCCAGGAGATCAAGGAGATGATCCCCATGCCGAGGAGAACGGGGAGGGCACGGGTGATGGCGTTTCTGAAGCGGAGGAAAAGTGCGCCGGCGAGCACGACGGACTGGCCGGGCTGGTGGCGTCGTTCCTCCACGTGGATGCGGCGGTGGACGCCATCCGGGCGCTCCGGGCCAAGGGGTATCGGAACCTGGTGGTCTACACCCCGTCGCCCAACCACGAGATCGAGGAGGCGCTGGAGCATCGGGTAAGTCCGGTCCGCCTCTTCACGCTTATCGGCGGCCTGACCGGCTGCACCGCCGGGTTTGCCATGACCATCTGGATGTCATACGACTGGCCACTGATCGTCGGTGGCAAGCCGATCGCCTCCATCCCGCCCTACGTCGTGATCGGCTTCGAGCTGACGATTCTCATGGGCGCGCTCAGCACCGTGGCGGCCGTGGCGCTCTTCTCGGTGCTGATGGGAAAGCGGGGCGTCCCCTACGATCCCCGCTTCAGCGACGACGCCATCGGCGTGTTCGTCCCGACCGCGCCCGATCAGCTCGGCCCCATCGAGCAGCTGCTGCGCTCAGCCGGTGCGGCGGAGGTCCGTCATGAGACGGCCTAAAGATCCCTCTCTGCGTTCGGGACGCCGCAGCGCAGCCTGGGCCTTGCTGGATGCTGCTCTGCGGCGCGCTGCGACTTCTACTACTACCGGGTCCCGTCCCCCGACGAGCTGTGGCATGTGATTCCGTGGTTCGATCACATGATCCACGCCCGATATATCCGTCCCTACGAGACGCAGCACGGTTCCGCGGTATACGCCCGAGGGATCGGTGCCGGTCAGCGGGAGTGAGCCGGACTGGTCGGCCGAGTGGGTCGCCGGCAAGACCACCACCGCCAATGCGCTGAAGAATCCACTGACCGCGCACCGGCCGCCGGGCGCATCCGTTCCGGTGATACCCCGCGAGATCGCAGGCGGCGGGAGACACCCTCTATCAGAACTTCTGCTCCGTCTGCCACGGCCCTACCGGCAACGCCGATGGTACGGTGTCGCGGCAGATGGGTGCGCCCTCGCTGCTGACACCCCGGGCGCGAGGCTACGCCGATGGCTACATCTACGGCATCATCCGATACGGCCGAGGCGTCATGCCGCGCTATGGCGACAAGGTCGTGGTGCCGGCGGAGCGATGGGCCATCGTGAGTCATGTCCGGAAGCTGCAGTCGCAGCACCCGGTGGCTCCTGGCGACGCCACGCCGATACCTCCCGGGCCCAGCGCCACCGGCTCCACCTCGGCGGTGCCCCGATGACCCCCACCCTGCACGAACGCCTGGTGCAGCGCGCCGTCGCCGGCCGCTACGACCTCTTTCTCGGGGTCGGCGCCGGGCCTCACGATCTTCGGGCTCATTCTCTTCGTCCAGTCGCTGTTGGCCGGCGCGGACTCGGCGGTGCGCGCCTGGCAGCTGTTCCACGTCAACTGGCTGTACTTCACGGGGCTGGCCGGCGGCAGCGTGGCCTTTGCCGCGGTGCAGAAGGTTACCAACGCGAAGTGGTCGGGGCTGATGATCCGCTTCGCCGAGGCGGCAGTGGCGTTCCTGCCGATCTCGCTGATCGGACTGGTCCTCATTTTCACGGTGGGCTACGACGCGGTATATGGGCCGATGGAACACGCGATTCACAGCCTGCCGCACTCCAAGGCGGTGTGGCTGTCGCACGACTTCATGTTCGCCCGGCTCGGGATCGGACTCCTGGCACTCTCGATCGTCGGCTGGAAACTGGTGCGGGCCGACCTGCTGCCGGACATCCATGCCGTACGTGGTGGCGTGGCCGGTGGGCGCCGCCAACTGTATGAAAAGTGGGCCAGCGGGTTCGGGCGGATCCCTCCCGCCGAGCACGATGCCAGGATCCGCCGCCTGGCGCCGACGTACGTGGTGCTGTATGCCATCGTCCTCACCCTGGTGGCGTTCGACGGCATCATGGCGCTCCAGCCGCACTGGTTCTCGAATCTGCTGGGCGGCTTCTTCTTCATGGGATCGTTCCTCGGCGCCCACATGCTGCTGGCGCTGATGATGCTCTACGGCGCCCGGCACCTGGGGATCCGCGACCTGGTGTCACCCAAGCAGCGGCACGACCTGGGCAAGCTGTGCTTCGGCTTTACGGTGTTCTGGACCTACCTGATGTGGGCCCAGTTCCTGGTGATCTGGTACGGGAACCTGCCGGAGGAGACCGGCTTCGTCTTCGCCCGCCTCTGGGGGCACTGGCTTCCGGTCGGGAAGGCGGTGTTCCTGGGCATGTTCGTCGATCCCGTTCTTCGGCCTCCTGGGCGTTGCGCCGAAGAAGACCAGGCTGACGCTCGGGTTCTTTGCCACGGTCAGCCTGGTGTCGCTCTGGCTGGAGCGGTACCTGCTGGTCATGCCCTCGATCACGCCGCTGCCGGGTCCGGTCTTCCTGGTTCCGGAGCTGGGTCCCACGCTGCCTGTTGCTGGGATTGTTCCTGCTGGTCTACGCCCTGTTCGCCCGCACCTTCCCGATGCTGTCACCCCGTCTGGCGGAGATCACGCTCGACCGGGAGCGGGGCCACGCCATCACCGTCACTGGAGTTCGACCACGAGGAAGGGGCTCGGGACTACGTGTCGCCCGAGCTGCTGGAGCGAAGGAGCAGGCCTCGATAATCCAAAAGCGTAAGCGGGAACTGCAGAAAGCGTGAGCGGCAAGTGAGCGAGCTACCTGTCAAGCAATCGACCCTCCAGTGTATACACCGGAGGGTCGATTGCTTTCGGGAGCCCGCTCACCGCTCACGCTAGTCCGCAGTTCTGCGCTCCTCACGCTTCTACTTAGACCGCATCTCCGCGTTCAATCTTCGGATCATCGCCAGCAGGCTGTCGGGCAGGCAGGGCCCCGGTGATGGCGATCATCCGGTCGCCGCGCTGCATGGCCATAGTGCCGTCCACTCCCGGATGGGCCTCAGTGGCTGGGGCGGACCGAGTCGACCGAGAGACGCTGGGATCCGGATCGCTCATGGTGCGTCGGGCCAGCAGATGCGAGACGTCCGAGGCGGGGCCCTCGATGGTGCGGATCACTTCGCCGGACGAGAGCTGCTGGGCCACAACCATCAGCGGCTGCCTGCCCTGGCTCCCGGCCTGGACCTGCACCTGTACAACGGGGAGACCATCGATGTGCGGCAGCTTGTCACCCGCCTCTTCCTGGGCTCCAGCCCAGGACATCGTGCGCCACATGCCATCCAGCTCGAACTCGCCGGCCTGCGGCATGTCGACAGTGGAGAGCTCCAGCTCGGTGGGCGCCACGGCCGGAGGCAATGCCACCTGGGATGCCTCAGGCAGTGCCACCTGGGACGTCTCGGCTACGGCCGTTCGGCGGCTACTCCGGGCCGGTCGCCTCACGGGATTGCCTGGGGTCGAGTCGTTCCGAGCCCGGCGCGACTGCCGGCGCCGCGCGGAGTCCTGGAGTCATTCGCGACGGCCTGCCGAGCGACGGCTGCCGGGGGGGCCGCCGGAGCCGCTGAGGAAACGGCAGAGCGCGAGGAGTTGGCTGCTGCCGAATCGGCGAGGTGGTTGGCGGTCCATCCGAAAGCCACCGCCGCCACGATGCTGGCTGCCCAGGTGGCCCGGTGCACCCTCCGGCGGCGAGCCGAGACCTCGACGGCGGCGCGGCGGCGGAGCGTCTCGAACGGGGCAGGGAATGTGCGGGGCGGCGCGAGCCGTGGCCAGCAGGGCGGTCGTGCGGTCCCGCAGGGCGGCGATGCCGTCTCGCGCCCCCTGGCAGGATGCGCAGCCGGCAAGGTGGCTCTCGATCTCTACGCATTGGGAACGGCTCAGCCCCTGATCCAGATAGGCGTGAAGCTCGTCCTCAGGAATGTGCCGCATGAATGCCTTTGCTCGGGTTCTGCCGGTCATGCGCTTCTACCAGTCGCCGCCGGGCGCGGGCAAGTGTGGTCCCAACCGCCCCCACCGCCAGACCCGTCTGGGCCGCGATCTCCGGATAGCTGAGCCCGGCATCCCACAGGAGCAGGATCTCGCGGTCTCGCGGCGTCAACGTATTCAGCGCCTCCTGAACCGAGGCGACGCGCTCATCGTGCTCGACCAGAGTATCGGCGGCGGGCTCGATCGTCGGCTGGGCGACCGGATCGGCTTTGAGCAGGGTCAGGTGCCGTTTCCGGCGCACCGCCGCCCGGGCTTCGTCCCGCGCCAGATTTGCCGCGACCGCGAAGATCCAGGCCCTCGGCTTCTCCGGCTGGTGGGCCAGCGCCCTGACGAACACCTCCTGGGCCAGGTCCTCGGCGCGCTCCGCGTCCCACACCTTCCGGTACAGGAAGCGCACCACCGCCGTGTAGGTCGTCTGGTAGAGTTGTTCGAGGTCGTCGGTCACTCGTGCTCCACAAAGGCCCGAAAACCGGGCTGGATCGTCCAAGAGGACGGCCTACCTCGGGATAATTTGCACAGCCATGGCAGGAACGCTCAACGCCGACGCCGGGGGGCGAAGACGCAGCCGGGATGAAGCCCCTTGTTCTTGGGCGGCCAGTCGCTGCACAGGTCGGGCTTGGCTGGACGGCCATCGGCCCGGATCCGCCCGTGGAGGCTGCAGCCGATCCCATCGTCATCCAGGAAGCCGCAGGCGGAGATGACCTCGGCCTCGATCGAGAAGTCCCCCGCGCGTTCCACCTTGCAGAGATACGGCGAACGGCGGGAGCGCACCAGGGCCTCGAGGCGTTGCTCGCGGCGGGTGCACATGATCTCGATCTGCAGGTCCCGGCAGCAGGCCGCACCCCGGCTGTTATCTGCGGTACGGCAGGGTGCCAGCGCGCACGGGTTCTCAGTCTGGAGCACCGGGAGGCGGCGGGACGGCTCCGGAGGCTCCGCCGCACTACCCGACGGTTCTCCACGACCTGAAAGCGATCCCCTCCCAGCCGGCGCAGCTGCTCGGGCTGGTAGGCGCCGCGAGGTGCGGGTCCGCGGAACCCATGGGCGGTGCACTGCGCCACGGCGCCCTCCCGCCGCAGGTAACTGCAGCTGACGTGGAGCGTCGCGTCGACATAAAGCTCGCCTTCGTCCTCCCAGATCTCCGAAAACGTGATGTGCTGGGTGTGCCCGAAGAGCCAGGTGGCCTCATGATCGAGCGAGGCGGTTCCGTCCTCCAGCGGTCCGATCCGCAGGGTCACCGGGAGGCTGCGGCACTGGGAGCCCAAGGCGCGGCACGGAGGTACCCGGGGTGGAGCGGTTGTGAGGGGGACCGATACTGCCATGCTCTTCCAGGGCGAGGGAAAGGCGCGCTACTCCGGTAAAGCTAACGGACCTGGCAAGGCGGGGCAGGGGCTCCTCCTTTCCCACTTCCCTTTAACGACCCCCCGCTTATACTCGTACTCGTGAAAGCGTTCACAAAGTCGGCAACCTCACGTTTCGAAGGCGGAGCAGCGAAAATGCGGATGACTTCAATGGTGGCGGGGCTGGCCATCGTCCTGGCAGCCTGCGGCGGAGAGAACAAGAGCGCGTCGGACCAGCCGGCCACCGCTGATCAGCCGGCGGCGGACCAGCAGGCCGCGCCGAGCCAGCCCGGCGCAGCAGGGAATGCCCCCGCGGCAGCCGGCGCTACTCACGATGTGAACATGGTGCTGGAGGGAAGCAGCTATAAGTACGTTCCCGACCAGTTGACCATCAAGCCCAATGACGTGGTCCGCTACCACAACAAGAGCGGCGGTCCGCACAACGTCGCCTTCTGGGCCGACAGCATCCCCGTCGGGCGCCGCATCAGCGATTACGGTCCCCGATCCCATGGCCCCGCTATCGAGCAAGCTGGTCGTGGCGCCGAACGAAATCATCGAAGTGAAGTTCAACAACGCACCGGCCGGCGAGTACAAGTACTACTGCACCCCGCACCTGGCGCTTGGCATGAAGGCGAAGCTGACGGTGAAGCAGTAACAGCGTAAGCGGGAAACAGAAAAACGTAAGCGGTAAGCGGGGTGCTCCGGCTCTAGCCTGGGCACCCCGTTCATATCCAGCGTCCACGGCCCTTCGGCTCCGGTCTTCACTTTTCCCGCTCACCGCTCACGCAGTTCGCTTTTCCCGCTCACGCTCTTATTAACCAGCCACGTCACTAAGAGTCCCACCGCGACTCCGCCGAGGGCATCCACCCCGTAGTGCATCTGGCAATACACCACGCCGAGCGTCAGCAGCAGCGTCGTCGCCAGCAACAGCAAACCCAGGCGGCGGGAGCTGCGCAGCGCGCGAGAGAAGCCGCCAGCGCCGCGGCGACATGAGAGGAGGGAAACGCGGCACCGTAGGAGCTGCCGGTAGCCAGGGCCTCATAGGTGAGTCGGGCGGGCAGGTTGTCGAGAAACCAGGCGTCCGGGCGGGGGAACTGGTAATAGGGACCGGCAACCGGAAAGAAGATGAACGCCAGGTAGCAGATGACGAAGGTCGCGATGACGATGAGGACGAAGCGGCGGACCGCCTGAAGGTCTCCTTGCCAGGCGAAGTAGAGTGCAGGTGCCGAAATAATCAGATAGTACGAAAGATATGCGGCGTGGAAGAGGGTGGACCAGAAGCGGCTCGGGGCCGCCTGCCACCACTCCCGGCTGATCTGCCCGCCGAACACGAGCAGCTCCCAGCGCTGTACCAGCCGGTCGTGGACCAGCACTCCCCCGGAGTTGAGAATATCCAGCTCACTGTACAGCGCCGGGAGGAGCAGCAAGGGATAGATCTCACGAATCGTTCTGCCAACTGGCCCCAGCCCCGGCCTCGTGATCAGAAACAGCAGCACGCCGAAGAGGCCGTGTGCCAGAAGGAGCCACCATACGCCGGAATTCTCCGGCAGGCGGAGAGCCGCCACCAGGGACACAATCACCAGGTAGCCGAGCAACAGCAGGTCTACCGGCCTGAGCGGCTCCGCTTCGGTTCTGGCACTGGACCGAGCGGGGAGCGTCACAGCCATCCGGCTTCCCGATACCAGTGATAGGTGTCCGCCAGGCCCCGCTGGAGGTCGAATGCTGCGGTCCACCCCGTGTCCCGGGTCAACGGGCCAGGATCGCCGGTCCAGGCCGGCTGAAAGAACTCGTTAGCCTTGTCGCTGGTGAGGATCGTGGTTCGTCGGGCAGCTTTGGCGGCGGCTCCGGTCACGGAGAGAACGGCTCGTCCGACTGCCCTGGGAATACGAACGGTCATCACCGAGCGTCCCATGGCCGCGGCGACGGCGTTGCCGAATTCAGCGGTGGTGAACACTTCCGGGTGACAGGCAGTGTAGGTCCGCCCGATTGTAGCGGGGCTGGCGCTTACCGCGATCAGGGCGGCGGCCAGATCGGCTGCATGCACTGCGGAGAGCTCCTGAGCGCCATCTCCGAACACCGGCGCCAGGCGGAGCCGTGCCAGCCGAAAGACCTTGAGAATCTCGCGGTCGCGGGGACCGTATACGATCGGCGGCCGAACGATCGACCAGGGCAGGGCGCTGCCTCTGACAACCGTTTCGGCCGCGAGCTTACTGCGTCCGTATGCGGTGACCGGCCGGGGGGTCTCATCGCCGGAGAGCGGTGCTCCTCTGCGGCGAGGGGCCGGCTGCGGCGAGCGAGGATACCAGGACGAAGCGGGGCGCACCGCACTGCTTCGGCGGCCGCCATGACATTGCGGGTGCCATCCCGGTTGGCCCACATGAACTCGGCTTCATCCCGCGCGGCGACCAGCCCCGCGACGTGGTAGATCACGTCCTGCTGCTCGGCGGCACGCTGAAGAGCCTTGGTATCGTGGAGGTCCCCGGCTATTACCCTCACGCCGGCGGCTCCGAGGGCCTCCGCCCTCTGGGGAGATCGGGCCAGCGCCGTCACTTCATGCCCCCCTCTGCTGGAGCGCATCGGCCAGATGGCTCCCCACGAAGCCGGTAGCGCCGGTGACCAGCGCTTTCATATCGCCCGGTCGTACAGCCGGTAGGTCTTGTAGACCCGGAAGGTCATCTTCTCGAGTCCGGCGTTCATGGCCGGGTTGTCTTCCAGGATCCAGCCCGCTTCGCCCCAGTAGATCGCCCGCTCAGCGGATCTGGTCCAGATCCAGTGGTAGAGCATCGCGTCGATACCCTTGCCGCGGTATTCAGGGTGAACGCCGAGCAGCAGGATTCGGGCGCGCCGGATCCGCTTCATCTTGAGCGACCAGAGCAGGTCGAGAATCATGGGGAAGAGCCGGCCGGACCGGTGCCGCCGAAAGACCACGTTGAGGTCGGGCAACGCGATCCCGAACCCGATCAGCTTGCCGTCCTTTTCGGCCATGGGGACCATGCTCGGGATCACCACCGGCTTGAACTGCTCGGCCAGATGGTCGATCTCGTGATCGGTCATGGGCACGAAGCCCCAATTCTTCTCCCAGGCCGCGTTGTATAGCTCCTTGATGCGCTCCACCTCGCCCTGGAAATCCTTCATGTTAAGCGGGCGCAGCGTGATTCCCTGGCGCTGCCGGATCAGCTCGGTGCCACGGGCGAGCCGCTCCGGGACCGGGACGTAGTGCTTCTTCACTGCCGCCCTGGTAGACCCAGAGATCCTTGGCCTTGGTGAATCCGGCGCGCTCCAGCAGGCCGATGTAGTAACGGGGATTGTGCGGCATCATCAGTGTGGGTGGCATCTCGAAGCCATCCACCAGCAGGCCGCACTCGTCGTTGACGGAGAAGGAGGCGGGGCCCCGGAGGACATCGTGGCCCCGCTCGCGGCACCACGCGGCAACGCTGTTCAGCAGCGCGTCAGCCACAGACTGATCGTCAATCGACTCGAAAAAGCCGAAGAAGCCGACCCGGTCGCCATGGGTCTCGTTGTGAAGCTGGTTGCTGATAGCGGCGATCCGGCCCACGACCAGGCCTTCCCGTTCCGCGATGAAATATTCGGCCTCGGCGTGCTCGAAGAAGGGGTTTCGGGTGCGGGAAAGGAGCAACTCCACGTCCCGACGCAACGGCGGGACCCAGACTGGGTCCCGCGCGTGGAGTCGGTAAGGAAGGTCGATGAAGCGTTTGAGATCCCGCCGGTTGCGCGCCGCTTGGACGCGCAGGCGTTCGGTCAAATGACCCCCAGTTCCCTGCCTATCGACGCGAACTGCTCCAGAGCAAAATCGATCTGCTCGAAGGTGTGTGTGGCCATCAGGCTGGTGCGGAGCCGGCATTGTGACGGCGGCACTGCGGGCGGCGCGACCGGATTGGTGAATACGCCGGCATCGAACAGGCGCCGCCACATCAGGAACGTCTTCTCCAGCGGCCCGATGAGCACCGGCACGATCGGGGTGTCGGTCGGGCCGATGTCGAAGCCCAGGCTCCGGAAGCCGTCCTGGAGCCGGCGAGTGTTGGCCCAAAGGTGGTCCCGCCGCTCCGGCTCCTGCTGCAGGACCGCCAGGGCTGCCAGCACGCCGGCGGTATTGGCCGGCGGCAGCGACGCCGTGAAGATGAGAGGCCGGCTGTGATGCCGGAGGTAGTGTATCACGCTGTCCGATGCCGCCACGAAGCCGCCGATGGAGGCCAGCGACTTCGAAAACGTTCCCGCGATGATGTCTACTTCTTCGGTCATGCCGAAGTGGGCGGCGGTGCCGTCGCCGTTGGGTCCCAGCACTCCGATCGCGTGGGCATCGTCGAGCGCCAGCGCGGCGCCGTACTTACGGGCGATCCTGGACAGCCCCGGGACATCGGCGATGTTGCCTTCCATGGAGTACACGCCATCCACGATGATCATGGCGCCACGACTGGTGCCGTTTCGCTCCAGCCTCCGCTCCAGGTTGGCCAGGTCGCCATGATTGAATCGCTCGGTCTCGCCGTACGAGAGCTTGGCGCCATCCACGATCGAGGCATGGTCGAGCTTGTCCAGATAGACCACGTCTCCCCGCCCGACCAATCCCGCGATCAGTCCCAGGTTGGCAGAGTACCCGGTCGAGAAGACCAGGCAGGCTTCCTTGCCGAGGAACTCGGCCAGGGCGCCTTCGAGCTGCTCATGAAGGTCGAGGGTACCGTTGAGGAACCTGCTGCCGGTGCAGCCCGATCCGTACCGGCTCAGCGCCCGTGAAGCCGCTTCCAGAACCTTCGGATGGTGGGTCAGCCCGAGATAGTTATTCGACCCGAGCATGATCCGCTTCCTACCGTCAATGACGACGACGGTATCCTCCGATTCGGAAATCGGCTTGAAGTACGGATACAGGCCCACTCCCTGCAGTTCACGCGCTTTGGTGAATTGCCGGCACTTCTCGAAGAGAGCAACCTGCTGCAGCTCTTGTGTATCCACGGTACCTCGGCACGGAGGAGGTCGGGTGGTCCCCACATCGCTATGTCGCTGAACGGCTTAAAGTAGTGATGGCGGGTGAGTGGCACAAGCCGCGCCGGCCCTCTGCCGGCGCGCATTCGCGTCCGCCAAGCGGAGCAAGGGTCGCGCCGTTGACGGCGCCGGGGACCCTGTTAGGTTTGTACCCGCCTGTCCCCCCTACACATAGGTGCAGATTGTTGCTCGGTCTGTTCGGCTGGGTGACGGTGGTGAGCGTCCTGTGGCTGCTCACCCCGGCAACCTTGCAGGCCCAGTATCCCCGTGCGCGCCGCGGCCAGTTCGAGGTGCGCGGGATGGATTTTCGCCGTGAGGGAGCCTGGCGCCAGCGGGTTGCGGCAGTGCGGGCAACACGCCATCGGCTGCTCCGGAAGCCAGGCCTTCGCGGCACTCAACTCCACGGCGGTTCGTGGCGACAAGGTCACCGGCAACGTCTTCGTGCCGGTGGTCCCTATCGCCTTCCGGAATGTCCCTCCGCCGTTTCCCAGGTTGCAGTACGAGCAGCTGTTCTTTTCGACCGCGCCCGCGGGCCGTCCCTACAGCCTGAAGACTTTCTACGAACAGCTGTCCAACGGCAACATCAGTGTGGCCGGCCGAGTCCTCGATTGGGTGACGGCGGACTCCACCGATGCCTACTACGAAGACGGCTGCAACGGCATCGGGGTGCTCGCTCCCTGCCCGCCGCGTACCGTGAGCCGCTTTGGAGAGCTGGTGCTGGGCGCCCTGAACGTGATATCACAAGGCCCGGAAGGAGCTACGGTCTGGAGCAGCTTCGACAACGACGGCCCGGACGGGATTCCTAATTCCGGGGACGACGATGGGTACGTCGACTTCGTAACCTTCCTTCATCCGGAGAAGGATGGCGCCTGTCCCGCATCGCCGAACATCTGGTCGCACCGCTTCGTCATCCGGGCCTGGAACGGCGGCTCACCTCACGTGACGCGGACCCCCTGGACCGGCCACCCCGGGCAGACCCTGAAGGTGGACGATTACATCATCCAGAGCGCAGTCGGCGGGAGCACGGCATGCGATGCGTCCGCCTTGATGCCGATCGGTACCGTGGCTCACGAGACGGGGCACGCCTTCGGACTCCCGGATCTCTACGACACCGATCTCAACGGCGCCACGGCAACTCAGGGGATCGGTGAGTGGGGCCTCATGGGCAGCGGAAACTACGCCAGCCCCCACAGCCCCTCGCGCTTCGAAGCGTGGTCGCTGTTCGAGCTGGGCTGGGTGACAGTTGATACGCTGTCCTCAGGCAGGCAGATCCGGCTCTCCCCCGTCGCTACCTCGGATACCGTGCTGTACCTGCCCATCGCCGGAACCGATGAGTTCTACCTGCTCGAGAACCGCCAGGCGCAGGAGAGCGACACCGCGCAGATGACCCCGGATTTCGGTGCTCGCTACAAGGCGCCGGGACTGCTGGTGTGGCACATCGATCAGGGACAGGTGGACACCCATGGTTTTGTCACTGACAACCGCGTGAACGTCGGACCGGTCCATGGCGTGGCGCTGGTGCAGGCCGACGGTCGCGCAGGATCTGAGGCAGCCGGGCGGTCAAAACCGGGGGGACGCCGGAGACTCATACCCCGGCATTACCGGGAACACTTCGTTCTGCCGCAACACCACGCCCGCCTCGGTCAACAACCAGGGTGACTTCGCCGGCTTCTGCCTGGAATCGATCGAGCCCGACCCAGTCGGCCGGGGGATACGCGTTCCGCTATGTGCCGTTCCGCTCAGTCTTCGCCGCGGATCATGCCGGAGCGAGCATCCAGGTGAACGGAAGCTGGGTAGCGCGGGTGGATCAGTTCTTCGCGCCCGGCACGTTGATCGAGCTATCGGCGGACTCGGTGCAGATCACCGATGACCTCCGTACCCGGTTCGAGTTCCTGGCCTGGAGTAATGGCGGGGCCCGCCATCAAACGCTCACCGTCGGCGAGGTGCCCGACACGGTCGTCGCCCATATGGCGGTCGCCTATCAGCTGCGGATGAGCGTGCGCGGTGCGGCGGCGGAGGCAGTGAGCTCGGGTGTGCTGGGCGACATTCGATCCGGCGTGTTCCTGGCGGAGGGATCCAGCATCTCTCTGCGCGCGGCTCCGCAGGCTGATGCGGTGTTCCTGAACTGGACCGGCGACACCATTTCCACCCGGGACACCCTCACCCTTCGAATGCTGCATCCGTTCAGTGTGGTCGCCAATTTCATCGGAGTGCAGCCGGTGACGCTCCCCGATGCCGCCGAGTCACTGCTCGGCAGCTCCGTGCTGGGTGCCCAACAGGCGGTATATCTGGACGCAGCCGGTAACCGCAACGGAACGTACGATCTGGGAGATTTCCTGGCAGCGGCAGACCGCTCCGCTGCGCCGGTCCTGGCGCATGCCCGAGTCGCTGGAGAAGACCGGTGACCGCCTCGCGACCGCAGCTGTGGCTTGCCGTGCTACTGCTGGCGGGATGCTCGAACAGCACCGGGCCTACTGCCGGAGTCCTCAACCTCACTGTCGCGAGCCCCCATGAGGATGACGGCGGGATCATGCTGAGTGTCTATGGCGGACCGGTGGATTCGGTGGAGGCGGTGGGCTATGTCATCCATTCGGCGCGTGCGGCGGACTCGGTCAAGATGATCGTGACCGGCAACCTCGGCTCCGGAGTGATCGCGCGGGTTCACATTCCTGACAGCCGCCAGGCGTCCCGCTATTCCGCTCAGATCAAACAGGTGGCTGCGCGGCAGACGTATGCCCAGCGCGACCCGGCAGGCTATACCGTCTCGCTCGCGCGCTAACATCATAACAGGCTGAGATCACTAAGCTTACGTCCCGACCCCACCGCGGCGAATCGTGGCTTGACTTGGCTGCGGCAACATCTGACCTTTTCTCCTGATGGCCCACCTGCACCGATCGCCCCGCCGTTCCTTCCTCCGCGCCTGCGCCGCTGGGGCGGCTGGACTCCTGGCAAGCGGCACCTTCGTGGACCGACTCCTGGCTGCGTCGCGCATCGCAGTTGGACCGGAAGATCCCGAGGCACCCAATGAAGAGGTCGCGCGGATTCTGCATCGAATCTCAGGTGGCCGGCCGATCCGCCGGGGGCATGTCTCCCTGGATATGCCCGTCGTGGCTGAGGACGGCCGCGTGGTTCCGGTGATGATCGAGACCGATCTTCCGATGAGCGGCTGAGGAGTACGTGAAGGTCGTTCACCTCGTGGTGGACCACAATCCCGACGCGCATCTCGCCGCGTTTCACCTCACTCCCGCCATTGGTACGGCCTCCATCTCTACTCGCATCAAGATGAAGCGCACGACGTGGGTCAGGGCGATCGTCGAGACCAGCACCGGCGAGGTGTGGGCCGACTACTGCCGGGTGCGCGTCAGTCTCAACGGGTGTGGCTGATGACCGATACGATTGGTGAAGCTCGCATCAAGGTCCCCGATCGGATCACGCGGGGTGACCTGATTACGGTGAACTCGATCGTCTCCCATCCCATGGATACCGGATTCTTCCGCAACGCGGATGGCGACCCCATACCGGCCTACTTCATCAGGCACGTGGTAGTGACCTACGGCGGAGAGGAGGTAGCCCGATTCGAGTGGACCTCCGGCATCAGCCGGGACCCGGTCGTCAGCTTTACGCTTCGGGCTGCGAAGGAAGCACCACTGACCATGGTCTGGACCGACAACAAGGGCGCCACCTTCAAGCAGTCCGTCAACATCGGCTTCGCGTCCGCCTGAACTGATCCGGCCACGTCGGCCGGGCCGTGCTCTCCTGCCGGGTCTCACCGGTGCTGCGTTCCCTTCTCGCCGCGAGTCCAGCTCTCATTCTCGCTATTCCCGTGCTCGGGCGATTCGGCGGGGACGGGCCACCGCCGACTGTCCGGCGACTCGCTCCCGGAGTGTATGCGGCTGTCGGGGACACCGGCCGGGGCTCGGAAGGGCAGCCCAACGCAGCTTTTGTCGTTACCGATTCCGGCGTTGTAGTAATCGATGCCCAATCCAGTCCAGCCCACGCCCAGCGGCTGGCCGCCGCGATTCGGTCGGTAACGCCCCGGCCGATCAAGTGGGTCATCCTCACGCACCACCATCCGGACCATCACTTCGGCACAACCGTCTTCCGCCGCATGGGCGCCAGAGTCATGGCACATCCCGACCGGAGGGTGCTTGCCGCTGAAGGCGGGGAGGACGCGCTAATCGCGGACTGGGTACGGGTCGTGGGCCTGGACGCCATGCGCGGGTTCGAGTTCGCCGACAAGCCGGACCGGCCCGTCACCGCTACTGACACGCTCCAGCTGGGGAGGCAAGCACTCGTGGTGATCCATCCTGGGGCAGGGCACTCGCCGGGCGATCTCCTGGTGTGGCTGCCGCGGGAGCGGGTGCTCTTTGCGGGTGATGTCCTGATCGAGGACGGAGTGACGATGATGGTGGACGGGAGCTCCGCCGAGCTGCTTCGGGCGCTCGCGGTTATCGATAGCCTGGATCCGACAACAGTGATGCCCGGACATGGCTCGATCCCGCGGCGACCGCGCGACCTCGTGGCGCAAACCCGCGAGTATGTTACCGGCCTGCGGTCGACTATGCGAACAGCCATTGAGGGCGGAGCGCCGATGGGACGGGCCCTGCAGTCCCTGCCGCCGGCCGACGAGAATCGCCCCGTGTCGCTGAACTCCCGGCGGCGCCGCAATGCCGTCCGGGTCTACCTCGAGGAGGAGCGGATCTATATGGGACTGGATTCGACTCGTTGAGCCGAGCCTTGAGCGGGATTGGGCTTCTGGGGGTATCCATCGTTCTGGGATGCGGGATACCCGTCCGCCGTCGATACCACCGCCGGGTCCGGGAGCGCTGCCGGCTCTGGTCTCGACGGACGAGCTGTCTGCCTGGCAACGGGAGCGGCGGGTCAGCCTGGTCGATGTGCGGGCCGACATGTTCACCTATCTGGGCGGACACCTCCCGGGGGCGGTCTACCTCAACATCGAAACGTTGCGAGCCAGCGAGGCGGGTGTTCCCGGGCAGCTCCTCTCGCCCACCGGGTATCGAGATCTCTTCTCCCGGCTGGGGCTGAGCCTCGATACCCCGGTCGTGGTCTACAGCGCGGGGGAGACCGGCAACATCAATGCGACCTTTCTCGCCTGGCTGCTCGCCGGCTTCGGCCATCCGGAGGTCTACGTCTTGAACGGTGGATATTCCAAGTGGCAGCTGGAGCAGCGGCCGGTGGTGCAGGAGTATCCGCGGACTGTGGCGGGCTCGTTCGCCTCAGCGCCGTTTCGGCCCGAGCGCGCCTCGCTGGAGGAAGTGCGCCGCGCGGTAGACACGGGAGACGCGGTGCTGGTTGATGCTCGGCCACGGGAACAGTATGAGGGGCTTGCCGGAGCGCAGATGCGACGGGGCCACATTCCCGGGGCCATCAGCCACTACTGGCAGGATGATCTGACCCAGGTGGGCTTCGGCCTGGTCTGGAAGAGCCCGGCGGAGCTGCGTGCTGGGTACCAGGCCCAAGGGATCACGCCGGACAAGAACATCATCGCCTACTGCAACAGCACCACGGAGGCGAGCCACGTGCATTTCACGCTTCGCTACCTGCTGGGCTATCCCCGCGTTCGGATCTATGTGGGCTCGTGGACCGAGTGGGCGGGACGGGCGGAGCTCCCAGTTGAACGGGGTAGCGGTGTTCATGTCCGGTAAAGCGTAAGCGGGAACTAAGCGGTGAGCGGGTAACTCCTGGGATAAGCAACCCTCCTAAGACTGGTCAGAGGAGGGTTGGCTTCTTCCCGCTTACCGCTCACGCTTTTTGGCAGTTCCCGCTTACGCTGTTTATCGAGACGCGATCCCGCTTCTCAGCTGTCCCGGGCGCCAGATTCGTCCCGCCTTCATCACCCACTCGACCGAGTCGAGATTGTCGATCTCCTCCAGCGGATTCTTGCTGAGCAGGACGAGGTCGGCATAGCGGCCGGCCTGAATGGTGCCGAGCCTGCGGGCGGGCTCCCCGCCCAGCGCCCGAGCGGCATCGCGCGTGGCGGCGAGCAAGGCAGCCCGGGGCGTCAGCGCGACGGAGTCCACCAGCAGGCGGAGCTCGCCAAACAGCGACGCCCGCTCGTGTGCCGGCCCGTAGGCGACGTGGTCGCTGCCGGCGCTGATCTTCACTCCCCGCCGGACCGCCTCCCGGGTGATCTCGATCCCGAATCCGGATGCGGCGCGCACGTAATCTTCCTGCTCTGACGGGATGTGGCGGCGCTTGGCGTTGTAATAGGCCACGCTTTGCCGGGTGGCATCCAGGGTAGGCTCGAAGAAGGTGCCGCGCGCGGCCATGGTATCGAGTGCCGCCAGGATGCTGGGGTCGTGCGCCGAACCCACCGTCGCGACTTCCGCCGTAGCCATCTGAAGGTTGCCGTCGTTCACCAGGGTATCGCGGTCCTCCCGCGCAAACAGCTCTCCTGCCAGGCCCGCGGCATGGACTAGACCATCCTGACCGGCCTGCATCTGCTCCAGGGCGCTGGCCGGTTGCACCCAGGCGTGACCCCACACCGGCATTCCGGCGCGGTGCGCCGCTTCGGTGAGCCGGCGTACCGACTCGCGGTCGAGCTGGGCGTACAGCTTGAGACCCATCGCTCCGGCCTGGCGCGCCGCTTCCACTACCGAGTCGGCGTCATCGTTCGGCGTGTAGAGGATGGGGGTCCAGCCGAGTGCCTGCATGGCCATGGCGGGGGGCTGCCGATACACGGTCCCGCGCGAGGTCCTGACGCCGCGGAAGCCATTGAAGAAGAAGCGGCGGCCCGCCACCAGCTGCATGGCGTACACTCTTGGCGTGGCGCTGAGCGCGTTGACGCGATTGAGCAGCTCCGACGGGTTGGTTCCCATGTCCCGCACCGTCGTAACACCCTGTGCCAGCAGATTGCGCAGGTCGAGCGAGAGCTCCTCGTCCGGCGCTGCCGCCGGTGAGGAACAGGAGGTGGACGTGGCTGTCGATCAAGCCGGGAATGAGCCACTGTCCGTGCGCGTCGAGGATCCGGGCGCCGGCGGGTATCGGGCATTCGCCCGCGCCACCCGCGCATACGATCCGGCCGGCTCGCACCAGCGTCACTGCGTTGGTGACGATCGGCCGGCCGGTTCCATCCCACAAGATTCGCTCTGACGATTGCAAGAGTTGGGTTCGGGGGCGGAGCCAGGCGGGGCTGGGGCGGACGTCCGCCGCAGGCGCCCAGTGTCAACGTCCCAAGGAAGACAGCAGAAGAGACAACCGATGAGAGAAACTTCATGCGTGCGCTCCTGGCGCTGGCGGCGACGCGGCGGACTACACCGCGGGGGGCGTCGCTCACCTCGACTGCTTCAAGATGCGTGGAAAGGATGCGTTTGGCCGTGACAGGCAGGCGTGCTCTTGCAGTGATTAGGAACACTACGCCTGAACTCTCTAACCATCATCTATGCGAGGAGTTGCATAGCCGGATGGCGACGGCGGCCAGTGGCCTTTCCTATTTTAAGCCCTCCTGATTGATAACGTGAAAGCCTGGTGCCTGGTTCTACCCAGGAGTATCGGGCAAAGCACATGCCAACCGTAGGTGCAAGCTTTGACTGCCGTTGCGGGCGGGGCGACCGCTCTCTAGTCTTCCCTCGTGACCCTCCCTCCCGCCAACCGTCCCCGCCGCCGCCGCCGCACCGGCGCAATACGCCAGCTCGTCCGGGAACACGAGCTGGCGCCGTCGGATCTGATCCAGCCGTTGTTTGTGGTGCACGGAGCAGGGGTGGAGCGGGAGATCGGCTCGATGCCGGAAGTCTTTCAGCTCTCAGTGGACGAGGTACTGGACCGCGAGGTGGACCGGATTCGTTCGCTCGGCATCCAGGCCGTGCTGCTCTTCGGGATCCCCGCCACCAAGGATGAGGTAGGCTCCGAGAACTACGCCGACAATGGGATCGTGCAACAGGCGCTTCGCCGCCTGCGTCAGCGGCATGCCGATCTCCTGCTGATCTCCGATCTCTGCTGCTGCGAGTACACCACCCACGGCCACTGCGGGGTGGTGCGAAACGGCGCGGTGGACAACGATGCCACATTGGAGATTCTGGGTCGGGCGGCCGTGAGTCATGCGGACGCGGGCGCCGACATCATCGCCCCCAGCGGCATGATGGACGGCATGGTGGCGGCGATTCGCGGTGCCCTGGATGGGGCAGGTCACAGCGACCAGGCGATCCTGAGCTACGCGGTCAAATACGCCAGCGCCTTCTATGGCCCCTTTCGCGAGGCGGCCGAGAGTGCGCCCGCCTTTGGAGACCGGCGGCAATATCAGATGGATCCCGCCAACGTGCGGGAGGCGGTGCTGGAGGCGGCACTGGACGAGGCCGAGGGGGCTGACCTGCTGATGGTCAAACCGGCGCTGGCATACCTGGACGTGGTGCGGGCGGTGCGCGAGCGAACCCAGCTTCCCCTCCTGGCCTATAACGTCAGCGGCGAGTATGCCATGGTGAAGGCGGCCGCGCGACAGGGCTGGATAGACGAGGGAAGAGTCGTGATCGAGACGCTCACCGGGATGAGGCGCGCCGGGGCGGATGCCATCATCACCTACCACGCGAAGTCGGCGGCGGCCCTGCTGAGCGAACGGAATGCTCATGACTGAGGTGCGCGTGGCGCGGCAGACGACAACCGCGTCCGAGCGGCTGTTCGCCGCGGCGCAGCGAGTGCTGCCTGGGGGGGTGAACAGTCCGGTGCGGGCCTTCCGGGGGGTGGGCGGAGTGCCGCGGTTTATAGCCCGCGGGGAGGGGCCCTACCTGATCGATGCCGACGGCAATCGCTATGTCGATCTGGTTCTGTCCTGGGGTCCGCTCATCCTGGGCCACGCCCATGAAGCGGTGCTGGACCGCCCTGGCGGAGACGGCGGCGCGGGGCACCACGTTTGGAGCGCCCACCGCGCTCGAGGTTCGTCTCGCCGAACGGGTGGTGGCCACCTTCCCTTCAATAGAGATGGTCCGCTTCGTCAGCTCCGGAACCGAGGCGCTGATGAGCGCCGTCCGACTGGCCCGGGCAGCCACGCGCCGGCGCGTCATCGTGAAGTTCGAGGGTTGTTACCACGGCCATTCGGACGCACTACTCGCCGCCGCCGGGTCAGGGGTAGCGACGCTCGGCCTACCGGATTCTCCGGGCGTCACGTCTGCTGCCGTCGCCGACACCATAGTCCTTCCGTACAACGATCTGGGCGCCGTCGAGCAGCTGTGTGCCGCTCGCGGCCACGAGCTGGCGGCCGTCTTGGTGGAACCGGTTGCCGGCAACATGGGCGTGGTTCCGCCGGTACCGGGCTTCCTGGAGGGGCTTCGAGCCCTGACCAGGCAGTACGGGGCGCTGCTTGTCTTCGACGAGGTCATGACCGGCTGGCGGGTACACCCGCAGGGAGCACAGGTGCTCTATGGCATCGACCCGGACCTGACTTGTCTCGGCAAGGTGATCGGTGGCGGTCTTCCCGCCGCCGCATTCGGGGGAAAGCGCGAGCTCATGGAATTGATCGCGCCTACCGGTCCGGTATATCAGGCGGGCACCCTGTCGGGCAATCCGCTGGCGATGGCAGCGGGACTGGTCACCCTCGAGGTGCTATCCGGTCAGGGTGTCTGGCAACGGGCCGAGCAGTGGGCCGCGCGCGCCGCTGAGGCCATGAGCCAGGCGGCAGAACGGGCGGGCGTCCCCCTCACTGTGCAACGCGCCGGCACGATGTTCACCCCGTTCTTCACGGCGGAGCCGGTGCGTGACTTCACCGATGCAAAGCGCAGCAACCGCGAGGCCTACAACCGGTTCTTTCATGCGCTGCTCGAGGGCGGTGTATACCTGCCGCCCTCCGCCTTCGAAGCGGCTTTCTCATCCAGCGTCCACGGACAGGCGGAGCTCGACCTGTTGGAGTCGGCGCTGGGAGTCGCATGGCCGCGGTAGCCGTTATCGGTGCCGGGCTCACCGGTCTGACCGCTGCCTACCGATTGAAGCAGCGGGGGAACCGGGTCGTGCGTGTACGAGTCCAGCGACAGGATCGGTGGCTCGATCAAGACGGTCAGGCGGGACGGATATCTCGCCGAGATGGGTCCAGGGTCGCTGGCGGCGCCATCCGATGTCACGGCCACCCTGATCACCGATCTTGGTCTCGACCCCTCGAGGCTCACCGCCGCGCCTGACGCCCGGCACCGCTACATCGTGCGCCGCGGCCGACTGATTGCGACTTCCGATGTCGCCCGCTGAGCTACTCACCTCCCGCCTTCTGTCCAATGGCGCCAAGCTGGCCGTGTTTGGGGAGCCATTGGTGGACGTGGGAGACTCTCCGCTCGAGGAAAGTGTGGCGGCCTTTGTGCGCCGTCGATTCAACCAGGAAGTGCTCGACTACATCGTCAATCCGTTCGTCGCGGGAGTCTACGCCGGCGACCCGGAGCAGCTGTCGGTACGCCACGCCATGCCGAAGCTGCACGGCCTGGAGCGGACCCATGGGTCGGTCATGAAGGCGTTGGTTCAGATGATGAAGGCGCAGCGCGAGGGCGCTCCAGCTTTCCGGGGACCGGGCAACGTGGTGTCGTTTCGGAACGGGCTACAGGAGATCCCCGACGCGCTTGGGCACACGCTCAGCAGCGAGCTCCGCCTTCGTGCTCCGGTAACCCAGCTGCGAAGGGGTTCCCGCGGGTGGACCGTAGGGGCGGCGTTCCAGACGCCGGAGCTGTTCGATGCCGTCGTCTACGCCGGCCCGGCGCACTGCCTGGACGAGATCGACCTCGACCTTACCGGCGCCGAACGGCTGTCCACCCTGTCCAGCATCTTTCATCCGCCGGTGGCGGTGGTGGCGCTGGGATTTCGGCGCGATCAGGTGTCCCATCCGCTGGATGGGTTTGGATTTCTCACTCCTGAAGTGGAGCGCAAGCGGATCCTGGGCGCGGTGTTCTCGTCATCGCTCTTTCCCGAGCGGGCGCCCGAGGGCCACGTCCTGGTCACGGCGTTCGTGGGCGGCACCCGCGATCCGGACCTGGTACAGGCCGATACCCAGACCCTCACCGCCCGGGTTCTGGACGACCTGCGAACGCTGCTCGGCACCAAGGGAGAGCCGACCTTCCGCTGCGTGCAGGTGTGGCCCAAGGCGATTCCGCAGTATGTCCTGGGATACGGCCGGTTCAAGGAGATCGCCGACGAGGTCGAACGCCGAAACGCTGGCCTGGTACTGGCCGGGACGTACCGGGACGGCGTGGCCCTGGGGGATGCGATCGCGTCGGCCGAAGCGCGCCGTCGGACGGGTGGCGGAGTTTCTGGGGGCCGGGGATATGGCCGCCGCAGGGCAGGCGCCGGCTCCAGGCGCGTCCTGCCACGGGGCCGGAGTGAGTCCGCGCGGCACCTCGTTCCGGATCGGTACCCGCAGCAGCGCTCTCGCGCTTTGGCAGACCGAGCGGGTGACGGCGTTGCTCCGGGAACTGGGCCACCCAGCGGAGCGGGTCGAGATCAAGACGACCGGCGACCTCACGCCGGATGTTCCCCTCGCCCAGATCGGAGGCCGGGCGCTCTTCACCAAGCAGATCGACGACGCCCTGCTGGAAGGCCGGATCGACCTGGCGGTTCACTCGCTCAAGGATCTACCCACCGAGCTGCCAGCCGGGCATCACGGTGGCGGCAGTCAGCGCCCGGGAGGATCCTCGCGACGCCCTGGTCGGTCACGGGCCGCTCCGCTGGGCCGAGATGCCCCGGGGAGCGGTCGTCGCCACCAGTAGCCTCCGGCGCAGAGCCCAACTGCTGCGGGCCCGGCCCGATCTCCAGATCGTAGATCTCCGCGGCAACGTCGATACCCGCCTCGCCAAGCTCGATGCGCACCCCGATTGGACCGCCATCGTGCTGGCCACGGCCGGACTGGTGCGACTCGGGCTGGACCACCGCATCGGGGAGCGACTGCCACCCGAGGTCATGTTGCCGGCACCGGGGCAGGGGGCACTCGGCAGTGACGGTGCGATCGGACGATACGGAAGTCCGCCCGTGCCGCTCGCCAGGCAGTGCACCACGAGGAGGCGGCGCTCGAGGTGGCGGCCGAACGCGCTTTTCTGCGGCGGCTGGAAGGCGGCTGCCAGGTTCCGGTCGCCGCCTATGCCCGGCGGTCTGGCGCGCGGGACGACCATGCGGCTTCATGGGCGGGTCATCTCGCTGGGCGGGAACGCGGCCGCCGAAGGCTACGAAAGGGCATCGGTGGCGGATGAAGTAGCGGCCGCGGATCTCGGAACCCGACTGGCGGAGCGGCTGCTCCGAGAGGGCGCCGAGCGCATACTCTCCGAGGTGCGCATGGCCGCCGTTCCGCTGGTGGGCGAGCCCTGACGATGGAGCGGGTTGTCGTCACCGCGTCCGCTGGTACGTTTCCCGGGACTCGCTGCCGCGCTGAGGAACCTGCCTGTGTCAGTGGAGGAGTGTCCCCTGATCACCTTCAGGGCGCCGCCCGACTGGAGCGCCCTCGATCTCGCGCTGGAGCGGCTGGCCTCGTACCGGGCGGTCGCCATGACATCGCCGCGCGCGGCCACCGCCCTGACCGACCGGATTGCCCTCCGGGGGTTGTCGGTGTGGCCCCGGCAGAATCCGCCGAGCCTATGGGCCGGAGGAGCGGCCACCGCCGCGGCGCTGGGCAATGTGCTGGGCCCGGTTCGGGTGCCGGCCGAGGCCACGAGAGGGGAGGCAGGGGCGGCGGCGGCGCTTGCCAGGCCATGCTCGAGGCCGGGGTTGCAGGCCCGGTGCTCTTTGCGTGCGGTAACACCCATCGAGGCGAGCTGCCGGATCGGCTGCGCCAGGCAGCCATCGCGGTGGATGAAGTGGTCTGCTACGAATCGGTGCTCGCGGATGAGTCGGCGGCGCGGAGCAGCCGGCGCCCGCGCCACCCTGCTGGTGGTGGCGAGTCCCACCATCGCCCAGCTGCTGATACGCTCCTGCTCCCCCGAATCGAGACCCCGCATGATCGCTGCCGGCCCCACCACCGCAGCGTCGGCGCAAGCCTCCGGCTGGACGCCTGCCGCGGTCGCAGGAAACTCCGACGACCGACGGCGGTGGCGGCAGCGATCCGGGCGGTTCTGGCCACCCGTCATCCTCATGAATGACCTGTTTCTCCGGGCCTGTCGACGCGAGCCGGTGGAGCGGCCGCCCGTCTGGATGATGCGCCAGGCCGGGCGCTACCTGCCGCAGTACCGTGCCGTGCGGGAACGCGCTGACTTTCTCACGATGGTCGGCACTCCGGAGCTGGCCGTGGAGGTGACGCTCCAACCGGTCGACCTGCTCGGCGTCGATGCGGCGATCATCTTCAGCGACATCCTGGTGGTGCCCCAGGCGATGGGGATGACCCTGACGGTCGAGGAAGGCATCGGTCCCCGGTTTCATCATCCGCTCCGAGCCCCGGCCGACTTCGACCGCTCTGCGAGACGTCGTCGCCCGAGGAGGGGCTCGGACTACGTGCTCGATGCCATGCGGCTGGCGCGGCGGGAGCTGGCGGGCCGGGTTCCGCTCATTGGGTTTGCCGGCGCGCCCTGGACTCTGATGAGCTATATGGTGGAAGGGGCAGGATCCAAGTCTTTCAGCCTCGTCAAGCGTCTGCTGGTCGAGGATCCCGCAGCGGGCCACACCGGCTCCTGTCCCGAGCTGGCCGACATCGTCGGAAGGTTTCTCGTGGCGCAGGTCAGGCCGGCGCCCAGGCGGTGCAACTCTTCGATTCCTGGGCGGGGGCGTTGGGGCCCCGGGATTTTCGAGAGTTCGTCCTGCCGTACCTCGCTCGAGCGGCGCGCCTGGCCCGGACGCGCCGGCGCGCCGGTGATCGTGTTCGCTCCCGGCTCCGGGTGGGCCCTGGAGGAGATCGCCGGGAGACGGAGGCCGACGTCGTCGGCATCGACTGGCAGACCGACTCCGCCGAGGCCCGGCGGCGGCTACCGGCCTCCGAGGTGGCGCTGCAAGGGAATCTGGATCCCTGCTGGTTGTACGCCCCGCCTCGTGAGATCCGGGAGCGAACGCGGCGCATGCTGGATGACGTTCGGGGGAACCGGTCACATCGCCAACCTGGGGCACGGCATCCTGCCGGACGTGCCGGTGAGCCATGCGCAGGCGTTCGTGGACGCGGTGCGGGAATGGCGCCGCCCGTGACCTCGCCGGCCGAGTTTCGGGAGCGGGTGAGCTCCTGGATCGAGCAACTGCACGATGAAACCACGGAGTATTTCACCCGACTCGATCGGGGCGGCGCATTCCGGGAGGACCGCTGGGAGCGGCCGGGCGGGGGGGGCGGCGTCAGCCGGGTGCTGACCGCCGGCGGTAACACTATGAGAAGGCGGGCGTGAATCGCTCCGCGGTGGAAGGGGTGCTGGACCCCTCGCTCGCCCAGCGGATCGGCGCGCGCCCGGCGCCGGAGTGGAGCCGGCCGGCTTCTTCGCCACCGGGCTCAGCCTGGTGGCCCATCCACGGAGCCCGCTGGTTCCCACCGTCCATCTCAACGTCCGCTATTTCGAGATCACGGCCTCGTCGGGCGAACCGGTGGATGCCTGGTTCGGCGGGGGGACCGATCTCACGCCGACGTATCCCTTTCCCGAAGATGCGGTCCATTTTCATCGCACGCTCAAGGCGGAGTGCGACCGGCATCACCCCGATTTCTATCCCCGGTTCAAGACCTGGTGTGACCATTATTTCGTGAATACCCACCGGGGCGAGGAGCGGCGCGGTGTAGGAGGGATCTTCTTCGACCACATCCGGCCGGGTGAGAGTCGGGGTGGGTCAGACCGCAGCTCCTGGCTTTCGCTCAGGGCATCGGGGCCGTTCTTCCTGCAGCCTACGGTCCCCTGGTCGAGCGGCGCCGCAGACCTCCCCTTCGGCGAGCGGGAGCGCCATTTCCAGCTGGTCCGGAGGGGCCGCTATGCCGAGTTCAATCTGGTGCATGACAGGGGCACGCTCTTCGGATTGCAGACCGGGGCCCGGATCGAGAGTGTGCTGATGAGCCTTCCGCCGCTCGCCGCCTGGGACTATGCGCCGGAGTACGCGGCCGGCTCCTTCGAGGCCGAGCTCCTGGCCATGCTGGAGCCGCGCGACTGGGTGGCGGAATCGCCCTAGCTCCGTTCATGCGGCCACGGCCTGACGCTTGCGCTGCGGTCCTCCCGACTGACGCAGCCGCCCCGCTCGCAGGCGCCGGCTGACGTCTACCTTTCTCCAGACACCACAAGCAGTTCGCCACCTCGCGGCCAGGATAGGCTGAACCGCCGCAGGGAGGAGGTCAGAACTCCGGGCTCACGCTGTTGGTTCGGCGCCAAAGCGTCGCACGGCCACGACAGGAGCAGTTCAGGCAGATCATGTCCCTGATTCCCTGTCCCGACTGCGCGCAAAATGTTTCCGACGCGGCACCCACCTGCATCCATTGCGGCCGGCCACTCTTGGCGGCTGCCGCATCGCCGAGCGCGGGCAGTTTGTATCCCTACTTTCCGGTGGCCACCCACAAATTCATCGTGCTGTCGCTCTGCACCCTCAACTTTTACACCCTGTACTGGTGTTACAACAACTGGTGGCGGATTCAGCAGCGGTCCGGCGAGCACCTCAGTCCGTTCTGGCGAGCCTTCTTCGCGCCGATCTGGGTCTTCAGCCTGTTTGGCAGAATCGGCAGCGACGCACGAACCCGAGGCATCGCCGTCGGCTGGAGCACCGCCCTCCTCGGCGTCGCCTATCTGGTCGTCTCTGCGTTCGGCGCCGTGCCGGAGGCCTGGTGGCTGGTGAGTCTGGCCAGCTTCGTACCGTTCATACCGGTTGTGAGCACCACCCATCGGGTCAATGCGACGGAAGCTGGCGGCGGAGAAGCGAAACGACTCCTACTCCGGCGGCAACGTCGCCGCGATTCTGCTGGGAGGGCTGATCCTGATGCTCGCGGTGGTCGGAACGTTTCTGCCGCCGGAGGACGAGGAGGTGGTCCCGGAATCCACCGGATGGAGCACCTGGCAAAGCCTGGCTCCGCCGATGCTGACTCCGGGCAAGGGACCCGGGCTGGCACTGGAGGGGTAACGCGGTCGAGGTTACCATAGGGGACCCTTAACTGGAGTCCCAAGCATGAGAGGCCCCCTTCTGGTTCTGACCGTCCTTGCTCGCCGGCGGCTCGGCTCCCCTGCACGCTCAAGACAACGCTGCCGTAGGCCTGGCCCGCCAGCTCTGGGAGCCGATGATCGGCTACATCACGACGGTGGCCGAGGAGCTGCCCGAGTCTACCTACGCCTATAAACCGACGCCGGAGGTGCGGAGCTTCGGCCAGATGTTCGGTCACGTGGCTGGAGCGCAGTACATGTTCTGCGCCGCCGCGCTGGGCGAGTCGCCCCGGAACGAGGACGACATCGAGAAGACCAAGAAGACCAAATCGGAGCTGGTGACGGCGCTGAAGGCGTCGACGGACTACTGCAAGAAGGCGTATGCCTTGAGCGACAAGGCGGCGCAGGGGAAGATCAAGCTGTTCGGGCAGGAGCGTACCAGGCTGTTCGCGCTGGGGGTGAACGCCAACCATGATGCCGAACACTACGGGAATCTGGTGACCTATCTGCGGATGAACGGCATGGTGCCGCCGTCAAGCCGGCGCCAGTAGACCCGACTGGCCTGACGGCCGCTACAGTTGTGGGTCTGCTCGCACAGGATGATAGGCGGCGCTGGATCAGTGGGCTAAGTCCATGTAGAACTACAGCGTTGCGCAGGGGAGATGGGCTGCGCCTGCAGGTGCGTCGGCGGCTGGCACGGCTCTGGCGCATGCGCCGGACGTGAGCGGGTGTGATGTCACAGCGCATCCAACCCGTCGCCTCCCCGGATACTATGTCGCTTCTTGGATGGGATGATTCTATGCGATCGATCGGTCTGTTGGCTGTGGTAATCGGAACGCTGGTGCTGGCCTCGGCCTGTAGTGATGGCGCCGGCACTCCCCCGCCCGAAAACACGGCGCCGGTGGCGAATTTCGACGCTGCCGGCATGCACGCTCGATCGGCCCTGCGAGTTCGTCAGCACCAGCACCGATGATGCCGAGGTGACGCAGTGGAGCTGGGACTTCGATGGCGACGGCACCGCCGACGCGAACACGGCCAATGCGTCGTACACCTATCAGCACCGCCGGCGGACTTCAACGTCAGCCTGACGGTCCGTGATGCCGAGGGATTGAGCGAACCGGAAGACCAGCAGCATGACCATCGATCCCGTCGCCCGGTCAACACGCCACCGACGGCGGGCTTCACCCACACCTGTAATGCGGCTGGACTGCACCTTCACCAACACCAGCAGCGACGTGGCCCCGGGCACCATCGCGACCTATGCCTGGACCTTCGGCGACGGCGCGGCACGTCGGATCAGGCCAGTCCGATCGCATACCTACACCGTCACTGCTGCGACGGACTTCACGGTGACGCTCACGGTGACCGACAACGAGGGCGCCACCGACGCCGAGACCCAGACCATCACCGTTACGCCGGCCGCTCCGGTCAATCCGCCGCCAACGGCGGGCTTCACCCACAGTCTGTGACGCAGGCGGACTGCACCTTCATCAGCACCAGCACCGACGTGGCGCCGGGCACGATCGTCGACGCTACGCCTGGACCTTCGGGGACGGAGGCACTGCCACAGTGGCTAACCCGTCGCACATTTACACCGTGTCGCTCCCACCGACTTCACGGTAACCCTCACCGTGACCGACAACGAGGGTGCCAGCGACGTCGAGACCGCGACCGTTCACGTCGTTCCGCCGCCGCCGGGCGCGGAGGGTTGCATTACCACTCCCAGCCTCGGTCGAGTGGAGTGCATCCTCGACATCCCGGTTCAGTCGACCATGAGGCTCACGTTGCTCCAGATCAACTGTGACATCCGGGGAAATAGAATCACGACTCCGCCTCCGATCAGCGACCAGGTCTTCTTGAACGTGTGCAGGAACGGAACGGTCGGCCAGGAGCTGGGGATATTCGGGGGCCCCACCGACTCCCTGATCGTGTTCCCGGCAGGCAGTCAGGTCCGGATATGGCTCACCCAGGGCACCCCGAACAAGGGTGATCCGCCGCTGGCCCCGCCGGCCGGAAGCCTGACAGGAACCTTCCCCGAATGGACCATCAATTGGGAGGATGGCGACAATGCCGGTGGAGAAGGCGAGCCGGATTTCATCGACATCGTTCTTGGGGTGCGGGCAACAGAGAGACCGTAATCTGTTGGCTTCACCGGCAATTGTGATCGGCGCGGAGTTCCTCAGGGAACTCCGCGCCGTTTGCGTACCGCACTTGGGCTGGTCAGCCAAAGCGGCTAAATTCTAGGCTGTTCGCACCATCAGGGGCGGTAGCTCAGCTGGGAGAGCACCTGCTTTGCAAGCAGGGGGTCACCGGTTCGATCCCGGTCCGCTCCACTATCCTCAGTCAGCACCTCGCAACGTCTCCGCACAAAGTGGCCATCCATTTCCCAGGCGGTCAGGGGACAAAGAAGCCGGCCAGCCGTGGCATGGCTCTTGGTGCCGTGGGTCCGGAACCAAATACTACCTCGCCGTGTTCCCTCCCTTCATGTGCTCGGAATCACAGCCCCGGGTTGTTGCCCGGCTAACATGTATCCCCGCAAGACTGGCGCATTACGCTCGACTATCAGCGCGGCTTCGACCGTGCTTTCAGATATGAGGATAAGAAAAGTGGCTCTATTGCGTCGCCTCTGCATTCCCCTGGGTGTCCTGGCAAGCTTCGGGTGCACCGGAGGGGATCTTCTGGTACCGGGAGACGAGCAGCCGACCGACGGCCAACAGACAGCTCCCAGTGCCACGGTTTCTACCATTACCGCGGCCCCGGCTTCCATAGATGCCGTGACCGGCACGGCCAGTGTTATCGTGACGGCCCGTGATGAAAACGGAGATCCGGTCGAGGGAGCGACGGTAACCCTGCATGGTACCGGCAGCGGGAACACGTTGCTCCAGCCCGGCCTCACCGGTCCTGACGGCGTGGCAACCGGGAGCCTGAGCAGCACTGTTCCCGGGGTGAAGGTGATTTCGGCAGTTCTGAACGGTGCCCTGGAGATGAGCCAGACCGCTGAGGTAACCGTTACTCCCGCCACAGCGGCGAGAATCGAGCTGGTCGCCGGGAACGGTCAGACGGCACCTGCCGGGCAAGCGGTACCGGCCCAGCCGGCTGTTCGGATAACCAACGCCCTGGGGGAGCCCGTTGCAGGATTCGAGGTCACCTTCGTCGTCGTGGCCGGCGGCGGCATGGTTGATGACGTCGTTCAACGGACCGATTCAGACGGGATTGCTCGCGTCCGCTGGGTGTTGGGAGCAGCACCAGGAAGCAACCTGCTGGAGGCAAGGGCGGGTTCTCTGATCGGCAGCCCTGTGATCTTCGCCGCGCAGGGAATCGCTGAGGACGGCGGAAACGGCGGTGGTACTGGTGGTGGTGGTACCGGTGGCGGTGGCACAGATGGTGGTGGCGGTGGTACAGGTGGTACTGGCGGTGGCGGTACCGGCGGTGGCGATACCGGCGGCGGTGGTACTGGCGGCGGAAGTGGGCCGTCCGAGGCGGACGTGGACCGGCTGGTCTTCAGTGTTCAACCGCCTGCAGAGGTGGATGAAGATGAGACCTTCAGGGTGCACGTGGCCCTGGTGGATGCCAACGGCAACATTGTGCCCCTGTCCGGTATCTTCATCTACCTGGACTTGTTTCAGGAAGGTGATGCCACGCCGACGAATACATTGTTGCGCGGTGAACAGTTCGAGAACACCGAGAATGGGGTCGCGGTCTTCGACTTGAGCGTCGTTGACGATGGCCGCTACTTCCGCGAAACAGATCGCTACTTCCTCGAAGCTCAGACGGATGATCTGCCTATGCATGGACCTTACGGACCGGAGCCGTACCCCAGGACCAACGTGTTTACCGTTGATTGAAGGATGACGTCGCAGGTATACGAGGCCGCCAGGTTCCTGGCGGCCTCTTCTTTGTCGATCAGATATCGGCGTTCGCGCCCCATGGCACTATTCGGCGTGTGCTGGCATGCGGTGATCACGGTCACTGATTCCAGCCTCTTGCTGCCCTAGCCTCAGCTTCCCCGCTCACATCCCTTGGAGGCTACGCATGCGAAGTGTTCGCACCCCGTACGGGTTGGTAGTCGCAGCTACGCTGGGCCTGATGGCGGGATGTGGCGGGGGCGACGACCTGAGTGGTCCCCCAGGCGCTGGAACACTCGAGGTTACTACTACGACCAGCGGGTCCAATCCCGATGGCGATGGATATGCCGTGTCGCTCGATGGCGCGGCCGGAGTGACGATCCCTCCGGCCGGCAGCCATCGCTTCAGCGACATAGCCCCCGGGGACCATCAGGTTGAGCTTTCGGGCCTCGCGCCGAACTGCCACGTCGAGGGAGAAAATCCTCGGACCGTCGCCGTGGTGGAAGAAAGCGGGGCTACGGTTGCGTTTGCCGTGGTGTGCTCGGATGCTCCGACGACGTCCTCGCTCATTGCTTTTGGGAGTGAAGGGCTCGCCGACGAGGCGATCTTCGTAGTGCGCCCCGACGGCACCGGCCTGCAGCGGCTGAGCCCTGAAGGTGCACTGGACCGGCAGCCGGTCTGGTCGCCCGATCGCCAAAGGATTCTGTTCGCCAGTGGTGACGATCTCTACATGATGAATGCGGACGGGAGCGGCCGCGTTCTGATGGTGGAGGCGCAGGGCGTGAGCGATTATCGCTGGTCTCGGGACGGGCGCCAGATCGCTTTCGTGTCGGCGGTGTTCGACGATATTGACATCCTAGATGAGCTCTGGGTCATGCAGGCCGATGGCAGCGGGCGCCTCAGGCTGGCAATAAACGCTACCGCGCCCACCTGGTCTCCCGACGGGGCCCGGCTGGCCTATGTGAGCTCGGCAGACTTCTCCGACGTTCACATTCGTGTGATCAACAGCGACGGCAGCGGCGACGTGAGACTGACATCGGACGTGGCGCTGGGAGGCTTTGAGCCGGCCTGGTCGCCTGATGGGAGCCGAATCGCGTTCGTGTCATTAGCCGACAATGACATTTATGTGATCAGTCCGGATGGGACAGGCGCCCTGAATTTGACCAATGGCGCGGGCGACGACGACGGGCCCGCGTGGTCGCCGGACGGCCGCCGGCTCGCCTTCAACACGACACCTCCCGAGCAGCCACTCGAGAGTGAGATTGCGGTCATGAATGCAGACGGCAGTGGCAGAACCAGCCTCACGAACCGGCCCGGGTTCGATTTCAGCCCGGACTGGTCTCCCGACGGAACCCAGCTGGTCTACCAGCAGTCTGGCGATCTTGATTCCGAGATCTTCGTCATGAACGCGGACGGCAGCGGACAGCTGAACGTAAGTAATCGTCCGGACACAGAAGAGTCGTCAGCCGATTGGAGCGGCGATGGGCAGACGGCAACCGCAGTCCGGCAGGGACAGTCGAGGAAGCTCCGCCAGGCGGCCCGCTGACTATCCCGCCACGTGGATGTTGCGATACCGGGCGTTGACCAGCTCGTAGACGCCGTACGCGATGAGACCCAGCGCCACCAGCGCGAAGGGCCAGCGCCCGATACTCGCCAGCATCCTCAAGGACTCGCGTATGCCGCCCGCCTTCCCGGCATCGTGTAGAGCGGCGGCGCGGCCCAGGAAGAAACCGATCAGGCAGAAGATGACCCCCCGGGCGGCGATGCCGAAGCGGCTGATGGCTACGATCCAGACGCGGGTCGCTCCAGTCAACGTCGTCAGATCGAGCTGCCGGCTGAGCTTGGCAGCGTAGGCGCGGTAGAGCTGGTAGACGCCGTATCCCAGAACACCGGCCGCGCCCAGCCAGACCAGCAGCTCGCCGCCGGGCATGTGGAAGGCGTACGCCGTCGCGTCGCGCGCGGCCGTTGCCGCTGCCCGCAGATCGGTCGCCCTGTGCCATCCGAAACGCCGCGACACCGATGGTTCCATGAAACAGGCCCCGGACGGCGAAGCTGGTTCGTAGTGCCAGTCCCTTGGCGCCATTCCCCCTGCCGTCCGGATCGACGATCGCCTCCACGACTCGCCATACGGCATAGCCGATCAGCCCCGCCGAGATCACAAACAGCAGCACGCCGCCGAAAGTCAGCTGGTGTACCGCCGTCAGTGCGCCGTGGGTGTCAGTGATGCCGCCACCAGGCCCGAAGGCTGCCTGCGCGGCGACAATGCCGATGGTGATATACAGGACGCCTTTCGCGGCATAGCCCACTCGGGCCAGCCGCGCGACCCACGGCGCCACATCCCTCATCTCGACAGAGTCGCCGGTCATCAGTCGCCAGTCCCAGGTTTTGAGGGTTGTGTGCTCTTCACGGTCGCAATGCTGGTGACAATACTAAGGATTCTAGCGGGCGACTGTCGACTGGCGACTCGCGACTGCCTGAAAACCAAACACCGACACCCTCGCCCGTGGGCGGGAGTGCCGGTGAGAGGGACGGGTGTTCCGGAAGCAGAGCCTCCGGAAAGCTCAGGTAGAGAGTACCGTACCGTAACGGGTGAAGTCGTCCAGGATCCGTCCGGTGCCACGGACGACCGAGGTGAGTGGGTCCTCATCCACTCGGACCGGAAGCCCGGTCTCGTCCATCAGCCGCTGATCGAGGCCGCGGATCAGTGAACCGCCACCGGTGAGCATGATGCCGTGCTCCAGCACGTCGCTGGCGAGCTCGGGCGGCGTCATTTCCAGCGCCCGGCGGACCGCATTCACAATGTGCGAGACCGGTTCCTGAATGGCGTCCCGCACGCCGGCAGAGTCGATTCGGATCGTCTTGGGCAGACCGGATACCAGGTCGCGCCCCTTGACGTCCATTTCGCCCTCCCGCTCCAGCTGGGTGGCCGAGCCGAGGCCGATCTTGATCCGCTCGGCGGTGGGCTCTCCAATGAGCAGGCTGTAGGTCTTGCGCATGAACTGAACAATAGCCTGGTCCAGCTCGTCGCCGCCGGTACGGATCGAGGCGTCGCAGACGATGCCGGACAGGGCGATCACGGCGATGTTGGTGGTCCCGCCGCCGATATCGATGACCATGCTGCCCACCGGCGTTTCGACCGGGAGCCCCACACCGATCGCAGCCGCCATCGGTTCGCACACCATAAAGAGCCGCTTGACGCCGGCCGACTGCGCCGAGTCGCGGACCGCGCGTCGCTCGACTTCGGTGATGCCGGAGGGCACACAGACGATAACCGTGGGTTTGACTCGCAGGAAGGTGCGGTCGATGACCAGTCGGAGAAAGTGGCGCAGCATCTTTTCAGCGATATGGAAGTCGGCGATGACGCCATCTTTCATCGGTCGGACCGCCGTGATCCCCTCGGGCGTCCGGCCCAGCATCCGCTTGGCCTCCAGTCCGATCCCGAGGATGTTTCCGGCGAGGTCAACCGCGGCCACTGACGGCTCGTTCAGCACCACGCCCTCGCCCTTGACGAAGATCAGGGTGTTGGCGGTGCCCAGGTCGACCGCAAGCTCGCTGGCAGGACGCCAGGTCTTCCGTTTGGCTAGCTGGCCACGGCGGGCGATCGCGCCGTTAAGGAATGCTTCGGCCAGGGCCGCCGGATTGGTTCCGATCGCTACTGTCACGGGGCTGGTGTCCCTTCTGCTTGGTGGGGCCTGGGGCCGTAAAAGAGTGTCGCGTCGCCTTGCAGATATCCGCGACGATTGCGTTTCACCGGACGGGACCAGCGCTGGTGGTCCGGGGTCTTTTTGTCGGAAATCCGGCGTTTTCAGAGTGGGAGACAGGGCCTCCCGAATTACACCCGGCTGTGCTCGACTCTTTGACAGTGCAAGATGTGATCCACAACGAGAGCGCTGCCTAAGCCATGACCGCGAGCGACGTGAGTACAGTTTCGCCGAGTGTGGCGTCGCCCTGAAACTGGATCTGCCGGCGCGCCGCATCCCGGTCGAGGCCCTTGGAAAAGAGCTTCCAGGCGGTCTCCTGGTCGAGCACGATGGCGGCGGCTGGCGTCGGGTCCGAACCCATAAACAGCTCCCAGCCCGCCTGCGACCGCACCACCGTCCACACCCCTCCCGCGTCACCCTCGATTTCAACCCGGACGCTGGACCCCGGTGCCGCCCTCGTGTGGCGGAAGGTATGCGGCAACGCCCGCACGAAGATATCGAGCGTCGGGTGCAGCCAGGCTCGACCGGTCAGCCCGGGTGCCCCCACCGCGTCCCGAATCTGTTGCTGATGCAGCCACCGCTCGGTGTACTCCCGCCCGATGTCGAACCAGTTGGGCGACACGTCCTCTCCCGCCCATGCGACCGGGAAGAGTGCTGGTGAATGAGGATCGAGTGACTCAAAGAAAGCATGGACCTGCCCCGCAGTGAAGTCGAGCAGATCGATCAGGACTGGTGGGCTCATCCGCTTGCCGGCGGCGACCCACTGTGCGTTCAGCCGGTTGAGGTAGATCACCAGATCGGCATGACTGGTCACTGGGGTATCAGGCGTGGCGTCGAGGCCATCGCGACCAAACGAGAGCCGCCGCACGCTGGTGTCGAGCAGATGGGCCGCGATGTCCTTCACCGACCAGAGGGCACACGCCGTCGGCCGACTCCAGTCACTCGGGTCGAGTCCACGGAGCAACCGCATCAACTCGGCATGGAGTGCGGGCAGGCGGTCCACCAGAAATACCGGGCCCACCGGTCTGAGTGCGGCGCCAGCGCCTGACGTCATTGTCGTTGACCCCCCCTTGGACCGGAATCATATTTCGCGCGGTTACGTCGGGAAAGTTCAGTTGCGGTATTCTACCCCTGAGGAGTCGGCCATGGCGTTTACCCTGCCCCCGTTGCCCTACGACTACAAGGCCCTTGAGCCGACCATCGATGAGCAGACCATGCGGCTGCACCATGACAAGCACCATGCCGCTTACGTCAACAACCTCAACGCCGCGCTGGAGCCCTACCCGGATCTCCAGAAGAAGTCGATCGAAGAGCTGCTCGCCGGCGTGGACGCGCTTCCTGAAGCGATCCGAAAGCCGGTTCGCAACAACGGCGGCGGGCATGCCAACCACACGATGTTCTGGGAGATGATGGCTCCCGGAGGAGCCAAGGAGCCGGCCGGCGCATTGGCCGATGCGATCAAGAAGGCGTTCGGCGATGTGGCGGCGTTCAAGGAGAAGTTCAACAAGGCCTGCGTGGGCCGCTTCGGCAGCGGCTGGGGCTGGCTGGTGGTGGACCGCGGCGGTACGCTGACTATCGAGGATACGCCGAACCAGGATACGCCGCTGATGAGCGGACGAACCCCGATCCTCGGTTGCGATGTCTGGGAGCACGCTTACTACCTGAAATATCAGAATCGTCGGCCCGATTATGTCGCCGCCTGGTGGAACGTCGTGAACTGGACTGACGTCTCGCGGCGCTTCGAAAAGGCCAAGAGGTGAGCACCCGGCCTTCGTCGCTTCCAGCAGTGGGTACCCCGGCTCCCGACTTCACGCTTCCCTCTACTTCGGGCACTGACGTTACTCTCTCGAAACTGCGGGGAAAGAACGTGCTGCTGGCGTTCTTCCCACTCGCCTTCACCAAGGTGTGTACCCAGGAGATGTGCTCCCTGACCGAGGACTACGGCCGATTTCGCGATGCCAACACCGAAGTCCTGCCCATCAGCGTGGACTCGGTGCCGACGCTCCGGGAGTTCAAGGCGAAGGAGCGCCTCACGGTGGACCTGCTCAGCGACTTCAAGCGGGAGGTCAGCCGGCTGTACGGCACGTTGCTGGAAGACAAGTTCTTCTCCAATCGTGCCTACGTCCTGATCGGGCCTGAGGGGCTGGTACGCTGGGCCTACGCGGAGGAGACGCCCGGCACTCGGCGTGAGAACGAAGAGCTCCTCTCCCAGGTCCTGGAGACGCACCAACGGTCCGCTTGAGGTGGCTGCATCGGGCGGTTCTGTGCTTCGGCCTCCTGGCCAGCGCCGGGTGCCGGATCGAGGACCGCACGCCAACCGGAACCCGCCGGGATGAGGACACGATCCACCAGCTGCTGGCCCAGTACGCCCGGCGGCTGTCCGAGCGCGACTGGGCCGGAGTGCGTTCCCTCTTCTGGCAGGATGCCAGCTACTCCGGTCCCATTGGACCGGGCGCCCCCTCCGACTCATCACCAGGCCATCTCGATCGATGCCGCGCTCCGGGTGTTGGAGCGGTGGCTGCGCGGCGTCGAGCGGAAGGACTTCGACGTCCGGGTTCTGCGGACGGATTTCCGGCAGCAGGGCGACCTGGCCGCCGTATGGATCGTCACCCGGCGGCGAAGCCCGGCAGGATCCACCTCGATTGAACGCGACTGGTTCGAGCACGTCGTGCTTCGCCAGATCGACGGCGACTGGCGTATTCTGAGCGTCGCCGTCGTGTCCTCTCCTCGTGGGGGCGAGCGCTGACCGGAACACCGGGCCTCAGCCTGATTGCATCCATCGCCAAGCTGCTGAACGGCGGCCTTGACGTGGGGGAGGTCCTGGGCGGCGTGGGAGAAGTGCTTCGGGCCGGGCTTCCGGCCGCCGGGGTCACCATCTGGTTTCGGGACGAGGCGACCGGCTGCTTTCGCGCCATCGCAGCTCCCCCGCGGGAGGGCGCGCCGCAGCTGCTCGAATCGCTCGACCGCATTCCCACCGACGGTACCGGCGTCCGCCTTCCGCTGCTACACGACGAGGCCCAGATCGGGCTGCTGGAAGTACGGGCCAGTCCTGATCCGGTCCAGCTCGAGATCCTTGCCGTGGTCTCGAATCTTCTCGCACCGTACCTCGCCTCGCTCGCCCTCTCCGCCGATTTCGCCATCGAAGTTGCCGCCCAGTCCCGTGAGATCGAGGAACAGCGGCGGTTTACCGGCCTCATTATCGACAGCCTGCCGGTTGGCCTCTACGTCGTGGATCGGGAGTACCGGATCCAGATCTGGAACCGCCAGCGCGAGATCGGGGCGCCGGGACTGCGTCGCGACCAGGTGGTGGGGCGGCAGGTCTTCGAGGTGCTGACGCGGCAGCCGGCCGAGGAGCTCCGGGCAGAGTTCGACCGCGTCTTTCAGACCGGGGAGGTCATTCAGGCCGAGCTCGACGTGACCCTGGGTGGCGAGGTGCGATCCTTCCGCCTTACCAAGATTCCCATGCGCCTGGAGGGCGACGAAATCAGTCATGTCATCACCATCGGCGAAGACGTGACCGACTCGCGTAGAATTCAGGGCCAGATCATGCAGAGCGAGAAGCTCGCCGCCATAGGCCAGCTGGCCGCCGGGGTCATGCACGAGATCAATAACCCGCTCGCCACCATCAGCGCCTGCGTCGCTGCCATCACCGGGCGGTTGGACGACGCATCGGGGGCGGAGCGGCCCGCGGTGGAGGAGTATCTGGAGCTGATCGACAAGGAAGTGGACCGGTGCACCAGGATCGTTGACGGGTTGCTCGACTTCAGCCGGCCCAAGGGAAAGGCCAAGGGCCGCGTGGTACTGAATGCCCTGGTGGACGAGACTCTCTTTCTGTTGAAGCATCACCAGCGCTTCAAGCGGCTCACCGTCACACGCGAACTGGACCTGAGCCTGCCCGCCACGATCGGGAACGCCGAGCAGCTGACGCAGGTATTGATGGCACTGATGCTGAACGCGGTCGACGCCATGGACGACCGCGGCAAGCTCACGGTCCGGACCGGCCGGGGCCCCGCCTGGGCCAACGAGGTGGTGGTGGAGATCGAGGACAACGGCATCGGCATCCCGCGGGCGGATCAATCCAAGATCTTCGAGCCATTCTACACCACCAAGCCGCCGGGACGTGGAACCGGACTGGGACTCTCCATCTGCTATGGGATCGTGGAAGATCATCAGGGCCGGATCGAGGTGGATAGCCAACCTGGCCGCGGCAGTACCTTCCGGGTCTTTCTTCCGGTCCAGTCATGAAGATCCTGGTAGTCGAAGACGACCGCACCGTGGGCCAGTACGTCAAACGCGGCCTGGAGGAGCAGCGCTATCACGCCGATCTGGTGGACGACGGGATGGAAGGGCTGCGACTCGCCTCGGCGGGAAGATATGATCTCATCGTCCTCGACCTGCGGCTTCCCGAGATGAACGGGCTCGAGGTGCTCCGGACCCTGCGCGACCGGGGAAACACAACGCCGGTGCTGGTACTCACTGCCCAGGACGCTGTGGACTTCAAGGTCCAGGCCCTGCGCTCGGGAGCCGACGATTACGTTACCAAGCCGTTCGCCTTCGAGGAGCTGTTGGCGAGGGTCGAGGCACTGGGCCGGCGGCCGAAAGAGATCCGGGCCCAAACCCTTCGGGTGGGAGACCTGGAGCTCGATATGGCCACCCGAGAGGTCAAACGGGCCGGCGAGCGCATCGAGCTGACGCCGAAGGAATACACCGTGCTGGAGTATCTGATGCGGCACGCGGGCCGGGTAATGTCGCGCACCCTGATCACCGAGTACGCCTGGGACTATCACTTCGATCCCGGCACCAACATCGTGGATGTCGTGATCAACCGGCTGCGCAAAAAACTCGATTCTGGGCATACCCAGAAGCTGGTGCACACGGTGCGGGGCGTCGGGTACGTCGTGAAGGCGTAGATGACGACCATCCGCCGGCGGCTCACCCTCTGGTACACGGTGGCCCTTGCGGTAACGGTGCTGGCGTTCGGAACGGCGTTGTATCTGGAACGCCGGCAGTCCGGCATCAAGGAACTGGACCAGCGGATCGGCCTCGAAGCCGATCTCGCCCACCGCTGGCTGAGTGAGTCGTACAAGGTGCTCGGGTCGCATCGTCACCAGCAGCGGGACCAGCGCCGCACTCGACCCCGGCATCAGCGCCTACCTGGAATCGGTCCGCGACTACCTGGTGGTTGCCGACACGGCGGGCCAGGTTCTGGCGCTGTCCGAGGTGACCCGGGCCCTTTCTGCAGATGCACTGGAACGCCTCGCGGCGCCCCTGAGCCAGCCCGGGCTCAGCCGTCAAGCCGGCAACCTCTCCGCTGGGGCCACCCACCGGCACGGTCCGCTTTCTGGCGGTGCCGGTGGGTGACGCCGGACCCGCATGTCCGCGGGCTGCTGGTGGCGACTCCCACAGACCAGGCCGCGTTTGGCCCCGCCGATCTGCTGCGCTCGATGCTGCTGATCTCGCCGATCATCCTGGTAGGCGCCGGCCTGGTGGGATACTGGCTGGCCGAAACCAGCCTGCGTCCGGTCGAAACCATCATGGACGAAGTCGAAGCGATCTCCGATGGGCGCAGCCTACACCGCCGACTTGCCGTTCCGCTCTCCGGCGACGAGATGGCCCGGCTGGCGCTGACGGTCAACGGCATGCTCGCCCGGCTGGAGCAAAGCTTCGGCAGCCTGCATCGGTTCACGGCGGACGCGAGCCACGAGCTCAAGACGCCGCTCATGGTGCTGCGAGCCGGAGTGGAGCGGGCCCTGGTTCACCCCGGCACGCCGCCGGAAATTCTCCAATCGCTGGATGAAACCTTGGCGCAGATCAACCAGATGACGGAAATGGTGGAAAGCCTTCTGACCCTCGCGCAGAGCCGACGAGGGACGGGCACCCCTGGCGGTCGAGGAGTGTGATCTCCGGGAGCTGGTAGTCGACGTCGCCGAGACCGCGGGGATGCTCGGGGAGGGTGTTGGCGTGACCGAGGCACACGCCGTCCCGGATCGCCCGGTCCGACTGGCCGTGGATCGTGGCCGGATCCGCGAAATGCTGCTGAACATGGTCACCAACGCCATCAAGTACACTCCGCAGGGCGGCAGGGTCGCTCTCAGCCTGGAAGAGGATGATGAAGCCGTCACGTTGTCCGTGCGTGACACCGGCATCGGCATTGCCGCGGGGGATCTGCCGTACATCTTCGAACGCTTCTGGCGAGCCGACCCGGCTCGCTCGCGAACCGGTGAGCGCCCCGGCGTGGGTCTGGGTCTGGCGATCACGAAGTGGATCGCGGAGGCCCACGGTGGATCCATCACGGTGCAGAGCCGGCCGGGACGGGGATCCATCTTCACTGTTCGTCTGCCGAAGGCCAAGCCCACCGGGGGATAGCTTTTCTCACCTCCACATCATCGTTCTGTCATTCCGGCTCCACGAAGCATCCAGCTCGGGGTAGTAGCTAGTGGATGAGCCTCTTTCGGGAGCCACGGATGTTCGAGACCCTTCCAGCTTCACTCACCCCCCGCGTATCGCGAAGTCGGCCAGTCCTGCTCGCCATGGTCGCTCACATCCTGGTCATCGGCGTCGCCGTTGGGGGCACGTCCTCTACCCCTGCGGCAACACCAACGGTTCATCGGGATACCATTCGATTCGAGATGAACGAGCCGGAGCCCCCGCACCAGAGCGACTTCCGGCCGGATGCCTTGCTACCATGTCCGCCGCAGGTGCCGGACGCTCCGTTTGATGCGCCGGAGTTACCGTCGCCGATCCTCGAGCCTCAGTGGTGTTTCCGGAGCCGACGACCTGAGCCGGCTCGTTCCGCGCCCCGATGGCGGGACGGTTTCGGCGCCGATCGACTCCTCGCGCACGGTGTTCAACCCTGTCGAAGTGGACGAGCTTCCCGAATTGGTCCGGGAGCTCCGGCTTCGTTATCCGGTGGGGCTGGAACGGGCCGGTGTGAGCGGCGTGGTGCAGGTGGAGTACGTGGTGGGAAGCGATGGACGGGTGGATCCGACAGTCAGTACGCGCGCTGTCCAGCACTCACCCCGCGCTTCTTCCTGGCTGCGCTGGAGGCGTTGCGAGACGCTCGTTTCAAGCCGGCACGCCGAGGGGGCCGCTCTATCGCGGTACTGGTGCAGCAGACGATCCGGTTCCGTCAGCAGTGAACAGCGGTCGCTCGGCACTCTTGCCGAAAGCCGACCCGCGGGTAACATAGTCCCGGCCTGTGAGTCAGGTCACGGGCTTCCCACGGGCGCCCTGCATAGGGTTGTTCGTTGTCCGGGGCTGGTACGTAAAGCGCTAATGCGGTTGTAATGGAAATGACATCTCCGGGCAAAGATGGTGTTCGAAGCGGGCCTTACTTTCCGGGCACGATCAATCCTCCATCGGAGGTAGTAGCGTGTTCGAGAACCTGATCGAATCGAAGCAGAAGAGTCAGCGTAGCCTGGGGCAGACAGTTCTGTCTGTCGTGCTGCACGTCCTGGTCGTGTTCGGTGCGGTGAAGGCCACTCAGGGCGTGGCCGAGACCATCAAGAATCGTCCGGTGGACACGACGATGGTCTTCCTGAAGCCGCCGGAGCCTCCGAAGCCGCCACCGGAACAGCCGCCACCGGACGTCATAGTTGCCGCGAATCCTCCTCCCAAGGGATTCCAGACCGTGGTGGCGCCTACGGACATCCCGAAGGACATTCCGCCGGTGGACCTGGACCAGAAGCCGTTCGACCCCCGGGACTTCACCGGAAAGGGCGTCGAGGGCGGTATCGGAACCGGGATCGCGGGCGGGACCGGACCGGTCACGGGCGAGGTGTTCCTCGAGGCCCAGCTCGACGATCCCGTCCAGGTGATCTCGCAGCCGCAGCCGCGGTATCCGCCCGTCCTGGCTAGTGCCGGCATCACCGGCCGCGTCGAGATGCAGTTCATCGTCGACACGACCGGCCACGTTGAAGGGCCGTCATTCAAGGTGCTCAAGACCTCGCATCCGGCGTTCGCGGAGCCCGCGCGGGAAGCGATTCTCAAGAGCGTGTTCAAGCCGGCCAAGTTCAAAGGCAGGCCGGTAAGGCAGCTGGTACAGCAGGCCGTCGCGTTCAAGCAGAACTAGCTTCGTTCCCCCAGGAGACATCACAACATGAGCGTAGATCTTCTTCACCTCTGGGGTCAGATGGGGTACTTCGCCAAGGGCGTCGTCCTCGTCCTGGCGCTCATGTCCATCTGGTCACTGACCATCATGATCCAGAAGTTCATCCAGTTCCAGCGGGCCCAGGCCGAGACCCGCAAGTTCGCGCCCCAGTTCTCGCGCGCCATCCAGGAAGAGAATCTGGATCAGGCCATCAGCCTGGCCGAGAAGAACAAGAAGAGCCATGTAGCCCGGGTGGTAGGTGAAGCCTTGGCGGAAGTGAAGCCGCTGCTGCGTGACCGTGCCACGATCACCGCAGCCGACATCAACTCGGCCGAGCGCGCCGTTGAGCGCCAGATGCTGATCACGCTGGCCGACTTCAAGCGCGGCATCGGCATTCTGGCGACGGTCGGTTCCACCGCGCCGTTCGTCGGACTGCTCGGTACCACGATGGGTATCGTGAACGCCTTCACCGGCATGGCGTCCCAGGGAGCGTCCGGTGGTCTCGCCGGTATTTCCGCCGGTATCGCCGAAGCCCTCATCACGACGGCTTTCGGTCTGCTGGTCGCCATCCCGGCGGTGTGGGCCTACAACTACTTCACCACCAAGATCGAGAATCTCACCGTCGAGATGACCTATACCTCGAAGGAGCTCATCGACTACCTGATCAAGAGCGTGGGTAGCGAGTTCGGCCGTTCGATCTTCACCAAGGAGTTCCAGGCGCAGAAAGCCGTGACCGGCACGGTCACGTGCACGGCTAAGCCCCATCAGGCACTGGTAACTCTGGTTTAGGAGGTAGGGATCATGGCAGGAGGAGCAGTCGGTGGGGCAGGGCAGACCTCGGTCAAATCGGAACCCAATGTGGTTCCGATGATCGACATCATGCTGGTGCTGTTGATCATTTTCATGATCGTCACCCCGCTGATCGCCGCAGGGTTCAAGGCAACTCTACCCAAGGGGAAGAACCTGGATCCCCGGCCCGAAGGCGAGAACGAGGTGATCCTCGGGATCGATGAGGCCGGCCGCTACTTCCTGAATCAGCGTCCGATCGCCGACGGGGCCCTGGAGGATCAGCTGCGGTCGGGATCTTTGCGGCCCGGACCGAGGACAAGATCCTGTACTTCAAGGCTGACAACAAGCTGAAATACGGCAAGGTGCAGGAAGCGGTAGAGACCGCGCGGCGCGCAGGTGTTCGGGTCATGGCGGCGATTACCGAGCCTACGACCTCCGGCCTGTTCGTGCCCGAAAAGAAGGAGAACTGATATGGCCGGTGGAGCCGGAACCGCACGAGGGGAGCTCTCAAACGAGCCTAATGTCGTTCCGATGATCGACATTCTTCTGGTGCTGCTGATCATCTTCATGATCACGCAGCCGCTCTCCCGCATGGCGCTCGACGTACAGGTCCCACCGCCGGACACCCCGACGGTGAACAAGAACCCGCCCAGTCAGATCGTGCTGGAGCTCAACGACGACGGTGGGTACGCCATCAACGGGCAGCCGGTGCCGAAGGATCAGCTCGACACCCAGATCCACGCGATCTATGACGCGCGTCCAGCCAAGCTGCTGTTCATCAAAGCGGGACCGAACCGGATCTACCAGGACGTCATCGACGCAATGGACGTGGCGCGCGGTGCCGGAGTGCAGATCATCGGCTTCACACCCAAGGAAGCGGACAAGAAGGCGGCGCCGGCGGCGACCGGATCATAAGGTCAGGCGCCGGAGGCTTCGGATCACCGCGGGGACCCTCACCGGTCCCCGCGCGTGCGTTTCGGACCTGGTGCATCGTCTCTCGGGAAGGCTCATACCGTGAGGCAGGGTGCCTATCTTTCAGGCTGATCCAACACCTTCCATCGAGGCGTGTACGCGGCCACCAGTCATCCCCAGCCTCAAATTGCCGGGCTCCCCACACCGATTCAGCGGTCTGGTCGCTTTCGGTCGGCGCTGCATCTGGCTCTGATCGCGCTCTTGGTGTTTCACGGCGAGCGTCTCTGGAGCCGGGCGCTGTCACCGGGAGATCCGGCACTAGCGGGGAGTAGCGGCGGCGGTGGCGGGGGTAGCCGGGTGTCGTATATTACCCTGCCTTCGATGCCTCGCGTCGAATCACCACCAGAGTTCGCGGTGACTGCTCCGGTTTCACCTCAACCCGTGGTTCAGAAGCCGGTACCGGAGCCGGTTCCGTTGCGTCAGCCAGTTGCTCAGCCGGTCGAGACACCGGCGCCGGCCGCCGCAGACACGGCCGCAAAGTCGGTGGCAGCGAGCTGGACCGGGAGCGGGGGGTAGGTCGGGCGGAGGGAACACCGGGGGAGCCGGAGTCGGCATCGGCCCGGGCACGGGGCCGGGTACCGGTGGAGGGGGCGAGGGTGGCACCAGGCGGCCGCCGGAGCCTCGGGACATGTCTTTCCCCTTCGATTCCCCACCCAAGGAGCTTCGTGGCGCCTCACTGGACGTCACCTTCTGGGTGCGGGCCGATGGGCGGGTGGAACGCTATCGGGTCGCACCTCAAATCAGAGATCGGAAATACGCCAAGCGGTTCGACGAGACTATGCGCGCATTTCGCTTCACGCCCGCCCGCGCTCCCAACGGAGCGTCGGTGGCCGACACCATCACCATTTCCGTCACCCTGCCAGGTAAGAGCAGCTCGTAACCAGCTGCCCGCATTCGCCCACCGCTCACTCGCGCCGGCCGGCCGCCGGTCGAGCGACAGGCGGTTCCACGCACACGAGGGACTATGAGCCGGCTACTTCTCCGGAAATCCGTCCAGGACTGTGAAGACGACATCCGCGAGCGCGGTGGCCTTCGGCGCTCCCTCAACAAGTGGCACCTGACAGCGCTCGGCGTCGGCGCGACGATCGGCGCGGGCATCTTCGCCACCACCGGGACTGCCATCGTGGGCGACGCTGCTCGTCCGGGCGCTGGTCCCGCGATCGTTATCTCATTCCTGATCACAGCGATGACCTGCGGGTTCGCGGCGCTCTGCTATGCCGAGTTCGCGGCGATGGTTCCGATCTCCGGGTCGGCCTACACCTATGCCTACGCCTCGCTGGGAGAGCTGGTTGCCTGGATCATCGGGTGGGACCTGATCATCGAGTACGCGGTGGGAAACATTGGCGTGGCTATCGGGTGGTCCGGCTACTTTCGCGAGTTGCTGACCCATTTCGGAGTGTCGCTGCCGGCGTGGCTGGCTACCGATTACCGATCCGCTCACATGGCGGCGGAGGCGATCGCCGCCGGCGCAACCGACCCGTCCAGCGCCTATCTCGCCTCGGCCCTGTCCAGCGCGCCCCAGTTCTTCGGCTTTCCCTTCATCGCCAATCTCCCGGCATTTCTCGTGGTGCTGGCCATCACGGTGGTGCTGGTGATTGGAATCCGCGAGTCGGCCAACTCCAACACCGCGATGGTGGTGCTCAAAATCGCGGTCATCCTCTTCTTCTGCGCCGTCGGGGCGACGCTCATCAAGCCGGAACACTGGAGCGATCCCGCACTCGGCGGCTTCGCGCCCAATGGATGGGCCGGCATCAGTGCCGGTGCGGCGATCATCTTCTTCAGCTATATCGGGTTCGACGCCACCTCTACGGCGGCGGAAGAGGCCAAGGACCCCGGTCGCGATATGCCCTTCGGCATCATCATGAGCCTGATCGTCTGCACCGTGCTCTACATCGTCCTGGCGCTGGTCATGACCGGGATCGCGCCATGGAACAAGCTGGGTACGCCCGAGCCGATGGTTACGGCGCTGGCGCTGGCCGACGGGTCTCCCCGGTTGCTGACGCTGTCGCGGCTCATCGTGTCGCTCGGCGCCGTGATCGCGATGAGCAGCGTGCTGCTGGTGTTTCAGCTGGGGCAGCCGCGAATCTTCATGTCGATGGCGCGGGATGGCTTGCTGCCGCCGTTCCTGGCGCGGATTCACCCGCGCTTCAAGACCCCGTACATCGGCACGATCATCACCGGACTGTTCGTCGCCACCTTCGCCGCCTTCGCCAACATCGCCGAAGTCGTAGACCTCACCAACATCGGAACGTTCTTCGCTTTCGTGATCGTGTCGGCAGGGGTACTGGTGCTGCGGCGGCTGGAGCCTGACCGGGTACGTCCCTTCCGGGCGCCGTGGGTCCCGTTTACGCCCATTATGGCGATCGTGGCGTGCCTCTACCTGATGCTGCAGCTTCCCCGGCTGACCTGGATTCGCTTCGGCATCTGGCTGGGGATTGGTCTGGTGATCTACCTGCTGTATGGGATTCGCCACAGCAGGCTCCAACGGGTGGCGTCAGGAGGGCAGCGCTAACCCGAGTTGGACGCCGACGCGGCCAGTCGGAGTGCGCCGCTGACCGCGTCTACTGGTGCGTCGGTCGTCCGAAACGTGGGCTCCTCGGCGAGCTTGGCCAGCAGGGTGCGGCGGAGCGGTTGATCGGGTGCGAGCAGGCCGCCAGTCACCGCGACCGGAACCGGGGGGGTGAACTTCATCTTCGGCAGCAGGCAGATCGCCAGCTGAGAGAGTTCCCGGGCGGCGTAGTCGACGATTCCTTGCGCCAGCTGGTCACCTTCGGCGGCGACGGCCAGCACATGGGGCGCCAGGGCCGCGACTTCCGCTGGAGACGCAGTGGCCGCCCAGCGCACCAGGGCATCGAAGTCCGAGCTCCGGGTGGCGCGGAGAACCCGCTCGCTGAGCCCGGTCTTGGGGCTCCGGGCATCCACTGCCCGGCTGACGGCGCCAAGCGCGGCTCGCCCGATGGCGTAGCCGCTCCCTTCGTCTCCCATCTGCCATCCATAGCCACCGATCCGGTGTCGCTTGCCGGCCTGGTCCCGTCCCACCGCTATGCTCCCGGTTCCAGCGCTCACCACGATGCCTGGCCCCTCGCTGAACGCGGCAGCCAGCGCAATATCGATATCGGTGGTAACCACCACGGTCGGGGCGATGTTTTCCGCGCGGAGCGCCTTCCGCAGCTCTTCCCGCTCGGGCTCCCGACCAGCGCCCGCCGCCCCTACTACCAGAACGTCTCCGGCTAGCCGGCCCGCTGCCGACAGCGCACTTCTCACCACCTCGGTGATGGTGGTGGCAGCTACCAACGCCCGGCCGGGCCGTACGGCGCCGCCCGGTCCGTCCGCCCGCCCAATGACCTTATCGTCCTCGGCTACCGCGACGGCGGTTTTCGTGCCGCCGACGTCAGCCCCGATCAGAATCTTCGGCATTCCGGTTCCTTCTCATGTGGCTGGCTCATGTGGCTGATTTCAGGTCGATCGGGTTCCAGATCCCTTTGTGCTGCTCCCTCGCGGAAGATAGCTCAGCACCATACCGGTCCCGACCGTGACAAGGGTCCCGAGGGGAACATACCAGGGCCAGGCGAGCCGGCTAACCGGCTCGAGCCACTCCAGGCCAGCGCCGGCCGACAGCGGCTTCGCAAATACTACGATCAGCATCAACATCACTGTGATGGCAACCGCGCCAACGACATCCTGGCCCCGGGCCCGCGGCCAGCGGCCGGCGAGGAAGTAGGTGCCGAGAAGCGGCCCGTAGGTGACCGAGGCAATCGAGAGCGCGAGTACCACCACCGGCGTGTCCGTGTCCGCGGCGTAGAAATAAAAGAACAGGGCCCCGACAATGAGGCTGGTCCCCCAGTACAGCCGAGAAGAGCTTGCCGACGCGAAGCAGGTGGGCGGGATCGCGGCGTCCAGTCCAGCTCACGTAAAGGTCGTGGGTCATCGAGGAGGCGAGCGCGTTGATGGAAGAGCTGATCGTGCTCATGGCGGCCGCGAGAATTCCGGCGACAACCAGGCCGGCGAGACCGATCGGTAAGTGGGCCAGGATGAACTGCGGGAAAATCTGGTCGGCGGCCATTCCTTCCGGGGCGAGTCCCGCGGCCCAGATCGCGGAGCCGACCAGCAGGAACAGGGCAAACTGGCCGATCACCACGATGCCGGAGCCGATCAGCGCGACGCGGGCAGCAGCCAGCGAGCGGGTTGCGAGCAGGCGCTGCACGATGAGGTGGTCGGTGCCATGGGAGGCGGCCGACAGGAGCGCGCCGCCGATCAGACCGCCGGCGAGGGTATACGGCCGGGTGATGTCAAAGGCAGGGACGATGATCTTGAGCTTTCCGGCAGCGGAGGCGGCGAGCAAACTGTTCTCCGGGCCGCCGGCGAGTTCCCAGGCGATCACCAGTGCAGCCACACCTCCAGCCAGGTATACGGCCAGCTGAACCACATCGGCCCACACCACCGCCTTGAGCCCGCCGAACCAGGTGTAGACGAGGGTGACGCCACCCATGGCCACGATAGCCGTCGGGACGCTCCACCCGGTCAGCAGCGCGAGGGGGATGGCACCCGCAAAAATGCGAACGCCATCGCCCAGAAATCGGGTGCAGAGAAAGACCACCGATACCATACGCCGGGTGGTCGTCCCGAAGCGAGACTCCAACCGGGCGTAGGCGGTCTCCTGGTCCCCGCGAAAATACCCGGGCAGCAGCCAGACCGCGACGCCGATCCGGCCGACCAGGTAGCCAAAGGTGAGTTGAAGAAACGTCAGGTCGCCGCGAGCGCCGATTCCCGGCACCGAGATCACGGTCAGGGCCGAGGTTTCGGTCGCAACGATCGAAAGAAGGATCGCCCACGCCGGGAGATTTCTGGCGCCGAGGAAATAGTCGCCGGCCGTCTCCTGGCGGCGCGTCGCCCACAGCCCTATCCCGAGCGTAACCGCGAAGTACAGCGCGACGACGACGAGGTCTGTTGTATGCAGAGGCGCTAGGAAGTGAGAGGTGAGAAGTGAGAAGCTGCCTGGGGCCGTATAAATAAAAGGGGGTGAGAAAGGTTATCCATCCCTCTCACCCCTCACTTCTTACTTCTCACTGGCCTCACGCCGTAAAGCTGCTGCCGCATCCGCAGCCGCCAGTGGCGTTCGGATTACTGAAGGTGAAGCCCGATCCCTGCATCGACGTGACGTAGTCGATCGTGATGCCACTGAGATATTGGGCGCTGAAGCCGTCTACGAAGACGCGGACGCCATTCACTTCGGCGACCATGTCATCGTCGAGCGCGCGCTCTTCGATATTGAGGCTGTACTTGAAGCCGGAACATCCACCCGGCAGCACACTGACCCGGAGGCCCGCACTTTCGGAGGGGACCTGTTCCTGGGTAATGAACTTCTGCACCTCTTCAGCGGCCCGGGCCGTGATGACGAGTGAGAATCCGGTAGCGGGGGCCTGCTGCTCGATGCCGCTCATCCATGCTCCTTCGGTTGCCAGAACGGGGCCAAAGCCGGTTAGAGGATCATTTTACCTGTTCCAAACCTAACCCAGGCCGCGCGGCCGTGTCAACGTGGCTAGCCAGGGTCGGATCAGCACGCAAGTTGCGTTGTATCAACAGGAAAGCCGCTATCGCGCCCACCCCGTACAGGGCGCCGCGCAGAGGGGATCCTGTCAAGAATGCCCCCAGTGAGACGACCGCGCAGTAGACCGCCGCCACCCCTGCTACCCAGTTCACCCAGGACAGTGCTCCCCCTGGTATCGGGTCCTTTCCGAAGCCCAATCGTTCGGAGACTGCCCGCCAGCCGGGGCCACCGGGACGGACCTGCCGGTAAAATCGGTTCAGGGTGGCATCGCTCTCGGCCGGTGTCAGCAGGGTCACCGTCAGCCAGACCACCGTGGTGACCAGCACCGTGATCAGCATCGTCTTTGCATAGGCGGGGCCTGCAGGGTTGCTGAGGTCGTAACCATAGGTGGCCAGAATGACGGAGGTGACGAAGGACGCGATCATGGCACTGATCTCCGACCAGGCATTCACCCGCCACCAGTACCAGCGAAGAATGAACACCAGGCCGGTTCCCGCACCCAGGCCGATCAGGAGCTTCCACCCCTGCTCCACACTGGTGAGGAAGCTCATCACCACCAGCGACAGCACCATCAGCACACCGGTTGCGATACGCGAAGCAATGACCTGGGCCCGCCGGTCTGCGTCCGGTTTGAGAAATCGGAGGTACACATCGTTGACCAGATACGAAGCGCCCCAGTTCAGATGGGTGCTGATGGTGCTCATGTATGCAGCGGCGAATGCGGCCAGCAGCAGTCCCTTGAACGGGGAAGGAAGCACGTCAACCATCACCCGCACGTACCCCTCCTCCGGATTGGCCAAAGCCGGATAACGGATCAGCCCCACAAATCCAACCAATATCCAGGGCCAGGGACGGAGAGCGTAATGAGCGATGGTGAACCAGAGCGTGGCCAGCAGGCCATGACGCTCGTCCTTGGCCGAGAGAATCCGCTGCACCACGTAGCCGCCGCCGCCGGGTTCCTGACCCGGATACCACGCGGCCCACCATTGCACCCCCAGAAAAATCAGGAGGGTCGAAAGCGGGAGCCATGCCTGGTCGGCAGCCGGCAGAACCCCGAATGCGGCATCCGCAGATCCGAAGTGTGCCGCGGCCTGGTCTGCCAGACTGGTGAGACCACCGACTGATTCCACGGCGAAGACGGCCAACAGGATGGTGCCGCCCATGGCGACAACGAACTGGAAGGCGTCGGTAACGATGACGCCCCACAAACCGGAGAAGATGCTGTAAAGGGCGGTGACGCCGAAAAGCAGAATAGCTGCGCTCCACGGATTTACATCGAGCGTGACGCCGAGAATGGTGACCATGGCTCGGGTCACCCAGCCCATGATGATGAGGTTGATCGGCAGCGCCAGGTACAGCGCGCGGAATCCACGCAGCACCGCCGCGGGGCGGCCACCGTAGCGCAGCTCGGCGAACTGCACATCGGTAAGTACGCCGGCTCGACGCCAGAGCCGCGAGAAAAAGAAGACCGTCAGCACGCCGGAGAATGCGCCATTCCACCAGAGCCAGTTGCCGGCGACTCCGTACTTTGCCACCAGCCCCGCAACCGCGAGAGGCGTATCTGCCGCAAAGGTGGTGGCCACCATCGACGTTCCCGCAAGCCACCAGGGAAGAGCACGCCCGGATACGAAGTAGTCTTCGAGCGAGCGGCTGGCCTTGCGGGTGTAGGCCAGTCCAATCGCAGCGGATATGGCGAAGTAAAGGGCGATGATGAGCCAGTCGGACAGGATGAGTTTCATCTGGCGTCCTCGAACAGGGTGGTCATCACGAGGTCTGCGATCCGGGCCCGCACTGGGTTCCAGCGCGGGTTATTGCGGGTCGGGTTGACCCGATTGCTCAATAGCACAATGGCGAGCCGGTGCTGGGGATCGATCCAGAGCGAGGTGCCGGTGAAGCCGGTATGTCCGAAGCTGGTCGGAGAGAGCAACCGGCCGGCGCTTCCTCCGGCCGACGGCGTGTCCCAGCCGAGAGCCCGGCTGGAACCCGGCACCAGGTTCTGCCGGCGGGTGAATTCGCGGACGGTAGACGGGCGAATCGAGGGCCCGCCGTGGGAAGCCCCGACCGCAGCAGCTTCGGTCTGTTCATCCGCCTGTTTGAGGAGCCACTCCGCAAAGGTGAGCAGATCGTCAGCCGAGCCAAAGAGTCCCGCATGCCCCGAAACTCCCTGCATGACTGCGGCGTTCTCATCGTGCACCTCGCCACGGAGCACGTGTCCGCGCCAGGGGTCAAGCTCGGTGGGGGCGATTCGCTCGCGATCCTTCACCGGGGGCAGGTAACCAACCGACGTCATGCCGAGCGGCCCGAAGACGCGCTGCTGGAGCAGGACGTCGAGCCGCTGGCCTGCGACCGACTCGACTGCCTGCGTGAGAACGATGAGGCCGAGGTCGGAATAGATCTCCTGCGTTCCCGGGCGGGACTCGAGCGGCATCCGAGATGCCAGCTGCATTGCTCCCGGGCGGTCGGCCGCCTCGCGGAAAAGCGGAGCCCAGGCCCGCATTCCACTCGCGTGGGCCAGCAGAAGGCGGCCCGTCACGTGCTCCTTTCCATCTCCGGCGAATTCCGGCACATAGCGATTGATGGGAGCGTCGAGATCGAAAGTGCCGTCCTCCACCGCCAGCATGATCGCCGGGACCAGTCCGACGACCTTGGTGAGCGAGGCGAGGTCGTACACCGTGGAAGGTGTTACCGGCCCTGGTTCGTCGGCCCCCATCTGTCCGGTGGCGTGCAGGAATCTGTTTCCCGCCACCGAAACGCCGAGCACCGCTCCTGGAGCAGCGCCGGCTGCGACCGCGGAGTCGAGGAAAGCGGTGACGGGACCCCAGTCGGACTTAACGAGATTCATCGTGGGCGAACCAGGGGCCCGCGGAGCACAGGCAAGGATCAGAGCGGTCAGCGCGACCGGTGCCCGGCTCACCGTACGCGCCGTTGGACACCCCAGCCGCGGCGATACTCGGGTGGGATCGAGATCGGTAACCGGCCAGTGATGGCCGTCTCGCCTGCCAGGGCGCGGGCCATCGCCTGTTCGGTGACCGAGTTGGCGCGCCACCCGATGAGGTACGATCCGACACTCGGTAGGGCTGAGATCAAGTACGGGTTGCCCAGCGAGACCAGGACGGTAGACTGCCCCAGTGCGGTCTCTTCGATCAGCGTCATCATGGCATCCGGCAGCCCTACTGTCCCGCGCCACGGAACCGGCCGGTCCACCGCGGCGAAGAGGGCCACATCGTTACGCGCAATCACAGCGGCGGCGGAATCGTAGCTGGCCGGCCCACTGGCGGGCCAGAGCTTGAATACCGAAACCGCATGCCCGCGCGAGCGCAGCTCAGCCGCCATCGTATTGCCCAGGGATCTGCTGTCCTCATCGCCATAGGTGATGAGTGCGAGCCGCGGCCGGGTGCGCTTCAAGCCGTGCACCGTCCCGCCAACATCCTTGACCATCACGATCGACCGAGCCGCCATCTCCCGGGCCTCGGCTTGAAATTCGGCCCGGCCCACGATCGAGGGAATGCTGTCCAGCGGCACCGTCCGCCGCTGGAACAATCCCAGCCGCCTGCTTGATCTCCAGCACGCGGCGCACCGAACGGTCGAGGCGGGCCTTTGAGATTTGTCCCCGCGCCACGGCGGCGGCCATGGCATTGATCGCGATTGCGGGATCGGCCGGCTGGAGGAGAAGATCCGCCCCGGCGAGGAACGCTCGGACCCCGGCCTCGGCCCCGTAAGTGGTGGCGATACCCCCCATGTTGAGCGCGTCGGTCACCACCAGGCCCTTGAAACCCAACGAGTCTCGGAGCAGTGCGGTGAGAATATTCGGCGCCACCGTTCCCGGGCGCAGCTGGCCTCGATCGATGACTGGCAATGCGATGTGCGCGGACATGACCGAGGTGACCCCGGCGGCGATCGCGCTCCGAAACGGCACCAGCTCCACTGAATCCAGGCGGGCCCAATCCGAGTTGCTCACGGCCAGCGCGATATGCGAGTCGGTCCCGGTGTCACCATGGCCGGGAAAGTGCTTGACGCCGGACAGCATGCCATGGTCCTGGAGTCCGCGCACTTCCGCCGCCACCAGGCGGGCGACAGCCTGCGGGTCTTCGCCGAACGAGCGGGTGTTGATAATGGGATTGGCTGGGTTGTTATTGACGTCTGCTACCGGGGCAAACGCGAGGTGAATGCCGACGGCCCGACCTTCCAACGCGGTGATGCGGCCCAGCTCGTAGGCGTTCGTATCGCTGCCGGTGGCCCCGATGCCCATATTGGGAGGAAAGGGAGTGCCGCCGTTCAGTCGAATAGCGGTGCCCGCTTCCAAGTCCGAAGTCACCAGCAGCGGCAGCGGGGAGCGTTCCTGGAGGCGGTTCAGCTTGGCGGCCACGTCCAGCGGAGATCCGACCGATATCAGCAGGCCGCCGACGTGGAGGGAATCGACCCAGTGCTGCATCCGCCGGAACGCGTCGTCGTCAAAGGCGGCGTAGGTACCGGCGATCCAGGGCACCACCAGCTGGGCGATCTTGTCGCGGGTGGAGAGTCCGTTCATCAGATCGTCTACGTCAACCGGCACTTCTTCACGGGGCGGAAATTGCGCCGGCTGAACCGGTGGAGCCGGGGCTGCCCGGCCGCATGCCGCTAACACGACAACCAGAAGGCCGAGGTACTTGAAGTGCACAGATCTCTCGTCTTGCGGGGGCTGTGGGCGTGCTGCCTGAGCTGCGCAGCGGGCACGACCGGCACCGGTGCTGTTCCGGCGCGGGTCCGTCCGGGCGTCGAGGTGCTGCTTACGGACAGCGTAGGACTGGTCAAGGGCCGGCGCATCGGACTGGTGGGCAATCAATCGAGCATTGACGCCAGTGGCCGTCGCGATCTGGACCTTTTCATCGCCGCGGGGCTTGCGCGTGACAGCAGTTTTCGCGCCTGAGCACGGCCTTCGCGGAGCGATCGACGTGGATGTCGCCCCGGAGAGCCGGCAAGAGATCGACTCGGCCACCGGCACACCGGTTTATCTGTTGCATGACGGCGTCCGGCTCCACCCACCGTCCCCGGCGATGCTGGAGGAAGTGGATGTGCTGGTGATCGATCTGCAGGACGCCGGGGCGCGCTACTACACCTATCCGGCCGCGGTCGCCACGGTCATGGAGGGCGCCGCAAAGGCGCGGCTGCCGGTGATCGTGCTCGATCGTCCCAATCCAATCGGAGGTGCGGTGCAGGGGGACGTGCAAGATAGCGTGACGGCCTCAGCGGTCGCCCGATTTCCCATCGCCATGCGCCACGGCATGACGATCGGCGAGCTGGCGCGTCTGGCCGCGGGAAACATTGAGCCTGGATGCCGACCTGCATGTCATCCCGCTGGACGGCTGGCGTCGGTCCATGGACTTCGCGGCAACCGGACTGCCCTTCGTCGCGCCGAGCCTGAATCTACGCACCCTCGAAAGTCTGTACCATTACCCGGGTCTCTGCGTTTTCGAGGGGACCAATCTGTCGGTCGGTCGGGGGAGCGAGGCGCCGTTCGAACAGATTGGAGCGCCGTGGCTGGACACCACCGCGGTCCTTGCCCGTCTTCGCCGCGCGGCCCCGCCGGGCGTCCGGTTTACCGGTACCACATTTCGGCCCGGAACGCCGGGCGACGGAAAATATCCCGATACGCTCGTCTCCGGCATCCGCCTCATCACCACCGACCGGCAGCGGTACGATCCCACCCTCGCGGCGGTACACCTGCTGACCGCGCTGAAAGCCGCACACCCAGCCGACTTCGCCTTCCGGCCGGCTCAGTTCGATCGCCTGGCGGGCGGTCCCGACCTGCAGAACCGCCGTCGAGCGCGCCGAGCCGGTGTCAAGCATCGCCCGGCGCTGGGATCAGGAGCTGGCGGACTTCGAGCAGCGCCGCAGGAGATTCCTCCTGTATCCGGAATAGAGAGAAAACCAGCGCCGCGAGGGTTCTCGTCCGATTGCCCTAAGCGGTTTCGCCAGTTATCCTTTCGCCCGGCTACTTGCTAAGGAATTACCACGGTGAAGCTGCTGGGTTCACTGGAGAAGCCGTTCTACGCCACGGTCAACCCCTTGGTAGAACGTCTGATCCGGGCAGGAGTGCGGCCGAACACCATCACGACGGTGGGGACGGGTTTGGTGCTCGTCTCCGCCATCGCATACGCTACCGGGCACATCCGGCTGGGCGGAGCACTGCTATTGCTGAGCGGCGTCGCCGACACCCTCGACGGGCAGGTGGCCCGCGGCGGTGCCATGGTTACCCGATTCGGCGCGTTCTACGACTCGACGCTCGACCGCGTCGGCGACGGTGCCACGTTCATCGGCATCGGCGCGTTTTTGTTGACCGCTCCCGACGTGGCCTACCGCACTCCAGCCGTCATTCTGTGCATGGTGGCTATTCTCGGCTCGGTACTGGTGTCCTACGCCCGGGCCCGCGCCGAGGGGCTGGGCCTCGACTGCAAAGTCGGCATCGCTCAGCGGGCCGAACGGATCCTGGGGCTCGGCATTGCCTCGGTGGTGTTCGGTGCCGGTCCGCGCGCACTCCTGCTCGAAGGGATCGTCGCACTGCTGGCGGTCGCGTCCCTGATTACGGTGGTGCAGCGGTTCGTCTACGTCCATCAGCACGCCGGCCGGGTGGACGACGCACTCAGGCGGGAAGAGGTCAAGCAGGCCGTCGAGGTGAAGCACACCACGGAGGTGAAACACGCCTCGCTCGATTCTCTCGCGAAAGGACCGTAGCAGTGGCGGAACAGAACGCCCGGAAGATCGTGCCGGCCCAGGGGAAGCTCGGAGTGTTGTGTGTAGGGCTGGGGGCGGTAGCCACCACGTTCATCGCCGGTGTCGAGAACATCCGGCGCGGGAGCGCTCGACCGATCGGGTCGATCACGCAGATGGGCACTATCCGGCTGGGCAAGCGTACCGACAAGCGCGTCCCGCTGATTCGCGAGTTCGTTTCGCTGGCATCTCTCGAGGACCTGGTGTTCGGCGCCTGGGACCCGATTCCGGACGATGCCTACACGGCTGCCGTTCGCGCTGGGGTCCTGGACCGCCACGAGCACCTGGAGCCCATCTCGGCTTTTCTCAAAGGCATCAAGCCGATGCCCGCCGTTTTCGATCAGAGCTACGTCAAGCGCCTCGAGGGAACCAACGTCAAGCCGGGCCACAGCAAGCGGGAGCTGGCCGAAGCACTTCGGAAGGACATCAAGCAGTTCAAGACTAAGCACAAATGCGACCGGCTGGTCATGGTCTGGTGTGCGTCCACCGAGATCTTCATCAGCCCGGGGCCGACGCACTGGACCCTCGAAGCGTTCGAGAAGGCGATCGACACCAACGATCAGACGGTGGCTCCGTCCATGCTCTACGCATACGCCGCCATCATGGAAGGGGTGCCGTTTGCCAACGGCGCGCCGAACCTGACGTGCGACTTTCCCGCCATGGAGCAGCTGGCCAAGACCAAGGGCGTCGCCATCGGAGGTAAGGACTTCAAGACCGGCCAGACCATGGTCAAGACGGTGCTCTCGCCGATGTTCAAGGCTCGGATGCTGGGGGTGGCGGGCTGGTATTCGACCAACATTCTGGGCAACCGGGACGGCGAAGTGCTGGACGACCCGGAGAGCTTCAAGACCAAGGAAGAATCGAAGCTCGGCGTGCTGGAATACATTCTTCAGCCCCAGCTATATCCCGAGCTGTACGGCAAGATGTACCACAAGGTGCGGATCAACTACTATCCGCCGCGGGGCGACAACAAGGAAGGCTGGGATAACATCGACATCTTCGGGTGGCTGGGCTACCCGATGCAGATCAAGGTGGACTTCCTCTGCCGCGATTCCATTCTCGCCGCGCCCGCTGGTGCTCGACCTGGCTCTGTTCTTCGATCTTTCACAGCGGGCCGGGCTGAGCGGCGTTCAGGAGTGGCTCTCCTTCTACTTCAAGAGTCCTCAGGTGGCGCCGGGCCTGTATCCCGAGCACGATCTCTTCATCCAGCAGATCAAGCTCAAGAACACTTTGCGTTTCCTGATGGGTGAGAAGCAGGTGACCCACCTCGATCCGGAATACTATCAGGATGCGTAAGGGCTGGATGCGGCCATGAAATACTTCCACCGCACCCACCTGCCGCCGGACCAGGTGCTGACCGGCGCCGGACAGTTCCTGGGAGGGTTCCTGACCCCGGGCCAGCAGGAGCCTCGCCGCCGCCAGTTCGCCGGGACGATCGGACGCATTGTCGTGACGGTTCAAGCAGAAGGCGGCCACTACACGCTGGTTACGGTCGAGACCGACCAACCCGGCGAAAGCGAGGCGGACAAGCTGGCCAAGCGTTTTCTCACGAAGGTCCACACCATCGCCGAGCCGGCGCACCGCCCGATCGGCGCGTACTGACACCCTCTCTTCCCGACTCACCCCACCTATGCCTGTGAAGCCCAGGAGATCGCTGACGATGATCCGCGCCTGTACCGCTAGAGTACTGCTGCTCCTGCTGCTCGGGGCTATCGCCCCGACGGCACTTCCGGTCCTTGCCGCCCAGGAGGTAGCCCAGGGGGCAGGCGCACCCGAGCACCGCCCTGGCGGGGAGGTCAACCTCAGGCTGCCGGATCTGAACCAGGGAGATTTCCTCGGGTTCACCGGCCATGAAATCCTGCTTTCCGGCCTGCTGGTCTGCGTCCTCGGGCTTCTATTCGGCCTGTGGTCATACACCCGGGTAAAGAACCTTCCGGTTCACCGCTCGATGGCGGAAATCTCCGAGCTCATATACGTGACCTGTAAGGCCTACATGCGGCAGCAGGGCAAACTGCTCCTGGCGCTGTTTGGCTTCATCGGTACGGTCATCGTCATCTACTTCGTGGTGACCGGGCTGGAGCTTCCCAAGATCGCCGTCATCCTGCTGTTCAGCTTGATCGGTATGGGTGGCAGCTATGGCGTGGCCTGGTTCGGCATCCGCATCAATACCCTGGCCAACTCCCGCACGGCCTTTGCCAGCCTGCGGGGCAAGGCATGGCCGGTGTGCGACATCCCACTGCGCGCGGGCATGAGCGTGGGGATGATGCTCATCTCGGTCGAGCTGCTCTTCATGCTGGCCATCCTTCTCTTCATTCCGGCCGACGTCGCGGGCGCCTGCTTCCTGGGCTTCGCGATCGGCGAGTCGCTGGGTGCCGCCGCACTTCGTATCGCCGGCGGCATCTTCACCAAGATCGCCGACATCGGCTCGGACCTGATGAAGGTGGTGTTCAAGATCAAGGAGGACGACGCCAGGAACCCGGGTGTCATCGCCGACTGCGTCGGCGACAACGCCGGCGACTCGGTCGGGCCGACGGCGGACGGGTTCGAGACCTACGGCGTCACCGGTGTCGCGCTCATCTCGTTCATCGTGCTGGCCGTGACGGACACGTCGGTGCAGGCGGAACTGCTGGTCTGGATCTTCCTGATGCGAGTCATGATGGTGCTGGCCTCCGGGTTCTCCTATTTGATCAGCAACGCCATCTCTCAAGGACGCTACGGCAACGCCACCCGCTTCAACTTCGAGACGCCCCTGACCCAGCTGGTCTGGTTCACCTCCCTGGTCTCGGTGGCGCTCACGTACCTCCTTTCGTACGTCATCATCCCGGATCTGGGTGGCAATTCGGATCTGTGGTGGCAGCTGTCGACCGTGATCAGCTGCGGCACCCTGGCCGGCGCGATCATTCCCGAGTTCGTCAAGGTCTTCACCTCGACCGACTCGCGGCACGTGCGCGAAGTGGTCACGTCCTCGCGTGAGGGTGGAGCCTCGCTGAACATTCTCTCGGGCTTCGTGGCCGGAAATTTCTCCGCCTACTGGCTCGGCATCACCATCATGGGCCTCATGGCCGTCGCCTACGGCGTGAGCACCATGGGCGTGGGGGAGCTGATGAAGGCTCCGGCCATCTTCGCCTTCGGCCTGGTGGCCTTCGGCTTTCTGGGCATGGGTCCAGTGACAATCGCGGTCGACAGCTACGGCCCGGTGACCGACAACGCGCAATCGATCTACGAGCTCTCGCTTATCGAGCAGGTGCCGGGCGTGAAGCAGGAGCTCAAGCGGGACCACAACATAGACGTCAACTTCGAGACGGCCAAGGAGCTGTTGGAAGAGAACGACGGGGCGGGCAACACCTTCAAGGCTACGGCGAAGCCGGTCCTCATCGGTACTGCGGTGGTAGGGGCCACGACCATGATCTTCTCCATTATCATGGCGCTGACCCACGGTCTGACCAGCGGCATGGAGTTTCTCTCGATCCTGCACCCGCCCTTCCTGCTGGGACTCATCACCGGCGGGGCCGTGATCTACTGGTTCACTGGAGCCTCAACCCAGGCGGTCACCACCGGCGCCTACCGGGCCGTAGAGTTTATCAAGGCCAACATCCGGCTGGAGGGTGTCACCAAGGCGTCGGTCGAGGACAGCCGCCGAGTGGTGGAGATCTGCACCCAATACGCCCAGAAGGGGATGTTCAACATCTTTCTCGGCATCTTCTTCTCCACTCTGGCATTCGCGTTCATCGAGCCGTTCTTCTTTATCGGCTACCTGATATCGATCGCGATGTTCGGTCTCTTCCAGGCCATTTTCATGGCCAATGCAGGCGGCGCCTGGGACAACGCCAAGAAGATCGTAGAGACCGAGCTGAAGATGAAAGGCACACCGCTCCATGATGCCTCGGTCATCGGCGACACGGTCGGTGATCCGTTCAAGGACACATCGTCCGTCGCCATGAACCCGGTCATCAAATTCACTACGTTGTTCGGGCTCCTGGCAGTGGAGCTCGGGGTCTATCTCACCGCGGGGGGATCGGGCACGCTGACCCGGGTGCTGGCCGTGGCGTTCTTCCTGGCCTCGATGTTCTACGTCTACCGCTCGTTCTATGGTATGCGCATCGAGATGGATGCCGTCGCCGCTACTAGCTCACGACCGGCGGCGCTGAGGGTGTAATCGGGTGCGGCCAAGCCTGGGTGCGGTCTCGCTGTTCATGCTGGCGCCTGTCTCGCTGCTTCAGGGGCAGGCCGGGGATGCAGGTCGTGCGAGTGGCCACCGAGCGGATCATGCCCAAGTTGGTCGAGGTGCGGCACGACCTTCATCGCCATCCGGAGCTCGGCAACCGGGAGGCCCGGACCGCTGCGCTGGTGGCACGTGAGCTCGCGCGGCTGGGACTCGAGGTGCGCACCGGTGTAGCCAAGACCGGCGTGGTAGGGGTTCTGCGGGGCGGCCGCCCCGGCCGGGTCGTCGGAGTGCGGGCCGATATGGATGCACTGCCGGTGACCGAGCAGACCGATCTGCCGTTCAAGTCCGTCGCCACCACGAATTATCTGGGTCGCGAAACGGGTGTGTCGCACGCCTGTGGCCACGACATCCATGTCGCCGTGGCCCTGGGGGTGGCGGAGGTGCTCGCCGGGATGCGCAGCCGGTTGCCCGGGACGGTGGTGCTGTACTTCCAGCCGGCCGAGGAGGGTGCGCCGCCGGGAGAGGAAGGCGGGGCCAAGCTCATGATAGCCGAAGGTGCGCTGCGAGATCCCAAGCCCGAAGTGATTCTGGCACTGCACGCGAACGGCGATCCTCCGGACGAGGCGGGAGAGTGGGAGCGGGTAGGAAAGATCTCATACACGCCGGGACCGCAGTACGCCGCGGCAACCAGGTGGCGCGCCCGTGTCATCGGCCGCCAGGCCCACGGTGCCACGCCCCATCTTGGGGTGGACGCCATCGTTACCGCGTCTCAGATCGTTGTTGCGCTCCAGACCATCCGCTCCCGCACCCTCTCGCCCTTCGAGCCCGCGGTGGTGACAACCGGGGTGTTCCGGAGTGGTGACCGCAACAACATCATCGCGGGCGAGGCGCACCTCGAGGGGACTATCCGCACCTTCAGCGATTCGACAACCGCGCTCATCCAAAGGCGGATGCGGGAGATCTTTGCGGGCACCACCACTTCGGCCGGGGCCCGGTTCGAGCTCACCTTCGATGACGCCACGCCGGTGACGGTCAATGACACCGCTCTCGCGAGGCGTTTTGGCCCCGTGCTGAAGCGTGTGGCGGGAGCGGAAAACGTCGGGATCGTCACCACCCGAAGCCGGAGCCGAGGATTTTGCGTTCTTCGCGCGCGAGGTGCCTGGCTTCTACTTCAAGCTGGGGGCGGTCCGTCCGGGAAACACCTCGGGCGGCCACCACACCCCGACCTTCCGGGCCGATGACGAAGCGATTCCCGTCGGAGTGCGCGCCATGACAGCGGTGGTGCTCGACGCGTTAGGAGCTGGTAACTAACGATCATGTCTTCGACCGCGCCGGCCAAAGCAGGGTCTCCGTCCGCAGCCACTCCCCTCAGTCCCAGCCAGCTGCTCGAGCTCTACTATTACATGCGGCTCACTCGTTCGCTGGAAGAGCGGTTGGTGAACCTGTACCGCCAGACCAAGGTGGTGGGCGGGCTGTTCCGGTCGCTGGGCCAGGAAGCTGACGCCGTTGGTTCGGCGTACGCGCTGGACCGTTCCAAGGGCGATATCCTCTCGCCCCTCATCCGTAACCTCGGGTCCATGCTGGTACAGGGAGCGACGCCCCTGGAGATCCTGCGGCAGTACATGGCCAAAGGCGACTCACCCACCCGGGGCCGCGAGCTCAACATCCACTTCGGCGACACCGTTCGGGGGTTCATCGGCCAGATTTCCCATCTGGGAGACATGGTCCCCGTGATGGCTGGGGTGACGCTCTCGTTCAAGCTTCGGCGGCAGGAACGGGTCGGCTTGGTGTATGTCGGGGACGGAGCCACCTCCACCGGCGCGTTTCACGAAGGGATCAACTTCGCCGCGGTTCAGCGCTGTCCTCTTGTTGTCATTGTCGAGAACAACGGCTACGCCTATTCCACGCCGACGAGCAAGCAGACAGCTTGCACCAGCTTCAAGGACAAGGCGATCGGCTACGGGATACCCGGCGTGCGGGCGGACGGCAACGATGTCGTAGCGACCTATCAGGTTACCAAGGAGGCGGTGGACCGCGCACGCCGCGGCGAAGGCGTTACGCTCGTCGAGCTGATGACCTACCGCCGCAAAGGGCACGCCGAGCACGACAACCAGTCCTATGTGCCGCCGGGCGAAATCGATCGCTGGGCCCAGGAGAACGATCCGCTGGATCGTTTCACCAAGGTGCTCACCGGGCAGGAAGGTGTGCCGACAGCGGAGCTGGAGCGAATTGACGCCCGGGTGGTGGCCGAGGTCGATCGGGCGACGGACGAGGCCGAGACATCACCCGCGCCGGAGCCCCGCGACGGTCTGCACGGGATCTATGCCGATCCGGCCCAGACCCCGGTGCTGTGGTATCGGGAAGGCGTGCGGTCAGCGGTCGAGACCCACGAGCGGCCCGCCAGCTGGGGGACTCACGATGCCTGAGACCACCTACCTGGAGGCCATCCGGCAGGGATTGTTCGAGGAGATGGAGCGGGACGCCGATGTCATCTGTATGGGCGAAGACATCGGGGCCTACGGGGGTGCCTTCAAAGTGACCGAAGGTCTGCAGACCCGCTTCGGCGAACAGCGAGTCATCGACACGCCGCTCTCGGAGGCCGCAATCGTCGGTGCGGCGGCCGGAGCCGCCCACATGGGCATGCGACCGGTATGCGAGATGCAGTTCATCGATTTCATCTCCTGCGCCTACGATATGCTCACCAACTATGTAGCCACGGCCCGCTACCGCGCGTTCCTGCCCTGCCCGATGGTGGTGCGCGGACCCAGCGGTGGATACGTCCGGGGCGGCCCGTTTCATTCGCAGAATCCCGAGGCGGCCTTCCTCCATACACCCGGCCTCAAGATTGTCTATCCAGCCACGGCGAGCGACGCGAAGGGCCTGATAAAGTCGGCCATCCGGGACGAGGACTGCGTGCTGTTCTTCGAGCACAAGTATCTGTATCGCCGCATCAAGGAAGAACTTCCTCAGGGCGATCACCTGGTGCCCATCGGCAAGGCTCGTCTGGCTCGGGAAGGACGTGACCTGTCCATCATCACCTACGCCGCTACGGTATGGAAGGCGCTGGAAGCCGCTGAGCAGCTGGAGCGCGAGGACGGGATTTCGGTTGAGGTCCTGGACCTCCGGTCGCTGCTGCCTATGGACGACGAGGCGATTGCCGCCACAGTCAAGAAGACCAATCGCGTGCTGATTGTGCACGAGGACACGGTGACAGGCGGAGTGGCCGGCGAGATCGCCGCCCGCATCAATGATCTGGCGTTCGAATGGCTCGATGCCCCGATCAAGCGGGTGGCGGCGCATGACGTGCCGCTGCCTTATGCCCCGCAGCTCGAAGATTTCGTGTTGCCCCAAACCGGCGACATCGTACGGGCGGCGCGGTGGCTGGCGGCATACTAAGCGGCGCAGCGGGGCAGCGGGGCAGTTAGCTTCGGTAAGAGCAAATCGGAGATACGTATGGCCAAGATAGATGTAATCATGCCCCAAATGGGCGAGTCGATCGCCGAGGGCACCCTCTCCCGCTGGATCAAGAAGGTGGGAGAGACGATCAAGCGGGACGAGCCGATCTTCGAGATCTCTACCGACAAGGTGGATGCCGAGATTCCGGCCCCTACGGCCGGGAGTATTGGCAGAAATTCTGGTGCAGGAAGGCGAGACCGTCGCGGTGCAAACGGTCGTGGCGCGGATCGAGACCGATGCCTCCACGGCCGCCGAGAAGCCCAAGGCTCCCGCAGCCCCGTCTCCGGGCGCGCCTGCTCCTCAAAAGCCGGCCACGCCGTCCGGGGCACCCCCCGCGCCCCTGGCGCCCGCCCCGGCGATTCCTCCGAAGGGAGGATCCCGCGCCAGTGAATCACCGCCCGCCAGGTCAACACCGGCGGCCGCGTCCGCAGGCACGGCGCCGGATGGCCGGTCGATCGGCGATGCCACCGGGGGGAACGGAGCGGTCGAATCGCTGGAGGAGCGCCTGCAGCGGAAATCGACGCCGTTGGTTCGCAAGATGGCGGCGGAACACAAGGTGGACATCAGCACGATTCCCGGCACCGGACTCTCGGGGCGGGTCACGAAGAATGACATACTGAGCTACATAGAAGGCGGGACGACAGCGGGGCAGCGGGGCGGCGGGTCAGCGGGTCAGCGGACAGCGCCAGTCCCAAGGCGCTGGTGCTGTCCCGCCGTCCCGCGGCTCCCGCCCCGCTGCCCGCCGCAGCGACCGTCGACCCCTGGGAGGGCGATCGGGTCGAGCCCTGGTCGCGGATCCGCAAGCTCACCGCGGATCATATGGTCATGTCGCGGCGGGTCTCCCCCCACGTCAATACGGTCTTCGAGATCGATTACACCCGCATCGCGCAGATCCGGGCCCGCAAGAAGAAGGAATACGCCGACCGGGGCGTGAATCTGACCTACCTCGCTTTCATCGCAAAGGCGGTGGCGGACAATCTGCGGAAGCATCCGGTGCTCAACTCGGCGGTCTCCGGGGAGAGCACCCTGTTCCGTCGCGACATCAATCTTGGCATCGCCGTGGCGTTGGAGTGGGGGCTGATCGTGCCCGTGATCAAGCATGCCGACGAGCTTTCGCTGCTCGGCATCGCCCGCGCCATTAACGATCTGGGTGAACGAGCCCGCAGCAAGAAGCTGAGCCCGGATGAGGTTCAGAAGGGCACCTTCACGATCACCAACCCGGGTGTGTTCGGGTCCGTGATCGGTACGCCCATCATCAATCAGCCTCAGGCCGCCATTCTGTGCGTGGGCAGCATCACCAAGCAGCCCGCGGTCATCACCGTTGACGGCACCGATATGATCGCGGTCCGCACTCTGGGCATGCTTTCCCTCGCGTTCGACCACCGCATTGTGGATGGAGCTGATGCGGATCGGTTCATGGCCTCGGTAAAGGCCACCCTGGAAGAGTTTACGGAAGCCGGTGCTTGAGATGCCGAGACGAATCGTCGAATTCGAGGGCGAGGAATGGCAGGTCGCGGTCAGCGGGCGGAGCGACGCAGTACGTGAAGGACGAGTTCGGCGTGATCTTCACCCGTGGTGTCGGTCCCGACCGTGAACAGCGCGTCACTCGCTATTCTCCGCTCGGGGCCAAGAGCCGTGAGGCATCACTGAGCGGCCTGACTGATGCCGAGCTGCGACACTTGCTGGCCCACTCGCAGCCATCGTGGACGGCGCCGGAAATGGGATACCGCCGCTGACCTCGGTCAGCGAGGAGTCACGCCGGGCGGGCACAATCGACCTGCACGTGCATTCGACTGCCTCGGATGGAAGTCTGGCTCCGGAGGCGGTCGTGAAGCGGGCCCTGGCAGCCGGCCTTCAGGCGATAGCCCTCACGGATCACGATACCCTCGCCGGCATTGCCGAAGCGACGGCGGCCGGCGAGCGCTACGGTATACGGGTGGTGGGCGGCTGCGAATTTTCCGCGGCAGCGCCCTGGGGTGAGATGCACGTGCTGGGCTACTACCTTCCCCCCGATTCACCCGGTCTGAATCTGTTTCTGGAGCGTTGCCGCGCCGACCGGGTGCGGCGAGCCCGCGCCATGGTGGAACAGCTCCAGCGGCTCGGCGTGGAGCTTTCGTTCGAGAATGTTCTGCAGGAGTCAGGGAGTGGGGCGGTGGGGCGCCCACACGTTGCTCGGGCGATAGTCAGGCAGGGAGGCGCCGCCGATCTGGGAGATGCCTTCGACCGCTATCTCGGGAGGGGGCGTCCGGCCTTCGTTGAAAAGACATTGCCGTCATTCGCCGCCGTGGTCGAGGTGGTCCATGGGTCCGGCGGTCTGGTATCGGTGGCGCACCTGAAAGAGCGGGGCACCCGTACCTGCATCGAGCGGCTCAAGGGCGAGGGCCTGGACGCTGTCGAGACACGTCACCCAAGCCACGACCCGGACCTGCGCGTGCGCCTTACCGATATCGCCCTCAAGCTGGGCCTGCTCCGAACCGGGGGTAGCGATTGGCACGGCGACCCTGAGCCCGGCGTCACGCACGGCACGATCGGGTCGCAGCAGGTGCCGCTCGAGTGGCTCGAGCGGCTGGACGACTTTCAGCACCATTCTCTCAACCGCGCCGCCTCATGAGCTTGCTTCAGCCGGGCACCGCCGCGCCGGACTTTACGGCCAACGCCTCCGATGGTCGGACCTATCAACTCAGCCAACTGCTGCGGGAGTCGCGGGTCCTGCTGGTGTTTTATCCCGGCAATAACACACCCGGCTGAAACCGCCAACTCTCCGCCGTGCGCGATGAGATCCAGTCCTACACCGATCACGGCATTCGGCCGTTCGGCGTCAATCCGGCGTCGGCCGAGCGCCATGCGGCGTACGCGGCCAAACTGGGATTGCCGTTCCCGCTGCTGTCCGATCCCGACCAGTCGATCAGCCGGGCGTATGGATCCGTGAAGCCGCTGCTGCCAGGGATCGCGCGGTCGGTGTGCCTGATCGACCGGGACGGCACCGTGCTCTACACCCAGTCCGGCGCGCCGGGCGCGGCGATCATTCTCGAGAGTCTGGACGGCGAATGAGCTTCGATTTCGGGGGAAAGGTCGTCCTCGTAACCGGCGTGGGACGGGCGGGACAGATCGGAAACGCGGTCGCACTCGCCTTCGGGAAGGCCGGCGCCAAGATCGTGGCGTGCGACCTCAATGCGGTGGGGGTGGCGGAGCGGGTGCGGGAGTTTGCCGCCCAGGGTGTGGACGCAAGGCCATGCGCGGGCGACCTGACGCAGCCGGACATTGCGGCGCTCGCGGTGGAAGTGGCTCTGAAGCACTTCGGCCGTCTGGACGTGGTGGTCAATGTCGCCGGCGGTCTCACTACCTTTGGTCCCATCGAGCAGATCACGGCCCAGGCAATCGACCGGGAGCTCGCGATCAATCTGAAGACGACGGCCCTGGTATCGCAGGCGGCGATCGAAGCGCTCACCCGGAGCCATGGCTCCATCGTGAACTTTTCCTCGATTGCGTACTTCAATCCCCAGAGCCCGATGGCGGTGTACACGGCCGCCAAGGCCGCGGTAGCCGGATTTACCAGGAGCCTGGCCTTGGAGTTGAAGGAGCGACAGGTGCGGGTCAATGCCATCGCCCCTGCCATGGTGCGTACGGTGGACAATGTGGCGGCGGCGGGCGAGACCGACGCCCAGTACGTCGAAATGCACGAGATCACCGATGGCGTCATGTCGCTGGCAGCCCCCGGCGCGACCATGACCGGTCAGATCCTCCCGATCTCTCCCGTGTCCGCCGGCGCCATCTGATGGAACTGGAGGGCCGCGTGGCCCTGGTCACGGGCGCGGGGCGGCGGTTAGGCCGGGTCATGGCCGCTGCGCTCGCGGCCCGCGGGGCCGGCGTGGCAATCCACCATCATGCGTCGAGTCACGGCGCCGAAGAGCTGAGGAAGGAGATTGTCGCCGGGGGTGGCCGAGCCGCATGCTTCGAGGCCGATCTCACCGACGCCCCGGCGGCGCGGGCGCTGGCGCAGCGCGTGGTGGAAGAGTTCGGACGGCTCGACGTGCTGGTCAACTCCGCCGCCGTCATGCACCGGCTGTCGTTCGACGAGACCACCCCGGAACAGTGGGACGCGATCCTCAACCTGAACCTGCGCGCGGTGTTCTTCTGCACTCAGGGCGCAGCGCCCGCGCTCAGGGAGGCAGGTGGCAAGGTGATCAATCTGGCCGACCTGGCGGGACTGGAGCCGTGGCCCGGGTTTGCCGCCCATTCCGTTAGTAAGGCCGGGGTGATCATGCTGACGAAAGTCTTGGCCCGCAGCCTGGCCCCCGCGTGACCGTGAACGCTATCGCGCCCGGCGCGGTTCTCGTGCCCGAGGATTACGATGCGGAGGAGCGTGAGCGGCTCGCCCGGGCGACGCCGCTCCGCCGGCTGGGCAGCCCGTCCGACGTCGTCTCCGCCTTGCTATACCTTCTGGAAGGCGGCGACTTCGTCACCGGGGAGGTACTGGTTGTCGACGGCGGAAGACATATCCGATAGGGTCGACTTTCGAGACATCGTTATCGTTGGCGGCGGCTGTTACGGAACCTTCTACACCGGACAGCTGGAACGCGCCCGCGCCCGAGGTCGGGTGGCCTACCGACAGCTGCTGGTGGTCGATCGGGATAGCGACTGCCAGCTGGCTCGGGAGCTGGGCGAAGACAGCACTCGCCGTCTGATCGTCCAGGAGTGGAGCGATTTCTTCGACGGCTATCTCGGCGCCGGTCCGCCACCGGCGCCCGCCGAGCCCGCAGATGCCATCGTCCCGTCGCCACTCATGCCCCACCTGATGTACGAATGGCTGGTGCGGCGCGCCCGCTCCCGCTGGCCCGGCCGGCTCATAGAGACGCGGCCGGTGAACCAGGAGCCGGGGACGCCCTACGACGTGAGCGCTCCCGATGGAACCCGCTACGTCTCGTTTGCCGACTGGATCTGCCCTACCCACTGCATCGAGCCTGCCATCTGCCCCGTGATTCGCGCTCCCCGTACCTGGGAGATGGCGGAAGCTATGCAAGGTTTGGCGCGAAGGCTGGATCACTCGTCGCCTACCGCCGGGCCGGTTCTCTTCGTCTGCGAGCACCGGGTGTTTGGCGTCGGAATGTTTGATGTGAGCGCGGTGCTGGCCGGCGACCAGACCGTGACCGCGGCAGGGGCGGGGGGATCGGCGGTTGACGTACTGGTCGGCACCGTGTCGCGCTGCCATGGCGCCGTCAACTTGTTGCACCTGGGGTGAAGGGCTGATCGGAACAGCCGGGAACCTAAGGACGTTCTATATTCTGAGAGTGCTACTCGCTAATAGCCAATAGCCGATAGCCAATGGCTCTGGGGACTCATGATCAGCAGCGAAGAGAAAGACGTCGTCATCGTCGGCGCAGGGCCCGCGGGCCTTTGTGCTGCCCTCTATGCCGGACGAGGCTTGCTGCGATCGGTGCTGCTGGAGCGCGGAGTTCCGGGCGGCGAGCTGCTCAACACCGAATGGATCGACGACTATCCCGGATTCAAGCACATCCTGGGCCGCCAGCTGGCCGACTTGATGACCACACACGCGGTCAAGTTCGGGGCCGACATTCGCCAGGACACGGTGCTGTCGATCGTCCGACAGGACAACGGCATATTCCAGGTGGCGACCGGCCTGGGGCACCTGTACGAGGCCCCCAGCGTCATCCTCACGGCGGGCGGCACACCCACCAAGCTGGAGGTCCCTGGTGAGCTGGAGTACGCCGGGCGGGGGGTTTCCTACTGCGCCGTGTGCGACGGGGCGTTCTTCAAGGGTGAGACGCTCGCCGTGATCGGCGGCGGTGACGCAGCGGTGGAAGAAGCGGACTATCTCACCCGCTACGCTGAAAAGGTGTATGTGGTGCATCGGCGGGACCAGTTCCGCGCATCGAAGATCCTCCAGGAGCGGCTTTTCGCCAATCCCAAGATCGAGGTGATCTGGAACAAACAGGTGCGGGAATTCAAGGGTGGACCCGGCGGCCTTCAGTCGGTCGAGCTGGTCGACACGCCTGACGGGTGGGCCGTCCTCGCTGGCTGCCACGGGGGCTTTCATTTTCATCGGTTTCCAGCCGAACACCGGGCTGGTGAAGCAGCACGTCAAGCACGATCCTGCCGGATATCTGATTACCGATGACCGCATGATGACCTCCATTCCGGGCCTGTTCGCGGCCGGCGATGTGCGGGCGCAACTGACTCGGCAGATCACGACGGCGGTGGGAGATGCAACGACGGCAGCAATTGCGGTGGAGAAATACCTGACCGACCGCAAGGCCAGGCTCGCTGCGAGTGCTCAAGTCGGTGTCTGATCTCGAGGTCGTATCGCTGCCGAACGGCCAGTTCGTGGAGAACTGCTATCTGGTGGCCGATCGGGAGAGCGGCGAAGCAGTCATCATCGATCCCGGTGAAGACTCCACGCTGTTCCTCCGGGAGCTGAATGCACGTCGCTGGACGCTACAGGCCATCTGGCTTACCCACGCTCACATCGACCACATCATGGGCGTTGCAGCAGTGCACGCCGCTACGGGTGCCCCGATTCACCTCCACCCTCTCGACCGTCCCCTGTACGACGCCCTCCCCCAGTACGGCGCCTGGGTCGGAATGGCGCTCGAGCGCCCGCCTGCACCCACCCATGATCTTCAGGCGGGACAGCTGCTCTGTGTTGGTGGATTCGAGTTCGCCGTTCGATTCACGCCCGGGCACTCTCCCGGGAGTGTCAGCTTTCTGGGAGAGGGCATGATCTTCGGGGGCGATGTCCTCTTCAACGGATCGATCGGCCGCACCGACTTGCCCGGCGGAGACATGGCCACTCTCATGGCCAGCATTCAGTCGGAATTTCTCTCCCTGCCGGATTCGACTGTGGTTCACAGCGGTCATGGCCCCGACACCACGATCGGCATGGAGCGGCTCACCAATCCCTTTCTGACGGGGGCGTACCGGCTTGGGTAGTCGGCGGGGCAGCGGGGCAGGGGGGCAGCAACAGCGACTCGTGCCCTTTTGACGACGGCACCAGGGGGGCCTGCTCGTTTATCTGCCCCGCTGCCCCGCGGACCCGCTTCCGACCAGACATGTAACCGCTGCGGTTTTGAGGTCCTCATCGCGCCGGCGGGCTGTAGGAACCGCTGCGGCAACTGCGGGACGATGTATCCGCTCGGGGATTGCTCTGACTGATTCCGGGTCCGGCATCCTGGACCTTCAGCCTCCCAACATCTTGAGAGGATCGCGCGCTCGAGATCGCCCGGTCCGAGCTCCCTGCCCGGCTTCGGCCCACGGCGGGCCTCGGCGTTCTCGACATCTCCGAGTTCTTCGGCGAGACCACCGGCGGCGTGCGAACCTACCTGCTCGAGAAGGCGGGATACGTCCAGCGTCACCCCATGCTCCGCCAGGTCCTGGTCGTCCCCGGGGCAAGGGATGAGATCCTCGAGGGCGGGGGGGTGCGCTGCTACCGGCTTCACGGGGCCCCGATTCCCACTCAAAAGCCCTACCGGTTCATGCTTGCCACCGAATCCACCAGCCGCATCGTGGCACATGAGCGGCCCGACCTGATCGAAGTGGGCAGTGCCTGGTGTGCGCCATGGCTGATCCGGCTCGCCAGACGGCGACTCGATGTTCCGACGGTGTGGTTCTATCACAGCAACTTTCCCCGCATCATCGCGCCGCGGCCGCAGTCCGCCGGATGGGCCCGGAGGACAGCCAGCGCGATGGCGTGGCGCTACGTGCGGCGGCTCAGTCGGCTGGTTCACACCACCATTGCGCCGTCGGAGACCGTGGTTCGCCAACTCCATGCTGCAGGCCTCGAGCACGTGGTGTGCGTTCCGCTCGGGGTCGATCTCGACCAATTCAATCCCGCCCGGCGCCAGCAGGCCGCCGAGACCCGCCGCCGCGCCGACCTCCCCGGGGGTTTGCTGGCCATGTATGTGGGCAGGATCGCCGGCGAGAAGGACCTCGATGTGCTGCTCCGCGGCTGGATCGAGGTTCAGCGGCGCACTGGGGCGCGGCTGGTGATCGTGGGCGATGGTCCGGCGCGGCGTGCTCTCGCCGCGGCGCCGGGCGGCGACCGAGCGATCTGGCTGCCGTTCGAGCGAAATCGAGAGCGGCTGGCCGAGTTATACGGCGCCGTCAACCTGTACGTAGCGCCGGGCCCGGCCGAAACGTTCGGGCTGGCCTCACTCGAAGCGATGGCAAGCGGGCTGCCGGTTCTTTCCGTGGATGAGGGCGGAGTGTCGGAAACGGTGGGCCGCTCCGGCGCAGGAGCGTGCTACCGCTCCGGCGATGCGACCCACTTGGCTGAAGTAGCGGAGCACCTGCTCTCGACCGATCTGGTCAGTCTGGGAGACTCTGGACGACGCTATGCGGAGGCGCACCACGGCTGGAGCACGGTTTTCGACCGGCTGTTCTCGGTATACCGCGCGGTGCTTTCGTCGTGAGCCAGCTTCAGGCGCACGTCCTGTGCATCGCTCTGGTCGCTCTGGACTTCCTGGTTCGTGCCTGGCGGATTGCGTGGATCATGCGAGGTCTTGGTACCCCTCTGACATTTCGCGAGGCGTTTGTCGTCAATGCCTTCGGTGACGCCGCCAATGCATTGACGCCGCTGCGGCTGGGCGGAGAGCCGGCCCGACTGGCTGGACTTCTCCGGAGCAGGGCCCGAATGACGGCCGCTCTGGTGGGGATTACGCTCGAGGCCATCACCACACGTCTGGTGCTGATCGCGGCGGGGGGATGGCTGATCTGGCGGTACGCGCCCGAGTGGTGGCAGACTGCCGGGCCGGGCCTGCGCGCCTCAGCTATGCGCGCCTGGCCCTGGGTCGCGTTGGCACTCCTGGTGGGCGTCCTCATCTGGTGGTACACCCGGGGACTGGTTTCACCGGCAGCGACGCGCATGCGGCGGCCGGCTCGCCGTGTGCTGGTCTATCTCAGGCGAATGCCGCGGTGGCCTCTGCTGGCGAGCATCCCTCTCAGCGTAGCCGCCATGGGCGCGCGCATTGCCATTCTTGCCGGTACTCTTGCTCACGCTGCCTGATCCACCGCCCCTCGGTCCGATGATTTTCGGATCGTTCGCCCTGGTGTACAGCCAGATGGTGCTGCCCACCCCATCGGGCGCCGGCGTCGTCGAGCTCGGCTTTCTGGGTGGCGCTGCGGGCCAGCTCGGCGAAGGGCAGGGCCGAATCCTTGCTTGCCTGGCGTGTTTACACCAACGGCATCGGCGTGGTGGTGGGCGTCTGGCTGGCCCTGAAGATCTACGGCTGGCCGCTGCTGCGAAGACTGCTGCGCGGGAAGCTGCCGCAGGTCAGCGAGCTCAACGGGTGACGCTCGGCGGGGGCGCCATCGCCACCAGCATGACGGTGCGCTCCAATGCCCGATCAACGCCGTGCGGAACATCGGCCGGCGCCCATACCACCGTTCCCGCTCCCACGTCGGCGGTTTCGTTCCCCACGGTCATCCTCGCCTTTCCCGATACGACCAGATAAAATTTGTCGGCCCCGGCATGCGCATGAATCTTCTGTGACTGGCCCGGCTCAAAGCAGTTCAGGCCCACGAACAATTGCTGCCCACTGTACAGGTCGGCTTTGCCGGCTTTGACAGGATCGAATACGGCGGCGGCATCGATCGATCGAAAATTTCCCGTCATCAGGGACCTCCGGCATGAAAGCGACACGCATCGAACGCGACCCGCTCGGTGAGAAGGCAGTGCCCGCCGACGCGCTCTACGGGATCCAGACGCTGCGGGCAGCGGAGAACTTCCCTATCTCCGGATTGCGCCCGCTGCCCGCAGCGGTCGACGCGCTCATCTGGATCAAGCGGTCGGCGGCCCTGGTACACAAGCAGACAGGCCGCCTGGAGGCTCGCCTTGCCGACGCGATCATTCAGGCCGCCGACGAGGTTCTCGCTGGACAGCACCGGGACCAGTTCATTGTAGACGTCTACATGGCGGGCGCCGGCACCAGCCACAACATGAACGCTAACGAGGTTCTGGCCAACCGAGCCAACGAAATTCTGGGCGGGGAGCGCGGCACGTATCAGCCGGTGCATCCCAACGACCACGTCAATATGGCGCAGAGCACCAACGACGTGATCCCGACTGCGATGAGGCTTGTCATCCTAGCCACGCTGCGACGAACCGAGGCAGCGCTGAACCGTCTCGCCGCAGCGTTACTGGCCAAGGGCGTCCAGTTTGACGCGATCCTGAAGTCGGGGCGTACCCACCTGCAGGACGCCACACCCATTCGGCTGGGTCAGGAGTTCACGGCCTACGGGCATACTGTCGAGCGGCATCGCAGGAAAATCGCCGAGGCCGCCGAATGGTTGCGCGAGATGAACATCGGGGGCACCGCCGTGGGTACCGGCATCAACGCCGAGCCCGAGTACCCCGACCTCATGGTGCGCCAGCTGGAGCAGATCAGCGGACTGAAGCTCCAGGTGGGGCAGGACCGTGTGCAGCTGATGCAGTCCATGGGTGACGTCGCCACCGTGAGTGGCGCCCTGAGAGCGTATGTGCTGGACCTCAACAAGATCGCCAACGACATCCGTCTGCTCGCCTCCGGTCCCCGGACCGGCCTCGCCGAGATCCTGCTGCCGGCAGTGCAGCCCGGCTCCAGCATCATGCCGGGAAAGGTGAACCCGTCCATTGCCGAAATGGTAAATCAGGTCTGCTACCAGGCCCTGGGTCTCGATACGACGGTAGCGCTGGCCGCCGAGGCTGGCCAGCTGGAGCTGAACGTGATGATGCCGGTGATGGCCCACAACATGGTCTTTGCGCTGACCATCGTGGGGAACGCCAGCGCCGTGTTCGCGGAGCGCTGTATCGACGGGATCGAGGCTGATGAGGCGCAGTGCGCCTACTGGCTGGAGCGAAGTCCGGCCATCGTCACGGCGCTGGCGCCGAGGCTGGGCTACGCCGAGGCGGCCAAGCTGGCAAAGGAGGCCGTAGCCAGCGGCCTAACCGTCAGAGAGCTGGTAGTAAAGAAGGGACTGCTGAAGGAGGCCGAGCTGGAGGAGGTGCTTGACCTGCGGTCGATGACGGAGCCAGGTGTCCCCGGCGAGAAGGCCAAAGCGGGCGCTACACGCCCGACCGGTCGGTAGCGCGGCGCTGTGGGGTGACCCTGGCGCTCTCCTCGCGGCCTTCGCCGGCGCGGCTGACGGGAAGCTCCACTACTCGAAAGGCTGGCCGGTCGGGGAAACTCTCCTGCAGCAGCACCATGGACACGTTGTAGACCGGCACATCACCCATCGTTCGTCCCTCAGGGGAGCCGTGGTGGGCGTGTCCATGGAATACCACATCCACGGGATAGCGGCTGAGGGGCTCTTCCAGCCGGCTGGAGCCCGAGGTAGGGATAGATCTCCAGCGGTTCACCGGCGACAGTGGCTGCGATCGGGGAGTAGTGCAGCAGCGCGACCCGCCGCTCGGTGCGCAGCTGCCCCAGCGCGGTTTCCAGTTTGAGCGCTTCGTCCAGCGCCTCCCGGACGAACTGTTTGATCAGTCCCTCCCCCCAGGGCCCCAGCGCCCGCCGCCCGAAACCTCCGGCAAATCCCTTGATACCGGCGAAACCGATACCCAGGACCTCGTGGGCCTCGCCGTCGAGCACGTGGACGCCGGCATCGCAGAGAATCCTGGCGACCTCGCGCTCCTTGCCCGACTCATAGTCGTGATTGCCCAGGACGGCGACGATCGGTACGGCTACCGCCCCGAGCGCCTTCGCCATGAGGCGGGCCTCATCCGGGTCTCCCCGATCGGTCAGGTCCCCACACAGGGCGAGCACGTCGGCATGCTCGGACACCTGCCCAAAGAGGATCTGCAGTGGGGCGTCGGATCCCCTTCCCGCCCAGATGGATGTCGCCCACCGCGGCGATCCGTACGATGTCGGTTTTCTTGGTCATTGGCTGTAATCTCTGTCGGCCGTGCCGGGTCGCCGTGACGTGGGCCACACCCGGGTTCGTCCGGGATCCGTATGATAGGCGATCCCTGAGGAGGTCGCATGGCCCTGGCGCCCACACAATCGCTGGTCGAGACCCCCTCTCGTCTGTTCTATCGCGAAGCCATGGAAGTTCTCAACCGAGCCGGCGTTCCGTTCCTGGTCGGTGGAGCCTTCGCATTTATCCATCAGGCGGGTATCGACAAGTCAACCAAGGACCTCGACATCTTCGCGCGTCCCCGGGATGTCCAGCGGCTGCTCGAGGCATGCGCGGCGGCGGGATATACCACCGAGCTGGTTTTTTCTCATTGGCTGGCCAAGATCCGCTCTCCCGAGGGGTTCATCGACGTCATCTTCAGCTCGGGAAACGGCATTGCCGCGGTGGACGATGGCTGGTTCGAGCATGCCACGTCGGAAACCGTGCTCGGGGTGCCGGTCAAGATCGCCCCCGCGGAGGAGACGCTCTGGTCCAAGGCGTTCGTCATGGAACGCGAACGGTACGACGGTGCCGACGTCGTGCACCTGATCCTGGCTCACGGGGAGCGCATGGACTGGGACCGCCTCATCAGCCGGTTCGGGCCCCATTGGCGGGTCCTGCTGGCGCACCTGATCTTGTATGGCTTTGTGTTCCCATCCGAGCGGTCCCGGGTTCCTGAGCGCGTCATGCAGGGTCTGCTCCAGCGGCTCGAAAAAGAGGCCTCCGAAACCAACCCCGTCGAACCGGTCTGCAATGGTACGCTGCTCTCTTGGTCGCAGTACCTGGGGGACGTCCTGGGCGGCTCCTTCCGCGATGGCCGGATCCGGCCCTTCGGCAACATGAGTGCCGAGGAGGTGGCGCGGTGGACGGCTGCGGACAAGACCTAATTTCTCATTGATTCCCACCCTGCGTCGCTCCATATTCCCACCATGCGGGTGACTACCTGGACCGAATACAGTCTCATTATCTCGATCCACCTCGCCAAGCGAGGACGGAAAGGGAGTGGTCCCGTCGCGGCACGCGAGCTGGCCGACACCGAGCGCCTCCCAGCTGACTACGTCGAACAGATCCTGCTGCGGCTACGGCGGGCCGGCTTGGTTCAGAGCGTGCGTGGCGCCAAAGGCGGGTACTACCTGGCCCGTGGGCCGGAAGCCATTTCAGTCCGCGACGTCATGGCCGCCTCGGAACATCAGACTTTCGAGATCAACTGCGAAACTCACCCGGTGGACGCCGACCGATGTAGTCCGGGTGGCACCTGTAGCATCCGGCCGGTCTGGCATGCCCTCCAGCAACGGGTGGATCAGCTGCTGGCGGGCATCTCCCTGGCCGACCTCATGCGGCAGGAAACCGAGGTTCAGGAGCTGGTAGGGATCTCCTCGGCGGGCTAGTCTCCGTCGTCTGTGGGCATTTTCCCGACCAGCCGGTCGGGTTTTTTGTTTTGGAGGTGGTGGAACGTGTCGTCGCAACAGGAGACACTCGTCGAGCCTGAGCTCTGGCGGGCAGTCGGCAATACGCCGCTGCTACCCATCCGCATTGCTGCGGGGGTGGCGCCGCTCTACCTGAAGGCCGAATGGCTCAACCCGGGTGGAAGCGTGAAGGATCGGACCGCGCGCGCGATTCTCCGCGATGCGCTCTGCCGCGGCGAGCTCCCTGGCAAGCGCCTGCTCGATGCGTCCAGCGGAAACACCGGCATCGCCTACGCCATGCTGGGAGCGGCGGCCGGGGTGGAGGTCACCATCTGCCTTCCGGCGAACGCCAGTCCCGAGCGGAAGGCGCTGCTCGAGATATATGGTGCCGAAGTCGTGCTCACCGACCGGCTCGCCGGCACGGACGGGGCGGTGGAGCGCGCCCTCGAGCTGGTGGCGGAAATGCCCGACCGCTACTTCTACGCCGATCAGTACGGCAATCCCGCCAATCCCCGCGCCCATCGAGACACGACCGGTCCGGAAATATGGAAGCAGAGCGAAGGGCGGATCACCCATTTCGTCGCGGCCATGGGAACGACGGGAACCATGATGGGAACCGGGAGGTTTCTCAAAGAGAAAAATGCCGCAATCCAGCTCGTGGGAGTGCAGCCGGATTCGCCTCTACACGGGTTGGAAGGACTGAAGCACCTGGCCACGACAGCGCACCCGCCCGCGCTGTACGATCCCCGGCTTCCCGACCAGGTCGTGGAGGTCCCGACCGAGATCGCGGACCGCACCGCGCGACATCTTGCCCGGTCAACCGGATATCTGGTGGGCTGGTCCGCGGGGGCAGCGGTGGCGGCGGCGCTCGACATCCTGCGCCGGGCTCCCGATGCCTTCGTGGTCGCCGTCGGATGCGATACGGGGAGCCGTTACCTGAGCGAGCCACACCGCTGGATCGGCTCGTGACGCTGCGCCTGAGTGACGCCCTGGCAGACGAGATTCGGGGCGAGGCAGAGCGAGCCTACCCGGCGGAGTGCTGCGGAGTGCTCGCAGGGCAGGCTAGTGAGGTGAAGGAGGTGTCCAGGCTGGTGCCGGTCCCCAATCGCCGTACCGACGACCCGCACCGCTATCTGATCTCCCCGGACGACCTTCGCCGCATCGAGCCGAGCTGCGCGCATCGGGACACGAGGTGCTGGGCTGCTACCACTCGCACCCGGACCATCCGGCGGTGCCTTCAGCATTCGACACGGAACAGGCCTGGCCCTGGTACAGCTACGTGATTGTTCGGGTAGACCGCGGCCGGGCCGGCGAGCTGACCAGCTGGGTGCTGGACGATGACAGGTCGAAGATGCATGCCGAGTCGGTTGACGCTCTGAACGAGGTCTGACGCTATGCCCGTGACTGTTTCGATCCCCACGCCGCTGCGTCCGTTCACCGCGGGTCGGGATACGGTGGAGCTGGCTGGTGATACGGTGGGTGAGGTACTCAGTGCCTTGGTGGGTACTCATGGCGGCCTCAAGCGGCATCTGATGCAGGACGATGGGCGGCTCCGCAACTTCGTCAGTCTGTACCTGAATGAGACCGATATCCGGCACCTGGCTTCCACGGCCACGCCGGTTCGCCCCGGTGACGTGCTCACCATCGTGCCCAGTATCGCCGGCGGATCTCCTGCCGCAACCGAGGTCCAGACCCCGTTGTCGCACGCCGAAATGCTGCGGTACTCCCGCCACCTCCTGCTGCCGGAGGTGGGCGTCAGCGGGCAGCGGAAGCTCAAGGCCTCCCGGGTGCTGGCGGTGGGTGCCGGAGGACTCGGGTCGCCCTTGTCGCTCTATTTGGCCGCCGCCGGAGTAGGCACGATCGGGATCGTCGACTTCGACGTCGTCGATCTGACCAATCTCCAGCGGCAAATCGTCCACGGCACCTCCACCTTGGGTCGTCCCAAGCTGGATTCCGCCGAGGCGCGGCTGACCGATCTGAATCCCAACGTAAAGATCGAGCGGCACGAGACCCGGCTCACGTCCCAGAATGCGATGGAGATCCTGCGCGAGTACGACATCATAGTGGATGGGACCGACAACTTTCCCACCCGTTATCTGGTCAACGATGCCTGTGTGCTGCTGGGGAAACCGAACGTCTACGGCAGCATCTTCCGGTTCGAAGGGCAGGCCTCGCTCTTCTATGCCGAAGCCGGCCCATGCTATCGCTGCCTGTACTCCGAACCGCCCCCTCCGGGTCTGGTTCCCAGCTGCGCCGAAGGCGGCGTGCTGGGGGTCCTGCCGGGGATCATCGGGAGCATCCAGGCGCTGGAGACCATCAAGTGGATCATTGGGGCAGGTACTTCCCTGTTAGGGCGGCTCCTGCTGTTCGATGCGCTCAAGCTTCGCTTCCGGGAGCTGGAGCTGCGCAAGGACCCGGCGTGTCCGTTGTGTGGACCCAATCGAACCATCAGGGAGTTGATCGATTACGAAGCCTTCTGCGGCATCGGCTCCGAGCCGGTCTATGCCGGGCCGGAGATAACCGCGGAGGAGCTGCGGCTGGAAATGGAGGACAAGGGCAGTGAATTGGTGCTGGTGGATGTGCGGGAGCCTCACGAATGGGAGATCGCGCACATCGAAGGGGCGACATTGATTCCGCTGAATCAGCTGCCCGAGCGCCTCGCTGAGCTTGACGGCCATGCCGAAATCGTGACCCACTGCCACCATGGTGCGCGCTCCATGAAGGCCCTGGAGATTCTCAAGGGGGCAGGTTTTGGAAAGGTGCGCAGCCTGGCGGGCGGGATCGACGCCTGGGCGGAGCGGGTGCAGCCGGGGATGCCGAGGTATTGAAGCGGAGAGGCGAGGGAAGACGCAGATGCGATGTTGACCCTGCCGATCTCGTCCGCTACTTTGCCCGGTTCGCCGAAGTGGTGGAACTGGTAGACGCGCTGCGTTCAGGGCGCAGTGGGCGCAAGCCCGTGCGGGTTCGAGTCCCGCCTTCGGCACTGTGTTGCACCCCTTCCTCCTGCCTCCTGGTCCTGTTCGTCCTCCCGGTCTCTCCCAGCCGTTGACCCACCCGAAGTGGTGGCCTATCCTTTGCTTAGGATATCCCGAGTGAGCCGCGAGACCGCCCCATCCGCTGAGCGGAAGCATTCAGTCGCCCGCAATCCCAAGGCGACCCACGATTACCATATCCTGGAGACCTGGGAAACCGGAATCGTGCTGACCGGCACGGAGGTCAAATCCCTGCGGAACGGCAAGGCATCCATCAAGGAGGCGTACGCCAGGGTGAAGAACGGGGAGGTCTTTCTCGAAGGGATGAACATCACGCCGTACGAACAGGGCAACCGCTACAACCACGATCCGGTCCGAGCCCGCAAGCTGCTGCTGCATCGCCGTGAAATCGAAAAGATGATCGGGGCTGTCGAGCAGCGGGGGCTGACGCTCGTGCCCCTGGAGCTCTACTTCAAGAAGGGCCGTGCAAAGGTCGCGCTGGCGCTGGGGAAGGGGAAGAAGCAGCACGACAAGCGGGAAACGATCAAGCGCAAAGTGATGGAACGCGAGGTCGCCAGGGCCGTATCCATCCGGGGCCGGCGGTGATGGGAGCCCTGGCCCTGCTGGTGGCTCTGGCGGCGTTCAGCCTCGACTCGGCACCGGGAGTCGTCACCGTCACCGGTGTGAACGGCGAGAGCCGCATTCCTGTGCGAACCGATGGCAGCGGTGCTCCCGTGATAGCCGCACCGCGGCTCATGGCCGCGCTGGCCGGGTCCGAGCGCGTCAGTGATGGCTGGGCCGAGGTCTCCGTGGGACCTCAATCGTTTCGGTTTCTGCTGGGTGCACCGCTCTACGTCTTCGACGATCGCCTCCGCACCCTCGCGGCAGCCGCATCGGTATCCCGAGACACCCTCTTCCTTCCCTTTCAGTTCGTCGCCGAAATCCTGCCCTCCTTTCTCAGCGACCGGTATCGCTACGACCGCCGGCGGGCGCGTCTGATCGACTCCGGCCTGGGAAGCCGCGCCCCGGTGGCGCATGCGCCCGCGCCGGCCCGGGAGATCACCCGGCTGCCGAACGGGCTTCGCCCCGGTCATATCGTGACCATCGATCCGGGACACGGAGGGGTCGACCCCGGAAATCCGGGAGTGTTTTTCCCGCGGGGCACTCGGGAGAAGGAAGTCACCCTCGCAGTGGGGCTGCTCCTGGCCGAAGAGCTCAAGCGCAAGGGCGTCGGCGTCAAGATGACCCGCACCTCCGATACCCTCATCGCCCTGGGCGATCGGGGAGCGTTCTGCACCGCCGATTGCGATCTCTTCGTGAGCCTCCATGTCAACTCGCTGGCACGGCGTCCGGGATATACCGACATTCGAGGATTCGAGACCTACTTCCTCGCCGAAGCCAAGACTGAAGACGCCGCCCGCGTCGCGCGGATGGAAAACGAAGCGGTGCGCTTCGAGGCCGGAACCGGCCCGGCGGAAACCGGCGTCGGCCTCGATTTCATCTTGAAGGACCTGCAGCTGAACGAGCACCTGCGCGAATCAGCCCGGGCCGCCGAACTGGTGCAGCGCAATCTCAGAACGGTGCACAGCGGTGACAGCCGTGGCGTCAAACAGGCCGGCTTCATGGTGCTGACCACGGCCCGCCGGCCCGCCATTCTGGTCGAGCTGGGTTACAGCACCAATCCTCAGGACGGACAGTTCCTGACCACCCGCTCCAGTCAAAAGGCCATGGCGTCGGCGCTGGCGGACGCCATCGTCGCCTATTTGCTGGAATACGAGCGCAAGACCACCCAGACCCAGGATTCGGGGGTGCGCCAATGAGGTGGGCGATGATCCTGGTTCTGGGCCTCCAGGGGTGCGTGTACTACAACGGCATGTACAACGCCAACCGCCTGGCCAACTCCGCACGCAAGGCGGAACGGGACGGGCGGACCTTCGAGGCCACCAGCCTGTGGGGTCAGGTGGCGACGAAGGCGGAATCGGTGGTGGTGCGGCACCCGCGCAGCAAGTACGCCGAGGAAGCGGCGATTCTGCGCGGCGTCGCACTCGCCCGCATGGGGCAGTGTGAGCAGGCGCTGCCTGCCCTGAGCCGGATCGGCGTGGCCGGCGTGGGCTCGGATCTGACGGAAGACGCGTGGCTGGCGGCAGGCCGGTGCCAGTTTACTCTGGGGAACATCGCCGCGGCCGACGCGGCGTTTGCGGGCCTGCTCGACAGCAAGGACGCCGGTCGCCGGCGGGAGGCACGCTTCCAGCGCGCGCGGACCCAGCGATACCTGGGCAACTATGCCGAGGCGCTCCAAGCCCTTGAAGGCAATAAGGAGCCGAGAGCGATGCGCGAGCGGTTGCTTTCGCTCGCCGGCGCCGGTCGGCTTCCTGCCGCCATGGCGCTGGCCGACTCTCTGATCACACGGGGTGACACCGCCCAGCCCTGGGATTCCCTGGTTACCTCCCTGGCGCAGCAGAATGCGCGGAGCGCGTCTCAGCTGGTGGATCGGCTTCGCCGGCTCCCGGGCCGCCCCGCCGAGACCCAGGCTCGCTGGCTGCTTGAAGACGGTCTTCGCCTTGCCGATATCGATACCGCTCGGGCCTCAGCACGATTTCGCGAGGCGATTACGATAGGCGGCACCGGCGACGCCGCGGGCCGTGCGAGTCTGCAACTGGTTCAGCTGAACCTTCGCTCTACCGCCAGCCCCCACGAGCTTTCGACCTCGATCTCCACGCTGCGGGGAGCTTTCCAAGAAGTACCGAGGCGCGGCCTCAGAGCTCCAACTCCTCAGCGGCACCGCCGCTGGAGTGCTCGCAGCTTCGGATTCCACCGCCGCCGGATCGCCCCAGGGAGATCTGCGGCTGTTCCTGGCGGCCGAGACCGCTCGTGATTCGCTGAAGGCGCCGCAGCTGGCCGAGGTGATCTTCCTCCGAATCGTGAACGAGTGGCCCGATTCCCCATATGCCCCGAAGGCGGTGCTCGCGGCCCAGCAGCTCAACCCCACCTGGGCCGACTCGGCCAGGGCGCTGCTGGAAACCCGCTATGTCTACAGCCCCTATCTCGCCATGATCCGAGGCGAAGAAGGTTCCGGCTACCGCCAGCTGGAAGATTCGCTCGGGGCCTTCGCCGCCGCCAGCTCCGCAGCGGCTCGGCGGAGCGGTCAGCCCACCCAGCGCCGGCCCCAGCCTCCCCCGGCCATCGAGGATGATGAGGCACCGGGCCGCCGGCCGCAGCCGGCTCCGGGCGTGCGGGTGCTCGAGCCATAGTGCCTCTCCAGGATCTTTCCCGAGAGCTGTTCGGCCGCCGATTTCAGAATCCTGTCCTCCTTGCCGCCGGCACCGCCGGCTTTGGCAAGGAGCTCGACGGTGTCCTCGATCTCGAGCGACTCGGCGGGCTCATTACGAAGGCTGTCTCGCGGGAAAGCCGCCCCGGTAACGCGGCTCCCCGTGTGGCCGAGTTCCCCGGAGGCATGCTCAACTCGGTGGGGCTGGCCAACCCGGGTGTGAGACGGGTACGGGAGGAGTACCTCCCCTGGTTGTCGCGCCTGAGCCGAGCACAGGTGTTGGTGAATGTGGTGGGCTTTACGGCGGAGGAGTATGCGGATGTAATCGGAGAGCTGGAGGGGGCCGCGGGGATCACCGGGTTCGAGCTCAACTTGTCCTGCCCCAACACTCACGCCGGCGGAATCGAGTTCGGGGCGGACCGCGCCTCGGTTCACCGCATCATTTCCCTCTGTCGCGTCCGCACCAGGTTGCCGTTGATTGCGAAGCTGTCGCCGGTGCTGCCGGACATCGCCGGAATGGCCCTCGCCGCGCGTGATGCCGGAGCCGACGCCATCAGCGCCGTCAACACCATGCCGGGCCTGCTGTACTCGAGTAACGGCGCCGCGCGGCTGGGCAACGGCAATGGCGGTGTCAGTGGGCCGGGTCTCCTGCCGATCGGTACACTGGCCGTGTCCCGCATCGTCGAGCGGATAGGCCCCACGCCAGTCATCGGCGTCGGCGGCATTCGATCGGCGGACGACGTGCGCCAGTACCTGAAGGCTGGGGCATCGCTGGTGGCCATCGGCACCGCTGCGCTGGCCGATCCCCACCTCCCCGGGCGGATCGTCAGCGCGCTGGAGCGAGGTCATGACTGAGCTGATACTCGCCCTGGACACACCCAAGGGCGCTGAGGCCCTGCGTCTGGTGGAGCGGTTGCCGGCCCTCCAGTGGGTCAAGGTGGGGTCGATTCTGATGACCCGGGAAGGTCCCGACCTGGTCCGCGAGCTGGCCGCCCGGGGGCTGAAAGTATTTCTGGACCTCAAGTGGCACGACATTCCCAACACCGTGGCAGGTGCGGTGACGGCCGCACGCGAGATGGGAGTGTCCATGGCGACGGTCCACACGCTGGGAGGCAGTCCGATGCTGGAAGCGGCCGCAGTGGCAGCCGGTGGCGAGGTTGCGCTGGTGGGTGTGACGGTGCTGACCTCCCACGATCCTGCCGGCTATGCCCGGGCGGTAGGACGTAGCGAGGTCGACCTGTCTGCGGAGGTCGAGCGCCAGGCACTCGTGGCGGTCGCGTCGGGACTTCAAGGCGTCGTCTGCTCGCCGCATGAGGTGGCGCTGCTGCGAACCCGCCTGGGACCAGCGCCCTTGATTGTCGTTCCCGGTATCCGCCGCCGATCCGATCTGGTTGGCGACCAGGCGCGGGTGGCGACCGCGAGGGAGGCGGCGGCCAACGGGGCGACCCATCTCGTGGTCGGCCGTCCGATTCTTCAGGCTGCCGATCCGGCGCTGGCCTTTGATGAGTTCCTCCAGGAGGCCCGGTGAAATCTCTGTACTTCGTCGGTCTGCTGGCCTTGTGGCCGGGGCTCGTGCGGGCCCAGGAGGACGATCTGGCGGAAGCGGCGGAGCGGGCCCGTCAAGCGTGGGTAGCCCACAGCCCCGCCGACCTCATCGGGGGGAGCCCACGGGTATTGATCCAGCTGCCCGGGGCCGATCCCTCGGTAGCCTTGGGGCCGGCTCAAGCTGCCGCACTGCTGGCGGACTTTCTGGCCCCATCGCAGGAGGTCGAAGTGCTGGTGCGTGCCGCCCGGCAGGTGGAGTCCGGCCGCGGGTACGTGGAGCTGCAGCGCCGGTACCGGGTGACCGGGACCCAGGATGTGAGGGTGCAGATACTGCTGCTGGGCTATCGCCGGGCACCCGGCGGCTGGAGCCTGGTGGAGTTCCGCGTGGTCGGGTAGGTGGGGCTGCGACTTTCACTTGCGTCTCATCTGGGCCCCTTCTATATTGGGGAGCTACACTAGAAACCCGGTCCGGGAGAGACGTGTGAAGGTTCGTTCCAGCGTGAAGCCGATCTGCGAGCACTGCAAAGTCATCAAGAGACAAGGCGTCGTCCGCATCATCTGCAAGCGCAACCCCAAGCATAAACAGCGGCAGGGCTGATCATGGCACGTATCGCAGGCGTGGACCTCCCGCGCGAAAAGCGCGTGGAAATTGCCCTGACTTACATCTTCGGCATCGGGCGCCCCACCAGCAGCCGCATTCTCGGCGAGACTGGTGTCAGCCCCGATACCCGGGTGCGTGATCTCTCCGACTCCGAGGTCGCACGGCTTCGCCAGATGATCGAGCGTTCGGTCAAAGTGGAAGGCGCACTCCGGACCGAAGTCGCCATGAACATCAAGCGGCTGATGGATATCGGCAGCTATCGCGGCATTCGCCACCGCCGCGGGCTTCCGGTGCGCGGCCAGCGAACCCACACCAACGCGCGGACCAAGAAGGGTCCACGGCGTGCCATTGCCGGCAAGAAGAAAGTGACGAAGAAGTAAATGACTGCTCCCGCTCCCGCTCCTACTCCGGCAAAGGCGCCCAGCGCCAAGCGGTCCAAGAAGGTGGTCGAGTCTGAGGGCATTGCCCACATCTCGGCCACGTTCAACAACCTGCTCATCACCATCACCGACCTGCGGGGCAACACGCTCGCGTGGGGCTCAGCCGGAAAAGCAGGCTTCAAGGGCTCGAAGAAGTCCACCCCGTTCGCCGCCACGGTAGCCGCCGAGAACTGCGGCCGCGAGGCCATGAATCTGGGCCTGCGGCGAGTGCATGTTCGGGTGCAGGGCCCCGGCAGCGGACGCGAATCGGCCATCCAGGCGCTCGCATCGGTGGGGCTCCGGGTCGTATCGATCCGGGACGTGACCCCCATTCCGCACAACGGCTGCCGCCCGCCCAAGAAGCGGCGGGTCTAATTTCTAACGCGAAGTGACCATGACCATTGATCTGACTGGATTGGTGCGTCCGCACCTGGTCGAGATGACCAAGCGGGACGACAATCCCAACGCCGCCGAGTTCCGCCTGCAGCCGCTGGAGCGTGGCTTCGGCTATACCCTCGGCAACTCGCTGCGTCGCCTGCTTCTGTCCTCGCTCCGCGGCAGCGCGGTCTGGGGCTTCCGCCTCGACGGAGTGGTGCACGAACACCAGACCGTGCAGGGCGTGCTCGAGGACGTGCACCAGATCGTGCAGCGGCTCAAGGCGCTGACGCTCGTGGTGGCGGAAGATGTCGACGACGCGGTCCTGCACATTCGCCGCGAGGGCGCGGGGCCGGTCTACGCCCGCGACATCCAGGAGCATGGCTCGGTCGTGGTCAAGAACCCCGATCATCTGCTCTTTACCCTGCAGGACGACCGGGACGTGAGCATGGAGCTCTACGTCAACAAGGGTCGCGGGTACGTGGAAGCCGAGATGCACCCGAGCGATCGGTCGCTGCCCATCGATCTGGTTCGCATCGACGCCATCTACAATCCGGTTCGCCGCGCCAACTTTACCGTCGCGGAAACCCGCGTCGGCCAGCGCACCGACTACGACCGGCTTACCGTTTCGGTCGAGACCAACGGCACCATCACGCCGGAAGACGCCATCGCCTACGCCGCTGCCCTGGCGCAGGTGCACTTCCAGTACTTTGTCGACTTCGGCAAGGTGCCCACGATGCGCGACGGCAGTCAGGGGAGTGGCGCCGGCGCCAGCAACCTCCGCCAGCGCCTCGGCCGGCCGATCGACGACTTCGGTCTCACGGTGCGTTCGTTGAACTCGCTGAAGAATTCGAACATCCGGACCCTCAAGGATCTGGTCGAATTCTCCGAGGACGATCTCCTCAAGGTCAAGAATGTGGGCGAGAAGGCCCTCAGTGAAATCGCCGAGCTGCTGCAGCGTGAGGGTCTCAACTTCGGGATGGGCTTCGAAGAGGCCGACGGCGAGCTGCGTGTGGTCCGCCCCGGAGTGGCGCCGGTGGTTCAGCCCTCGGTCGGGTCGGGAGAGGGGCTCTAAATGCGTCATCGGGCAAAAGGCCGCCAGCTTTCTCGGACCTCGAGCCACAAGCGGGCAATGTTGAACAACATGGCCTCGAGCTTGTTCGCGCACGGACGGGTCATCACCACCGAGGCCAAGGCCAAGGAGCTCCGGCCCTTCGCGGAGAAGCTCATCACCATGGCGCGCCGGGGAGATCTGCACTCGCGCCGGCTGGTCGGTCGGCGGATCAAGGACCGTGAGGTTCTCGGCCGCCTGTTCAGCGAGATCGGCCCTCGCTTTGCGGCTCGTCCAGGCGGATATACCCGCATTCTCAAGATGGGCCACCGCGTCGGCGACGGCGCCGATGTCGCCAGGATCGAGCTTCTTGCCGAGTAGGAGCGCGCAGCAGTGCGCTCCCACAGGCGTATCGCCAATGAAAAAGGGGACCTTCGGGTCCCCTTTTTTCAAGCTTAAGCCGGCCCTCGCCAGGGCGCGGCCGGAGGAATCAGCTGGCTTTCTTGATGCGGTTACTCTTCAGGCACTGGGTGCACACCCGAATCCGCTTGACCGCACCGTCAACGCTGACCCGGACAGTCTGGAGATTGGGATACCAGCGCCGCTTGGTTCGGTTGTTCGCGTGGCTGACGTTGTTGCCGGTAACCGGCCCTTTTGCGCAGACGGCGCATACCCGTGCCATAAGCTCCACCCTGTCGTGTGTTCGGAACGCGAAAAGCCTCTAAAGCTAGTGAGCCCGGTCGCATGACACAACCTCAATGCCGGATCCACCGTGCCTAAGGCGCTCATAACCGGCGTGACCGGTCAGGACGGTTCCTACCTCGCCGAGCTGCTCTTGTCGAAGGGGTACGAGGTCGTTGGAGTGGTTCGGCGAACCAGTCATCATAGCTACGAGCGGATCGAGCACCTGCTGGGCCGGATCGAGGTGGTCGCGGCCGACCTGCTGGACCAGCATTCTCTGACGGTGGTACTACAGGACACTCGGCCGGACGAAGTCTACAATCTGGCGGCCCAGTCGTACGTGCCCACGTCCTGGACTCAGCCGGTGCTGACCGGAGAGTTCACCGCTCTGGGCGTGACCCGCATCCTGGAGGCCGTCAGGCTGGTGCATCCGAGCGCCAAATTCTACCAGGCCAGCTCGTCCGAAATGTTCGGACGGGTCACCGAGACGCCGCAGCGAGAGACCACCCCCTTCTATCCGCGGTCTCCGTACGGTGTGGCCAAGGTGTACGGCCACTGGATCACGGTGAACTACCGGGAGTCGTACGATCTATTCGCCGTGAGCGGTATCCTCTTCAACCACGAGTCGCCCCGGCGCGGAATCGAGTTCGTCACCCGGAAGGTTACCGATGGAGTGGCGCGCATCAAGCTGGGACTCGCCCGCCAGATCAGTCTGGGAAATCTGGAGGCCCGCCGGGACTGGGGCTTCGCGGGTGACTATGTGGACGCCATGTGGCGCATGCTGCAGCAGCCCTCGCCCCAGGACTATGTCATAGGGACCGGCCGGACTCATAGTGTGCGCGAATTGGTAGAGGCCGCCTTCGGGCACGTCGGGCTCGATTGGAGGGCGCACGTCGTCACGGATCCGAAGTTCATGCGCCCCGCCGAGGTGGATCTTCTGCTGGCCGACCCATCCAAGGCCCGCCAGGAGCTGGGTTGGACGCCGAAGGTTGGGTTCCCAGAGCTCATCGCCATGATGGTAGACGCGGACCTCGAGCGCTTGAGCGCCAGGAAATGAGCCTCCGGTGAAGGTGCTGGTGACGGGTGCCCATGGGTTCATCGGCAAACGACTGGTTCGGACACTTCTGGATGCCAATCACGAGGTGGTGGCCACCCGCAGCACTGCAGACACCGGAATACCACGGGATTGGACAGAGGACGTTCGCGTCGTTCCGCTCGAGCTCTGCAGCGGCGAGTCGGTCCGCAAGGCGGTAGGCGTTGCCCCGGATGCGATCATCCACCTGGCGGCGGTGTCGTACTCGCGCGACGCGAATGAGGATCCGGGCTGGGCCTGGGAGGTCAACGCGGCTGGAACCGCACGGCTCCTTGCCGCCGTCAAGGATGTGCGTGAAGACAAGGGAGCCGATCCACTCGTGATCGTGGCTTCGAGCGCTGAAGTGTACGGCCAGGGCGAGGGACGGCCCCGGGTCGAGACGGAGGCGCCGCGGCCCCTCAACGTATACGGAGCCACGAAGCTGGGATCTGAGATCGCGGCGACCCAGGCCAGGGATGAATGGGACCTTCGAGTTATCGTAGTCCGGCCGTTTCCCGCCACCGGGCCAGGGTACCAGGAAAATCGGGTGCTGAACAAATGGATCGGAGCGCTGCGAGACGGACAGAAAACTGTCGAAGGGGATTCCAGCATCGTGCGGGACTTCATGGATGTGCGGGATGTCGCCGGGGCTTACATGGCGCTTCTCAGTCGTGGACAGGCAGGCGAGACCTACAACCTTGCAGCCGGCCGGGGTATAACCTTTGGCGAGCTGTTCGCCATGTTGGCGGCCAAACTGGGCAAGGACGCTCGGCTCGTGCCCGCCACGAACCCACGACGCGACGCGCGGCATCTGGTCGCCGATGCCGGCAAGATACGGCGACATACCGGGTGGCACGCCACGATTCCTCTGGAGAAGACCATCTCGGATCTGATCGATGCCCAAGCGCACTGACCTGAAGACCATTCTCATCATCGGCTCGGGGCCGATCGTCATCGGTCAGGGCGCCGAATTCGACTACTCCGGAACCCAGGCGGTCAAGGCGCTGAAGGAAGAGGGATACCGGGTCGTACTGATCAACTCGAATCCGGCCACGATCATGACCGACCCGGAACTGGCTGACCGGACCTATATCGAGCCGGTCACGCCGGAATGGGTCGCGAAGGTCATTGAGCGCGAGCGGCCGGAGGCCCTGTTGCCCACCATGGGGGGCCAGACCGCGTTGAACGTGGCCATGGCGCTTCAGCGGGACGGTACGTTGGCCCGATTTGGGGTCGAGCTTATCGGTGCCAACGAGCGCGCCATCCGTCTGGCGGAGGATCGGGAGGAGTTTGCCCGCGCCATGCGACGCATCGGCCTGGCCACGCCTCAGGGACGAACGGTCCGAACTATGGATGAGGCCCTCGAGGCAGTTGAGGAAACCGGTTATCCGGCCATCCTGCGTCCCTCGTTCACGCTGGGTGGGTCCGGCGGGGGCATCGCCTACAACCGCGAGGAGTTCGAGGCCCTGATTCGCCGGGGGCTCGATCTCTCGCCGGTGGGGTCGGTGCTGGTCGAGCGCAGCATCATCGGCTGGAAAGAGTTCGAGCTCGAAGTCATGCGGGACGGGGCGGACAACGTCGTGATCGTCTGCTCGATCGAGAACCTCGATCCCATGGGGGTGCACACCGGCGACTCCATTACCGTGGCGCCGGTCATGACTCTGACCGATCGCGAGTACCAGGACATGCGGGACGCCGCGATCCGGATCATTCGGGAGATCGGTGTGGCCGCCGGAGGTTGCAACATTCAGTTCGCGGTGAGCCCGACCACCGGTGAGCAGCTCGTCATCGAGATGAACCCTCGGGTCTCGCGGTCCTCGGCGCTCGCCTCCAAGGCCACTGGCTTTCCCATCGCCCGAATCGGTACCAAGGTGGCGGTCGGGTATCGGCTCGACGAGCTCCCCAACGACATTACGCGCACTACCCCGGCCTCGTTCGAGCCGGTGCTCGACTACGTGGTCGTGAAGATCCCACGCTTTGCCTTCGAGAAGTTTCCAGCCGCCGACCCGACTCTGACGACCCAGATGAAATCGGTCGGCGAGGTGATGGCCATCGGGCGGACCTTCAAGGAGGCATTTCAGAAGGGACTTCGGGGACTGGAGGTGGACCGGAGCGGATGGGTGGTGGGCGCTACTCCGGCGGACGACCGGCTTCAGGATACCAGCCGGGAGGCGGTGCTCGCGGCCATTCGGACGCCCACGCCGGAGCGAATCTTCCAGATCAAGTACGCGCTCCAGCTTGGAATCCCGGTGGAGGCAGTGGCAGAGCGCACCGGCATAGACCCATGGTTCCTGTATCAGCTGCAGGAACTTCTGGAAGCGGAGCAAGGCTGGCGGGGGAGCGCGGCGGCGGGGCAGCAAGGCAGTCAGCTGACACTACGAAATGAAGCGGCTGGGGTTCTCGGACCGCCAGCTGGCCGACCTGAGCGGACTCCACCGAAGCGGCCATCCGCGCCGAGCGCCACCGTCTCGGTATCCGGCCCGCCTACAAGACGGTGGATACCTGCGCCGGCGAATTTCCGTCATCCACTCCCTACCTGTACTCCTCCTACGACGAGGAGAACGAGGCTCGGCGGAGCGAGCAGCCCACCGTAATGATCCTGGGCAGCGGACCGAACCGGATAGGGCAGGGCGTCGAGTTCGATTACTGCTGCGTGCGGGCGGCCATGGCGTTTCGGGAGCTGGGCTATCGCACCGTCATGGTCAACTCCAACCCCGAAACAGTCTCCACCGACTTCGATATTTCCGATGCACTGTATTTCGAGCCGCTGACGCTGGAGGACGTGCTCGAGGTGGTGGCAGTGGAGCAGCCCCTGGGCGTTGTGGTGCAGCTCGGAGGCCAGACTCCTCTTCGGCTGGCTCGGGCGCTGGAGCGCGAAGGCGTCCGCATACTGGGCACATCCTCGGATGCGATTGACCTGGCGGAGGACCGGGGAAAGTTCGAAGCCATCAGCCGCGAGCTCGGCGTCGCGCAGCCACCGAGCGGTGTGGCCCAGTCGGTGGAAGAGGCGGTGGCCGTGGCGGCCCGGGTGGGCTACCCGGTGCTGGTTCGCCCCTCATACGTCCTCGGTGGCCGGGCCATGGAAATCGTCTACGACGACAGCTCCCTGCGGGGCTACTTCGCCAAAGCTGCCCGGGTAGCGCCGGAGCACCCGGTGCTGATCGACAGCTTTCTGGAGGATGCGTTCGAAGCCGATGTCGATGCCATTGCCGATGGCACCCGGTGCGTGATCGGGGGAGTGATGCAGCATATCGAGGACGCGGGCATTCATTCCGGCGACTCGGCATGCGTGCTGCCGCCGTACCTGATCACGGAGACCCAGGTGGAGGAGATGCGAACCCACACCCGCGCCTTTGCCGAACGGCTCGGGGTGATCGGACTGCTCAACGTTCAGTATGCCATCAAGAACGGCGTGGTCTACGTGCTCGAAGTAAATCCACGGGCGTCCCGAACGGTTCCCTTCGTGTCAAAGACGACCGGGGTGCCGCTCGCGAGCCTTGCCGCGGCGGTCATGGCCGGCAAGACGCTCGATGAGCTGGGGCTGCACGACGACGTGCTCCAGCCCTATGTCGCGGTGAAAGAGGCGGTCTTTCCCTTCAGCAAGCTCCAGGGTGTGGATCTGATCCTCGGACCGGAGATGCGATCGACCGGAGAGGTCATGGGCATCGCTGACTCATTCGGGATGGCCTTCGCCAAGGCCCAGATCTCGGCCGAGGGAGCACTGCCGCTCGAGGGCTCGGTCTTCGTCACTGTAAATGATCATGACAAGGCGAACCTGGTTCCGATTGCGCGCCGGTTTCACGCGCTGGGGTTCCGCCTGCTGGGGACCGAAGGCACCGCCAAATACCTCCGGGCCCGGGGCATTCCCACCGAGCGCGTCCTCAAGGTGTACGAGGGACGCCCGAATGCCATCGACCTGCTGGTTTCAGGGCGGATCCAGCTCCTGATCAACACGCCGCTGGGCAAGCTGACCCAGCAGGACGACTATACCATCCGGCGTGCCGCTCTCCAGCACCAGGTGCCGTACACCACCACCCTCTCCGCGGCGTCCGCCGCGTGCGACGCGATCATCGCGTTGCGGAGCCGCGCGGGCGATGTCCGCGCGCTTCAGGAGTGGCACGCACTCGCCCGCGAAATGTCGCCGGAGTGGACCGGGTGAGCGCTCGCGATCCAAAATTCGTGGAGAAGCTGCGGGGGCTGGTGGCCGGGAAGGTCCGTGAGGCGGAACCGGTAGCGCGTTATTCCACGTACCGAATCGGGGGACCCGCAACCGTTCTGCTACCCGCCGCACCGGCTGACGTCGGCGCGGCGCTGACGCTGGCTGCCGAAGCGGGCGTGCCCTGGTTCGCCATTGGGCTGGGATCCAACATCCTGCTGCCCGACGCTGGGCTGGACGCGCTGGTCATTCGACTGGGAAAGGGTCTCGATCGCATTACCCCGAATGGGGACAGCTGGACTATTGGCGCCGGGCTTCCCGCGCCACTCGCCGCCCGCCGTACCGCCGAGGCAGGATTCGCCGGCTTGCACATCTTCGTCGGTGTACCAGGGACGGTGGGTGGAGGCGTCTACATGAACGCCGGGTGTCACGGGGGAGACTGGGCCGAAGTGGTCGAGCGGGTGACGGTGGTGGATTCGCGCGGGAAGGACGCGGTGCTCCAGCGGCCGGAGATTCCCTTCACCTACCGCCGGAGCGGGCTGGAGGGGAGGATCGTGCTCGACGTCACCGTGCGGCTGCGCCAGGAAGAACAGGCGCACCTCGACGAGGCCATCGCGGAGATGTTCGAGTGGCGGCAGCGAGGCACCCCGTTCAATCAACCGTGCTGCGGCAGCGTCTTCAAGAATCCCGCGGGTCCCAGCTGGAAACAAGAGGACGGGCCCCGGACGGCGGGCCAGCTGATCGAGGCCGCGGGCCTCAAGGGATTCACCGTGGGGGGCGCCCAGGTCTCGCCCATGCACGCGAACTATTTCGTCAACACCGGCAGTGCCACCGCGTCGGATGTCAGAAAGTTGATCGAGCAGGTGCAGCGGACGGTCCAGGAGAAGTTCGGAACAGAGCTGGAGCCCGAGGTAAAGCTGATCGGATCGCAAGGGGAGTACCTTACTAAATGCCCGACTACTTCGTTCACGAGTCCTCCTACGTCGATGACGGCGCCGCCATTGGCCGCGGCACCAAGATCTGGCATTTCAGCCACGTCATGCCCGGGGCGGTCATCGGTGAGCGCTGCAACCTGGGGCAGAACGTCGTGGTCATGCCCGGCACCCGTCTCGGCGACAACGTGAAGGTCCAGAACAACGTCTCGATCTACGAAGGGGTGATCCTGGAAGACGATGTCTTCTGCGGACCCAGCTGCGTGTTCACCAACGTGGTCAATCCCCGCAGCCATGTCTCCCGGAAGGCCGAGTACCGGAAGACGCTGGTCCGCCGGGGAACCTCCATCGGTGCCAATGCCACGATTCTTTGCGGAGTAACCCTGGGGGAATACAGCTTCATCGGCGCCGGGGCCGTGGTCCGGAGTGACGTTCCTCCCTTCGCTCTCATGGTCGGGGTGCCGGCCCGCCGGGTCGGATGGATGTGCCAGTGCGGGCTCCGGCTACAGCTCCGGGAGGGCCAGGCCGGTTGCGCTGCTTGTGGGGCGACTTACCAGGAAACGGACGGACTCCTGCGACTGATTGACCCACCCCGGCCACTCGGCTAACTTCTACGGCTGTCGAAGGTTCCGTGTTCTCCCCCGCTACAGGGTCTCCGGTGACCGTACCCCTGCTTGACCTGGTCGCGCAGTACCAGACCATCAAGGACGACGTGCTCGCGGCCCTGATGGCCGTGATCGAGCGCCAGGGCTTCATCATGGGTCCCGAGGTGGGCCGACTCGAAGCCGAGATCGCGCGACTCTCCCACACGAAGCACGGCGTCGCCTGTGCCAGCGGAACCGACGCCTTGTTGCTGCCGCTCAAGGCGCTGGAGCTTCGGCCCGGCGATGAAGTCATCACCACGCCATTCACCTTCTTTGCCACCGCCGGCACGGTCCACAACGCGGGAGGCACGCCGGTGTTCGTGGACATCGACCCGGCCACCTTCAATATCTCCCCGGCCGCCATCGAGGCCGCGATCACCCCCCGGACCCGCGCCATCATCGTGGTGCATCTGTTCGGCCAGATGGCTCCGATGGAGGCTATCGGACCCATCGCCGCCCGCCACGGGCTGGCCCTGATCGAGGACGGGGCCCAGTCCATCGGGGCCCGTCGAAAGGTAGATGGGACGTGGCGCATGTCGGGCGAGCTAGGGTCCGTGGGGACGCTCTCCTTCTTCCCTACCAAGAACCTGGGCGCCTGGGGGGATGCCGGGCTCATCGTGACCCAGGACGACGCGTTGGCGGAGCGGCTCGGCCGGCTCCGGCTGCATGGGGGGTCGCGACAGTATCTGCACGAGGAGGTCGGGACCAACAGCCGGCTGGACAGTCTTCAGGCGGCGGTCCTGCTGGCCAAGCTGCCGTACCTCAGCCGCTGGACTGAGGCGCGCAAGCAGAACGCCGCCCGCTACACTGCGGCGTTCACGGGACACCCTGACATCTGCCCGCCCCAGGTGGACCCGGCGAACGACCACATCTTCCACCAGTACACGGTGCAAGTCCCACGGCGCGACGAGCTTCAGGCCTCGCTCAAATCCAGAGGGATCGGCCACGCCGTGTATTATCCGCTGGCCCTTCACTTGCAGCCGTGCTTCGCGCATTTGGGCTACCAGCCAGGGAGCCTTCCGGTGGCTGAGGCCGCCATGAGGTCGGTCTTATCGCTGCCGATCTACCCCGAGCTGACTCTGGAGCAGCAGGACACGGTGATCAAGGCCGTGCAATCTTTTTACCGGTGAGCCGAAGCGCATGACTGTCGCCCAGGACCTGATCAACAAGGCCGAACGCCGGCAGATCCTCTTCGGGATCGTGGGCCTGGGGTACGTCGGGCTGCCCCTGGCGGTCGAGCTGGCGCGCGCCGGCTATCGGGTGCTGGGCTTCGACGTCAATGCGGATGTGGTCGAGGGGCTCAACGAAGGCCGCTCCCACGTCAAGGACGTCACCGAGGCTCAGCTTCAGAAGGCCATGGAGTGTGGCCGGTTCAGCGCGACCACCGACATGGCGCGCCTGTCGGAGCCGGACGCCATTTCCATCTGCGTGCCGACGCCGCTGTCCAAGTTCAAGGATCCCGATGTCAGTTACATCGTGGCGGCCACGGAAGCGGTGACGAAGCGGCTGCGGCGGGGGCAGGCGATCGTGCTGGAAAGCACGACTTATCCCGGCACCACCCGGGAGATCCTCTTGCCCGCCCTCGAGAGCACCGGGCTGACGGTAGGCCAGGATTTCTTTCTGGCGTTCAGCCCGGAACGGGTCGATCCCGGCAATCCGACCTACGGCACCAGGAACACGCCCAAGGTCGTCGGGGGCATCACCGCAGACTGCCGCAAGGTGGCCGTCGCCCTGTACCAGCCCGCCATCGATTCCCTGGTCCCCGTCTCGACCACCGAGGCGGCCGAGCTGGTCAAGCTGCTGGAGAACACCTTCCGGAGCGTCAACATTGGCCTGGTGAACGAAATGGCCATCGTCTGCGACAAGCTGGGGGTCAACGTGTGGGAAGTCATCGAGGCTGCGGCCACCAAGCCGTTCGGCTTCATGAAATTCCTTCCCGGACCTGGCCTCGGTGGCCACTGCATTCCGATAGATCCGCACTACCTCGCGTGGAAGATGCGAGGCCTCAACTACAAGACCCGCTTCATCGACCTGGCCGGTGAGCTCAATACCGAGATGCCGCTGTTCTGGGTGCGGAAGCTGTCGGAGGCCCTCAACAGCCAGGGCAAGGCGGTGCAGGGAGCTTCCGTCCTGGTGCTGGGCGTCGCCTACAAGCGGGACATCGAGGACATTCGGGAGAGCCCCGCGCTGGACATTATCCGCCTGCTCGAGAGCCAGGGGGCGAAGGTGAGCTATTTCGACCCGCACGTCCCTGGGTTCCGCGAAGATGGGCGTGAGTTCCGCTCCGTTGAGCTGAGCGCTCAGCGGGTTGCCGCCGCCGACTGCGTCATGATCGTGACGGACCACACGTCGGTGGACTATCGGATGATCAAGCGGCACGCCAAGCTGGTGGTCGACACTCGCAACGCAATTCCGAAAGAGATCTGACATGCATGTGGCGGTGATCGGAAGCGGTTATGTCGGCCTCGTCGCCGGGGCATGTTTTGCCGAGACCGGCAACGATGTGGTCTGCGTGGACGTGGATGCCGAGAAGATCGCACGGCTGCAGCGGAACGAAGTGCCCATCTACGAGCCCGGCCTCGAGCCGATGGTCAAGCGCAATCAGGAAGAAGGTCGGCTCACATTCACCACCGATATCGGCGCGGCGATCCGCGGCTCCCGGGTGATCTTCATTGCGGTCGGCACGCCGCCGGGCGAAGACGGGTCGGCCGACCTGAAGCACGTGCTCGCGGTGGCCCGCCAGGTGGGCCGCCACATGAACGAGCCCAAGATCGTGGTGACGAAGTCCACCGTGCCGGTCGGCACCGCGGAAAAGGTGCGGGCCGCGGTCAAGGAGGAGACCAACGTTCCCTTCGCGGTGTGCTCTAACCCCGAGTTCCTGAAGGAAGGCGCCGCCATCGAAGACTTCATGAAGCCGGATCGCGTCGTCGTGGGTGTGGACGACGAGGAGGCCAAGGAAGTCATGGGTGAACTGTATGCGCCCTTCACCCGGCAGGGAGGCAATCGGGTGCTCTTCATGGACATCGCTTCGGCGGAGGTGACGAAATACGCCGCGAACGCGATGCTGGCCACGCGCATCTCCTTCATGAATCAGATCGCCCTCTTCTGTGAGCTGGTCGGTGCCGACGTCAACAATGTCCGCCTGGGCATCGGATCGGACCAGCGTATCGGCCGGGCGTTCCTGTATCCCGGGCCGGGATATGGCGGGTCCTGCTTTCCGAAGGACGTGAAGGCGCTCATCCGTACCTCCGACGACCTCGGCCTGTCACTGGACGTACTGAAAGCGGTCGAGGAAGTGAACGAATGTCAGAAGCGGGTTGTGCTTCAAAAGACCTTCCGCCATCTGGGGCAGGACCTCACCGGCAAGATCATCGGGTTGTGGGGTCTCGCCTTCAAGGCCGAAACCGACGACATGCGCGAGAGCCCCACGATCCCGTTGATCGATGGGCTACTGGCGGCCGGCGCGCGGGTGCAAACCCATGATCCCAAGGCCACCGACTCCGCCCGTGCCATCTTCGGTGACCGGGTGATGTACGCGGCCGACCCCTACAGCGCCGCTCACGGCGCCGACGCGCTGATCGTCATGACTGAGTGGCTGGTGTATCGGAATCCCGACTTTGATCGGGTTCGGAAGCTGGTCCGGCGCCCCCTGCTCATCGACGGGCGCAATCTCTACGATCCGGAGCGGATGGCAACGCTGGGCTTCGAATATCACGGGATCGGCCGGGCCAGCAGGTGACGCGGGTGCTGGTGACCGGCGCCGCCGGCTTCATTGGTTCTCATCTGGTCGAGGCGCTGCTGTCTCAGGGCAACGAAGTCATCGGCCTCGACAACTTCGATCCGTTCTACGCCCGCGCCATGAAAGAGCGGAATCTGGCTGAGGTCGGCCGGCGCCCCGGGTTTACCTTCCGAGAGCAGGACCTCCTGGACCCGGCAGCGACGCGGGCCCTCCTTACGCCGGAAACCGTTGTGGTGCATCTCGCCGCCAAGGCAGGGGTGCGGCCGTCGCTGGCCGATCCGGTGGGCTATGCCCGCGCCAACGTCACCGGAACGGCGGCGGTCCTGGAGGCCGCGCGGCAGGCGGGTGTGAGCCGGATCGTCTTCGGGTCGTCCTCCTCCGTCTATGGCGACAGTACGCCGACGCCCTTCCGCGAAGACGCGGTGGCCGTCGCGCCCGTGTCGCCCTACGCGGCGACGAAGCGGGCGGGAGAGCTGTTTCTGAGCTCTGTGGCCCCGATCTATCGATTCCGCGCGGCGTCACTGCGCTTCTTCACCGTGTATGGGCCGCGGCAACGTCCCGATCTCGCCATACACTCGTTCGCTCGCAAAATGGTCGAGGGCGAGACGCTGACGCTGTTCGGAGACGGTACTCAGGCCCGAGACTATACCTATTGCGACGACATCGTCGCGGGAGTTCTGTGCCGCCATCGACTGGACCGCGACTGCTCCCATCGGCGTCGAGACATTCAACCTGGGCGGCAATCGCTCGATTCCCACCGAGGCCATGGTGGCGGAGATCGCCCGGGCGCTCGGGATCGAGCCTACGATCGAATGGGCTCCGATGCAGCCCGGCGATGTCCAGCAGACCGCCGCCGATCTCACCAAGTCCGGCGCGGTGCTGGGCTATGCGCCGAAAACACCCTTCCCTGAGGGCATCCGCCGATTCATTCGATGGTTTCGGGAGGCTTATGGCCGGTCAGACTGAGCTCCTGCTGGCACGTGCCCGGGAGCGATTCGTGGTGCAGGACTACTACGGCGCCGTCCACCTGCTGGAATCGGTAGTCGATTCCGGACGCGCCTTCGCCGATGTCCACCACCTCCTCGGGGTCTCCCTGTCGCTGCTCGGTCAGAGCGACCGCGCCCTGGGCGAGCTGGGCCGGGCATTGGAGCTGAATCCGCAGTACGTCGAGGCCTTGATCCACCAGGGGCTGGTTCTCAACGAGCTGGGGCGAACCGACGAGGCTCAGGACGCGTTCGGCCGCGCCGCGGAGCACCTGGCGAAGCCCACGGCCGGCCTTCCCACGCCGGTGGCTGCTCAGCTGGCCAACCGGCACGCCGAGCTGGCCGAGACCTACGCCGCCGCCGGCGCCCTGAGCCGGGCAATCGAACAGTACGAGTCTGCCCTCGAGCTGGGTCCCACGTTTCACGACCTGCGCTACCGCATGGGAAGGCTCCTCCTCGAAGCCGGACGCGCCCTCGAAGCCCGCGAGGCGCTGGAAGAGGTCGTGCGCGCCCGGCCAAACTTCGTGGATGCGGTAGCCGCACTCGGCCTGGCGCATTACTTGTCCGGCGATGCGGGCGGTGCCCGGGAGGTCTGGGAAGACTGCCTGGCCCGGCGTCCCGAGAATGCCAGAGTCGAGGCCTATCTGGCGATGCTCACGCGGGCCGGTCAGTGACTCGCTGCCGGAGTGCGCAGGCCATGTTGCTGGTCGTGGCGGTGGGGTGCGGCGGTGCCGGAGATCACGAGCGGCTGGGCGACCGAGCCTACGGCGAATCACGCTATGCGGAGGCACTGACGGAGTACCGGCAGGTTCTCGAGCAGGATCCCGATGCCCGCGTCTGGGCCAAGGCCGGGGCCGCCGCACTCCACACCGGTAATCTCGAAGTTGCATCCGATGCGTATCTGCGGCTTGCCGCCGAGGATCCCTCCCGGGCGGAGGAGGCGGCGGAGGGGCTGGAGGCGGTTGCCCGGGCTGCTGAGCGCGCTGGTGACGGGCAAAGGCTCCAGGCAGCCGTGGTGGGGATGGGAGCGATCGCTCCCGACCGCTCCATTGGCCGTTACGCCCTGGAATTGATCCGGCGGCCCGGTGCCGAGGCAACCGATCTCGTGGCGATTCTCCCCGCCGCTATCGCGGTGGCTCCCGATCCCGAAACGGTGGATTCGCTCCTCGTGGTCTACGGTGCGGCCCTGCGTGAGACCAGCGACTGTGGTGAAGCATTAGGGGCATTACAGGCCGGCCTTCGCCGGACGAAAGTCGCCGCGATCCGAAATCGCGCTGAAGAGGGGGTGGCGGCGTGCTCCGTCTGGATGGGGTTGCGGTCGCAGGCGATGGACCGGCCGGACGATGCGGCGCTGTGGTTCGCCGCAGCCCTACGTATCGATTCCAGTACGACCGTGGGACGCCGCGCGCTGGTTGGCTACGGCGACGCCCAGCTTCGCCTCGGAGATACCCTGGCGGGCGCCTTGGCCTATCAGACCGTGGTTTCCGATGCTACCCAAACCGACTCGATTCATCTGATGGCGCTCGACCGCCTCGAAGAGCTGCGTGCATCGGCGCCATTCGATTCCGCTCGCATCATACTCCGATGACATATCGCTGGTGGGTCGTGGGTGCCGTACTGCTGGGCGCTTGTGGGGGCGGGCAAGCCAACAGAAATCCGGCCGTAGGGGCTGCTCCTGCTTCCGGTCCCATTCAGAGCGCCCCGCCTCAGCTGGTGGATTCGCTCTGGCATACGGCCGAGTGGGCGGTCCGCCATGGGAAGTGGGGAGACGCGCAGAAGCTGCTCGACCGGGTGCTCCTGGAGCTACCCCCCGGCGATCCGCGCATCCCACAGGCTCACTTCTGGATCGGGGAAGCGCTCTTTGCCCGGGGGCGAGCGGCTGGAAGCCGCCCGGGAGTTCCGGAAAGCGTCGGACGACACCCCCAATGATCCCATCGCCCCGGACGCGCTCCTCCGAGTGGGAGACGCCTACGCCGACCTGTGGCGGCGCCCCGAGCTGGATCCCACCTACGGCCAGACCGCGCTCGCCACGTACCAGGAGCTGCTGAACCGCTATCCCGCCAGCAGCGCGGCCAAGCGGGCGCAACTCCAGATCGCGGAGCTGAACGAGCGCTTCGCGTATAAGACGTTTAAAGCGGCGACCTACTATTTCCGGCTCAAGGCCTACGACTCGGCAATCCTGTATCTGAAGGATCTGATCGCCAACTATCCCAAGTCAGCCGTGGCGCCAGAGGCGCTGGTCAAACTGGTGCAGGCATATCGGAGACTGGGATATGGGGAGGACGTGCAGGAGACCTGCGACTATATCCAGCGCTTCCATCCCAAGGCGCCGGGGGCGAGAGAGGTCTGCCCGGCGCACTTTACCGGCGCCTGAGCGGCGATGATTGGCCTATTTGGTGGGTCGTTCGATCCGATTCATCACGGCCATCTGATCGTGGGACAGGTCGCCGCAGAGAAGCTGAAGCTGCAATCGCTCCGTTTCGTTCCGGCTCGGCAACAGCCGTTCAAAGCCGGCCAGCACCGGACCTCGCCGGAACATCGAGCCGCCATGCTGGACCTCGCCCTGCGCGGTTCCACCAATACCGTGGTGGAGTGCAGTGAGCTGAACCGATCCGGCCCGTCCTATACCGTCGATACGCTGCGGCAGCTGCGCGAGCGCGAGCCGGAGTCGGAGTTCGTGCTTCTGCTCGGGGCCGATGCGGCGGCCGACTTCCCGGCCTGGAAGGAGGCTGAAGCGGTGTCCCAGTTGGCCCGCATCGCTGTCCTGGCACGGCCAGGGTTTCCGGCCCCGAGTCTTCCCTGGGCCAGCACTACGGTTGAGGTGCCGGGCATTGACATCTCGGCCACCGAAATCCGCCGCCGCGCCCGCCAGGGGCAGTCGTTGCGCTACTGGGTGCCCGATGCCGTGGAAGAGTACATCGTGGCGCACCGATTATATTTGGACGCAGAATGATCAAGACTATGATGACGGCGGTCTTCGGCACGCGCTTCGATCGGGAACGCAAGCGCATTCAGCCGATCGTGGACCAGATCCACCGCCACGAGGAGAAACTCAAGGATCTCGGCGAGGCCGAGCTCAAGGCCCAGACCAGCCGCTTCCGGGAGCGGCTGGCGGAGCGCACCGGGGCGCTCAGAACCGAGTTGGAAGAGGTCCGCGAAGCCAAGCATGGCTGCGCCGATCCGGTGGAGCGCGACCGGCTGGAAGGGCGGTTCCAGGAGCTGGAAGGGCGGTACAAGAAGGAGCTCGCTGCCGGCCTGGACGAGATCCTCCCCGAAGCGTTCGCCACCGTTCGGGAGGCCTGCCGGCGGCTCCTCGGGACCACCGTTCAGGTGACCGGGCACGATCTGGTCTGGGACATGGTGCCGTACGATGTCCAGCTCATCGGCGGCGTGGTGCTGCATCAGGGCAGGATCGCGGAGATGGCCACCGGCGAAGGCAAGACCCTGGTGGCGACCCTGCCGCTGTATCTCAACGCCCTGGCGGGGCGCGGCGCGCACCTCGTCACCGTCAACAACTATCTGGCCCGCCGCGACTCCCAGTGGATGGGCCACGTATTCAAGTATCTCGGGCTCTCGGTCGCGTGTCTCGACGACACCGAGCCCTCCTCGCCCGAGCGCCGTGCCGCCTACCTGGCTGACATCACCTACGGCACCAACAACGAATTCGGCTTCGATTACCTGCGCGACAACATGGTGTTCTCTCTGGACCAGCGGGTGCAGCGGGAGCACGCGTACGCCATCATCGATGAGGTGGACTCGATCCTGATCGACGAGGCCCGCACTCCGCTGATCATCTCGGGGCCGGTGGGCAACGAATCGGACGAGAAATACGCGCAGTTCAGTCGCCAGGTGGGCGAGCTGGTGCGGAAGCAGACCGCGGTAGTGAATACGTTGTTGTCCGAGGCGGAGAAGCTGCTGGAAGAGCCGAAGACCCGCAACGACGCCGCGCTCAAGCTCTATCAGGCCCGTCTGGGCATGCCGAAGAACAAGCGGCTGCTCAAGATGCTCAATGAGACGGGCACCAAGCAGTTGGTCCAGCGGATGGAGCTGGATGCCATCGCCGACCGCAAGCTGCCTATGAAGCAGCAGCGGATGCGGGACCTGGAGGAGACGCTCTACTTCGTGCTGGACGAGAAGGGGCACTCGGTCCATCTGACCGACCGCGGGTCCGAGGCGATGTCACCCAACGACCCGGGACTGTTCCTGGTCCCCGACATCTCGGAAGAGATTCACGCGATCGATCGCGACCCGGAGCTGTCTCCCACGCGAGCGCGATCGAACGGCGCCGGCAGGTCGAGTCGGACTACGCCATCAAGAGCGAGAAGCTGCACATCATCCACAAGCTGTTGCAGGCGCACGTGCTCTACGAGAAGGAAGTCGACTACCTGGTGCAGGAAGGCCAGGTGATGATCGTCGACGAGTTCACCGGCCGGGTCATGACCGGCCGGCGCTGGGCTGACGGACTGCATCAGGCGGTGGAGGCGAAGGAGGGGGTACAGGTCAAAGGCGAGACGCAGACCTTCGCCACCATCACCATCCAGAACTACTTCCGGATGTACGACAAGCTGGCCGGCATGACGGGCACCGCCGAAACCGAGGAGACCGAGTTCTACCAGATCTACGGGCTCGAGGTCAACGTCATCCCGACCCACCGGCCCACCAAGCGGCTGGACCAGGCCGACCGCATCTACAAGACCCGGAAAGAGAAGCATGACGCGATCATGGCGGAAGTCGAGCGGCTGCACGGGCTCGGCTGGCCTATCCTGATCGGCACCGTCAACGTCGACGTGTCCGAGACGCTGTCGCGCCAGCTGAAGCGCCGTGGGCTCAAGCACGAAGTGCTGAACGCGAAGTACCACCAGCGGGAAGCCGAGATCGTGGCCGGGGCGGGGCAGAAGTCCGCCATCGTCATCGCCACCAACATGGCCGGCCGGGGCACCGACATCAAACTGGACAAGGAGCTCGACCTCTCCGCGCCCGAAGCGGGGTTGCAGATCATCGGCACCGAGCGGCATGAGTCGCGCCGCATCGACCGGCAGCTGCGAGGACGGTCGGGACGCCAGGGCGATCCGGGGCAGACGATCTTCTTTCTGTCGCTGGAAGACGACTTGATGCGGCTGTTCGGCTCCGACCGGATCGCGCGCTGGATGGACAAGAGCGGGGCGGAGGAGGGCGAGGTCATCACCGGCGGGCTGGTCACCCGAGCCATCGAGCAGGCCCAGAAGCGGGTCGAGCTCCAGAACTTCCAGCAGCGCAAGCGGCTCCTGGAGTACGACGATGTGATGAACCAGCAGCGCGAGGTCATCTACTCGCTGCGTCTGTTCGCACTGGAGCGGGGGGAGGAGCTGAAGGCCGAGGCCCGCCGGATGATCGAGATGGCGCTGGAGCGCTCCGTCAATCAGTTCATGGTCGGAGCCACCAATCCCGAGGAGTATGACCGGGGCGGCCTCAGAGAGTCGCTCACGATGCAGTACCTGGTCACGGTAGATTCCGTGGTGGACGCTGCGGCGACTCCCACGATCGACAAGATGGTCGAGGCCGCCCGCGCCGAGGGCGAGCAGACCTTCCAGCGCAAGATCCAGTACCTGGGAGACTTCGGGAAGACGATCGGACTCCCTGACGTCGACAGCCAGGTGCTCTCTCAGGTCATGCTGTCGGTGCTCGACGAGCGGTGGAAGGATCACCTCTACGATCTCGACCAGCTGCGCAACGCGATCCAGTACCGTGCCTGGGGACAGAAGGACCCGCTGGTCGAGTACAAGCGGGAGGCCTTCGAGATGTTCGAAGACCTGATGCACGATATCCAGTCGACCTTCACCGAGCGTTTCTTCAAGATCCAGGTCAGCGCGGAGCCTCCCCGGGAACCGCCCAGGCGTATGCCGCCTCCTCCACCTCCTTCGGACGGCGCTGACGACCTCTTCAGCGGACCATCCCACCCGGACGCCTGCGTCACCGGTGGCTGCCGGATCGCTCGGTACCTCGCTGGGCTCGCTGGGCCGTGCCACCGCTGCCGTTCCTGAGGTGGGGCGGAACGACCCCTGTCCCTGTGGCTCGGGTAAGAAGTACAAGAAGTGCCACGGAACGGGCCGCTAGGCAGACGTAAGTTCAGGCAATCTCGCGCGATAACGATTACCGGGCCGGCTTCAGGGAGTGCTATCCTGAAGCATGGCCCTGCCCGTTTCCACCCTCGCCGAAGCCGATCGCCCCCGGGAGCGGCTCTGGTCTCTGGGCCCCGCCGCGTTGACGAGTGCCGAACTTCTTGCCATCCTGTTAGGTACGGGCGGAGGCGGCCAGGACGTCCTGGGGCTGGCCTGCGGGCTGCTGGAGGGGAGCCGCGGGTCGCTCCGACGGCTGGCGCAGCGGCCTGGGCCCGAGCTGCTGCGGACGCCTGGGATTGGTCCCTCCAAGGCCGGACGTCTCCTGGCGGCCTTCGAGCTCGGAGCCCGGAGTGCCCGGGAGCAGCGTCCGCCGGTGCAGCGAATCCGGGAACCGGAAGATGTGCTGCGCCTGTTTGGCACCAGGCTGAGGGACCTTCAGGTCGAGGAGTTCCACCTGCTCGCGCTGGACAGTCAGAGCCAGGTCTTGCGTGAGGTACTCATCACCCGGGGGTTGTTGAACAGTTCGCTGGTGCATCCACGGGAAGTCTTCCGGCCTGCCATAGCCGAGGCGGCGGCCGGAATCATCGTTGTGCACAACCATCCCAGTGGCGATCCGACCCCATCGTCGGAAGACCGGGCGGCCACCAAGCAGCTGGTCTCAGCGGGACAGCTGCTCGATCTGCCAGTGTACGACCACGTGATCATTGCCGGAGACCGATTTGTGAGCTTCGCCGCGGCCGGACTGTTGTGACCGGAACCAAGGCTCCTGTAACCGGGACGCTTCCCGAGCTTGCGCCCGATCTCAGGGCGGTGCTCGAGCGCCACGCCGACCGCCTCGACCTCGAGCTGGTCGAGCGGGCGCTCCGCTTCAGCGCGTCCGCGCACCGGGGCCAGAAGCGGATGTCGGGCGAAGACTTCGTCTCGCATACCATCGCCGTGGCGCTGATTCTGGCCGAGCAGCTGCTGGACAGCACCACCATCGTGGCGGCCCTCCTGCATGACGTGGTCGAAGACTCCGATGTGCGCATGGAGGACATCGCCCGGGAGTTCGGTCCCGAGGTGGCCGGCATCGTGGATGGCCTGACCAAGATTTCCAGCCTGACGTTCCACTCCTCCGCTGAAGAGCAGGTCGAGAACTACCGCAAGCTCCTCCTGTCCATCGCCAAGGATGCCCGCGTCATCATCATCAAGCTGGGCGACCGGCTGCACAACATGCGGACCCTGGAGCACCTGCCGCCGGAACGGCGCAGCCGGATCGCGCTGGAAACCCGGGAGATCTACGCGCCGCTGGCGCACCGGTTCGGCATGGCCGGTATCAAGGCGGAACTGGAAGACCTGGCGTTCAAGTTCCTGGAGCCGGATGAGTATCGCGAGCTGGCCACGCAGGTGGCGGCCAAGCGGGCCGCGCGGGAGCAGACCATCCTCAAGCTGAAGACCCCGCTTGATGCCGAGCTGCAGGAAGCGGGGATCGACTGGTTCGAGGTGACCGGCCGGCCCAAGCACCTCTGGTCCATCTTCCAGAAGATGAAGAAGCGAGCCAAGGCGTTCGACGAGATCTATGATCTCATGGCGGTCCGGGTCATCGTGCGCTCGGTACCGGACTGCTACCACGTGCTCGGCATCATTCATCACAAGTGGACACCGATCCAGGAACGCATCAAGGATTACATCGCCAGTCCCAAGTCGAACGCGTACCAGTCGCTGCATACCACCATCTTCGGTCCGGGCGGTCAGCTCTTCGAGGTGCAGATCCGCACCCACGATATGCACCGCACGGCCGAGTACGGCATCGCGGCTCACTGGGTGTACAAGCGGGACGGCACCCGGGATGAGCTCGATCAGCACCTGGGGTGGTTCCGGCAGCTGCTGGAGCTTCAGCAGGACACCCACAGTCCGGAGGAGTTTCTCGAGTTCCTGAAGATCGACCTCTATCAGGACGAGATCTTCATCTTCACGCCTCAGGGAGACGTCAAGCGGCTGCCGAAGGGCTCCACCGCCATCGACTTCGCGTTCCACGTGCACACCGAGGTGGGCCTCAAGTGCCAGGGCGCCAAGGTCAACGGCCGCATCGCGCCGTTACACCGTGAGCTCAAGAGCGGCGACACGGTGGAAATTCTGACCAGTGCCTCGGCCAAGCCGAGCCGGGACTGGCTCAGCCACGTGCGCACCGCCCGGGCCCGGCAGAAGATCAAGCAGTGGGTCAACCACGAGGAAGAGACGGTCAGCCGGAGCCTCGGCAAGGAGATCCTGGCCCGCGAGGTTCGCCGCCGCCGGCTCGAGCCGCCCGATGACCTCCGCCTGGCCAAGGCTGCCGTGTCACTCTCGCTGGCCGATGGCGCCGGCCTCGAGATCGCCGTGGGGCGGGGCGATGTTCCTATCGGGCAGGTGATGCGCGCGCTCTACCCTGATCTGCCCAGCGACGAGCTGCAGGAGCCGAAGCCTACGGTCTTCGGGCGGGTCATCGACCGGATCCGCCTGGGACGGGGCATCAAGATCCAGGGCGTGGACGGGCTCATGGTCCGCTACGCACAATGCTGCCAACCGGTGCCCGGAGATTCGGTGGTCGGGTATGTCACTCAGGGCCGTGGGATCTCGATCCACCGCTCCGACTGCCCTAACCTGCTGACGCTGGCGGCCGACGGCCGCCGGGTGGACATTGACTGGCAGGAGACCGCAGGGGAGGCGTTCGCAGTGCGTCTCGCCGTCACTGGCGAGGACCGGCGGGGGCTCTATGCCGACATCATGGAAGCGATCAGCCAGACCGGCACCAACATTCGGGGCGCTGACCTGCACACGAAGGACGGCTCGGTGTTCGGCACCATCTTCGTCGAGGTGGACAATCTGCCGCATCTGGGCAAGGTGATGAAGGCGGTGCGGAAGGTGAAGGGCGTTACGGAAATCGAGCGGCGCGAAGCACCAGCCAACTAACGACAACACGAGGAGTGACCATGGGGCACGGGGTGCGGGCAGGGTTCGCGGTGTTGATCGTTACATTGGCTGGATGCAGTGGGGGCCAATCCTCCAGCGACCTTGCCGCGGCGGCGGCCGCCCGGGACAGCGCGGCCAAAGCCGATTCAGCCCGGGCGGAGGAGACCGCCAAGGAGCTGAAGATCACCAACGTGATGATCGGAAAGCGCATCGGCGAGGGAAGCCGTGTTACCGAGCCCACTTTCCAGTTCGAACCGGCCGACACGGTGTACGTCTCCATCGGCTCCGTCGGATCTCCCGACACCGCGGCGTTTCAGGTCCGCTTTACCAACCAGAAGGGCGAAGTGGTGGACTCCTCCACCAAGAGGATTCAGCCGAAGGGTCGCGAGAATACCGAGCTTCATGCCTTCAAAGCCAAAGGCTGGGCCCCTGGCGCCTATCGCATCACGATCTACGCCGATGGAGACTCAGTCGACTCGAAGACGTTCGCGGTACGGAAGCTTCAGTAGTGGGATTTTGGATTCTCAAGACCGACGCCGACAGCTATCCCTTCGATCAACTGGAGCGTGAGCGACGTGCCGTTTGGGACGGCGTCAGCAACGCTCTTGCATTGAAGCATATCCGCAGCATGAGTCGGGGAGACTCGGCCCTCATCTACCACTCGAATGTGGGCAAGGAGCTGGTCGGCCTCGCCCGCATCGTGTCCGATCCGTACCCTGACCCTAAAGACCCCGGGCTCACTGTGGTGGACCTCGAGGCTGGTCCGAGGTTGCCCCAACGGGTATCGCTTGCCACCATCAAAGCCGACTCTCGTTTCGCCGATCTCGGCCTGGTGCGCATGTCCCGTCTATCGGTTATCCCGGTCCCGCAACAGCAGTGGCAGTGGCTGCTCCAAATGGGAGGGCTCCCACCGAAGGCTTAGCGTCTCCCGAAGAAACCCCGGCAGTGATATATTTCCAGCGATGAGTACTCAGCGTTTCGAAGTCGTTGCCCCGTTCACGCCCGCCGGTGATCAACCCAAGGCTATCAGCGAATTGACCGCAGGGCTCAAGCGAGGAGACAAGTATCAAACGCTCCTCGGCGTCACGGGTTCGGGCAAGACCATGACGCTGGCCCATACCATCGCGAACTACGGCAAGCCTACGCTGGTCCTCTCGCACAACAAGACCCTGGCGGCCCAGCTGTATGGTGAGCTCCGCCAGTTTCTTCCGCGCAATGCGGTGGAGTACTTCGTCTCCTACTACGACTATTACCAGCCCGAGGCGTACGTCCCTTCCACTGACGTGTATATCGAGAAAGACGCGTCAATCAACCAGGATATCGAGAGTCTCAGGCTCCGAGCGACATCCAGCCTCATGGAACGAGAGGACGTCGTCATCGTGGCCACGGTGAGTGCCATCTACGGCCTGGGTGATCCGGTGGAGTACCGGAAGCTCATGGTGACAGTGCGGCGGGGCGAGCAGCGAGGCCGGGACGAGATTCTGTCGGAGCTGGTGCGCATCCACTACGGCCGGAACGATGTCTCCTTCGAGCAGGGCACATTCCGGGTCCGTGGCGATTCGATCGAGATCTTCCCGGCCTATGCCGAACAGGCCATCCGGGTCGAGTTGTGGGGCGACGAGGTCGAGCGTATCAGCAAGATCAACCCGCTGACCGGAGAGACCATCGCGCAGCTCGACCAGTTTGCCATCTATCCGGCCAAACATTTCGTTACTCAACGTCCGACCATCGAGCGGGCGGTCAAGGCAATTCGAGAGGAGCTGGCCGGTCGCCTGGCGGAGCTGAAGGCGGCGGGTAAACTGCTCGAGGCCCAGCGACTCGAATCCCGGACTTCGTTCGACATTGAGATGCTGCTCGAAGTAGGAACGTGCGCGGGGATTGAAAACTACTCGCGCCACCTGAGCAACCGGCTGCCAGGCGAGCGGCCCGCCTGCCTCATCGACTACTTCCCGCCGGAGTTTCTCGTAGTCGTGGACGAGTCGCATGTGAGCTTGCCCCAGATCGGCGGCATGTTCAACGGGGACCGCGCCCGTAAGCTCACGCTGGTGGAATACGGCTTCCGCCTGCCTTCGGCGCTCGACAACCGGCCGCTTCATTTCGATGAATTCATGTCCCTCGCGCCTCAGATGGTCAATCTCTCGGCAACCCCTGGTGATCTCGAGCTGAGGCTGTCTGAAGGCGTGGTGGTGGAGCAGATCATCCGCCCCACCGGCCTGATCGACCCCGAGGTGGATGTCCGACCGGTGCGGGGACAGGTGGACGACTTGCTGGCGGAGATCCGGCTGCGGGAGGCCCTCGGCGAGCGGGTGCTGGTGACGACCTTGACCAAGCGCATGTCAGAAGACCTTACCGACTATCTGCAGCAGGCGGGTGTCAGAGTGCGGTATCTCCACTCTGACATCGATGCCATCGAGCGGATGGAAATCCTGCGGGGCCTGCGGCTGGGGGACTTTGATGTGCTGGTAGGCATCAACCTGCTCAGAGAAGGACTGGACCTGCCGGAGGTGTCGCTGGTCGCCATTCTCGACGCGGATCAGGAAGGCTTTCTGCGGTCGGACCGGTCACTGGTGCAGACCATCGGCCGGGCGGCCCGGCACATCAACGGCCGCGCGATCCTCTATGCCGACCGGATCACGGGCTCGATGCAGCGGGCGCTGGAGGAGATGGATCGCCGGCGCACCATTCAGCGGGCCTACAACGAAGCGCATGGGATCACGCCCACGTCCATCGTCAAATCGATGGAGGAAGTGCGGCTCTCGACCCACGTCGCCGACGCCCGGACCGAACGGCCCGAGCCCAAGGCGCCCCTGCACGAGCGAGTCGACCTGCACGATCCCGGTAAGCGCGCGGCGATGATCAGCTCCATCGAGCGGCAGATGCGAGAGGCAGCCTCGAACCTGGAGTTCGAAGTGGCAGCGCTCCTGCGCGACCAGCTCAACGAACTCAAGGCTCTGGGCGCCCCCGATGTGCGGCGGGGTCCTTCCGGTAAAGTCCGGCGTCACGCATGACAATTTCACTCACGCTGGAAGAGCTCGATGCCCGGGGAGAGGCGCTGGGGCGGTCCCTTCAATCCGGCGAGTTATTGACCTTCGAGGGAGATCTCGGGGCGGGGAAGACGACGTTCATCAAGGCGGTTGCCCGTGGCCTTGGCGTTACCGCACCCGCCACGAGCCCGACATACGCCCTGGTGCACCGCTACCATGGCACCAGAGGGCCGGTATTTCATCTGGATTGCTTCCGGCTGCGGTCGCCTGATGAAGCTGGTGATCTCGACTGGGAAGGCCTGATGTCCGAGGGAGACGCCATATTGATCGAGTGGCCCGAGCGTGCCGGGGCCTGGGTTCCGAGGCCCACCCGGCGTTTCAGGCTGCTGCACCTGTCCGATCCCAGCCGTCGCGGACTGGACGTACTCTGATGCTCCTGGCGATCGACACCGCCACCGACCAGGCCTCGGTTGCACTTGGAGCTGCCGGCGCGGAGCCGTTCGAGGAAAATCTGGTGGGCGCTCGCCGGCATGCGTCGGCGCTGTTGCCGATGATCCAGAGATTGCTCAAGCGTGCCTCCATTTCACTGGACGACGTGCGCGGGATCGTCCTGAGCGATGGACCGGGTAGCTTCACTGGCCTCAGGGTGGGAGCGGCGGCTGCGAAGGCGCTGGTTCAGGCGCGGCAGCTGCCGCTGTGGGTCGCCCCCTCGCTCCTGGTGCGTGCCGCGGGAGTGGCGCAGGACGACCAGCTGGTCCTGGCAGTGTCCAGCGCACTCAGGGGAGAGCTCTACGCGGCAGCCTACCGCTTCCGGGGAGACGAGATCCACACCGCGCTGATCCCCTCGGTTCGCCGACCGGATGAGTTGATGGCAGGAATGCTCCGGCCCGACCGGGTCGTGGGAGAAGCGCCGGCCGATATACTTTCGGCACTCGGGGCATGGTCCGGCCAGCCGGTGATCGGGCCCCCGCGTGGTGCACCCCATGCCGCGCAGCTCCTGCAGCTGGTCGGCCGCGCCGGCGGTGCCCGGCTGATCGAGCGGGTCGCAGAATGGGAGCCGGTATACGGCCGCCCGGCTGAAGCGCAGGCGCGCTGGGAGATTGCGCATGGACGCCCCCTACCGGATTCGGTCGGCAGTTCCCGCTGATGCAGCACCGCTCGTGGCCATCGAGCGCCGCTGCTTCAGCGATCCGTGGAGTGAGACCAGCTTTCGTGAAGCGCTGGACTCGCCCTGGTCATTCGGCCTGGTGGCGTACGCCGGGCAAGGCATCGCCGGCTATCTCATCGCACGAGAAGTTGCCGGTACGGGTGAGGTGCTGAACCTTGCCGTCTCCCCCGATTTCCGGCGCCGCGGGGTGGCGCGGGCCCTGCTTCGCGCCGGGCTCGCCTATCTCCGGAAACGTCTCGTGGAGGAGGTCTATCTCGAGGTGAGGGAATCGAACCGCTCGGCCCAGGCGTTGTATCTGAGCTCCGGCTTCCGGCCCGTCGGGCAGCGAGCCGCCTACTACCGCAATCCCAAAGAGGACGCCCTGGTGCTCTGGCTGGCGCTCAAGCAGCACGCGTAGATTAGGTAAGACGACATGACAATTGGTTGGAACTCGGCCTGGCGCTCGCTATATGATGCGCGGGTTCACCGCGGACCCACGAACACGGGAGGTTACTGTGAGTCGGAGTATGAATAAGGCCATCTTGGTCGGAAACCTGGGAGCTGATCCGGAAGTCCGCAGCACCACCAATGGGTCGCGGGTGGCAACCCTGTCCATCGCCACCAGCCGCCAATGGAAAGACAAGGCGGGTGAGAAGCAGGAGAAGACGGAGTGGCACCGCGTAGTCTTCTGGAATACGAAGTTCTCCAACCTCGCAGACATCGCCGAACGCTTCTGCAAGAAGGGAGACAAGGTCTACGTCGAAGGCAGCATTGAGTACCGCTCCTGGCAGGATCGTGAGGGGCAAACCCGGTACACCACCGAGATCAACGGGCGGGAACTGATCCTGCTGTCCGGCAAGGGAGACGGGGCGGAATCGTTCTCCGCGCCGAGCAAGGTGGCCGCGGGCGCCGCCGCTGCCCCAAAGGGGAAGGAATCGTTTGATGATTTCCCGGAGGCGCTGGACGCCGAAGACGACGATCTGCCGTTCTGAGGGTGACGGTTGGGTGGGGGGACAGGCGGCCCGATAATTCCTGGGGAGCGGTAGCCTCAGACCGCCCGCCCGCCTGTCACCGACCCCGCTGTCCGCCCGTTCTCCCGCCGATCGCCAGACTACTTCGGGGCCAAGGTGGCGTCCAGCCGAGCCGAGTAACTACTTGGTATAGCGGCGCTTAGAACGTGCATCTCAAGCTGGTTCACAGTGGCGTTGATTTTGCGACTCCGCCGGCCCGAGACACCTCGCGTACGGCCGAGTTCATGGTCCTTCACCAGACAGCGACGCCGCTGGGAGATCCCGATGCCGCGTAAGTATTTCTGCAATCCCTGCCGGCAGGCTGCACTGGGCGGTGTCAGCGCCTTGGGCTGGCTCGTCGCGTTGACCATCGCGATGCCGGTGACCGGAGCGCTGGCGCAGGAACCGCTGCCGCAGACCCACACCGTCCGCAAGGGCGATACGCTCTGGGATCTGGCGCAGCTCTACCTGAAGGACCCGTTCCTCTGGCCGGGCATCTACCGGCTCAACACCGCGGTAGTCGAAGATCCCCACTGGATCTATCCCGGCGAAATCCTCCGCATCGCTCCCGATGCCACGGTCGCCGCGGTTCCCAGCATGGACACGCCGCCGCCCCAGCCGGCCGACACGAACCCCATAGGTGGCATCGGAGATTCGAGCGAGACGCTGGCACGAGGGCCACAACAGCCTTCAGCCGCCGAGGCACCCGCGGAGGAATGGGCCCCGCTGTTCGAGGCCCAGCGCGCCCGTAGCGTATCCGAGATACTCAAGGCCTACACCGATCAGCCATACCGGCCTCTGCGGCCGAGCGAATTCTATTCGTCGGGATTCCTGACCGAGAACCAGCGGCTTCCGTTTGGCGAAGTGCTCGGTCCAGTCACCCCGTCGCAGATCAAGGCTACCAGCAGCCACGCCAACGCACTGCCGTACGCCACCGTGGCGCTGATGGCGCCCCGCGGCGCCACCTACGAGGTCGGTGACACGCTAATGACCGCGCAGATAGGCGCGGAGATCGACCCGTATGGACGACAGGTCATTCCGACCGGACTCGCCCAGATCACCGAGACGGTGGATGGTCATTACCTGGCCAGCATCATCGCGGTGTACGGTCCCATTCGTCAGGGTCAGCGCGTTCTGCCCGTGGAAAGCTTCACTCAGGGTTCGGGTGTGAGAGCGGTGGCCGTGGCTGACGGCGTGCGGGGCAGGCTGCTGGGTGGACTGGGGCGGCAGGAGCTCAAGGAGCCGCAGATGGTGGTCTTCATCGACAAGGGCCGTGAAGCGGGAGTCGCCGCGGGAGACCTGTTCGAGGTCCGCCGCCGTCCGGGCCGATCGTCAGATGGCACGATCCGGGTGAACGAGCTCATGGCCACGCTTCAGATCGTGCACGTGCGAGACCGAACGGCAACTGCCATCGTGCTGTCGGTGGTGTCGCCCGACATCCCGCCTGGCACCGACGTCGTACAGGTCGCCAAACTGCCGTCGTAAGCGGGGCAGCGGGGCAGCGAGCTGCGGGGCAGTAACCACCCACAGGGCCGACTCCTTCAGGATGCTCGGCCCTTGTGCATTGGTACCTGTGGCTGCTCACCTCCCGGCAGGTCCCGTCTTCCTTGTACAACCCACCCTACCTGCTTCCCCCCGCCCCGCTGCCCCACTGCCCCACTGCTCTCTATATTGCGGGGCGCTCCTCCGGGGCGATGGTCATCTACTAACCAGTTGCAGGAGATCGGGATGCCGAGACGCGCAGCATGAGCGGCAGGGTTTTGGTCACGGGTGGGGCCGGATTCATCGGATCCCACATCGCGGAGGGGTACCTGCGTGAGGGTTGGGACGTCACTGTCCTGGACGATCTCTCGCGCGGCCACGAAGCGAATGTCCCCAAGGGGGCCAAATTCGTACGGGCCGACATCCGATCGTCCGAGGCGCGCCAGACACTCGCCGCCGGACGTTTTGATGTCCTCAACCATCATGCGGCCCAGATCGATGTGCGCGTGTCGGTAGACCGGCCAGCGTTCGACAGTCACATCAACGTGGTGGGATTGGTGAATTTGCTGGAAGGTGCGGGCGAGGGCGGCGTCAAGCGCGTCATCTTCGCCAGTAGCGGCGGCGTGGTATATGGCGATCCCGAGGTCATTCCCACCCCGGAAACCGCTCCCAAGCTCCCAGTGTCGCCCTACGGCGTGAGCAAGCTGGCCGGTGAATACTATCTGCGGGCTCTGGCGGCATTGCGCGGGTTCGAAGGCGTCGCCATGCGATACGCCAACGTGTTCGGACCGCGGCAGGATCCCAAGTCAGAAGCCGGTGTGGTCTCGATCTTCGTCTCTCGGCTGCTCGAGGGAAAACCGCTGACGGTGTTCGGGGATGGTCGTCAGACGCGCGACTACGTCTTCGTCAAGGATGTGGCCCGGGCCAACGTGCTCGCTTCCACGCGCTCGATCGGGAACAATGGAGACTTCGACGGACCCGCGTTCAACATCGCCACGTCGGTACAGCGAAACGTGCTGGACCTCGCCGCCTCGGTGGGACAGGTCATGAAGCGCGACCCCAAGATCGAGTTCGCCGAAGCGCGCCCGGGTGAGCTTTTCCGGAGCGCGCTCGACGTGTCGAAGGCCAAGAAGGTCCTGGGTTGGTCGCCGGAGTACAAGTTCGATGACGGGCTGCGGGAGCTGGTGGACTGGTTCAAAAAGGAGGCGAGGTGACCCTGCAAGCCGGCGGCGCGATCCCTCAGTCATCCCTGGAGCTGGTCCTGTCCGCCAGCCCTGAAACGAAGATCGTCCTCGCGATTCTCACGGTCTTCTCGCTGGTGTCGTGGTTCATCATCATTCTGAAATGGTGGCAGTTCCGGAAGCTGAATCGGGCCGCCGACCGATTTTTCCGCGAAATGGAGCGCACGACCAGGCTGCAGGATGCCTACAAGTCGGTGATGAAGCTGCCGCCGTCGCCCTACAACCGGCTGTTCCGGGAGGCTATCACGTTCTACTCCGAGCTGCGTCCGGGGGCCTTGCGCGAGGACCGGGACGCAGACCGCAGCTCCCTGTCCATGACCCAGCTCGAAGCCCTGAAAATGGTGCTCGGTAAGGAAGTTGCCGCCGAGAGAGACCTGTTGGGCCATTACATTCCGTGGCTGGCGACCATTGGCTCCGTGGGGCCGCTGCTGGGGCTGACCGGCACCGTTTTCGGCATCATGAGCGCATTCATCGGCATCGCATCCAAGGGATCCGGCAATCTCTCGGCGGTGGCGCCGGGGGTGGCCGAGGCGCTGGTGGCGACGGCGGGCGGATTGCTTGCCGCCATCCCGGCGGTGATCGCCTACAACATCTTCGTCAATCGGGTCCGACTGTTCGCCGGGGAGCTCGAGGGATTCGCCAACGAGCTCATCGGCACGATGGCCCGCGAGGGGCTGGTCTAAATGGCGAGCGGACTGGGTGGGGGGCTGGGCAGCCAGCGCGGCGAGCTGCCGCTCATGGCGGACGTCAATGTCACCGCCTTGGTGGACGTCATGCTGGTCATGCTGATTACCTTCATGATTACGGCACCGATGATGCAGGGGGGCGTGGACGTCGAGCTGCCCCGTGCCGAGGCTCGGCCGCTCTCTCCGAAGGAGGGAATGGTGGTGTCGGTAAATCGGAACGGTCGCATCTATGTCGACCAGACACCGGTTTCCTATTCTGATTTCAGGGTGACCTTCCGCTCGCTCGTCGCGACCCGGAAGCCCACCGGGGTCTATCTGCAGGCGGACGCCCGCGTGCCGTACGGGGACGTGGTGCGGGTGCTGGCGATCATCCGCACCGCCGGGGTGCAGAACGTGGGCCTGGTGGCTGCCGAGGAAGAATCGCCGTGAAAACCCGGAAGTCCCAGCAGGGCCCCCCGGGGACCCTGGCCGGGCTGGTGGGCACAATCGCGGTCCATGCCGGCGTAGTCTTCTTTCTGGCCGCTGCGGTGCGGCCGACTCGCGCGGCGCCGCCCTCCTACGCGGTCGATCTCGTGGCTGCTCCTGCTCCGACCACCAAGCAACGACTGGCGCGTGAGGCGCTGCCCACGCCTCCGCCCGAGGAGAAGCCCACGCCGACTCCGCCAAAGCCCGCACCGCTGAAAGAAAAGCCCGCGCCGGTTGTACCCAAGCCCAAGCCAGCCAAGACCGCGCCCGCTCCCTCGCCCAAGCCCCCACCGGCTGACGCCGAGCGCGAGCCGTCTCCTCAGACCGCTGCCCGGGTTGCGCCGGCTCCGGGGGAAACGCCGAGCACCGGCACTGACGTGGCGACGATCAAGACTCCTGGCCTGGCGTTCCCGTTTCCCGAGTACCTCCGCAACATCGTCACCCAGGTGTACCAGCGCTGGGACCGCGCCTCGGCAAAACAGAGCAACTTCGCCGAGATCAGCTTCCTAATTCTGCGTGACGGATCGGTGCGCGACATCCGATTTGTGACCCGCTCCGGCAGCTTCGCCTTCGACATCGACGCCCAGGGCGCCATCGAAGCGGCGGGGAACTCGCGTGCGTTCGGCCAGTTGCCCGATGGCTGGCAGGCGGACGTGCTGCCGGTCAGCTTCTACTTCCAGCCAACCCGATGATACGACTTCTTGTGATACTTCTTGCCGCCGGCGTTGCCGCGGCCCCGCTGGCCGCACAGGACACGACTCGTGTGGACGAGGGGGTGCGAGTAGGGGTGGACTATCGCCCGGGCGTCAGGCCGGGGTTGATCGTCCTGCCGGGGTCCGGCCTCGACTCGGTCCGCGCCATGGTCCGGCGCGATCTCGATTACAGCGACCGATTCGAGATCATTGCCGTGGGCGATGATCCGCAACTCTCCCGTGCCGGCGGCGGCGGGCAGGAAGGTGGCCCGGTCAACTACGAGCTGTACAAGGGGCTGGGTGCCGAGTTTGCGGTGGAGCTCAGCCAGGCCGCCGGCGGTGTCACCGCCAAGCTGCATGACATCAACGCCGGACGGCTCAGGAACCAGCAGACGGTTCAGCTGCCGGCAGGATCCGATTTCCGGCTCGACGTCCACCGACTGTCAGATGAGATTACCCGTTGGGCCAGCGGTACGGCGGGCGCCGCCGCAAGCCGCATGTTGTTTGTCTCGGGTGGGCGGGTCTATCGGGCCGACAGCGATGGACACGATATCACGCCGGTAACCCCGTCGGGCCAGACGGCGCTGTCGCCGGTGTGGGCGCCGGACGGGCAGCGGCTCGCCTTCACGCAGCTGGGCGAGGGGCGGGGTGGCGTTGTAGTGCAGTCACTCGCGGGCGGCCCGACGTTCGTCGCACCTGGCTCGCAGACCGCACTGAATATTACGCCGGCGTTTTCTCCCGACGGCCGCACGTTGGCGTTCGCGCACTCGGACGAGCGCGGGACCGACATTTACACCGCCAACGTGACCGAGCGCTGTTGTGCGCAACGCTTGACCGTGGGACGCTACGCGGACAACTTATCCCCAACGTTTTCGCCAGATGGGCGGCGCATCGCGTTCATCTCGACGCGTGCCGGACCGACCCAATTGTATGTGATGGCTGCGGACGGGACCGACCAGGAGCTGCTGGCGCCATTCGATTTCGGCGCCACGGGAAGTTCGAATGCTCCCGAGTGGTCTCCGGACGGAGCCAGTGTCGTATTTCACCGTGAGGTATCCGGCAGTCCGCAAATCTTCGTGGTCGATGTTTCGGGCCGCCGCGTCCGGCAGCTCACGTCCTCGGGACGCAACGAAGACCCGACCTGGGCCCCCGACGGTCGGCATGTGGCGTTCATCTCCGACCGGAGCGGACGCCGCCAGATCTGGATCCTCGACATGGAAACCGGCCGGGTGCGCCAGTTGATGACGCCAGGTGCCACCCGGCTTCCGTCGTGGTCGCGCCGCCTAGGGCGGGCCACTCTTGTTCCCAACCCATGATTCCGGAGTGATGATGCGAGCACCATCTCTGCTGATGCTGTTGGCCGCCGCCGCGTTCGCCGTTGCCTGCGGCGGCAATCCGGCACCCGAGGAGCCCGCCCCTGCGCCGCCCCCTGCTGCCGAGCCGACTCCGGCGCCCCCGCCGGTGGATGACAGTGCCGAGCGTGAGCGCATGGAACGGGAGCGCATGGCCCGGGAGGCCGAAGAGCGTTCGCGCGCCGTGGCCGCGGATCTGGCTGCGATGATCAACTTCGACTACGACCAGGCCACTGTGCGTCAGGCCGACCAGGCCACGCTCGACCGCAAGGCCGCTGTGCTGCAGGCCAACCCGAACGTGAAGCTCCGGATCAGCGGCCACGCTGACGAGCGTGGGTCGGACGAGTACAACCTGGCGCTGGGCAACCGGCGGGCCGGGGCCGCCAAGCGATATCTGGAGAGCAAGGGCATCGACGCCTCCCGCCTCGAGGTCATTTCCTACGGCGAGGAGCGTCCGCTCAATCCCGGCACCGATGAGACCGCCTTTGCCCAGAACCGGCGAGACGAGTTCGAGGTCACGGGTGGCGGCGATAACCTCGTCGCGCCACAGTGAGACGCGTCGCCGCGGTCCCCCGCTTGTGGATGCTCGGGGCCGGGGTCATGGCGGGCCTCAGCGCGTGTGTGACCAAAAGTGATGTGCAGCAGGTGCAGGATGATGTCGCCCTGCTCAAGGCGGAGACGGCGCGTCGCGACTCCGCCCGGGCGGCGCAGCTCACGCAGGTGATCCAGATGCAGCAGCGGGTCATGGATTCGCTGACAGTCAACCGAAGGGCGACCACTCAGATCCGGGGCGACCTGGCCACCGATCTCTACAACATCCAGCAGCAGCTGGTGCAGTTGCAGGAGCTGACCGGCCAGAGCCAGCAGCGTCTGAGCGAGCTCCGCACGCAGTTGGAAGCCCGGGGTGAGCAGATCTCGTCCGCAGTCCCCGGCGAGACCAACGCCCCGCCCAGCCCGTCAGCGGCCTCAGCAGACCAGATGTATGAGGCCTCGCTGGCGCAGCTTCGGCGGGGGAGCACATCCACAGCCCGGCAGGGCCTGCGTGAGATGCTTCGAACCTATCCCACCAGCGACCGGGCAGGGGATGCCCTGTACTTCATCGGACAAAGCTTTGCCGCGGAGAACCCCGACTCGGCGGCGGCGTACTATAACCAGGTGGTGCAGAAGTATCCTGCGTCCAGCCGGGCCGGCTCCGCGCAGTACAATCTCGGGCTCGTGGCCGAGCGGCGGAAGGAAACCAAGAAGGCCAGGGAGGCGTACCAGCGGGTAGTACAGAAGTATCCCCAGTCCGACGAAGCGGCGCTGGCGCGCGACCGACTGAAGGCGCTCGGGCGGTAATCCCCGGGCGCCTCCCCCGGTTATGACCGGCTCTTCTGGGGAAATGCCCTTCCTCGACCATCTCGAGGAGCTGCGATCCCGAATTCTCCGGTCTCTCGCAGCCGTAATCCTTGGCTCGGCCGCAGGTCTGTGGGCCGTCCAACACTTTCAGCTGGTCAGTCTCCTCAAGCGTCCCATCGCGCCCTATCTCACCGACGGCAAGCTGGTCGTGCTGAGCCCGACCGAGCCGGTGATGATCGTCTTCAAGCTCGGGTTTCTGGTCGGGCTGGTACTGGCATCACCGATCATCCTCTGGCAGTTGTGGGCCTTCCTGGCGCCGGCGCTGTATGCCCGGGAGAAGAAGGCGCTGGTGCCCTCGCTCTTCGTCGGGCTGCTGCTGTTCCTCACCGGTGCGGCCCTTGCCTACATCTTCGTGGTACCCCAGGCGCTCCGGGTCCTCTTCAGCTTCCAGACCGAGGCCATCGCGCCGTTCATTACGTATGACAAGTATTTCAGTTTTGTAATGCAGGTGACGCTGGCGCTGGGGATCTCGTTCGAACTCCCGCTGGTGATCATCATCCTGTCCTGGCTGGGGGTGGTGGGTCCGGCGGAGCTCAGCCGCTTCCGGCGCTTTGCCGTGGTGCTGGCGTTCATGGCCGGGGCGGTGTTGTCACCCGGCGCCGATCTGCTTTCGATGCTGATGATGACAGTGCCGCTGCTGCTGCTGTACGAAGTGGGGTACGCGGGATCGGTCTTCATCGGCAAGCGGCGATCGGCCAAGGCCTCCGTTGCGGGCGGCACGATCGGCTTATTTCTGCTGCTGGGCCTCTTCGGCACTCCCGCGGAAGCGCAAGAACGGCCTCGTCCGCCGGCACGGCCCGATACGCTGCAGGATTCCACCCGCCTCGGACCCGATTCCCTGCCGGCCCCTGGTCAGTCGCTCGACACCGCGACAGCGAACAGAATGGGGCTTCCGACCGCGCCGTCGCGGAGCTTTGCTCCGGCCGATTCGGTCATGACCGAGCTCCTGGCGCGGCCCGGCTATCAGGCCACCCGGTATCGCGCGGACTCTGCGACCGTGTTCATGGAGGATCAACGGGTCCGGCTGGAGGGGAAGGCGCTCACCGAACGCCGGGGCTCGATGCTGGAGGCGGACACGATCACGTACCGCGGCACGAGCTGCCTTCTGGATGCGTCCGGCGACCCCAAACTGTTCGATCGGGGACAGGTCCTGATCGGCCGGCAGATCCGCTACGACACCTGCGTCCGGCGAGGGGTTATCAGTGACGCGCTGACGAACTTCACCGAAGGCTCGACCGTCTGGTTCCTCCGCGGCAACGTCTCCCAGGACTCCAGCTCCAATCGGATTTACGCCGCGTCAAGCGAGATTACCAGCTGCGATCTGCCAGCTCCGCATTATCACTTTTCGGGCCGCCAGGTGAAGTGGGTTGCCCGGAACATGCTGGTGGCCCGGCCCGTGGTACTGTACGTGCGGGACGTTCCGATCCTCTGGCTGCCGTTCATGTTCCAGGACATGCGACCGGGCCGCCACTCGGGGATTCTGATCCCGTCGTTCGGCTTCAACGACCTGGTGCGGCCGGACCGCTCCTACAACCGCCAGATCAGCAACATCGGCTACTATTGGGCCCCCAGCGATTACCTGGATTTCACGGGGCGACTGGACTGGTATTCGAACCGTTATGTCCAATACGGGATCGGGGGACAGTACAACTGGCTAAACCGGTTCGTGAACGGCTCCATTGCGTTCAGCAAGCAGCAGCAGACCGGAGGCTCGTCCGCCATGACTCTTAATTGGGATCATCAGCAGACATTCAATCTCTCCACCAGCCTGAGTCTGGATCTGAATTACGCCAGCAACACGTCCGTTCTGGAGCAGAACGCGGTCGACCCGCTGCTAAACACTCAGCAGATCACCAGCTCGGTCAATTTCTCCAAACGATATGGATGGGGGACCGTCACCCTGGGCGGCAACCGCCGGCAGAGTCTGTCCGATGGAAGCGTACAGCAGCTGCTCCCGGCACTCACGATCTCTCCGGCGTCCATCGCCCTGAGCTCTGACATCACCTGGTCGCCCGGGCTGAGCTTCACCAACAACACTACCTCGAACACCCCGTTGACGTCCGTGGTGCAGGTGCGGCCAGGCGGGGGGCTGGATACGCTGGAGCTGAAAGCAAACGGGCGGATCACCGCTTTCAACTTCGACACCCCACTTCGATTCTGGTCATTCAACTGGCAGAACTCCCTTCGCGTCACCGACCAGACCAGCAAGGGTGTGGACACGGTGGGATTCCGGCTGGATGACCCCAGTACGCCGGACCCAACGGATTCGATCAGCGTTACCCGTTTCTTTCCCGGTGACTTCTCCACCGCGGTCGACTGGGACACCGGCATCAACCTGCCGATCCTGTTCCGCGGCTCGTGGAAGCTCCAGCCGGTGGTGGGGGTGGCCAACACGACGTCGCAGGAATCTTTCGCGGTTCGAAATCGCAACACCGGGGGCGACTTCGTGGTGCAGGGAAAACGGTTCCGGTTTGCCGCCAGCGCCTCTCCGACGCTGTTCGCCTTCTTTCCCGGGTTCGGCCTGGCCAGCCGCATTCGCCACAGCTTCTCACCCTCGATCAATTGGAACTACTCGCCGGCGGCGAACGTACCCGAGGAGTTCGCCCGGGCCATAGTCGAGCCGGGCCAGACGGTTCAGCTGCGAAGCGATGCGACGCAGACGGTAAGCCTTGGCCTTTCTCAGACGTTCGAGGCCAAAGCCAAGACCCGGTTGGGTGACAGCACTGCGGTGGATGCCCGAAAGTTCCGGGTGCTCAGCATCAACACTAGCCCCGTGGTCTACGATCTGGAGCAGGCGAAGAAGCCGGGACGAACCGGCTGGGTGACGGAGACGATGACGAATTCGTTCCTGAGCGATCTGGTCCCCCAGTTCACCCTGAGCCTCACGCACGACCTTTGGGCCGGCGTAGCCGGGGTGGATACTTCCGACTTCGATCCCTTTCTCAGCAGCGTCAGCGCCAGCTTTGCGATCTCGGAGACTATGCTACGGAGCCTGGGTTCCATCTTCGGGCTGGGACGGAGGCCGGGACGCCGGGACGACTCCGATGAGGTTCCCAGCTCCTACGTGGCGGATGTCGGACGCCGGGCCGGTTTCTACAACAGCGGGCAAGCGCCCTTTTCCGGAGGCCGGAGCTTCTCCGCCAACTTCAACTACACGCTGTCACGATCCCGGGAGGTGCCGGGTCAGATCCGGGAGGATCAACAGAACCTGGGGTTCAGCACCAGCTTCTCGCCCACCCCGTTCTGGTCCCTGTCGTGGTCGTCCCAGTTCAACATTACCGATAGCAAGTTCGAGTCGCAGGTCGTCAGACTGGAGCGGGAGCTGCATGAGTGGCGGGCCGGCTTCAACTTCGTGCGGAACGCGAATGGCAACTTTGCGTTCTATTTCTCGATCCATCTCACCGACCTGCCTGATATCAAGTTCGACTACGATCAGACCACGTTTGAAGACTGACCTGTCCTCCCGGGTGGACAGGCCGGACGGTTCGAGGGCGCGCCAGGCCAGCCCACGCATCTCCGGACCCCCACATAGCTCAGCCTGCTGCCCGTGGCTGCCGCTCTGGTCTGGCACGCGATCTGCCGGGCGAAGTGCTATCCCTCTCTGGAGAACCTGTATGCGGGGCTGGTGGACGGCGGTGTTTCTCGGCCTGGTGGCGGGGTGCTCTTCCGACAACAACTCTCCCGGCATTCCCCCGGACGTCCCGGTGGATCTGCTCAGCACGACCCTGGATCTGGCAGTTGCCCTGTCATGGGACGACAATGCCTACACCGCGGATCCCTCGAATTTCCAGAACTACGGGGTCTACAGCACCACCTACGACTTCGATAACGACCTCTGCGGCACCAGCTGGGCGCTGGAGGGGACCACGGTCGCGCCGGAATTTATCGTGGGTGCTCTCGCCAACGGCGTCCCGCGTTGCTTCTCGGTCACGGCGCGCTCGGTGGAGGGCGCGGAGAGTGCCAGATCCGTGAGTCGTGCCGACACCCCCCGGCCGGACAGCCGCAACATCGTACTCAACGTGATCCCCTCGCAGGACGCAGGGAGCGGCTTCCGGTTCTGGGATGACCTCAACGCCGATCAGCAGGCTCAGGACGTCGAGCTGGCGCTGGTGCGCGCCGGATCAGCCACCGACATCGACTTTGCGGTCGAACGCGATATGGCCGGGTCGGTCTTTCTAACGCCGGTGCGCCCCGGCACCGGGGTGGAATTCTTCAGCGATATTCCAGTCGAGGACCTCACCGCGGTAGACTTCGCTCCGTGTCTCCCGGACACCAGTCCGGGTGGTTGCGCTCCGTATGCCGCCTCGCCGATCGAGGCCTCACCCGGCTTCGGATACGTGTTTGAAACGGATGGTGGCGACGGATTCGTGCGGTATGGAGCCGTCCGGGTAACCCACGTGGGACCCACGTTCATCATTCTGGATTGGGCATTCCAGACCGACCGAGGCAATCCCGAATTGCTGGTGGGCAGAACCGGAGGTCGCTGAGCGCGGGTCACCGGGGGGTTGTATCGTCGCCCTCACGGCGTCAACTTCGGCGATGCCTGCGACAGCTTGTGTTCTGGATGGTCAGTCGCTCTCGATTGCCGACGTGGTCCGGGTCGCGCGAAGCCCCACCGTTCAGGTGGCGCTGCAGCCGGCCGCTCGCCGGGCCCTGATTGAGAGCAGAGCCAGAGTAGATCGGGCAATCGCGTCCAACCAGACGATCTACGGCATCAACACCGGCTTCGGCAAGCTCGCCAACGTTCGGATTCCCCCGGGACAGCTCGATCAGCTTCAGACCAACCTCATACGCAGCCACGCGGCCGGGGTGGGCAATCCGCTTCCCGAAGCGGTCGTGCGCGCCGTCATGCTGCTGCGAGCCAACGTGTTGCTCCGGCCTACCAGTGGGGTCAGGGCTGAACTCGCCGAGGCGGTCGTAGCCATGCTCAACGCCGGGATCCTGCCGCTGGTGCCGGAGCAGGGTAGTGTGGGAGCGAGTGGCGACCTGGCGCCGCTCAGCCACATCGGCCTGGCGCTGATGGGCGAGGGGCAGGTGATCACAGCCCTGGGTGTGACGCCTGCGGCAGAGGCGCTTCGGGCCGCGGGCTTAGCACCGTACCGCTTTGCCCCGAAAGAGGGTCTCGCGTTCATTAACGGAACCCAGGCCCAGACGGCCCTGTTGGCCCTCATGGTGTATGATGCAAAGGTCCTCTGGCGAACCGCAGTGGGCGCCGCGGCGATGAGCCTGGAGGCGCTCAGAGGAACACCCACGCCGCTGGATCCTCGCATCCATGAGGCGCGTCCCCATCCGGGCCAGATACGGACCGCCACGTTGATGCGGATGCTTCTCGAGCACAGTGAGATCCGGGAATCGCATCGCGAGAACGATCCCCGGGTTCAGGATGCCTACAGCCTGCGCTGTGCGCCGCAGGTTCTGGGGGCCGTTGCCGACGCAATCGGCTTCGCGGAGGAAACGGTACGAGTGGAGCTGAACGCCTCGACCGATAATCCGCTGGTCTTCGACAACGGCGATGTCATCTCGGGCGGGAACTTTCACGGGCAGCCTGTCGCGCAAGCCTTGGACATCTTGGCAATCACATTGACGACGTTGCAGGCGATCGCGGAGCGGCGGGTGGAGCGACTGGTGAACCCGGACCTGTCGCAAGGACTCCCTGCTTTCCTCACCGAGGATCCAGGGCTGTCCTCCGGCTTCATGATGGTTCAGATCACCGCCGCGTCGCTGGTGGCCGAGTCGCGTTCCCTGGCTATGCCGGCGAGCATTGGCTCGATTCCAACTGATGCCAACCAGGAGGACTTTGTCCCGATGGGCATGGCGTCGGCGTTCAAGGCGGGCAGGATCCTCACCAACGCGCAGCGGGTCGTGGCCGCCGAACTGCTGTGCGCGGCCCAGGGTCTGGAGTTCCTCAAGCCGCTGAGTCCGGGACGAGGGGTGGCGGAGCTCTACCGCCGGATCCGGGGACTGACTCCACCCGTGTCACCTTTACGGGCTGACCGGTCCCCGGCGCCGGATCTGGACCGTATGGCGCGAGCCGTGGCGGACGGAGAGTTGGATCCCGGACCGGCCGATTTGTGAGCGCCTGATCGGGTCGCTTGCTGCCCCTCTGGCGGCCCGGTATCTTTCAGTCACTCCGACTCTTATCTCACGTATCCCTTCTCCAGCCCGAGCCGCATGAATCTTGAAAAGCTGAAAGACACGGCGCGGAAGCTGGAGCAGAAGGAGGATTGGCGAAAAGCCATCGAAGTCTACCTCAAGGCCATTCAGCAGGCCGAGTCCGGGGCGGAAACTACCCCTGACCTGTCGCTCTACAACCGCGTCGGGGACCTCTACCTCAAGATCAACGACACGGCAGAGGCGGTGCGCTCGTACGAGCGGGCGGTCGACCTCTACGCCGATCAGGGATTTTTCAATAACGCCATCGCACTGTGTGGCAAGATCCTGCGGGTGAACCCAGGCCGGACTCAGACCTACCTGAAGCTTTCGCAACTCCACGCCCGCAAGAATGTGGTCATTGAAGCCAAGCGAAACCTGATCGAGTTTCTGGAGCGCATGAACGCCCTGGGTCAGCTCGACCAGGCTTTCCAAGCGGTGAAGCTGTTCGCGGACCAGTTCTCCGGCAGCCAGGAGATCCGGAGCATGCTGGTGGAGCTGTTGCGGGCCAGCTCGAGGGAGGATGAGGCCCGCGAGCAGCTCGAAAAGATGGCTGAAGACATGGAGGCGATGGGAGACAAGGCCGGGGCTCGGAAGGCGCGCGAGAGGCTCAGTGCGGCCGCGGAGGCGCCCGAGCACGCCCATCCCCCGGAGCCGCCCAAACCATCGGCCAAGGCCGGTCCCTCCCGCGGCGACTTGATCTTCCTCGATACCGGCGTCGATCTGAGCTCTCCGCCGCCGAGTCGCTCGCCGGCGGCTGGCCCGGCTCGCTCCGTCCATCCGCCTCCCCCTGCCGTAGCGCCTCCGCCGCCGCCCATTGCCGAGCCTGACGAGCCTATAGAGACGGAAACGCTGCTGGACGAGATCGCGGCGTCAGCAAGCCCGGAGCCGCTTGATGACCTCATCATTGACTCGCTGGTTACCGAGGACCCGGGCGCCGGTGGTCTGTCGAGCAACCTCGACCTGGACTCGCCGCTGGAAATTCAGCGACAGGAACCGCCGGACCTGACCTACGAAGGGACTCCGCTGGAAGGAATGCAGGGCACCTCCTTTGGTGAGGTCTCTCCCGATCTCGGGGCCAGTTCGTTGGATCTGGGCCAGGACATTATCGTGTCGTTTCCCGACAATGAGATAGTTCTTGACGTGCCGCCGGAGCCGGAGTCCAGCCCGGATCCAGCTGCTGCCATGGATGACTCGCTGGACGCCGGGGAACCACTCCCGTTGGTGCGGGACGCCCTGTCCGGGCCGCCCACGCTGGCCGACTTGGAGGACCGGGTCCTCGATGATCCCGAAAATCCGGATGTGCACCTCGCTATGGCGGATGGACTGGTCGCCGCCGGCGAGACCGATCGGGTCGAGGAGGAGCTGGAGCTGGCCCTGGCCGGCTATGAGGACCGGGAGGATTGGCTTCGGGCCGCGCAGATGGCGGACCGCCTTGTGGAGCTGACACCGGACAGTGTGAGCCACCATCAAAAGCGGGTGGAGCTTGCCTACCGGGCTGGCGATAGGGGTCCGTTGCTGGAGGCTTACCTGGGCCTGGGCGACGCCCTGGCGAAGTCAGGTGCGCTGGAAAAGGCGATCGCCGTGTATGGCCGGGTCATCGAACATGATCCCAAGCATGTGCGTGCTGCCGCGGCGCTGGGGCGGCTGGGTGCGCCAGTCCCCGGTGCTGCACCCCAGACGCCGCCGCCCCCTGCGGCCCGGGCACCGAGCCCGATCCCATCCGCAGCGCCCACGCCGGCCCCGGTTAAGCCGCCCCCCGCGGCGCCTGCGCCAAAGGCAGCTCCCCCTCCACCGCCGCCCAGCCCACCGGCGCCGAAGCCCCCTCCGCCGAGCGCACCTCGCCGTGCCCCTGCCGCGGCGGCGGGAGACTTCGTGGATCTGGGCTCGATGGTGTTCGAGGAGGAGAACCGCCGGGACACTCGGATGCGGGTGAATCGCCGCGAGCCCCAGGACCAGGACGAGCAACGGGAGTTTCACGAGATCCTGGAGCAGTTCAAGCGCGGCATCGACCAGAACCTCGATTCGGATGATTACGAGGCCCACTACGATCTCGGCGTTGCCTTCAAGGAGATGGGCCTGCTCGACGAGGCCATCGCCGAGTTCCAGAAAGCGTTGCGGTCGCCCGAGGGGCGGCTGCGCACCTCGGAAGCGCTGGGGATGGCCTTCTTCGAAAAGGGACAGCACGCCGCGTGCGAGGCCGTATTGCGCCGGGCTGTCGACAGCATGCCGGGCGGGGATGAGGCCAAGATCGGCCTGCTCTACTGGCTGGGCCGCGCATCCGAGGCTCTGGGCAAGGATGCTGATGCCATCGGCAGCTACGAGCGCGCAATGGTCGTGGACATCAGCTTTCTGGATCTGAGCAAGCGGGTGCAGCGCCTCAGCGCGGCTCGGCGTAAATGAGCTTTCAGACCGCGCCGATTACTCTGGACGATCTCCAACGGGGCGTGCGGCCGCGGCTGGAGCGGGTGCAGCAGGAGCTCCGCCGCATCGTGGAAGCGGACTTCGGTCTCATCACTGAGGTCAATTCCCACCTGTTCCAGATGCAGGGCAAGATGTTCCGGCCCACCTTGCTGCTGCTGGCGGAGGAGGCCACCGGCGGCCAGGACCCCCGGGCCACGACGCTGGCCGCTGTCGTCGAGCTCATCCACCTGGCCACTCTGGTGCACGACGACTCAGTCGATCATTCGGTGCTGCGTCGTGGCATGCCGACGATCAACTCTCTGTTCAGCCACCAGGTTTCCGTTATCATGGGCGACTATCTGTACTCCCGCGCCGTGATCGAGCTGGTGAGACTGAACGACCTGGAGCCGTTGCGGGTGCTGAGCCGCGTCACCAATGACATGACCGTGGGCGAAATGCGGCAGCTCCTCGCCCATGACCCACTGGAGTTTTCCGAGGAGCAGTATGACCTGCTGATCCAGGCGAAAACGGCGTCGCTGGTGTCCGGCGCCTGTGAGATCGGGGCATTGCTGGCCAGCCAGGAGGAGCGTGGCGCTCTCCGACGGTTCGGTGGCGCGCTAGGCATGGCCTTCCAGATCGTCGACGATCTCCTGGACTACACCGAAGATGCCTCGGTCACCGGCAAGCCGTTCGGTTCCGACCTGAGAGAGCACAAAGTGACCCTGCCGCTCATTGCTGCGCTGCCGCGGATGGACGAGGGAGAACGCCGCGGTATTTCCCGGCTGCTCCAGACGCCGGAGCCGAGCGATTCCCAAATTGCCGAGGTGATCATGACCGTCAGTCGTGCCGGTGGACTCGAGTATGCCCGGGAGCGTGCGCTGCGTCTGGCGCAGGTGGCCGAGACTGAGCTCGAGCTCCTGTCGCCGTCCCCCGCGCGGGAAGCGCTCCGGGCCAGCATTACCTACGTCATCGATCGCAGACGCTGATGCCGTCCGGACCACGCCGTCCCGGGTTCTACCTGGGAGTGCTCGTCGCAGGATTCGTCGCCGGCGGAGCGCTCAACGCGCTCGTCCGCCAAACCCTTCCCGACAGCGCCGCACGAACCTTCTTCACCAGCACCTGGACCGCCATCTTCGGCCCTGTTTCCGCCGATCTTCTGGTGGTATCCTTCACGTTAGGGCCGATCGGGCTGCACGTGTCAATCCTGAGCCTGCTCGGGGTCCTGGTGGCGTATCTGATCGCGCGTTCGCTTTTCTAGGAGGTCCCCGTGGGTAACCTTGGCTTCACCGAGATCATGGTCATCCTGCTTGTGGTGCTGCTCCTCTTCGGCGCCAAGAGGCTGCCTGAGGTCGGCGCATCCATCGGCAAGGGCATCCGGGAGTTCAAGCGGAGCATTTCGGATACGCAGGAAGCGATCATGAGCCCCGACGAGCAGCGCAACAACCTTCCCCCCCGTCCGGCAGATGTGGCCCAGCCAGCGCCCCAGGCGGGAGAGCCGAAGCGCCTGTCGCAGTAGGCGGGAAGGACGGGAAGGGCGGGAAGTCGGGAAGGAAAGTAAAGGTTGGACAAGGATTCAAATGGCAAAGGGCGGGAGGATCCGGGCAAACCCCGTGTCCCCTCGCCCTCGTTGTATCTACCTTCCCGTCCTTCCCGTCCTTCCTATAACGCCGAAGTCGGATCCTGTGTGGCCGGCGTGGCCTGGAGCACCTTGGCGCGGTTGTCGACCACCTTGGCCGCACCCTGGAGAGCCGCGAGGTAGCTCCGGACCCGTTCCTGGCGAGCGGCGTTGATGGCGCGGGCGCGGTACTGATCGAGCTCCTTCACGAACTTGGTTGAGTCCGCCTTGGTGTGAGTGATCGTCTTCAGGACGTACAGTCCTTCCTCGGTGTCCAATATCCCACTCCGCTGACCCGCGTCCAGACCGAATGCCGTACCCACGACCATGGGGCTCGTGAGCGGAGGGTTGATTCGGCTGAAGGGACCGAATTCACGGTGGGGCAGCTTCATGGCCGACGCCGCCTGTCCCAAGGTGCTCCCCTCTTCCACCCGCTTCAGATAGTTCTTGGCGATCTTGCGCGCCTCATCCCACTTCTTCTTGTCGCGCGCGACGAGCTCGACACTGGATCGAATCTCCGCCAGCGTCGGCACCCCGGCGGCGTGGAGGCTGTCGAGTCGAAACAGGTAGTACGCAAACGGCGTCTCGATGACAGGGCTGGTGGCGCCGGGCTTGGGCCCGCCGAAGGCCCAGACGGCGGCGTCAGGCACGACATAGTTACCCAGCTGAACCTTGGTTCCCTCCTGCACTCCCCTGGATTTGCCGACCTTCAGCTTGAGGGCCCGCGCCACTGTGTCCAGTGCGGCAGGATCGGTCCGCTCCGCGCCGAGGCTCTCCAGGCTGTCGGCCTGGGCGTCGAGCTGATCCCGGTGACTTCCTGTTACATCGATAGGAAAGAGGATGTGACGGCCCTTGGCCTTGTTCCCTTTCCGACTGGTGATCTCGATGATGTGGAATCCGAACTGTGAGAGCACCGGTTTGGAGACGGTCTTGAGCGGCAAGGCAAAGGCGGCGGAGTCGAAGGCGGGGTCCATCGATCCCCTGGTCCACTCCCCAAGATCCCCCCCCTTGGCAGCGCTCACGGTATCGGCCGATTCCCGGGTGGCGACTTCCCCAAAAGGGGCTCCAGCCACGATCTCCTGGCGGGCCGAGTCGGCCCGGGCGCGAGTGGCCGCGGTGTCGGCGGCGGTAGTCAGCCGAGGCAGGGCGACGTAGCTCAGGTAGGCGGTCCGGGGACGTTTGAACTCGTCGGTGTGGGCCTTGTAGTAGGCCTCGGCTTCGGCGCTGCTGACCTTCACCGAGGAGTCCGGAACAGCATTTCGGGGCACGATCGCCGTGAGCTCGATCTTGACGGTCTCGTTTTCGTCCCGGTACTGCTCCCAGAGTGCGGCGTCGGAGAGATACACGTCTGCCGTCACCACTCGGAGCAGCTTCGCACGCTGCAGCTCCTCCCGATATTGGGCCTCCAACGTGGGCAGATATTGCTGCGCCACACTCGAGGTAAGCCAGCGCTGGTACTTCCCGAGATCGAACTGACTGTCGGTCTGGAACTCTGGGACGCGTTGGAACTCGGGCAGCGGAGAGTTGCGGATGGCCTGGACGATCTCGTCTTCGGTCACATTGATGCCCCGGCGGCGGTACTCCGCGTTCAGGACATTGTTTTGCACGATCTGTTCCCACACCTGGTCCCGAACCTGCTGATAATCCTCCAGACCCAGAGCGCCGGGGCTCTCCTGCTGCCGCGCATCGATGGATTGCTGCACGATGGTCTGGTAGGTCCGGGCGTCGATGCTCTGGCCATTGACCTTGCCGACCGAGGTATTGGTGAGCAGTCCGGTGCCACCGGTTATGCCGCTCAGATCGAGAACCAGCCAGGCAAAGAACGTGATGGCGACCACGACCATGATCGGTTTGGCCGCGTTACGGAATGCTTGCATCATAGAGGATTCGGGACTCCAACCCGTGGATTCTGAAGAGCCGGAAGTTTAAGGCCGTCGACCCAGAACCTCAAGGCGCCATTCCGGTTAGCAGTTGACACGCCGGGCGCCGGCCACTACTCTCACCTACTCCCCGGAGCGGCGCATACCGTTTTCCCCCACTGCGATTCTGACCGCGAATACCGGAACCGATGGCCACTAGCGAAATCGAAAAACTAGAGCGCCGGTACGCCGACAATCCCCATGGGCTCACCTTTGCCCCGCTTGCAGAGGTGCATCGAAAAAGCGGAGACATACCCCGGGCACTGGAGCTGTTGACGGCCGGGCTCGAGTTGCACCCCAACTACATCCCTGCCAGCATCGTGCTGGGGCGGTGTCATCAGGACCTCAATGACCTGCCCTCGGCAGAGGCCGCATTTGCCCACGTGCTGCGCCTGGACGACGAGAATGTCATCGCCCTGAAGTCGTTGGCCGACATAAGCGAGCGCCTGGAACGGTACACCGAGGCGGAAAACTGGTTGCGGCGCCTGGTGGCGGTAGATCGCAGTAACGACGACGCCAAGGAGCAACTGCAGCGGGTTCAAGCGGCGAAACCGAGCGGCAGCGCGCCCATCGCCAGGGTTCCCGCTCCGGAGGAGGCAAACGTGGATGCCCCGGCCCCGGCGCTTGAGATGATCGATCTCTCCTCCGAGCCCGCCGTGAGCGAAGCGCCGCCAGCCGCGAGCCCTGAGCCTATGTCCGCCGAGCCGGCCGTGGCGCGCCGACCCGAACCGGAGCCGATCGACCCCGAGCCGAAAACGGTCGAGCCCGAACCGGAGCCGGTCGAGCCCGAGCCGGTCATGGCGGCGGACGGGCCGGCAAGCCCGCAGGATGTCCCGCTGCCTTTCATCGAGACGTCAGCACCTGAGCCGGCGACTGCGGCCACGTCCGCGGAAGAAGTCGTGGAAGCAGAGCCCCAGGTTCCGGATGCCGTTGCTTCCACCGCCGAGGTACGAAATAGCCCAGAGTCAACTGACGAACCCGTGCAGCCGCTCCCCGGACTGATCAGCGCCGAATTCCAGCCTCCGCTCGAGGCCACGGGGGGGCTGGGTGTGGAGACCAGCGAAGAGGTGCTCCTCGAGGTCTCGGGAAATTCCGAGTTCAGCGTACCGGATGCCTCGGAAGACCTCAAGTCGGTGGCCGCCCGGCTCGCGTCCCCCAAGCCGCCGGCACCAGTCGAAGAGCCCTCCCTCGAGGCCGTGGCGCCGCCTCCTGCCATGGCTCCCGCGGAGCTCGAGTGGATCACCCCTGAGCCTCCCAAGGCGGATCGAACTCCTCCGGAGCCTCCCGAGGCGGATCGGATTCCTCCGGAGCCTCCCAAGCGCCAGTACCTGGCACGCGAGACTAACGGCCAATCCGTTGCCGCCTTCTTCCGCGCCCTGTTATCGGCCCGGCTCTCATCCAGCGATGCGGCTGGCTCCTCGACTTCCGGGCAGAACGGCGGTGGCCCGCTCGGCTATGGAGATGAAGAACTGCCGGCGCCGCCCGCGGTGCCGGCCGGAGAGCAGAAAGGGGACGCCGCGGTGTCGTTTGACGACTTTTTCGGCTCGGAGGCGGACGCCGCCGGTCCATCGCGCCAAGGGAAATCCGATCCCGGGGAAGACGACCTCGACCAATTCCAGTCCTGGCTGCAGAACCTGAAGCGCTGAATGCGCATCGCGGTGCTCAACGGCCCCAATCTCAACCTGCTGGGGCAGCGGGAACCGGAGGTCTACGGGCGAACCAGCCTGGCTGAGATCGAGGCAATGGTCCGCGAAGCAGCGCGGTCGCTCGAGGTGGAGATCCAGTGGTCTCAGACCAACCATGAAGGCGCTCTGGTGGATGCGGTACAGAGCCTTTCGGGCCGCGCTGATGGTGCCTTGATCAATGCCGCCGCGCTGACGCATTCGAGCCTTGCGCTGCGGGATGCCTTGCTTGCGGTCCGGATTCCGTTCGTCGAGCTGCACCTGTCGAACATCTTCGCTCGGGAGCCGGAGCGGCGTCACTCAGTGATCGCGGACCTGGCCGTCGGCATGGTCAGCGGCTTCGGGGCGCAGAGCTACCTTCTCGCCCTGCAAGCGTTGGTGGGCCGGTTGCGTGGCGCCTGAGCGGCGCGCGGAGCGGCAGGCTGCCCTCAGGGTCGCGTTGGATGCGGAAGGGCTGGAAGGGCTTCTGGTCACCCACCTGCCCAACATACGGTACCTGACCGGCTTCACCGGTTCCGCCGCGCTCCTGCTGATCCGGGCGGACGCGACCATTCTGATCTCCGACTTCCGCTATGCCGCGCAGGCGCCCGCGGAGGTCGGCAACACCACGATGGTGGAGATCGATCAGCGGAGTGTCTGGGAACGGCTGGGTCGGGTCCTTGCCGCTCGTCCGATCGGGAACCTGGGGATCGAGGCACACTCGCTGACGGTGCGAGATGCCGAACGGGTCAGCAGCCTGACTCGGGCCCGCGTCATCCCGACCGCCGATCTGGTGGAGGCCCTCCGCGCCGTGAAGGCGCCGGAGGAAGTCGCCGCCATTCGGGCTGCTGCGACACTGGCGCAGGATGGCTTGGCAGAGGTGCTGCCGGCGATACGGCCGGGACAGAAGGAGATGGAAATCGGCGCGGCGCTCGAAGGGGCGCTTCGGCGCCGTGGAAGCGAGTGGCATCCGTTTCCTACCATCGTGGCCTCGGGCCCGCGCTCGGCGCTGCCGCACGCGCGGACCAGCGACCGGGTGGTGCAGGCCGGGGAGCTACTGCTGCTTGACTTCGGCGCGCAGGTGAACGGATACTGTGCCGACCTCACCCGAACCGTGATAGTGGGCGCCCGCGCCGATGAACGCCAGCGTACGGTATATCAGCTGGTGCAATCAGCCCAGCGCCGCGCGATCGAGCATCTTCGGCCGGGCATGCTGGCCCGCGAGGGTGATGCGTTGGCCCGTGACGTCATAGCCGCGCGAGGCTTCGGTGACGCCTTCGGACACTCGCTCGGGCACGGTCTGGGTCTCGAGGTGCACGAGGCGCCGCGGCTGGCCCCGATGTCCGACTTGCCCTTGCCGCAGCATGCTGTGGTGACCGTTGAACCGGGCATCTATTTTCCGGGCTGGGGTGGGGTTCGGCTGGAAGACGACGTGTACCTGGGCCCGGATCGGACTGAGTGTCTTTCGGACGGGCGGACGGAGTTGCTTGAATTAGTCTAGGGTCTAGAGTCTACCGTCTAGAGCCTAGAGTCGAGACCAGAGAGGTACCGGAAGTGCCGTGCTTGACCCTAGACCCTTGACCTTCGACCCCTTACTTGCGGTGCCATGGCTTCCACTGCGGACTTCAGAAACGGTCTCGTGCTGGAGATCGAGAACCAGCTCTATCAGCTGGTGTATTTCCAGCACGTAAAACCGGGTAAGGGCGGCGCCTTCGTGCGCACCAAGCTCAAGAACATCCGGACCGGGGCCGTCATCGATCGCACCTACAATGCGGGCGAAAAGGTGCAGGAAGTGCGCCTGGAGCGTCGCCAGATCCAGTTTTCCTACGGCGACGGCCACTTCTATCACTTCATGGATCAGCAGACCTACGACGACATCATGATGACCGATGAAGTGATTGGTCCGAATCAGTTGAAGTACCTGAAGGAAGGCATGGAGTGCGAGGGGCTGGTCTACAACGACCGGGTGATCATGGTCGAGCTGCCGTCTTTCGTCGAACTCACGGTCACGCAGACAGCTCCTGGCGTCCGCGGAGACACCGCTACCGGTGGAACGAAGCCCGCCACCCTGGAAACCGGGGCGACGGTGCAGGTTCCGCTCTTCATCGAGGAGGGTCAGGTGATTCGGGTCGACCGCCGCGAAGACAAGTACCTGACCCGCGTATGAGCCCAAAAGAGATGCAGGAGCTCGCCGAGCTGCTGCAAAATGTGCCGGGCATCCACTCCATTGACCTGAAGGATGTCAAGCGGCTGGCGCAGCTCCTGCGGGAGACGCCGGAGATCGGATCGATCGAGGTGAAGGGATGGTTCGGTACCGGCGTGGTCATCACTCGGACCAGTGCTGCACCGGTCGCCCCCATGGCCGCTCCGATGTCTGTCTCGCTTCCGGCGGCCGCGGCTTCGGCGGAGCAACGGGCGGACACCGCGGCCCGACCAGCCGCGCCGGCCGCCAACCTCAAGGAGATCCGATCGCCCATGGTCGGCACCTTCTACAAGGCCCCGGAGCCGGGGGCAGAGCCGTACATCAAGGTCGGCAATCGGGTCACCGCGGGGCAGACCGTGTGCATCATCGAGGCCATGAAGATCATGAATGAAATCGAAGCCGAGATCACCGGGGTGGTCCGCGAGATCAACGTTGAGGACAGCCATCCGGTCGAGTTTGGACAGGTCCTCTTCCGGGTAGATCCGAATGGCTGAGGCCAAACCCGCCGCCGCTCCCACCTCGACCTTCAATTTCAAGCAGACCATCGCTCAGATGGTGCAGAAAAACGCCTCGGACCTGCTCCTCAAAGTGGGCCGCCCCCCGACGGTGCGGCTGAACGGTGAGCTGCACGGTCTGGAGATGCCGCCGGTCAAGCCCGAAGACCTGAAGCTGCTGGCGGAGCAGATCATGACGCCGAGGCAGGTGAAGGAGTTCTCGGAGAGGAAGGAAGCCGACTTCGCCATCGGCGTCCCGGGTGTAGGCCGCTTCCGTACCAACATCTATCAGCAGCGCGGGACCCTCGCCTTCGCCTTCCGCGCCATCCCCTACGAGGTGAAAACGGTCCGCGAGCTGCACCTGCCGGCGGTGCTGGAGGAGATCGCACTCCGGCCCCGCGGTCTGGTGTTGATCACCGGGATTACCGGGTCGGGTAAATCCACGGCGCTCGCCTCCATGATCAATCACGTGAACCAGAACCGCCGGGTCAACGTGATTACCATCGAGGACCCGATCGAGTTTCTCCACCGGGACGTGCAGTCGAATATCTCCCAGCGTGAGGTCGGCAACGATACGCTGTCATTCGGATCGGCGCTGAGGCATGTGCTGCGGCAGGACCCGGACGTGATCCTGGTGGGCGAGATCCGGGACGTCGAAACGCTGGACACCGCGCTCAAGGCGGCCGACACGGGCCACCTGGTCTTTTCCACGCTCCACACCACCGACGCGACCCAGACCATCAGCCGGATCCTGTCGTTCTACCCTCCGCACCAGCACCACGAAGTCCGGATGCTGCTCTCGACCGCGCTCCAGGCGATCGTCTCACTGCGGCTGGTGCCTCGGGCCGATGGCCGGGGCCGGGTGCCTGCCGCCGAGGTCCTGATCAACACCGCGACCGTAGCCGACAACATCCGCGATATCGAAAAGGCCCTGCACATCCCCGATCTGATCGCCGGGGGAGCCGTGTCCTATGGGATGCAGACGTTCGACCAGTCGCTCATGCGGTGGTACAAGGAGGGGGCCATCTCCTACGAGAGCGCGCTGTTCTACTCCACCAACCCGAACGAGTTCGCCCTCCGGGTGTCGGGCGTGGATTCCGCGTCCGACCGCAGCTTCTCCGACGTCTCCGGTGACTCGGCGAAGTCTCAGCCGCTGGATCTCACACCCTGATGTTCGAGACGGTGGTTACCCCGCCAGCGCAGGCCGGATCTCTGCATGTTTAAGAAGGTATTGATCGCCAACCGCGGGGAGATCGCCCTGCGGGTGATTCGCGCATGCCGCGAGCTGGGCGTGCAGACGGTCGCCGTGTACAGCGAAGCCGACCGCGAGTCGCTCCATGTTCGCTTCGCCGATGACGACGTATGCATCGGTCCGCCTCCCGGCCGGCAGTCCTACCTCAAGATTCCCAACATCATTGCCGCGGCCGAGATCACCGGGGCGGATGCGATCCATCCGGGCTATGGCTTCCTGGCCGAGAACGCCGCGTTCGCCGATATCTGCAAGGCCTCGAACATCACATTCATCGGACCGACCGGCGACCAGATCCGCCAGATGGGCGACAAGGCAACCGCGCGGCGCCTGGCCCAGGAGGCCGGGGTGCCGACCGTTCCCGGCACGCCGGGCACTATTGAAGACGTGGACCAGGCGCTGGCCGCGGCCACCGAGATCGGGTTTCCGGTCATCATCAAGGCCACCGCCGGTGGGGGCGGGAAGGGGATGCGGATCGCGTCCGATGCCGACCAGTTCCCGCAGCTGTTCGGGCTGGCCCAGAACGAGGCGCTGGCGGCATTCGGCAACGGCTCGGTCTACGTGGAGAAGTATCTGGAGCATCCCCGGCACGTCGAAATCCAGGTCATGGGCGACAACCATGGCAAGGTGGTCCACATGGGCGAGCGTGACTGCTCGGTCCAGCGGCGACACCAGAAACTGATCGAGGAAAGCCCCAGCCCGGCTTTGACCGACGAGCTGCGGGCGCGCATGGGCAAGGCCGCCGTGGCGCTGGCCTCAAACATCGGGTACAGCGGCGCCGGGACCATCGAGTTTCTGGTGGACCCGGAGGGCAACTTCTATTTCATGGAGATGAATACCCGGATTCAGGTGGAGCATCCGGTCACCGAGATGGTGACCAGCTTCGACATCGTGAAGGAGCAGATCCGGGTGGCGGCCGGCGAGCCAGGCAGCTTCCAGGGCGACGGCCGGCGGCTGCGCGGCCACGCCATCGAATGCCGCATTAACGCGGAAGACCCCTACCGGAACTTTCAGCCCAGCCCCGGCCTGATCACCGCCTACCATCCTCCGGGTGGCCCGGGGGTCCGGGTCGACACCCATGTCTATGCCGGGTACCGCGTGCCTCCGTACTACGACTCGCTGCTCGCCAAGGTCATCGTGCACGGCAATCAGCGGGAAGAAGCGCTCAGCCGCATGGGCCAGGCCCTCGACAGCTTCATCCTCGAAGGCGTCACCACCACCATTCCCTTCCTCGCCCGGGTCATTCGGCATCCCGACTTCGTGTCGGGTAAGATCGACACCAGATTTCTCGAGCGAGAGTCACACCTGCTGCGGGCCGAGTCATGAGAATCGATGTCGCCTTCACCCCGGCTGGGCTGGGTCAGGCGGAACTGCACCAGCGGGTGGTGTTCGTCATCGATATTCTCCGCGCTACCACCACGATGTGCGCCGCCCTGAGCAACGGGGCCCGAGCCATCATTCCGGCTTCATCCACCGAGGAAGCGCTGCGGCTGGCACAGACCATCGGCAGCACCGATGTCCTGCTCGCCGGCGAGCGTAATTGCGTACGGATACCCGGATTCCAGCTGGGCAACAGTCCGCTGGAGATGAAAGACACGGTCGTCAGAGGAAAGACCCTGATTCTGACGACCAGCAACGGCACCGACGCCCTGCTCGCCTGCCAGCAGGCGGCCTCGGTCTACCCCGCCGCAGCGGTCAACCTCAGCGTGGCTGCTGAACGGGGCCGGGAGGCCGTGGAGGCCAACCAGTCGATTCTGATTCTGTGCGCCGGCCGAAAGGGCGGGTTCGCCCTGGACGATGCCTACTGCGCCGGACGCCTGGCAGCCGCGATCATCGGAGGAACCCGGAGTCGCCGTGGCCTCAACGACGCCGCCCTCGCCAGCGTCGCCCTGGTTCGCCGCTACGGGGATGAGTGGGAGCGGCCGCTTCGGGCCAGCCGCTCAGGCCGTGAGCTGGTCAAGCTGGGATTCACGCAGGATGTT
>CAWEMG010000042.1:0-103027 GCA_963810165.1 uncultured Gemmatimonadales bacterium
TCAAATACTCGGGCCAGACACCCTGCATCGTGCTGTGGAGTAACGGCGTCAGCTGAGCGCTTCTCATGTTGTAGGCGCCGAATGCGATACCGCGCTGAGTCCCGGTGGAGATGATGACCGGCTCCATGGTGGTAGAATCGATGGCGCTGGAATCAGCCGGCGGCACAACGGTGGAGTCAGGGGTCGGGACGATCGTGTCCGGGATCGCACCCGCAGAGTCGACCGGGGCAGCAGCGGAGTCGAGCGGGGTAGCCGTGGAATCGGCGGGCGCGCTCACAGCAGGAGCTTCGCTGCTGGGCTCCGGCGTCACTGCCACATCCAGCGAGGAACAGCAGTTCCAGGACCGGCGCCATCGTGAGAACCGAGGCTGACCAAAGAGGAGATGCCGGTGACTCGTCATGGGCGTACGCAGGCTTTCTCTCCCGAAGGAGTGAGAACGTATCGCACCGGTAGCGCGCTTCGGTTGTGCGGCAGGGCCGTAACCGAGCGGGCAGACTGAATGGTCTCGGGCGTCCGGCCTGACTACGCGCCGGAAAATCTTTGTTTATGGTGTGTTACCGCGCTGTCGAAGCTGCGGATTGCGAGGAATGGTCACCCCTCAGTGCCATCTCATTTTCCCCGGGCGGGCTCGCGCTGACACCCATATATACCCCCACCGGGTACTTTTGTCAACCCCAATCCGCGCTCGGGCTCCCTCCTTCGGAGCCCGACTCCGACGCGACTGTTCAAAGTGCATCCGCAAGGCGAGGAATCAAGCAAAGATGAAGCCGAATTTTCTGCAGAGCGATGCCGGCGGGCCTGGCGGTTCCTGAGGATGGCGGAGACCCGGCGGGGCGGATGTTCCAGATACTGGCACGAGAGCGACTCCCACCCCGCCAGGCTGGGCCTGTCGAGGGCCCGGGCGTATCCGTAGCGGTCGAGGCCGTTTCCAGCCAAGGTTTCGAAGATGCGGAGCTCCCGGTTCGTCATTTCCGCCCGCCATTTCCCCACATTGTTTGACAGGATTGGGACCCGGAGGTTACTGGCATTTCGCCTCTCAATAGGCGAAGTCCTGTGGGCCTCGTGGTAGGCCAGCATCCTCGGGGCGAACTCCTCTCCCAGGAATCCGCAAATCCGGCGCAGCTCACGCTCGGGGTTTGCCACCAGGTCTTCGTACCGCAGCTGATGGAAACGGTCCTTCCCCAGAAAGGCGCGGGCCTCCTCCGCCGCGGCCAAGTATTGCTCCCACCGGCGAGCCAGAGGGTAGACGTGCTTGGGTCCGAAGAACGCCTTCTTGTAGGACAGGGCGACGTCCCGGCCATCGCGGACCAGATGGACGACCCGAGCATCCGGGAATGCCGGGAGGATGGTGCGCCAGCACAGGGTATGTGGGGGGGTTTTTTCACCCCAGCGGGATTTGCCTTGTCCCGCGGCCCAGGCGCGCATGAGCCCGTCCACAATGCCGTGGAAGTCGTACCGGGTAATGGCGTCGAGTGTCTCTGGCACCGACGGCGGCGGTGTCCAAGTCCGAATGTGCTCAGTCCGGAGGATCTCTCGGACTAGGCGCGTTCGGGTCGATGCATGCCGGAGATTGCCGAAGCGATGGACAATCGGATAGATGCCGCTGTAGAAGTGAGATTCCTGGGGGATCGCCAGCCGAGGATGCATACCCAGCATTGCACTGAGCAAGGATGTTCCTGACCGGGGACAACCAAAAATGAAGAACGGAGCGGCAGGCTGTTGTGGGGAAAGGGAAAAGTGGGAACCGGTCGTGGCTGAGACCGCGACAGTGGTCATAACCCCCGCTCCTTCGTGCTGGCTCCGTTCCGACCGCTAAAGCACCAGAACAGGCACAGTTAAGAGGGGGAGCAACATTCAAGCACGAGTCAGCCTCCGTTGTCAACTGTCTGACAGTCCCTCAGGGGTCGGAGGCTGGCGCCCACTGCAGCGGGACGCTGGTTTGGCTCGACCCAGCCCGTTGACTCTGCCGGACTTACCCTTTATCATGCGAGTCTGTCTTTTTCGGCCTGTTTTCAGGCTGACGTAGCTCAATTGGCAGAGCAGCTGATTTGTAATCAGCAGGTTAGGGGTTCGATTCCCCTCGTCAGCTCGGTAGCGCCGACACCCTGCGCAGTGATACGGGACCCCGCTTCTTGCCGGCGGGGTTCTGTCTCAGATACGGGGTGGGTGAAGGCTCGGTGGGGTGACCGAGTGGCTAATGGTAGCAGACTGTAAATCTGCCGGGCTAACGCCCTACGTAGGTTCGAATCCTACCCCCACCATGCAGGGCAGCGGGGCAGCGGGCGGCGGGCAGGCGATGCGGCGAAGCACGGAAGTCGATCAGCAGCGGAGCAGACTGCCCCGCGGCCCCGCTGTAACTGCCCCGCTGAGACGCGGGTGTAGCTCAGTTGGTAGAGCATCAGCCTTCCAAGCTGAGGGTCGCGGGTTCGAGTCCCGTCGCCCGCTTCGTCGCTCGCGTAGCTCAGTTGGTAGAGCGCATCCTTGGTAAGGATGAGGTCCGCGGTTCAATCCCGCGCGCGAGCTTGTTGAAGGCCTGGGCTAGGCGGCAGAGGCCGGAGCGTGCGCATCGGGACTGCCGATCCGCCTGTACGCACCGCAATACCGGACTAAACCGGACACCGAGGACCGCAATGGCGAAAGCCAAATTCGAGCGGACGAAGCCGCATGTGAACGTGGGGACGATCGGGCACGTGGACCACGGGAAGACGACGTTGACGGCGGCGATCACGGCGATCCAGGCGAAGAAGGGGATGGCGCAGTTCACGGCGTATGACCAGATCGACAAGGCGCCGGAGGAGCGGGAGCGGGGGATCACGATCGCGACGGCGCACGTGGAGTACGAGAGCGACAAGCGGCACTATGCGCACGTGGACTGCCCGGGGCACGCGGACTATGTGAAGAACATGATCACGGGGGCGGCCCAGATGGATGGGGCGATCCTGGTGGTGAGTGCGGCGGACGGGCCGATGCCGCAGACGCGGGAGCACATCCTGTTGGCCAAGCAGGTGAACGTGCCCTACATCGTGGTGTTCATGAACAAGGTGGACATGGTGGACGACCCGGAGCTGCTGGAGCTGGTGGAGCTGGAGGTCCGGGAGCTGCTGAGCTAGCTATGACTTCCCGGGGGACGACACGCCGATCATCAAGGGGAGTGCGCTGCAGGCGCTGGAGAGCGGGGATCCGAAGTCGGAGCAGGGGCAGAAGATCCAGGAGCTCTTGGACGCGCTGGACAGCTATATCCCGCAGCCCAAGCGGGAGATCGACAAGCCGTTCCTGATGCCGGTGGAGGACGTGTTCTCGATTACGGGGCGGGGGACGGTGGCGACGGGGCGGATCGAGCGGGGGGTGGTGAAGGTGGGGGAGGAAGTGGCGCTGGTGGGGTTCAACAGTGCCAAGAAGACGGTGGTCACCGGCGTAGAGATGTTCCGCAAGCTGCTGGACCAGGGGGAGGCGGGGGACAACGTGGGGCTGCTGTTGCGGGGGATCGAGAAGGCGGAGATCGAGCGGGGGATGGTGCTGGCGAAGCCGGGGAGCATCACGCCGCACACGCACTTCGAGGCGGAGGTGTATGTGCTGACGAAGGAGGAGGGGGGGCGGCACACGCCGTTCTTCAAGGGGTACCGGCCCCAGTTCTACTTCCGCACGACGGACGTGACGGGGAGCTGCGAGCTGCCGGGTGGGGTGGAGATGGTGATGCCGGGGGACAACGTGCAGATGACGATCGAGCTGATCACGCCGATCGCGATGGACGAGGGGCTGCGCTTTGCCATCCGCGAGGGGGGCCGGACCGTGGGCGCCGGCGTCGTCACCAAGATCTTGAAGTAGTCGACCGACTCGAGCAATGCCAAGAGACAAAATCATTCTAGAGTGCACCGAGTGCAAAAATCGCAACTTCTTCGCCGATAAGAACAAGCGGAAACACCCGGAGCGGGTGGAACGGCGGAAGTACTGTCCCCACTGCGACTCGCACAAGCTCCACAAGGAGTCGAAGTAGGTGATGGGAAGCGTACAGGTTGAGCAGCGCCCCAATCGGCTGACCGGTTGGCTTCACCGGTCCGCGGCCTTCCTCACGTCGGTACGGGAGGAGCTGAGGAAGGTCACCTGGCCCACCCGGCCCGAGCTGATCAAGGCCACCCGGATGATCGTGGTGCTGTCGATCATCCTGGGTCTCACGATCGGCTTGATGGACTGGGTGCTTCAGTTGATCCTCGTCGAGGGAGTCGCGCGGCTCGCGCGGTAGTCATATGGAATACCGCTGGTACGCGATTCAGACGACCGCCGGCCACGAGAACAAGGTGCGGGGACTGCTGCAGCGACGGATCGAGGAAGATCCCCGTCCGGCCGACGGGAAGTTGATCCGTCAGGCGCTGGTCCCGGTCCAGGAAGTGATCGAGATCAAGAACGGCAAGAAGGTCATGGTGGAGCGGAAGCTCTATCCGGGCTACGTCCTGGTGGAAATGGGGATGAGCCAGGAAGCCCTGCACGTCGTCAACAGCATCCAGGGCGTGATCAAGTTTGTGGGCACCGGCAAGATGCCCCAGCCGCTCCGCCAGGACGAGGTCAATCGCCTGCTGGGTATCGCCGAGGCGGTGGCCGAGGCCGAGCCGAAGGAGGAGATCCCGTTCCTCATCGGGCAGGTGGTCGAGATCACCGAGGGGCCGTTCTCGGACTTCAGCGGCACGGTGGAAGAGGTGCTGAGCGACAAGGGAAAGGTCCGGGTCTCGGTGAGCCTGTTCGGACGGCCGACGGCGGTGGAGCTGGATTATTTGCAGTTGCGGGGGCACTAGAGCTAGGCATCGGCATGGGCAGTCCGTGAGCGGATCAGCCCGAAGCGCAGGACCCTAGCTCGCTGGCTGCACGACCGCGACCGCGACGGCTTCTCGCGGGAGTCGCCCTGACGGGCAGACGCTACAGGAGAAGAGATGGCCAAGAAGATCAATGCAATGGTCAAACTGCAGTGCCCCGCCGGAGCGGCTACGCCCGCTCCGCCGGTGGGGACGGCGCTGGGGCCTCACGGCGTGAACATCATGGAGTTCGTCAAACAGTTCAACGCGCGAACCCAGAGCCAGAGCGGGATGGTCATTCCGGTGGTAGTCACGATCTTTGCCGACCGGACATTCACGTTCATCACCAAGACCCCGCCCGCGCCGAACCTGCTCCTCAAGGAGGCAGGGGTCGAGAAGGGCAGCGGTCAGCCGAACCGGAACAAGATCGGGAAGGTCACCCGGGCCCAGGTCAAGAAGATCGCCGAGATCAAGATGGCCGATCTCAACGCCACGGACCTCGACAGCGCCATGCGCATGATCGCCGGGACAGCCCGATCCATGGGGCTGGAGGTGGTCGACTGATGCGCAGCCACGGAAAGAAGTTCGAGGCGGCCGCCACCAAGGTCGATCGGATGCGCGAGTATCCCATCCCGGACGCGGTGGCGCTGGTGAAAGGCACGTCCTACGCCAAGTTCGACGAAACCGTGGACGTGGCGGTCAATCTGGGCGTAGACCCCCGGCACGCCGATCAGGTGGTCCGAGGCACGGTGGTTCTGCCCCACGGAACCGGAAAGTCGGTTCGGGTGTTGGTGATAACCCAGGGAGACCGGGTGCGGGAGGCCGAGGCGGCCGGCGCCGACTTTGTGGGGATCGAATACATCCAGAAGATCAAGGAGGGCTGGCTCGAGTGCGACGTCATCGTGGCCACCCCCGACGTCATGGGCCAGCTCGGCGCCCTCGGCAAGGTGCTCGGCCCCCGCGGTCTGATGCCCAATCCCAAGGCCGGTACGGTGACGATGGATGTGACCAAAGCGGTTCGGGAGATCAAGGCCGGTAAGATCGAGTTCCGGGTGGACAAGACCGGGAACGTCCACGCCCCGGTGGGCAAGGTCTCGTTCTCGGCTCCCCAGCTGGCGGACAATGTCCAGGCATTCATGGACACCATAGCGCGGGCCAAGCCCGCCGCGGCCAAGGGCACCTACATTCGCTCGGCCACGATCTCCAGCACCATGGGACCGGGCGTTCGGCTCGAGACGGCGGGGTATCGATGAACAAGACCGAACGGCAGGACACGGTGCAGAGCCTGACCGAACAGTTCCGGGCCTCGCCCAACATCTATGTCACGGACTTCAGCGGCCTCAACGTTCTGCAGGATGACGGAGTTTCGCCGCCGGCTGCGGGCCGCCGGCGTGACCTACATCGTCGTCAAGAACACCCTGGCCCAGCGGGCGCTCGCCGCCAACTCGGTCACGGCGCTGGATGACCACCTGGCCGGCCCAACCGGACTGGTACTGGCGGGGAAGGACCCCGTGGCCGCCGCCCGGGTGCTGACCGATTTCGCCAAGGAGTTCGAGAAGCCGGCCATCAAGATCGGGCTGGTGGACGGGCGGCCGGTCACGGCGGACCAGGTCAAGCGGTTGGCGGGGCTTCCGCCCAAGGAAGTGCTCCTTTCGCAGCTGGCCGGTGCCATGCAGGCGCCGGTGGCCCAACTGGCCGGCGTGTTGAATGGAATGTTGTATCAGATGGTTGGCGCCCTCGAGGCGCTTCGCGCGCAGCGTTCGTAACTATCATCCGGATTGAGAGAGAAAACATCGATGCCCACCACCACGCTGAGTAACGAAGAGATCCTCGAGGCGATCGGCAACAAGACCGTTGTCGAGCTGGCGGACCTGATCGAGGCGTTCAAGACCAAGTTCAACGTCACGATCGCAGCAGCCGCGCCGGCCGCCGCCGGCGGCGGGGGCGGCGGCGGAGCCGCGGCAGCCGCGCCGGCCGAGGAGCAGACCGAGTTCACGGTCACGCTCAAAGAGGGCGGCCCCAACAAGATCAAGGTCATCAAGGTGGTTCGCGAGATCACCAGCCTGGGTCTGAAGGAAGCCAAGGATGCGGTGGACAACGTCCCCAGCAACATCAAGGAAGGCGTGTCCAAAGCGGAGGCCGAGGAAATCAAGAAGAAGTTGGAGGAGCAGGGCGCGGTCGTCGAACTGAAGTAGGGCGCAGCCCTATCCTGAGCCGGGACCGGGCCGTCCGGCCGGCTCGGGCGAAGGATCTTGGCCTCGCACCCTATTTCAGTGAGACGAATGAACGCTCAAAGCTCCGTAAGATTCCCGAATTTGCCGAGCCCCGTAGCCACCCCGCTTCGTCGGGGGATTCGTGCTGGGGCCATTTGTGTTGCGTGAGAGCGAGTGACAATGCCTGAGACCCGATCGGTAATCACGTTCAGTAAGCGCGAGGGCGGCATGCCGATGCCGCACCTCCTCGACATCCAGACGGCAGCCTTCGATACGCTGCTCGTGCCGGACGACGTCCATGGCGCCCGCCAGGACGTCTCCCTGGAGCGGGTGTTCCGGGATCTGTTCCCGATCACCGATGTCAACGAAAAGTACAAGCTGGAGTTCCTGGGCTATGCCCTGGGCGAAGCCAAGTACTCGGTCGAGGAGTGCGTAGAGCGCGACATGACCTATGCCGCGCCCCTGAAGGCCAAGCTCCGCCTCGATGTGTACGAGGAAGTGGAGGGCCAGAAGCGGCTGAAGAACGCCATCGAGAAGGAGGTCTATCTGGGCGAGCTGCCCATCATGACCCCGCTCGGGACGTTCGTCATCAATGGCGCGGAACGCGTCGTGGTGAGCCAGCTCCACCGCTCGCCCGGGGTCGTCTTCGAAGAGGACACCCACCCGAATGGCCAGCGGCTGTTTTCGGCGCGGATCATCCCGTTCCGCGGCTCGTGGGTCGAGTTCACCATCGACATCCACGACGTGATCTACGTCCACATCGACAAGAAGAAAAAGTTCCCCGCTACGGCGCTCCTGCGGGCGTTCGGGCACGGGAACAACGCGGACATCCTGAAGCTCTTCTTCGCCACCAAGGAGCTGAACATCACCGGCAAGCTCGAGGGCCGGCAGGAGAAGCGCGAAGTCATCGGATCGCTGCTCGCGACCGACGTGGCGAACCCGGAAGATCGGGGCGGCGAGCCGCTGGGCCTGGTGGGAGACGAGCTGACCCAGGAGCGGCTGAACGAGATGCGCCACAAGGGCGTGAAGAACGTCACGGTCTTTGCCGGATACACCACACTGGACGTACGGGAGGAGGAGCAGCCGACCTCGACCCGGGACCGGCAGAACCACGTGCTGGCCTTCGACCTGGCCGACCCGGAGACGGGTGAGGTGCTCGCCGAGGGTGGCGCGGAGCTGACCGATGCACTCCGGAAGAAGCTGATCAAGGCGGGCGTCCATAAGGTGGAGGTCCTGCTGCCGCACGGCCGCTCGGAGTCGCCGCTGATCAAGAACACGCTGGCCAAGGACCCGACCCACAGCGAGGCCGAGGCCCTGGAGCAGATCTACGCCCTGCTCCGGCCGGGCGATGCCCCGAACCTGGAGACCGCCCGGCAGCAGCTCCAGAAGCTGTTCTTCAATCCCAAGCGGTACGATCTGGGACGGGTGGGACGCTACAAGATCAACCAGCGGCTCAAGACCAAGACCGACCCGAATCACACGGTCCTGACCGAGGACGATTTCGTGGCGATCATCCGCTACCTGATCGACCTGCACGATGGCCGGGGGTTCACCGACGACATCGACCACCTCGGCAATCGCCGGATCCGGTCGGTGGGCGAGCTGATCGCCAACCAGTTCTCGGTGGGTCTCTCCCGCATGGCCCGGCTGGTCAAGGAGCGGATGAGCATCAACTCGGATCCCGAGAAGATCTCGCTCGACGACCTGGTCAACGCGCGGACCGTCAGCGCCGTCATCCAGGCGTTCTTCGGTTCGTCGCAGCTGTCACAGTTCATGGACCAGACCAACCCGCTGGCCGAGCTGACCAACAAGCGGCGGCTCTCGGCGCTGGGTCCGGGCGGCCTCACCCGGGAGCGCGCCGGGTTCGAGGTTCGCGACGTGCACTACTCCCAGTACGGCCGGATGTGCCCGATCGAGACCCCCGAAGGTCCGAACATCGGTCTGATCACCAGCCTCTCGACCTACGCCCGAATCAACGACCTCGGGTTCATCGAGACGCCGTATCGGACGGTGAAGAACGGCAAGGTCACCGATGAGATCCGCTGGCTCTCAGCCAGTGACGAAGAGGATTACGCGGTGGCGCAGGCCAACGCGCCGCTCAACCCGGACGGCACCTTCGCGGAGCAGCTGGTGCTGAGCCGCAAGGGAGACGACTACCCGTTGCTGCCGCCGGACCGGATCGAGTTCATGGACGTGGCGCCGGAGCAGCTGGTCTCCATCGCCGCGGCGCTGATCCCGTTCCTGGAGCACGACGACGCCAACCGCGCGCTCATGGGCTCCAACATGCAGCGGCAGAGCGTCCCGCTGCTGTTCCCCCAGGCGCCGCTGGTCGGCACCGGGCTGGAGGAGAAGGTGGCGCGCGACTCGGGGGCGGTGATCATCGCCCGCCGGGCCGGCACGGTCACCCGGGTCACCGCGGACGAGATCATCGTCGATGCCGGGACCAACGGTGGGACGGTGGGCGAGACCCCGCTGGCACGGCTGCATCAGCACGACCGCTACCGGGTCAAGAAGTTCTGGCGCACCAATCAGGATACCGCCATCAACCAGCGGCCGCTGGTGCAGCTGGGCCAGCAGGTCGGCGCGGGCGAGATCATCGCCGACGGCGCGGCCACCGAGGGCGGCGAGCTGGCGCTGGGCAGCAACGTGCTGGTGGCGTTCATGCCCTGGTACGGGCACAACTTCGAGGACGCCATCGTCCTGAGCGAGCGCCTGGTGAAGGACGACGTGTACTCGTCGATCCACATCCAGGAGCTGGAGCTCCACGTGCGCGACACCAAGCGGGGCCAGGAGGAGATCACCCGGGAAATCCCCAACGTCTCGGACGAGAGCGTGGTGGACCTGGACGAGCGCGGCATCGTGCGGATCGGCGCCCACGTGAAGCCGGGAGACATCCTGGTCGGCAAGATCACCCCGAAGGGGGAGACCGAGCTGTCGCCCGAAGAGAAGCTGCTGACGGCGATCTTCGGCGAGAAGGCCAAGGACGTGAAGGACAGCTCGCTCAAGGTGCCGCCCGGCATGGCCGGCGTGGTCATCGACGTCAAGATCTTCAGCCGGATCGAAGATCAGGTGGTCGAGAAGGATCGCGGCGAGCGGATCGGCGAGGTGCGCCGGATCGAGAACGACGAGAAGGCCCGCATCAGCGCGGTCATGCTCGACGAGCTCACCCAGCTGCTCACCGGACAGGAAGTGGCCCTGATGCTGAAGGCCGGCACGGTGGAGGAGTATCTCCCCGCCGGAACCAAGCTCAGCTCCGCCATCCTGGCCGATGCCGACCTGGGCGACGTAGACCTGAAGACGCTGCGGGTGGCCAACAAGCCGGCCAACGAGCGGATCCGGGCCGCCATCGACATGGCCGCGCGGGAGCGGGCCAAGGTCGAGGAGAAGGCCGAAGATCAGATCGACAAGATTCTCCAGCCGGACGAGCTGCCTCCGGGCGTCATCCAGCTGGTGAAAGTCTATATCGCGGAGAAGCGGAAGATCTCCGTGGGCGACAAGATGGCCGGCCGCCACGGCAACAAGGGCATCGTTGCCCGGATCGTGCCGGAGGAGGACATGCCGTTCCTTCCGGATGGAAGCCCGGTGGACATCGTGCTCAATCCGCTCGGCGTGCCGAGCCGGATGAACGTGGGTCAGATCCTGGAGACCCACCTGGGCTGGGCCGCCCGGATCCTGGGCTTCGAAGCCAAGACCCCGGTGTTCCGGGGCGCCGATGAAGCGGAGATCGGGACCCTGCTCCGGCTGGCCGGGTTCCGCCGGGCGGCCGAAGGACTCCGGCTTCGGGCCAAGCCACCCGAGATGACGCCGCAGGCGATCACCCGGATGGTGGCGGATCTCAAGAAGGTTGCTCCGAACGGCGATCGTACCACGCTGGTCGAGGCCGGCATCGGCATGCTCGGTGCACGGGCCGCGTCGGCGGAAACCCGCGAGCTGTTCCAGTCGGTCCGGGCGTTCATGGTGGAAGCCGCCAAGGAGCTGGCTGAGCGGGAGATTGCCCAGCGGCGCCAGGAAGTGGAGTTCCATCGCTCGCTGGCGGAGCGAGACCGGCACCGGCGGGGACGAGAAGGCTGGTGGCCAAGGCGCTCAAGGACGTGGAGAAGGCCGCGGCCGCGTCGCCGGTGGAGGCCCTGGAGGCAGTCGGGAAGGCCGGCCCTGGCTGGTCTGCTTGGGCCCAAGGGCGAGTCCGACATCGATGCCGCCGCCGACGAGCTGCTTCGGGCGGCGGGTCTCACCCCGGCCGGCAAGGCCCGGCTGCGGGACGGCCGGACCGGTCAGCCGTTCGAAGGCGACGTCACGGTCGGCTCGATCTACATGCTGAAGCTGAGCCACCTGGTCGACGACAAGATCCATGCCCGCTCGATCGGCCCGTACTCGCTGGTGACGCAGCAGCCGCTTGCCGGCAAGGCGCAGTTCGGCGGGCAGCGGTTCGGAGAGATGGAGGTCTGGGCGCTGGAGGCATATGGCGCGGCTCACGTCCTCCAGGAAATGCTCACGGTCAAATCGGATGACGTGAACGGCCGCAGCAAGGTGTACGAGGCCATTGTGAAGGGGCAGAATCTGCCGGAGCCCGGCATCCCCGAGTCGTTCAACGTCCTTGTGAAGGAACTGCAGGCGCTCGGTCTCAAGGTTACCCTGGGGACCACCGAAGCGGGGGATGAATAGATCATGATTGATTTTCGCAGCGGTCGCGAGCCCAAGAGCTCGAGTTTCGACTACATCAGCATCCGTATCGCGGCCCCGGAGGAAATCCGTGGGCCACGCGATCCCAAGGAGCGCGAGCGCCTGGAGCTTCAGGGGCAGCGCACCTGGTGGTCGTGGGGCGAGGTCACCAAGCCGGAGACGATCAACTATCGGTCGTTCAAGCCGGAGAAGGACGGCCTCTTCTGCGAGCGGATCTTCGGCCCGGTCAAGGACTGGGAGTGCCATTGCGGCAAGTACAAGCGGATCCGCTATCGGGGCGTAATCTGCGACCGGTGCGGCGTCGAAGTGACGTTGAGCAAGGTGCGGCGCGAGCGTATGGGCCACATCGAGCTCAGCGTGCCGGTGGCGCACATCTGGTTCTTCAAGACGTTGCCGAGCCCGATGGGCAACCTGATCAACATCACGCTCCGGGACCTCGAGCGGGTCATCTACTACTCGAGCTACATCGTCATCGATCCGGGCAAGCAGGAGGTTGAAGAGAACCAGCTGCTCGACGAGGACGAGTACCTCACCCTCCGCGCCAAGGCACGGGACGAGGGAGACAACACCTTCCGGGCCGATATCGGGGCGCCGGCAGTACGGGAGCTGCTGGGCCGGCTGGATATCCGCCGTCTGGCCGACGAGCTCCGCTCCGGCGTGGCGACGGAGACCAGCCAGCACCGCAAGAAGCAGATGCTCAAGCGGCTCAAGATCGTGGACGCCTTCCTGTCCTCGGGCGACTCAGGCGATCTGGCCAACGATCCGGCCTGGATGATCCTGGACGTCATCCCGGTCATTCCACCCGATCTGCGGCCGCTGGTGCCGCTCGACGGCGGGCGCTTCGCCACGTCGACCTGAACGATCTGTATCGCCGGGTGATCAACCGGAACAACCGGCTCACCAAGCTGATTCAGCACAAGGCTCCGGAGGTCATTCTCCGGAACGAGAAGCGCATGCTCCAGGAGGCGGTCGACGCGCTGTTCGACAACGGGCGGCGTTCCAAGGCCATCCGGGGCCGGGGCAAGCGGCCGCTCAAGAGCCTCTCGGACATGCTGAAGGGCAAGCAGGGGCGCTTCCGCCAGAACCTGCTCGGCAAGCGGGTGGACTACTCCGGCCGCTCGGTCATCGTGGTGGGCCCGGAGCTCCGGCTGCACCAGTGCGGCCTGCCCAAGGCCATGGCGGTGGAGCTGTTCAAGCCGTTCATCATCCACAAGCTGGTGGAGAAGGGAATCGCCGAGACGGTCAAGCGGGCCAAGAAGATCGTGGAGCGGGAGAGCCCCGAGGTCTACGAGATCCTGGAAGAGATCATTCAGGACCACCCGGTGCTGCTCAACCGCGCACCGACGCTGCATCGTCTGGGCATCCAGGCGTTCGAGCCGGTGCTGGTCGAAGGCAAGGCCATCCGGATCCATCCACTGGTCTGCGCGGCGTTCAACGCGGACTTCGACGGCGACCAGATGGCGGTGCACGTCCCGCTCTCGTTCGAGGCTCAGCTGGAGGCTCGCCTCCTGATGATCTCCTCCAACAACGTGCTCAAGCCGTCGGACGGACGTCCGGTGGCCGAGCCGTCGCAGGACATGGTGCTGGGCAGCTACTTCCTGACCAAGCTGCCGGCCGGCTTCGAGGAGGAGTTCCGCAAGGCGGGCATCGGGAAGAGCGAAGAGACCCGGGCCCGGCTGTGGCAGAAGTGCAAGTACTTCGGCAGTCTGGCCGAGCTGGAGATGGCGCTGCTGAACGGGAGCGTGGGCTATCACACCGCCATCTGCTTCTGGTACATGCCGCCACGGGAGTCGGAGGACGCTACTCCGCGTTGGCTGCGGACCACCGTCGGCCGGGTGCTGTTCAACAGCATTCTGCCGCGTCGCGTCGTGGCCGAGCTGGGCTTCCGCGACGACCTGATGAAGAAGAAGATCCTGTCCGAGCTGGTGCTGCAGAGCTACCGGCGGGCGGGACTGGCCGATACGGTCACCTTCCTCGACCGGCTGAAGGACTTCGGCTTCCGCTTTGCCACCATGGGCGGTGTGTCGATCGGCGTCGAGGACCTGGAGATCCCGGCCGAGAAGGCGGAGCTGCTCAACGAGGCGGATGCCCGGGTGAAGCGGTTCCAGCGGGCCTATAACACCGGCCAGATCACCTTCGGCGAGCGGTACAACAAGGTGATCGATGCCTGGACCCACGCCAACAACGACGTGGCCGAGGCGATGATCAACTCGATGCGGGTCTCCCGCGGCGGGTTCAACCCGGTGTTCATGATGTTCGACTCCGGGTCACGCGGCAGCCGGGACCAGATCCGGCAGCTCGCCGGTATGCGCGGTCTGATGGCGAAGCCGCAGAAGAAGCTCACCGGCGGCATCGGCGAGATCATCGAGAGCCCGATCAAGTCGAACTTCCGTGAGGGGCTCACGGTGCTGGAGTACTTCATCTCGACCCACGGCGCCCGGAAGGGCCTGGCCGACACGGCGCTCAAGACGGCGGACGCCGGCTACCTGACCCGCCGGCTGGTGGACGTGGCGCAGGACGTGACCGTCACCGAGGAGGATTGCGGTACCATCCTCGGCCTCGACATCGCGGCACTCAAGGAGGGCGAGGACATCATCGAGCCGCTCCGCGAGCGCATCCTGGGCAGCGTCGCCAGCGAGGATGTCTTCGATCCGCACGAGCTGGACGAAGACGGCGATCCCAAGCTTCTGGTCGAAGCGGGCAAGCTGATCGATGAAGACATCTCGAACGCCATCGACGATGCCGGCATCGAGAAGGTCAAGATCCGCTCGGTCCTCACCTGTGAGGCCCGCCGCGGGATCTGCCGTATGTGCTACGGCCGCAACCTGGCCACCATGGACATGGTGGACATGGGCGAGGCAGTCGGCATTCTGGCCGCGCAGTCGATCGGCGAGCCGGGCACGCAGCTGACCCTGCGAACCTTCCACATCGGCGGTACCTCCTCCCGCATCGCGGAAGAGGCGGAGCGGCGGGCGCGCTCGGACGGCAAGGTCAGGTACACCGAAGGTCTGGAGTGGGCCGACGTGCCGGTCGAGTACGAAGACGGCACCAAGGGCAACATCCGCGTCGTGCTTACCCGCGAGGATGAGTCGGCGTCGGACGAGAGCAAGGAAGGCATCCTGGTGGTCGATCCCAAGGATCCGAAGCGGGTACTCAACCGCTATCCGGTTCCCGAGGGCGCGCTCCTGCAGGTGAAGGAGGGCGAAATCGTCACCAAGGGCGACAACGAGCGGCGCGCCACGATTCTGTACACCTGGGACCCGTACAACGACCCGAGCATCATCAAGGCCGATGGCGAGCTCCGGTGGAAGGACCTGGTCCCGGGCGTCACGCTCCGCGAGGAGCTGGACGAAGGCACCGGCCTCCGCAGCCTGGTGGTCATGGCCGATCCCGATCGCGAGCTGCATCCGAGCGTGCTGGTGTACATGCCGAATCGGAAGGACCCGCAGGAGTACACGCTGGCGGAAGGGAGCCGCGTCATTCTCGGCTCACCGACCGACCTCGTCACCCGGGGCATGGCCATTCCCGACGCGGCCAACCCGTGGAGCACCAAGTTCCACGTGGAAGAGCGTCCGATCAACGAGGCGTGGCCGAGCAAGACGAAGAAGGAGAGCAAGGACAAGACGGTCTTCCTCAGCGCTCCGGTCAAGGTGACCAAGGGCATCACGGTCACCAAGATCCCGCGCCAGGCGTACAAGACCCGGGATATCACCGGCGGCCTGCCGCGTATCGCGGAGCTGTTCGAGGCCCGGCGTCCCAAGGATCCGGCCACGATCTCCGAGGTGGACGGCGTGGTCAAGTTCGGCGAGATCAAGCGCGGCAAGCGCGAGATCTACGTCTATCCCGAGACTCCGAGCCGGCCAGGCGGAGGAGACCGAGCCGCAGCTGTACGAGGTCCCGGCCGGTAAGCACCTCCGGGTGCACGAAGGCGATCGGGTACGTGCCGGCGACCGGCTGACCGAAGGCCCGGTGAACCCGCACGACATCCTGCTCATCAAGGGGCCGCGTGCGGTGCAGGAGTATCTGCTGAACGAGGTGCAGGAGGTCTACCGGCTGCAGGGTGTGCGCATCAGCGACAAGCACATCGGCGTCATCGTGCGCCAGATGCTGCAGAAGGTGCGCGTGACCGAGCCGGGCGACACCGACTTCCTCGAGGGCGAGACGGTGGATCGTCTCACCTTCCGCGACGAGAACGAGCGCGTCGTGAAGCGGAAGAGCTCCCCGGCTCAGGCCGAGCCGGTGCTGCTGGGCATCACCAAGGCGAGTCTCACGACCCAGTCGTTCATCTCGGCTGCGTCATTCCAGGAGACCACCCGGGTGCTGACCGATGCGGCGATCCGCGGGGCCAAGGACGATCTCCTCGGTCTCAAGGAGAACATCATCATCGGGCACCTGATCCCGGCCGGCAGTGGGATCTACCGCTACGCCGAGATCGACATCGAGCCGCCGGCGGGCTACGAACCGCCGCCGCCGCGGATCGAGGAGCCGGTACCAGGCGCCTTGCCTCCGCCGCTTACGGCGGCAGGATTGCTGGCCGACGAGGAGTAACCCAGCGGGGCAGCGGGGCGGCAAGGCAGCAAGAGAACGGCGCTCAGGTTCACTTCCTGGGCGCCGTTTTCGTTCGGCATTGTCGCTGCCCCGCTGCCCCGCTTTTATTGTACCTTCGTATTTCGGGTCTCAACCATGGGCATCCACTTTCCATCCGGGCCTTGGATCTCCAGCCTGAATGTATGGGAGGTGGGCGATAGCTCCTTGATCGTGACTCGGGATTTGACCTTGCTCCCCGCCAAATGTCGCTTCATCGGTGTAGGTCCAGGTGTCGCCCTGGACCGTGCCCTTGGGGACGCTCGCCATGCCCATGTTGGTGTTGTCGACGGCGTAGTAGGTGTAGACCTTCTCCTCGGTACTGTACCCGAGTATGCCGAGACCCTTACTGGGACCCATCGGGCCACTCCCCTCATAGCGACAGATGACGCTGAACCGTCCTTCGAACCATTCGCAGGTGTCGGAAGACGTCATCTTCCCACCAGGACCCATCGGACCCGGCTTCACCTCGCCCTCGGCCTTCCACTTGCCGACGAAGTACCCGAGCCGCTTGTGCTCGGGCCCGGCTTGGACGCCTGAGGCGCCTGCCCGGCCGCAATCCGAGGAGCGACGGCCAGCACCACAGCAACTCCAATAAGCAGCGATCGTCTCATGCTTCCTCCTTCGTGGACGGACCAGGAAGATCGTTCGCAGGAGCAAATGCGGCCCGACTAGCGCCAGCGGAACAGCCGCACCGCCAGGAGGAAGCTCACCACCATCCAGCGCGACGATGATCGCCACAGCTCCGGCGCCAGCGCCTGCCAACCCGCGCCCCGCAGGATCGTTGGCCCGCAGCGCGTCGACCACCGCGGTGAGCGGCAGCGCCTGGATGAACGGCTGGAGCGCGTCGGGAAACCGCGACGGCGGAAAAGAACACACCCGAGAAGATCCACATCGGGAGCATCACCAGGTTCATGAGCCCCGACGCGCCCTCCATGGTCTGCACCCGGGACGACACCAGCAGGCCGAGGGAGGTGAACGCGAGCGACGACAGCAGGCAGATGCCGGCCAGGACGAGGAGCGAGCCGCGGAACGGCACGCCGAACACCAGGACGCCGAAGCCGAGCAGCAGGCCCACCTCGATGACCAGGCAGGTGAGCCGGGAGAGCACGAACGAGGCGAGGTACTGCGGCCGGGACATCGGCGTCGCGATGAGACGCTTGAGCAGGCGCTTCTTCCGGGCATCCACGATCGCGAAGCCCACGCCCCAGATGCCGCTGCCCATGAGGTTCATGCCGAGCAGGCCCGGCACCAGGAAGTCGATGTAGCGGGAGCCGCGCTCGTGCACCAGCCGCTCGCTCGTCCGGAACCGGGTCGCGCCGGCCGGCGGCGCGCTGGAGCGCGTCGTCCACCAGCAGCCGGGCCACCCGGCTTTCGGGCCGGGTGTCGATCGTAGCGGTACTCGATCCGGCCATCCGCCGGACGGACCACGCCAGCGCCACGTCGCCGGTGCGAAGCGCCTCCGCCGCCGCCGAGTCCGTCACAGCGACCGGCGACTCGGAGCCCTTTGCTGCGACGCAGGCCTCCGCCATGCTGCCGGCCCGCGCAGCGGTGCCCACCAGCGCCACCGCGGTCCGCTCCGGCGCCCGGTTGCGGAACGCGATGCCGAGCCCGGCCGCCAGCAGCACGGGAAAGATGAAGACCCAGAACACCGCCTCCGGCTCCCGAAAGAACTCGCGGTAGCGCACCAGGGTGAGCTGCACCAGCGGGTGGTCGCCCAGCGGCGGCGGTTACTCATCACGAAGGTGCCGTCCGGTGAGGGAGACGAAGACGTCCTCCAGCGTGGCGGAGTGGGTCCGGAGCTCCGCCAGCTGCGCGCCCTGCCGCCGAAGCTCGCCCAGCAGCGCCGGCATGGCGTCAGATGCAGCTCCTCGACTTGCAGGCGGTAGGTGCCATCCTGCCGCCCGGCGGCGCCGACCCTTCGATATGCGCAGCGGGCCCTCGTCGAGCCGCTGCGTTGCCGGCCAGCGCGAACTCCAGCACGTGCTCCGCGCCGAGCGCGGCGATCAGCTCGCGCGGCGTGCCCAGCGCGATCCGCTGCCGTGGTCCACGATGGCCACGCGGTCGCAGAGCCGCTCGGCTTCTTCCATGTAGTGGGTGGTGAGCAGGATCGATCGGCCGGCCGGACTTGAAGCCCTCGATCAGCCCCCAGAGCTGGCGCCGGGACTGGGGGTCGAGGCCGGTGGTGGGCTCGTCCAGGAAGAGCAGCTCCGGGTCGCCTACCAGCGCGCAGGCGAGGGCGAGCCGCTGCTTCTGGCCGCCCGAGAGCTGCGCCGACGCGGGAGCTGCGCCTTCTCGCCGAGCTGCACCATGGTCGATGACCTCGTCGGCGAGCTGCGGCCGTGCGCGGTAGAAGCTCCGGAAGAGCTGCACCGTCTCCTCGACCGTGAGCTTCTCCGAGAACTGGGTCTCCTGGAGCGAGATCCCGAGCCGCTCGCGCAGCTCGCGGTCGTCGGTGCCCCAGCGGCGGCCGAGCACGATCGACCTCGCCGGCGTCGGGCTCGTTGAGCCCCTCGCAGATCTCGATGGTCGTGGTCTTGCCGGCGCCGTTGGGTCCCAGAAGGCCGAAGCACTCGCCGGGCGAGACCTCGAGGTCGAGGCCGTCCGACGGCGACGACATCCTGTAGGCCTTGCGGAGATGGCGGACCTGAAGGGCTAGTGCCGGAGGCGGCGATTGCATGGGGGAATCATAACGCCACGCCAGAGCGGTGGCGTGACCGGCGCTTCAGTCTTCCGGGGCGCCTGTTCCAGCTGCGTACCGGACGGTCTCCCACGCAGTCTGCCACTCGTCGGGCTGCATCAGCAGCACGTAGCCGGCGAGCACGCCGGCCATGTAGACGGCGGCCTGGGCCAGCGGGGAAGGGTCTGAGGAAGCGATGAGAAGCATGGTGACATTACCTTGCCGTTCCGGTGGTCTGAATCATCTGGGCGTTGAGCGCCTGGTGAATCCGTTCCTCGAGTCCGCCAGGTGGGCTCGGGTGTAGGGGTCGAGCTCCGGCTCGCGTGCACGGCCAGCGCGCGGTCCAGCTCAGCGCCGAGGCTCGCGAGCGTCGCCCGGGCAAGCGTGCGGGCGTCCTCGGGCGTGTCCGGAGCGGGGCTCACGATCATCCGGATCAGGCGTTCAGATAGCAGCCGCTGCAGGTCGCGCCGCACCGACGTGATGTTGCGCGGCCGCGACCTTGCCGGCGCGCCGGGTAGCGCCGCCTCGGCCCAGATCGCGCGGGTCAGCGTGGTGAACAGCTCGGGGATCGCCATCGTCGGCTCGCCTGCCGCGGCGCGGAGCTCGGCGTCACGAATCCGGGCCAGCACCGTGGGGTCGAGCAGCTGGCCGAGCAGCGAGCCCTGCTGGGCCAGCGCCCAGTCGTGCAGCGGGAAGTCGAGCCGCCCGTCCGCTCCGGGCGACGCACCCCAGTGCATCCAGCGTTCCGGGCCCAGCCGGCTCAGCAGATCGGGCGGAAAGCGGTAGGCCCGCTCGCCGAAGCCGGCCTCGGTCAGGAACGCGAGCGCCTCGCGCTGCTGGGCCGCCGGGACGTTCACGACGGCCGGCCGCGCGCCGGGGTCGCCGCGGTGATCGCGCGCGGTGGTGGCGCCACCCAGATACTTCGTCGTGACCAGCAGGGCGTACCAGCGATCGTTGAGCAGGTCGGTGAAGGCGGTCCGCAGGCGGCCGTAGCTCTGGCCCGGGCGCCACGACCCGCGTCTCGAGCGAGTCGAAGAGTCCATCGATGAGCGCGACCCGCCCGCGCGCCCACCCAGCGGATCGTCGGTCTGATCGTAGCGGCTGACGGTGGGATCGAGGCCGAAGCCGCCGAAGCCCGGCGTCCTCGTCGGTGCCGTACAGGTGCGCCGGATCCGCCGCCTCGGGAGGCGACGGCGCGGAGCGCGTTGATCTCGACGTCGGGCGTCCACTGCTCGGTCGCTCGCGCCGCCGAACCCTTGGCGGCGGAGGCGGCGGCCAGCTCACGAGGTCCGCGGGTAGCCGTACGTGATCGCCCAGCGGTCGTAGGTTCCGATGGTCGGGGCGTGGTAGTCGCCCTGCTGCGCGCGGGTCGAGCGACGAGCGCGGGCGGGCTGTAGTCCATCACCGAGACGCCCAGGCCGTGCGAGGCGGTCAAGCTCCGGTTGGCCAGCTGCGCCGCGTTGGCGCCGGCGGAGCCGCGGAAGTTGTGGCGCAGGCCGAGGGTGTGCCCGACCTCGTGCATCACCAGCGCCTTGAGCGCCTGGCCGACGTACACGCCGCGACGCCTCGGCGCCGGCCGGGATCTCGCCCCGGGCCGCCATCACCGCGCGGGCCAGCGCGCCCTGCCGCGCGTCATCCCGTCCGCCATAGCGGCAGAGGCGCGATCTCGGCGCCGCGCCGCCTGCGCGAGCGAATCTTCCTGCAGCACCGACTGCATCGCGGCCATCGGGCGCCACGTACTGGCCCGACTGGCCCCGCCAGCGCTGAATCCACGCCGCCGAGATCAGGATGTCTGCATTGAGGATCTCGCCGGTTCGGGGATCGACGTTGGTCGGGCCGATGGCGTAGACCGCGCGGTTGTTGGCGGTCCAGCGCACGGTCGAATAGCGCGCGTCGGCCGCGCTCCACAGCGCTGTCATCGGGGCGTCGAGCACCCGGATGGCGTCGCGGAAGCCGGCGTCCTCGAAGGCGCGGTTCCACTCCAGGATGCCCGGCCCGCACGAAGGGCCGCCACTCGATCGGCACCGTGCGGTCGATGTAGTAGATGATCGGCTGCACCGGCTCGCTCAGCATGCCGCCGCGGGATTCTTCTTCTCCAGCCGCCAGCGGTTCACGTAGCGGACGAAGAAGCTCTCGGCGGTATCGCGCGAGAAATCCTTGATCGCGGAGACGAAGTAGCCCACCCGGTCGTCGGCTAGCGCGCGGGCGCATCGGAGTGGCTGGCAGCTCGAGCAGCGAGTAGTGGATGCCGACCGGGATCCAGCGGTAGTCGGGCACCGTCTCGAGTCCGAGGTTCCGGCGGGTCTGATAGGTGAGCCGGACCTCGGCTTCGAGATTGGCCCCGGAAGAGGCGGAGCGATTCGAGCGTCGAGCGCTGCTCGTCGAGCGAGACGGTGCCGCTCAGCTTCCGCTGCGTCGGCCACGCCCTGGAAGAACGCGCCCACGTCGGCCCAGTCCGAGACAGAAGAAGGGGGCGACGTCGATCAGGATCTCGCTGCCGTCGCGCTCGGTGGCGATGGGGAACGACTGGGCGACCGAGTGCCCGAACGAGTAGTCCACGGTGCGCGCCATCGGCGTGCCGGGCGCGGCGGCCAAGCGAGGGTTCACCACCGAGAGCTCGACCCGGTCGCCGTCGCGATGAAAGCGGACCAGGTCCGAGCGGATCGAGGTGCCGCCGTCGAGGCCCAGCTCGCCGATGCCCTGGGAGATCTGGGTGACCAGCAGGTAGTCGCGGTCGAGCTGGCGCGGTGCGAGCGAGAGGAAGGCTTGTCGTGCTTGAAGTAGATCGTGAAGATGCCGGTGCCGACCTCGCTGCCCTTGGTGACATCGGCGAACGACTTCCAGGGCCCTCTTGGGTCGTGTTCGCTGGAAGACGGCGCCGCGGGCGAGTCGGGCAGCCGGTCACCCACGGCGGCAGCGAGGACCGGACTGGCGAGTCCGGTGCCGCGCGTGGGCGCTGATGGCGCCGCACCCGGAACGAGGTAGCACGCCGAGGAACCATCGGGCTCGAGTGGGGCACGGAAGTCGCACAGATGGTGGGCACGCTCCTGGCTAGGGGCTAGCGGGGCGAATGGCGGGCTGGGTTCTGGAACGCGGCCTGTCACAAAAGCCAAAGCGGGCGGCAAAAAGCGCTGGACAGGGGCAGTTGGGGGCCGAATCCGAAGTGAGGGTAACGTGAGGTTTTGAGCGGGTGTTGTACCGGGTCCGGCCTTTCAAAAAGCCAGCGATCGAGGGCAAAAAGCTGAGAGTCGGGAGGCGGTCCTCGCGTGCCTTGACCTAACCCGGGACCGCCTCTACATTTGCCGGTCTGCCCCGGAATGGGGGTATTCGTGTTCTCAAGCTCGCAGGGTTATGCCGACCATCAATCAGCTCATCCGGCACGGCCGGAAAGACGTCGTGGCCAAGGACAAGGCGCCGGCGCTCAAGGACAATCCCCAGAAGCGCGGCGTCTGCACCCGCGTCTACACCACCACGCCGAAGAAGCCGAACTCGGCGCTCCGGAAGGTGGCCCGCGTGCGGCTCACCAACGGGTTCGAGGTCACGGCCTACATCCCGGGTGAGGGGCACAACCTTCAGGAGCACTCGATCGTGCTCATCCGCGGCGGCCGCGTGAAGGACCTGCCGGGCGTTCGCTATCACATCGTGCGCGGCACGCTGGACTCGGCCGGCGTCAACGACCGCCGGAAGAGCCGGTCCAAGTACGGCGCCAAGCGGCCGAAGGCCGCCGGGCAGCGCGCCCGGCAGCCAAGGGAGGTAAGAAGTGAGCCGGCGCAACAAGTCGGTCAAGCGGCCGGTGCCGCCCGATCCGCGCTACGACAGCCAGACGGTCTCGAAGTTCGTCAACAACCTGATGTTCGAGGGCAAGAAGAGCGTGGCCGAGGGCATCTTCTACTCGGCCATGGACCTGATCGAGGAGCGCACCGGCCAGCCGGGCGTCTCGGTCTTCAAGCAGGCGGTCAACAACGCCAAGCCCACGCTCGAGGTGAAGAGCCGCCGGGTCGGCGGCGCCTCGCTCCAGGTGCCGGTCGAGGTGCGGCCCGACCGCCGGACCGCGCTGGCCATGCGCTGGATCATCTCGTTCTCGCGTGCGCGCACCGAGAAGACGATGGCCGAGCGGCTGGCCGCCGAGCTGATCCTGGCCTCCAAGGGCGAGGGGAACACCATCAAGAAGAAGGAAGACACGCACCGGATGGCCGAGGCCAACCGGGCGTTCGCGCACTATCGCTGGTAGGCGTCGAGCAGTCGTGGCGGTAGCTGCGGTACGGGGCGCTTCGGCACGAGGCGCCCGCTGCTTTCGTATCGGCCGGCGTCTCACGTGTCATCAGGCGCAGGCGTTGCCACAGGCTACGGTCGAGTCTACCGACCCAGCTATTTTCCTCGGGCTTGGCGCTTTTGTACGCCAAGCAACATCGGATTATGTGACCAGCGCGTCGGCCTCCGCCACCTCTGGTCTTCCAAGACAACGCGTGGGACCCTGCTGGGGTCCTCGTCCAGGGCGAAAGCCCGGATGTGCGCGGAGCGATACCACGGGGTCTCCCGGTCGGTCGCCCCGCTTTTTCGTTACCGGTAAGGGGAACACATGGCCCGACAGACGACGCTCGATCGGTATCGCAACATCGGCATCATGGCCCACATCGATGCCGGGAAGACGACTACGACCGAGCGCATCCTCTACTACACCGGCAAGAACTACAAGATCGGTGAGGTCCACGAGGGCGCGGCCACCATGGACTGGATGGAGCAGGAGCAGGAGCGCGGCATCACCATCACGTCCGCCGCCACGACCTGCTTCTGGATCCGGAACGGCACTCCAGTACCGCATCAACATCATCGATACGCCGGGCCACGTGGACTTCACCGTCGAGGTGGAGCGCTCGCTCCGCGTGCTCGACGGCGCCGTGACCCTGCTCGACTCGGTCGCCGGCGTCGAGCCGCAGACCGAGACCGTCTGGCGCCAGGCCGACCGCTACGGCGTGCCCCGGATCATCTTCGCCAACAAGATGGACCGGGTCGGCGCGGACTTCGACCGCTGCCTGGCCATGATCCGGGACCGGCTCACCAAGAAGGCCTACCCGATCCAGCTGCCGGTGGGCTCGGGCGAGATGTTCACCGGCCACATCGACGTGCTCCGGCGGGTCGAGATCATCTTCGACGACGAGACCCTCGGCAAGACCTTCACCGAGATGCCGGTGCCCGAGGCGTACCGGGAGCGGGTCGAGGCGGCCCGCCACGAGGTGATCGAGGCCGCGGTCGAGCACGACGAGGAGCTGCTGGAGAAGTACCTCGGCGGCGCCGAGCTGAGCTATCGAGGAGATCCAGCGCGCCATCCGGAAGGCGACGACCTCGCGGCTCCATCGTGCCGGTGCTGTGCGGCGCCTCGTTCAAGAACAAGGGCGTGCAGGCGCTGCTCGACGCGGTCATCGACTACCTGCCGAGCCCGGAGGACGTCCCGCCGATCGAGGGCCACCTGCCGCTGCACGACGAGACCCACGTCGAGCGCTGCGCCTCGGACGACGAGCCGTTCTCCGCGCTGGCGTTCAAGGTCGCCACCGACCCCTACGTCGGCCGGCTGACCTTCTTCCGGGTGTACTCCGGATCGCTCAAGTCCGGCAGCTACGTCTACAACAGCACCAAGGACAAGCGCGAGCGCATCGGCCGGCTGCTGCAGATGCACGCCAACAAGCGGGAGGAGATCGAGGAGGTGCTCGCCGGCGACATCGCCGCGGCCATCGGCCTCAAGGACACCCGCACCGGCGACACGCTGTCGCGACGAGGACAAGCCGATCATCCTCGAGGCGATGAAGTTCCCCAATCCGGTCATCGACGTCGCCATCGAGCCGAAGACCAAGGCCGACCAGGACAAGCTGGCCACCGCGCTGCAGAAGCTGCAGGAAGAGGATCCGACCTTCCGGGTGCGCTCCGACGCGGAGACCGGCCAGACGATCATCGCCGGCATGGGCGAGCTGCACCTCGAGATCCTGGTCGACCGGATGAAGCGGGAGTTCAAGGTCGAGGCCAACGTCGGCAAGCCGCAGGTGGCGTTCCGGGAGACGATCAAGAAGGCCGGTCACGGACGTCGAGGGCAAGTTCATTCGGCAGTCCGGCGGCAAGGGCCAGTACGGCCACGTGGTGATCAACTTCGAGCCGAGCGAGCCGGGCGCGGGCTTCATCTTCGAGGACAAGATCGTCGGCGGCGTCATTCCGCGGGAGTTCATCAAGCCGGTCGAGGCCGGGCATCCGCGAGGCGCTCGAGAACGGCGTGCTGGCCGGCTACCCGATGGTGGACGTGAAGGCCACGCTGGTCTTCGGCAGCTACCACGACGTGGACAGCTCCGAAATGGCGTTCAAGATCGCGGGCTCGATGGCGGTCAAGGAAGCCGCCCGCATGGCCAACCCGATCCTGCTCGAGCCGGTCATGGAGGTCGAGGTGGTGACGCCCTCCGACTTCCTGGGCGACGTGATCGGCGACCTCTCCAGCCGCCGCGGCAAGATCGGCGGCATGACCCAGCGCGGCGACGCGCAGGTCGTGGCGGCCGACGTGCCGCTGGCCGAGATGTTCGGGTACTCGACCACGCTCCGCAGCATGACGCAGGGGCGCGCGGTGTACACGATGCAGTTCGATCACTACGAGGAAGTGCCGAAGAAGATCGCGGAGCAGATCATCACGAAGGCGAAGAGCTAGTCACCAGTCAGGCGTCAGATCCAGCCGCTGGCGACTGCCGACTGGCGACCGCACTCAACGGACATCGGGAATCGAAGCGACCATGGCCAAGGCCAAATTCGAGCGGACGAAGCCGCACGTGAACGTGGGGACGATCGGGCACGTGGACCACGGGAAGACGACGTTGACGGCGGCGATCACGGCGATCCAGGCGGACAAGGGGCTGGCGCAGAAGTCACGGCGTACGACCAGATCGCCAAGGCGCCGGAGGAGCGGGAGCGGCGGGATCACGATCGCGACGGCGCACGTGGAGTACGAGACGACGAAGCGGCACTATGCGCACGTGGACTGCCCGGGGCACGCCGACTACGTGAAGAACATGATCACGGGGGCGGCGCAGATGGACGGGGCGATCCTGGTGGTGAGTGCGGCGGACGGGCCGATGCCGCAGACCCGGGAGCACATCCTGCTGGCCAAGCAGGTGAACGTGCCGTACATCGTGGTGTTCATGAACAAGTGGACATGGTGGACGACCCGGAGCTGCTGGACCTGGTGGAGCTGGAGGTGCGGGAGCTGCTGAGCGAGCTACGAGTTCCCGGGGGACGACACGCCGATGATCAAGGGGAGTGCGCTGCAGGCGCTGGAGAGCGGGGACCCCAAGAGTGAGCAGGGGCAGAAGATCCAGGAGCTGTTGGATGCGCTGGACAGCTACATCCCGCAGCCGAAGCGGGAGATGGACAAGCCGTTCCTGATGCCGGTGGAGGACGTGTTCTCGATCACGGGCCGGGGGACGGTGGCGACGGGGCGGATCGAGCGGGGGATGGTGAAGGTGGGGGAGGAAGTGGCGCTGGTGGGGTTCAACAGCGCCAAGAAGACGGTGGTGACGGGGGTGGAGATGTTCCGCAAGCTGCTGGACCAGGGGGAGGCGGGGGACAACGTGGGGCTGCTGCTGCGGGGGATCGAGAAGGCGGAGATCGAGCGGGGGATGGTGCTGGCGAAGCCGGGGAGCATCACGCCGCACACGCACTTCGAGGCCGAGGTGTACGTGCTGACGAAGGAAGAGGGGGGGCGGCACACGCCGTTCTTCAAGGGGTACCGGCCGCAGTTCTACTTCCGGACGACGGACGTGACGGGGAGCTGCGAGCTGCCGGCGGGGGTGGAGATGGTGATGCCGGGGGACAACATGCAGATGACGATCGAGCTGATCACGCCGATCGCGATGGACGAGGGGCTGCGCTTTGCCATCCGCGAGGGCGGCCGGACGGTGGGCGCCGGCGTCGTCACCAAGATCCTGAAGTAACGGGAGCGAGCACACTATGGCCCAGAGAATCCGAATCCGCCTGAAGGCCTTCGACCACGTCGTGCTCGACCAGGCCGCGGCCGACATCGTGCGCACCGCCGAGAAGACCGGCGCGCAGGTCTCGGGCCCGATCCCGCTGCCGGTGAAGACCGAGCGGTGGACGGTGCTCCGCAGCCCGCACGTCGACAAGAAGAGCCGGGAGCAGTTCGAGCTGCGGACTCACAAGCGGCTCCTGGACATCAACGACTCCCGTCCGCAGACGATGGACGCGCTGACGAAGCTCGATCTGCCGGCCGGCGTCGACGTCGAGATCAAGGTCGAATAGCGATGACGAAAGGACTGATCGGCCGCAAGCTCGGCATGACCCGGGTCTTCGAGGAAGACGGCACCGCGGTGCCGGTGACGGTGATCGAGGCGGGGCCCTGCCGCGTCGTGCAGGTCCGCGACGGCGGCAGTGCAGCTCGGCTTCGGCGCCCGCCGGAAGCAGCGCACCAGCAAGGCGCAGCTCGGGCCACGCCAAGAAGGCGGGCCTCGACGTGGCGCCCCAGGTGCTGCGGGTCTTCACCGTCAACGGCGAGGCCCCGGCGCCGGGCGCTGAGATCAAGGTGGACATCTTCGCGCCGGGCGAGCTGGTCAAGGTCACCGGCACCACGAAGGGCCGCGGGCTTCCAGGGCGTGGTGCACCGCTACGGTTTCGGCGGCGGTCCGGCGACCCACGGCAACACCCGGCACCGGAAGCCGGGCTCGATCAGCCCGGGCACCGACCCGTCGCGCGTCATCAAGGGCAAGCGGATGCCGGGCCACATGGGCGCCGAGCGGCACACCGAGCTCGGCCTGCGGGTGGTCAAGGTGGATGCCGAGCGGAACCTTCTGTTCGTCCGCGGCGCCATCCCGGGCTCGAAGAACGGCATCGTGACGGTTGCAAAGCAGGGAGGGCCGAGCCGCCATGATTGAGGCTCCGCACTACAGCTCGGCCGGCGCCAAGCGGGACGCGAAATTCGCGCTGCCGGCGGAGTACTTCGACGGCACCGTGAACGAGCCGGTGCTGCACCAGGCCGTGAAGGTGTACCTGAACAACCAGCGTCAGGGCACCCACATGACCAAGACCCGGAGCTTCGTCTCGGGCGGCAATCAGAAGCCCTGGAAGCAGAAGGGCACCGGCCGCGCGCGGCAGGGATCGACCCGCGCTCCGCACTGGCGGGGTGGCGGCATCGTCTTCGGCCCGTCGCCGCGCGACTACCGCACCGACATCCCGCGCAAGGTGAAGCAGCTCGCGCGGAAGAGCGCCCTCAATGCCCGGGCCCGCGAGGGCGCGGTGCATGTGGTCGAGCGGCTCGCGTTCCGGGCGCCCAAGACGGCGCAGCTGGTGGAGCTGCTCGGCAGCCTCGGCGTCGACGGGCGCAAGGTCGCTGGTGCTCACGGCGGGTCACAATGCCAACGCCTACCTCAGCGGCCGGAACCTGCCGACGGTGGAAGTGATGCCGTATCCCGAGGCGTCGGCGTACGACATCCTCTGGTCGGAGGCGGTGGTGGTCGAGGAGGGCGCGCTCACCGGGGTGATGCCGGAGCCGCTGGCCGAGGAGACAGAGGCGGAGAAGAGCGGAAAGGGCGGAAAGGAAGCCGAAGCGGGCAAGGCCGCCGCCAAGCCGAAGCCAAGCCGCGAAGGCCAAGCCGAGAAGCCCAAGGCCGAGAAGAAGCCCGCGGCCAAGGCGAAGGCGGCCAAGAAGACCACGGCGAAGAAGTCTGCGGACAAGCCGGCAAGAAGAAGGCCGCGCCGAAGAAGAAGGGGTCCAAGTAATGCCGACGCTGCATCAGATCGTCGTCCGTCCGGTGGTGACCGAGAAGAGCTCGGCCGCCTACCAGACGCGCAAGGAATACACCTTCGAGGTGCACCCCGAGGCCAACAAGCACCAGATCCGGGACGCACTCCAGAAGCTGTTCGGCGTGACCGTCACCGACGTCCGCACCATGCAGATGCGCCGCCACGAGGTCACCCGCGGTCGCACCCGGGGCACCACGGCCGCGCTGGAAGAAGGCGATCGTCACGCTCAAGGATGGCGACTCGATCGCCGTGTTCGAGGGCTGAGATGAGCATCAGACAATTCCGGCCGATGACGGCGGGCACCCGGTTCCGGTCGGTCTCCGGGATTCGACGAGATCACCCGCTCGAACCCCGGAGAAGTCGCTGCTGGAGCCGAAGAAAGCGCACCGGCGGCCGCAACAACCAGGGCCACCTGACGTCGCGGCATCGCGGCGGCGGGCCACAAGCGGCAGTACCGGAAGATCGACTTCAAGCGGAACAAGTTCGGGATCCCGGGCAAGGTCGCGGAGATCGAGTACGATCCGAACCGGAGCGCCCGCATCGCCCTGATCGTGTACGCCGATGGCGAGAAGCGCTACATCCTCCACCCCAAGGGGCTGAGCCAGGGCGACACGGTCGTCTCGGGGCCGGGCTCGGACACCCGGACCGGCAACGCGCTGCCGCTGGGCGAGATCCCGCTCGGCACCACGGTGCACAACGTCGAGCTCAAGATCGGGAAGGGCGGCCAGATGGCCCGGCACGGCGGGGTCGAGCGCGCAGGTGGTGGCCAAGGAGGGCGAGTACGTCACCCTGCGGCTCCGCTCGACCGAGATGCGCCTGGTGCACGGCCGCTGCCTGGCGACGGTCGGCGAGGTCGGCAACTCCGAGCACGAGCTGCTCTCGGTCGGCAAGGCGGGCAAGAGCCGCTGGCTGGGCAAGCGGCCCAAGGTCCGCGGCGTGGCCATGAACCCGGTGGACCACCCGCTGGGCGGCGGTGAGGGCAAGAGCTCGGGCGGCCGTCCGCCGACATCGCCGTGGGGCAAGCCCGAAGGCCGGAAGACCCGGCACCGGAAGAAGGGCTCGACCAAGATGATCGTGCGCGGGCGGAAGCGCGGAAGGCGACGACGTAGAGGGCAGTCACCAGTGGCCAGGGCCGGTCACGAGACTAGTGGACTCGCGACCGACGACTGGAGACTGACGACTGGCGACTACATAGAGAGCAAACATGGCGCGCAGCGTAAAGAAGGGCCCCTTCGTTCAGGAAGCGTTGATGACCAAGGTCCAGGTCCTCAACAGCAAGAACGAAAAGCGGGTGGTGAAGACCTGGAGCCGGGCCAGCACGATCCTGCCCGAGTTCGTGGGCCACACCTTCGCGGTGCACAACGGGAACAAGTTCGTCCCGGTGTACGTCACCGAGAACATGGTGGGCCACAAGCTCGGCGAGTTCGCGCCGACGCGGCTCTTCCGCGGCCACAGCGGCAAGATCGTGGCCGACAAGAAAGCGAAGCCGGAGTAACCATGAGCGGCCATGCGATCCAGCGGCTGGTGCGCCAGTCGCCCAGAAAGATGCGGCTCGTCATCGATCTCATCCGGGGCAAGGATGTGAACGAGGCGTACGCGATCCTCAAGTTCAACAAGAAGCTGGCGGCCAAGCAGATCGCCAAGACGCTGAAGTCGGCGGTGGCGAACGCGGAGCAGAAGGCGCTCAAGGAGAACGCGCAGCTTCGATGTGGACGCGCTCTTCGTGAAGAAGGCGATCGTCAACGGCGGACAGCCGCTCAAGCGGTTCACCGCGGCGGCCCAGGGACGCGCCACCCCGATCCGGAAGCGCACCAGCCACGTGGAGATCCACGTGGAGACCAAGGAGAACGAGTAATGGGCCAGAAGACGCATCCGATCGGGCTCCGGCTCGGCATCGTCAAGCAGTGGTCGTCGCGGTGGTTCGCCACCAAGGAGATGCCGGCGCTGCTCAAGGAAGACGAGCTGATCCGGAAGTACCTGAAGACCCGGCTGGGGCACGCCGCCATCTCGGAGATCCACATCGAGCGGCGGCCCGGCAAGGTCACCATCACGGTGCACACCGGCCGGCCGGGGGTGGTCATCGGCAAGCGCGGCGCCGAAGTGGACAAGCTGCGCGACGAGCTGGCCCAGCTGACCGGCAAGGAAGCGGCGATCAACGTCGAGGAGATCAAGCGGCCGGAGCTGTCGGCCCAGCTGGTCGGCGACAACATCGCGCACCAGCTCACGCAGCGCATCTCGTTCCGCCGGGCCATGAAGCGGGCGGTGCAGAGCGCCATGCGGATGGGCGCCCAGGGCATCAAGGTGCGCGCGGCGGGCCGGCTGGGCGGCGCCGAGATCGCGCGGACCGAGGGGTATCACGAGGGACGGGTGCCGCTGCATACGCTGCGGGCGGACATCGACTACGCGACCAGCACCGCCAAGACCACCTACGGCACCATCGGGATCAAGGTCTGGATCTTCAAGGGCGAAGTGATCGAGGACGTGTCGGGCCGCACCTATAGCACGGGGGCCTGAGTCCGATGCTCGCGCCGAAGCGGATCAAGTTCCGCAAGACGTTCAAGGGCCGGACCAAGGGCATCGCCACCCGGGGCAACACGGTGGCGTTCGGGGAGTTCGGGCTGATGAGCCTGGATCCGGGCTGGGTCACCAACCGGCAGATCGAGGCCTCCCGCGTGGCGATGACCCGCGAGATGAAGCGGGGCGGCAAGGTGTGGATCCGGATTTTCCCGGACAAGCCGATCACCAAGAAGCCGGCCGAGACCCGCATGGGTAAGGGCAAGGGCAATCCCGAGGGCTGGGTGGCGGTGGTGAAGCCGGGCCGGGTGCTGTTCGAGATCGAGGGCATCAGCGAGGATCTGGCCAAGAAGGCGCTGGCGCTGGCTGCGGCCAAGCTGCCGGTGAAGACGCGCTTCGTGAAGCGCGAGGAGATCTAAGTGGCGAAGCCGAACGAGCTGCGGGAGATGTCGCGGGAGAACCTCGAGAGCCAAGCTGGCCGAGCTGACCGAGGAGCGGTTCCGGCTCCGGTTCCGGTCCGCCACCGAGTCGATCGAGAACCCGATGCGGTTCAGGGCCATCCGGCGGGAGATCGCGCGGATCCAGACGATTTTGAAAGAGAAGTCGGGAGCTGGGAGTCAGGAGTCGGGAGCTCCTGCTTCCTGACCTGCAAGCTCCTAGCTCCTAGCTCCTGACTATAGGAAGCGAACATGGCCGAACAGACCGAAGCGACCCCGCGCACCCGCCGGAAGACGCGCATGGGCGTCGTGACCAGCGACAAGATGGAAAAGACCGTCACCGTGTCGCTGGTGCGCCGCTACGCGCACCCGGTCTACGGCAAGCAGGTCACGCGGACGAAGAAGGTGAAGGCTCGGAACGAGCACGACGCCAAGGCCGGCGATACGGTGCGGATCATGGAGACGAGGCCGTTGGCCAAGACGGTGAACTGGCGGGTGACGGAGATCGTGGAGAGGGCGAAGTAACATGGTCCAACAAGAAGCATTCTCCGCATCGCGGACAACTCGGGCGCCCGCAAGGCGCTGGTCATCCGGGTACTGGGCGGCAGCAAGCGCCGGTACGCGGGGCTGGGCGACACGGTCGTCGTGGCGATCAAGGACGCGATCCCGACCGGCCAGGTGAAGAAGGGCGACGTCGCCAAGGCGGTGATCGTGCGGACCGCCAAGGAGACCCGGCGGAAGGACGGGTCCTACATCCGGTTCGACGAGAACGCGGCGGTCCTGATCAACGATGCCGGCGAGCCGCGCGCCACCCGCATCTTCGGGCCGGTCGCCCGCGAGCTGCGGGAGAAGCGCTACATGAAGATCGTGTCACTCGCGCCGGAGGTGCTGTAGCATGAAGCCGCTCGTGTTCAAGAAGGCCAAGCGGATCCGCCATCAGGCGGCCGAGTCCGGATGCGGCTGCACATCACCAAGGGTGACACCGTGCAGGTGATCTCCGGTGAGGACAAGGGCAAGCGGGGCCGGGTGCTGCGGGTGATCCCAAGACCGGGCGGGTCACGATCGAGGGCGTGAACATGGTCAAGCGGCACCGCCGCGCCACCAACACCGCCGAGGGTGGCATCGTCGAGTTTGCCGCGCCGATCCATCACTCGAAGGCGATGCTGATCGATCCCAAGAGCGGCGAGCCCACCCGGGTGCGCCGCCGCCGGGACGCCGATGGAACCGTCGAGCGGATCGCCGTGAAGTCGGACCAGCCGATCCCGAGGAGCAGGTAGCATGGCGGAGACTAAAGAAGGCGGAGAAGGCCGGCAAGGGCGGAAAGGCGGGAGCTGCCGCGGCACCGAAGGGCGGCGCGGCGCCGCAGCAGGCGGCGGCAAGGGGAAGGAAAAGAGGCGCCGCCGGCGCGGTCGACCACGCAGCCCAAGGCCATGGAGGGGAAGCCCCGGCTCCAGGAGTACTACGAGCAGACGGTCCGGCCCAAGCTGGCCAAGGAGTTCGGCCTGACGAACCCGAACCAGCTGCCCCGGGTGGTCAAGATCGTCCTCAACGTGGGCATGGGCGACGCGGGCAAGAACCCGAAGCAGCTCGATGCCGCGGTTGAGGAGCTGGGGCTCATCACCGGGCAGCGGGCCGTGGTCACCAAGGCCAAGAAGGCGATCGCCAACTTCGGCCTTCGTGCCGGGATGCCGGTCGGGGCCGTCGGTGACGCTCCGCGGTGCCCGGATGTACGAGTTTCTGGACCGCTTCATCAATCTCGCGATCCCGCGCATCCGCGACTTCCGCGGGCTGCCCAACCCGAAGCTTCGATGGGCGGGGGAACTACACCTTCGGGATCAAGGAGCAGATGATCTTCCCGGAGATCGACTTCGACCGGGTCGAGAAGATCCATGGGATGGACATCACGATGGTGAGCTCGACCGACCGGGATGACCTGGCAATGGGGCTGCTGCGGGAGCTGGGGTGGCCGTTCCGCGGGCGAGACACCGCAGCGGGTGGCGTGAGAAGTAGAGTAAGACGTAAGAGGGACGGAGTAAACGGTAGACGGTGAACGGGCCCAGCCGCTGTCAGGGCCGCCCGTCTCACTGTCTCACTGTCTCACTGTCTCACGTAGTTGAGGAATGACATGGCAAAGACTGCCTGGATTGAAAGAGCCAAACGCACGCCGAAGTTCAAGGTGCGGTCGGTGCGCCGCTGCCAGCGGTGCGGACGGTCCCGCGCGGTGCTGCGGAAGTTCGGACTCTGCCGTATTTGTTTCCGTGAGCTCGCCTTGAAGGGGGAAATCCCGGGCGTGCGCAAGGCCAGCTGGTAAGGGGAACGAGTAAGTATGAGCCTGACAGATCCCGTCGCGGATATGCTGACACGCATCCGGAACGCCTGCTCCGCCGGACACCGGCGGGTGGACATGCCGGTCTCGAAGCTGAAGAGCGAGGTCGCCCGGTTGCTGCGTGACAACCACTACATCGCGGACTTCAAGATCCTCGACGATGGTGCGCATGGCGTGCTGCGCCTGTACCTGAAGTATCACAACGAGGCGCCCGGTGATCCGCGAGCTGCGGCGGGTCTCGACGCCCGGGCCTTCGGCGCTACGTCAAGTGCCGCGAGCTTCCGACGGGTCAAGAACGGCCTCGGCATGGCCATCGTTTCGACTCCGCGCGGGCTGATGACCGACCGCGAGGCACGCACCGCAAACCTCGGCGGCGAGCTGCTCGCCGTTGTCTGGTAGGAGGGACGATGTCGCGTATCGGAAGAAAGCCGGTGTACGGTGCCGAAGGGTGTGACGGTCCAGCTGCAGGGCCACGAGTGTGGCGGTCAAGGGACCCCGCGGTGAGCTGCGCCGCCGGCTCCACCCGGACATGCAGATCGCCCTGGACAAGGACCAGTTCACCGTGGCCCGGCCCAGCGAGGAGAAGCGCCACAAGGCGCTGCACGGGCTGACCCGCACCCTGGTCCAGAACATGGTCGAGGGTGTCTCCAAGGGGTTCACCAAGACGCTCGAGATCCAGGGCGTCGGCTACAAGGCAGAAGCCAAGCCCTATGGCGTCAACCTGATCGTCGGCTACTCCCACCCGGTGAAGTACGAGGCGCCCAAGGGCATCAAGATCTCGGTGGACAACAACACCGTGGTCAAGATCGAAGGGGCCGACAAGGAGCTGGTGGGCCAGGTCGCCGCGGAGCTCCGCTCGGTGCGGCCGCCGGAGCCGTACAAGGGCAAGGGGATTCGCTATCAGGGTGAGCAGGTACGCCGCAAGGCCGGCAAGACAGGAGCCAAGTAAATGCGTACCATTCACGCGCCCAAGACCCGGCTGCAGCTGCGCTATCGCCGCCACCTGCGCGTGCGGCGCAAGGTGTCGGGGACGGCCGAGCGGCCGCGTCTGGTCGTGTATCGCTCGCTCAAGCACATCTACGCCCAGCTCGTCAACGATGAGCTGGGCGTGACCCTGCTCGGCGTGAGCGATCTGAGCGAGGGAATTCAGGCAGACGGCGCGGCCAAGGTCGGCCGCGCCAAGGGCACCGGCAAGCTGCTGGCCGAGAAGGCCAAGGCGGCCGGCATCACCAAAGTCGTGTTCGACCGGGCAGGTTACCGTTACCATGGTCGTGTGCAGGCCGTCGCCGACGGCGCACGCGAAGGTGGATTGGAGTTCTAATGGCAGATGAAAAGGTGGCTGGTCCCCAGGACAACAGTCTGGTCGCCGAAGGCGCCGCGGCAGAGACCAGCAGGCCGAGCGACGCGCCGGCGGTAGCCGAACGCCCGGCGGGCAGCGACCGGCCCCGCGGCCGGGGCGGGCGCGGCGGTGGACAGGGCGACCGTGGCGGACGGGGTGGCCCACGGCGCGACCGTGGCGACCGGGATCGATCGAGCGATCACGTCGAGAACGTCATCGCCATCAACCGGGTGGCCAAGGTGGTGAAGGGTGGACGGCGGTTCTCGTTCAACGCCCTGGTGGCGGTGGGAGACGGTAAGGGCAAGGTCGGGATCGCCACCGGCAAGGCCAACGAGGTCTCCGAGGCGGTGCGGAAGGCGGTCGATGCGGCCAAGCGATCGATGATCGAGCTGCCGCGCACCGGCTCCACCATTCCTCACGAGGTCATCGGCGAGCATGGCGCCGGCCGGGTGCTGCTGAAGCCGGCCGCCACCGGTACCGGCGTCATCGCCGGCGGGCCCGGTGCGCGCGGTGCTCGAGTGCGCCGGCATCACCGACATTCTGACCAAGAGCCTGGGGTCGACCAATCCGCACAACATGGTGCGGGCTACCATGGACGGACTGGTCCACCTGGTCTCGGCTCGCCAGATCGCGCGCGAGCGCGGCGTCGACCTGGACCAGATCGCCTATAAGGCGAGGCAGGAGGGCTGATATGGGACGCAATCCGGTAGTCGGGCGGCAGGGAGCCGGGACATCACGCAGCTGTGATTCCCACCGAAGACAAGGCGAGCGACCCTGGCAGTGAAGCAGATCCGGTCCGGGATCGGCCATCCCGAGACCATGCGGCGCACGCTGCGTGCGCTGGGGCTCCGGCACCATCAGCAGACGGTGCAGGTGCCGAACACCTCCTCGGTTCGTGGCATGTTGATCAAGGTGCGTCACCTCATCGAGGTGTCGCCGGCGCAGGAGAGCTGATGGCCAAGAAGAGCAAGGGTCGCCCGCGAAGGCGTGTGGAGGCGCGTCACCACGATAACACTGTCGAATCTGAAGCCGGCACCCGGGCTCGACCCAATCCCGCAAGCGGGTCGGGCGGGGACCGGGCTCAGGTCTGGGCAAGACGTCGGGCAAGGGCCATAAGGGACACAAGGCGCGGACCGGCGGCGGTACCAATCCGGGCTTCGAAGGCGGGCAGATGCCGATGTATCGCCGTCTCCCCAAGCGCGGATTCACCAACCCGTTCCGGGTCGAGAACCAGGTCGTGAATCTGGCCGACCTGAAGAAAGTGAGCGCGGGCGACGTCAGCCCGAGACGTTGTACTCCGCCGGGCTTCATCGGGAAGCCTGACGCACCCGTGAAGCTGCTGGGATCCGGTGACGCCGACCGGGCCTATACCGTCCGAGGCGTGGCCTTCTCCGCATCGGCGCGCGCCAAGATCGAGGCCGCCGGCGGTAATATCGAGGGGTAGCGGCACTGCAGGCCTACCAGGTACACACATGACATCAGTACGCCCCAATTTCGCCATGGACGAGGAGCTGAAGAGGAAGATCCTCTTCACCCTCCTCGCCCTGGTCATTTACCGGGTCGGCGCGCACATCGCCGCTCCCGGCGTGAACGTCACCGCTCTCGCCGACTTCATCCGTAACTCTGCCGCAGCCGGATTCTTCGGCCTGTACGATGCCCTCGGTGGCGGGCTCTCGCGCGCCACCGTGTTCGCGCTCGGCATCATGCCGTACATCTCGGCCTCGATCATCTTCCAGCTGGCCGGTGGAGTTGCGCCGTCCATCGGCAAGATGCAGAAGGACGAGGAGGGCAAGAAGAAGATTACCCAGTGGACCCGGTATCTCACCGTGTTCATCGCCCTCTCACAGGCCTACACCTTCGCACTGTTTACCGAATCGATTCCTGGAGCCGTCCCGACCCCGGGCTTCTGGTCGCGCCTGATCATGGTCGTTACCCTGACCACGGGCGCGATCTTCGTGATGTGGCTCGGCGAGCAGATCACGGAGCGGGGCATCGGCAACGGCATGAGCCTCCTCATCACCTTCTCGATCCTGGAGCGGTTCTGGCCCGGAACGCTCCAGCTGCTGCAGTTCATTCAGACCGGCGTGGTGAGTCCGCTGGGCGCGGCGTTGTTCATCGTCATCCTGGTGGCGACGATCGCGGCCGTGGTGGCCATGACCATCGCGGCGCGCCGGATCCCGATCCAGATCCCGCGCAAGGTGATGGGACGGGGACGGGTGCGTGAAGGCACCAAGACGTTCATACCGATCCGGCTGATCACGGCCGGCGTGATGCCGATCATCTTTGCCCAGACGATCATCATCGTCCCGGGCACCCTCGCCAGTTTCACCCAGAACGCGGTTCTGACCGAGCTGGCCAGCTTCTTCCAGCCGGGCGACCTGCCGTACGACCTCGTGTTCGGGTTCCTGATCCTCGTCTTCAGCTATTTCTACACGTCGATCATCTTCAATTCGGTCGACCTGGCGGAGAACCTGAAGAAGCAGGGCGGCTTCATCCCCGGTGTGAAGCCAGGGGCCAGCACGGCAGACTATATCGATGGTGTTCTCGCGCGAATCACTCTTCCAGGCGGCCTCTTCCTGGCGCTGGTCGCTCTGCTGCCTATCGTGGTTTCGAATTGGCTGGGAATTCCGAACACGGGCTTCGGCGGCACTTCGGTGCTGATCGTCGTCGGGCGTGCTCCTCGATACCATCGCCCAGGTCGAGCAGCATCGGACGCTGCGCAAGTACGACGGCTTCATGAAGACGGGACGGGTCAAGTTCCGGGGGCGGCAGCAGCGGTACATCTAAGGGTGAGAGGTGAGAGGTAAGAGGTGAGAGGGGCTCGCATGGAGTTCCTCTCACTTCTCACTTCTCACCTCTTACGTTACTTCGGAGTCACATGGACATTCTATTGATGGGCCCTCCGGGCGCCGGCAAGGGCACCCAGGGCGCACTGCTGGCCGAGGCGCGCGGCGTACCCAAGTTCGCCACCGGCGATCTGCTGCGCGATGCGGTCAAGCGGGGACTCCGCTCGGGCTCCAGGCCAAGGAGGTCATGGAGGCGGGTCACCTGGTCAGTGATGAGCTCATTCTCGGGATCGTGCGCGAGGAGCTGAGCAAGCCGGCGGCGCGGAACGGGGTAATCTTCGACGGGGTGGTGCGAACGATTCCGCAGGCCGAGGGGGTGGAGCGACTCTTGACCGAGCAGGGCCGGCGCCTGGATGCGGTGCTGTTCTTCGATGTCGTCCGACGACGAGATCCTGGCGCGGCTCGACCAGGCGCCGGGAGCTGGAGCAGCGCGCGGACGACGATCCGCGGGCCGTCGCCACCCGGCTGGAGGCCTATCGCAAGCAGACTGCACCCGTACTCGACTGGTACGAGGCGCGGAACCTCGTCCGCCATATTCCGGCTCGAGGCTCAGTCGAGGAGATCGCTGAAAGAGTGCGACAGGCTCTTGGCAAGTAACATGATCACCCTCAAGTCTCCCCGTGAAATCGACATCATGGGCCGGGCCGGGCGAATCGTGGCCGGCACGCTGGCGCGGATGCGGGAGGTTCTGCGTCCGGGGATGAGTACCGAGGATCTCGACGCGGAGGCGGAGCGCTTCATCCGGAGCCATGACGGGGCCGTGCCTTCGTTCAAGGGGCTCTACGGCTTTCCCAAGACGCTGTGTACCTCCATCGATGAAGAGATCGTGCACGGAATCCCGTCCCCAAGCGGGAGTTCTGGAGGAAGGAAGCATCGTGAGCGTGGACGTGGGGGTGCAGCTGGAAGGTTTACACGCCGACTCGGCGACGACGCTGCCGGTTGGAGATGTTCCGCGCGAGGTAGACCGCCTGCTCCGGATCACACAGGAAGCTCTGGCGGCCGGGATCGCCGCTGCCCGGCTGGGTAATCACGTCGGGGACATCGGATACGCGGTACAGAAGGTGGCGGAAGAAGGAGGCTACGGGGTGGTCCGCGAGCTGGTGGGCCATGGTATCGGTACACAGTTCCACGAGGAGCCGCAGGTTCCGAACTACGGCAGGCCCAAGCGACTGGCCCGGCTGCTCGAGGGAATGACCCTGGCGATCGAGCCCATGATCACCATGGGCAGCCCGGCGACTAAGACTCTCTCCGACAAATGGACCGTCGTGACCGCTGACGGGAGCCTCTCGGCCCATTTCGAGCATACCGTTGTGATCACGGCAGATGGACCAAGGATTCTGACCAGGCCGCAGTAGATCGTCTACCCGATACGCTCCTCCAGCAGCTGCTGCACCCGAAGCTCGGCCGCCTTCGACCTGTTCCAGCACGATCCACGCCGTATCCATCATCAATCGAGCCTCCTCCGGCCAGCGCGCGGCCTTCAGGTTACTTCGAATACTCCAGTAGGCGCTCCGACTAGTCGCCGCAGCCAGCAAGCCCGCCGCCGCGGCGTCGCCGATCGCGGTGGCCAGCCCGGAACCCACCATGCCCTCCGCCAGCTCAGCTACCTCGCCGCCTGATGGAGAAGCTCCAGCTGCACCCGGGCGGCCTCGACGAGCGCCGTGCGTTTGGCCGCCTCACGCGCGGTTCGCTCGAACTCGGTTTCCTGGGGCAGTCGCAGCGCGTCCATGTACTCGGCGACAGCCACCGCATCCAGTGTGGCCATCTCCAGCAGGTCACTGCGCAGCTGCTCCGCCTGTAGAAGCGTCTCATCCGGGCGTGGGCGTGCACAGCGGCGTACTTCTCTCGCTTGGGTGTCAGGCCGGCCACCATGGCCACCAGCGAGGCGGCTAGCGCCGTGGCGAGTGCGGCCACGGCTCCGCCGGCTGGCGTGGATGTCGCGTCTGCAACGGCGTCGGACCACTCCTGTATGGAATTGTCCGAGCCGAGTACGGCTTCCTCGTCCATCAGGAATTCCGGAGGTGACAACTCACCACAGAGGCACAGAGGTCACGAAGCGATCTCTCATTTCCGCCGTTTCACAAAAAGTTCAACCTTCGCAATGCGCCGCCGACCAATTGCCAGCCACAATCAATATATGACTAGCGAGTGGAACTCCTTCTCGAGTTGGCCCCTCCGTGCCTCTGTGGTGAATTCTTCTAATCCGATCCGAAGGTGTCGATGAGCCATGCATGGATATCGGGGTTACCCGCTACAACGCTGGTATGTTCGATACCAATATTCCGGCCTCCCATATCGGTGACGACCCCTCCCGCTTCTCGAATAAGGAGGGTACCGGCCGCGATGTCCCAGGCAGACAGGCGCTGCTCCCAGAAACCATCGAACCGCCCCGCCGCAACGTCTGCCAGGTCGAGCGCCGCTGCAGCCAGGCCGGCGTATACCGCTGGTCGCCCGCGCCACCCGCGCGAACTGCCGCTGGTATTCCTCCAGCCGGGAGATGTCGCGAAATGGGAAGCCGGTGCCGATCAGGGCAAACTCCGGATCGTCTATCGTAGATACCTGCGAGACGCTGATCGCCGAGCCAGGCGCCGCCTCCTCGGCCGTCGCAGTAGTCATCGTTTCGGGGTACGTGCGAGCACTACGCCTGCCTGATCAGCCTGCCATCCACGCGCGCGGCGATCGACACAGCATAGCTGGGAAATCCATGCAGGAAGTTGGTGGTCCCATCCAACGGGTCAACGATCCACACCAGATCCATCGGTCACCAGCTCGGGCGCCAGCTCCTCGCCCACGACCCGCGATCCGCGGCTCGGCCGCGAGCAGGACGTCCGAGATGATGCGTTCAGCGGTCCGATCCACCTCGGTCACGAAGTCGCGGGCGCCCTTGAGGGTCCAGTCGGCCGGATCGGCCGGGCGCTGGACGCTGCCGCAGATAGCTGCCCGCGCGAGCGGCCGCGGTCCGTGGCCAGATGCAGTAAGTCTAAGGCGGACAAAATCTTGTGTGCCTAGTTCCAGGAGGGTAAGTTGCCGACATGCCACGCATATTCTCAGGTATTCAGCCGTCCGGCGAGCTGCATATCGGCAACTGGCTCGGGGCGGTGCAGAACTGGGTCAACCTGCAACGCAGCTACGAGTCGCTGATCTGCATCGTGGACCTGCACGCCATCACCGGTAAATACGACAAGGACACTCTGGCCCACCGCACTCGAGACATGGCGATCGGACTCCTGGCCGCGGGCATCGACCCGGAGCAGGCAACCCTGTTCATCCAATCGCACGTCCCCGAACACTCCGAGCTTCAGTGGCTGCTCAACAGCGTGACTCCACTCGGCGAGCTCGAGCGAATGACGCAGTTCAAAGATAAGTCACAGAAGTTCGAGAGCGTGCCGGCGGGGCTGCTCAATTATCCGGTGCTGATGGCGGCCGACATCCTGCTGTATCGCGCGGATCTGGTCCCGGTCGGAGAAGATCAGGTACAGCATCTGGAGCTGACTCGCGAGATTGCTCGGAAGTGGAATGCGGAGTTCGGCCGGCGGGATCGATTTCTTTCCCGAGCCGCAAGCCATCCTGACCGAGGCCAAACGGATCACCGGGCTGGACGGCCAGGCCAAGATGTCCAAGAGCCTGGGCAACACCATTGGCCTGCTGGACACCCCGGACGAGATCTGGCAGAAGCTCCGGCCGGCCAAGACCGACCCAGCCCGGGTCACCCGGAAGGACCCAGGGAACCCCGAGGTATGCAACATTTTTCATCTGCACAAGTATTTCTCGCCTCCGGAGACCGTTGCGGTGGTCGCGGAGAACTGTAGGGGGGCCAAATGGGGGTGCCTCGACTGTAAGAGGGTGCTGGCCGATAATATGATCGCCACCCTCGCGCCCATCAGGGAGCGCGCGTTCGCTCTGCAGAGACCCCGGACCGGGTAGACGAGATCCTGGCGGCGGGGGCGGACGGCTGCGCGTCGTCAGGCTTCGGAGACGATGCGGGAGGTACGGGACCGGATGGGGTTCTCCGGCCCGGTGACCGGCGATGGCGACGTGATCAGGTCACCGCGGCTCATCCCCTACAGTGGTGGACATCCATGGAGAAGATCATCAAGGCGGCGGTCGAACGGGGCGCCTCCGACCTGCACATCAAGGCCGGTGACGTTTTCCGGGCCCGGATCAACGGCAAGCTGGTCGCGCTGACTAAGCAGCGCCTGACGCCGGATCAGACCCGGGCCATAGCCCTCAAGCTCATCACCAGCGAAGAGGACCGCGCCAAGATCGACAAGCTGCGGGACTTCGACTGCTCCTGGGGAATGCCTGGCGTAGGCCGCTTCCGGGTCAATGTGCTGCGCCAGCGATCCTCCTTCATGATCGTCATGCGGGTCATCCCCTTCACGGTCCCGACCATCGAGTCGCTGCGGCTGCCGGAAGTGCTCAAGGTGGTCGCCGAGGCGGATCGGGGCCTGGTGCTCGTCTCGGGTGTGAGCGGCAGCGGCAAGAGCTCCACCGTCGCCGCCATGGTGCACCACATCAACCGCGCCCTGCACAAGCACGTGGTCACCATCGAGAACCCGATCGAGTTCCTGCACCGAGACCTGCAGTGCTCGATCACCCAGCGGGAAGTCGGCGTTGATACCGAGAGTCTCGCCGTCGGGCTCAAGGCCGCGCTCCGTCAGGATCCTGACGTCGTGGTGCTGGGAGAAATGGCGGATGCAGCCACCATCGACACTGCCCTCAAGGGCGCCGAGACGGGCCATCTGGTCATCGCGACGATCACCACGCCTGACGTGGTGACAACCATCGAGCGGGTGATCGCAACGCTGCCGGCCGAAGAGCGGGAGATCGGCCGGATGCGGTTCTCGGAGGCGGTGCACTCGATCGTCTCCCAGCAGCTGCTGCCGCTCAAGGGCGACAAGGGCCGGGTCGCGGCGGTCGAGGTGATGCTCGCCACGCCGGCGGTACGGGAGTGCCTGAAGGATCCGAGGAGAACATCGCAGATCAAGCGACTCATGGAGGACGGTCAGAAGGAGCTCGGCACCCAGACCTACGAGCAGCACCTGGATGAGCTGATCGAGGCCGACCAGATCACCGAAGACACGAAGCGCGCCGCTCTGGCCACGGCCAATCAGCCGACTGGTGGTACTCGAAGCGGCTCAAAGCAGGCCTGAGGTCTCGAGCAGGCGTGCCACCCTTACGGGACACCGCCCTCGAGGTATCTCGCCCTCACACGTGAAGCCGGCACCCCGGAAGCGGCCCAGGCGCGCGAGCACGTGGCCACGTACCTCACCGGGCTCGGCTACACGGTGACCCGTCAGCGCTTCACCTTCCCTCCCCGAGCCTGCTCGGCTTTCCCATCTTCGGTGCCGGCCTCGGCGGCCTGGCTCTGGTGCTGTTTCCCTTCCTTTCGTCCGATCGAGCTCTCCGCACTGGGCGGCTCTCGCGGTCTGGGTGTACGGGCTGCTCGCGCTCTCGATTGTGGCGACTGGTGTGGGGCTGGGATGGGTGTCCCTCGGCGAGGGACAGCAGGGAGGATGCCAACCTCGTCGCCACCCGGGGCGAGTCTCCCTCCTCCCGTTGGGTGGTGGCGCACCTCGACTCCAAGGCCCAGGGCCACTCCATGGCCGGACGGCTGGTCGCGGTGTGGGTGCGGGCTCGCTCTGCTGGCGCCTGTCGCGCTCGCTCTGGGCCGTCTCAGCGGCCCGCTCTCGCCGGTGCTGGCGGCGCTGGCGTCGTGTTGGCGCTCGCCGGCGGGTTCCTGGCCGGCCGGGGTCGTCTGAAGGGCCGCTCGCATGGCGCCCGGGACAACGGGACCGGTGTGGTTGCGGCTCTGGCGGCGGCGGCTGCTGCCGACGAGCGACCTGGCATCCTCATCACCGGCGCGGAGGAGTTCGGGCTGGTGGGGGCCCGGGTCTTCGCGCGACATCTGGGAGACGGGCGCGACACCGAGTTCGTGAACGTCGATACCGTCGACCAGGAGGGCGACGCTTTATCTGGTTAGCCACGATGGCCCGGTGAGCGCCTGGCCACAGGCCTTGGAGCCCACGCTCGCTGGCCTTGGGCTGCCCATTCGGCGCCGGCGTCTGCCGCTCGGAATCTTCGTCGACAGCGCGCCCCTGAGGCGCATCGGCCCGTCGGTGACGATCGGCCGGCTGACCTGGCGGACCCTGCGATGCATTCACACTGCAGCCGACACGAGCGACGGCCTGTCGTTTCGTTCCGCCGAACAGGTCGGGCCAGGCTGCTCGCTCGAATTGACGTTTCCTGAGGGCTGACGATAGGTTTGCCCGAGGATTCAGGAGCCCCGCGAGGGGCTCTTTTGTTGTTTCAGACGGGGGAGCGAACATGTTCGACGAGAGGACCACCTGCATGGTGGTCGTGGGGGCGCAGTGGGGAGACGAGGGTAAGGGGAAGCTCGTCGATGTGCTCGCCGAGCGAGCCGATTATGTGGTTCGTTATCAGGGCGGTGCCAACGCCGGTCACACCGTCGTGATCGGTGACAGCCAGTTCATTCTCCGTCAGATTCCATCCGGCATACTGCACCCGCGCGGTCACCTGCGTAATCGGCAACGGCGTCGTGCTCGAGCCGGAGAACCTGTTCGCGGAGCTGGATCAGCTGCGGGAGCGGGGCATCGACACGACCGGACGCCTTTTCGTGTCTGACCGAGCTCACCTGGTTCTTCCCTATCACAAGCTGCTGGATGCCGCCAGCGAGAAGAGCCAGAAGCTGGGTACGACCGGCCGCGGCATCGGTCCGGCATACGAGGATAAATACGGGCGCAGAGGGATACGGGTGACAGATCTCCGCCGGGTCGAGTGTGCGTCCCATCTGCTGACCGACCGCGTCGGACGGGCTAATCGCCTGCTGGAGATGATGGGCAGCGGGAGCGGGCCGTCGCTGGAGGATCAGTCGACCCTTCTGCAGCGCCTGGCACCCCGGCTGCTGCCGATTGCCGCCGATACCGGTCTGCTGGTGCACCGCGCGATTCGCGAAGGACGCAGGGTGCTGCTGGAGGGAGCCCAGGGTGCGCTCCTGGACGTGGATCATGGCACCTATCCCTACGTCACGTCATCGAACACCACCGCGGGCGGCGCCGCGGTCGGTGCCGGAATCGGTCCCACCGCTATCGACGGGGTGCTCGGTGTGGTGAAGGCCTATACGACGCGGGTAGGCAACGGTCCTCTGCCCACCGAGGCGGAGAGCTCCGCACGGCGAGCGTCTGCGTCAACTCGGCGGCGAGTTTGGCGCGGTGACTGGGCGGCCCTCGCCGATGCGGCTGGTTCGATGCCACGGTGGTGCGCTATGCGGCGCGTATCAACGGTCTTGACCGGACTGGCCGTGACCAAGCTGGACGTGCTCGACAGCTTCGCCGAGATCCCGGTGGGAATCGCGTACCGTCTCGATGGGAAGAGCTGCGAGGAGATGCCGGGCGAGGTGGACGCGCTGGGCCGGGTGGAGCCGATGTACGAGGTGCACCAGGGCTGGCAGCGGCCCACCTGCGGCCGCCCGCCGCCTGGCCGACCTTCCGGCGGGCGCCCGCGCGTACCTGGATCGGCTGGAGGCGCTCTCCGGAGTGCCGGTGCGGTATGTGAGCGTTGGCACCCGCCGAGATCAGATAATCGAAGTATGAAGACGTGAACGGTGAACAGTGAAAGTGAACGGGAGTGGGTGGAAGGGCCGTTCACTGTTTACCGTTTACCGTTCACGCAGTTGGGAGTTAATAATGGCGGAAGAGACAGACCTCCTCGTAATCGGAGCGGGGCCCATGCGGCCTGGCGGTCGGTATCGCCGCGAAACAGGGCGGCCCTCTCCGTGCATCCTGCTGGACCGTCTGCACCGTCGTCTCCACGATCGAGCGATACCCGCTGGCCATGACGTTCTTCTCCACACCGGAGAGAATCGAGATCGGCGGCGTGCCATTCATTGCCAGCCACGAGAAGCCTACCCGGCAGGACGGCCTCATCTACTATCGCCGGGTGGCGGAGCACTACGGCCTGGACATCCGCCCCGGGGAGGAAGTCGTGAATGTCGCCAGGGGCGCAGAGGGCAGAGTGTCGGGCGACGGTGGGTTCAGGGTCGAGGTGGTCCGGCGGCACGACTCCAAGACCTATCATGCCGGCGCGGTTGTCTTCGCGACCGGGTATTACGACAATCCTAACTATCTGCGGGTCGCGGGTGAGGAGCTGCCGCACGTCACCCACTACTTCGTCGAGGGTCATCCCTACTGGCATCAACGGGTGGTCGTCATCGGCGCCGGCAACAGCAGCGTGGACGCGGCGCTCGAGTGTTGGCGTGCGGGGGCCACCGTCACGCTGGTGCATTTTGGCGAGGGATTCGATCGGACGGTCAAGGCATGGGTGCTGCCGGATATCGTCAACCGGGTGAAGGAGGGGAGTATTGCGGTGCGCTGGCGCTCGCGGGTGCGCGCCATCACGCCGACGCACGTCGAGATCTCCTCCGACGAGGGCGGCGCACCCGAACTGCTACCGGCCGACGCGGTGCTTGCCATGACCGGCTACCATGCCGATACCACACTGCTCCATCAGCTTGGGGTCCCCGTCGATCCGGTGAGCGGCGTTCCGGCGCACGACGAAGCCACGCATGGCCACTCCGGTCCCAGGATGCTACCTGGCGGGAGTGATCGCGAGCGGCAATGATGCGAATCGGCTCTTTATCGAGAATGCGCGAGGACATGGGGAGCTGATCGTCCGGCACCTGCAGCAGAGTGTCGCCGGACTCAGGCCGACATCTTCGCCGTCCGCTGGTCCCACAGTCGCATCATCGCGATAAAGGCCTGCGCCACCCCGGGATCGAACTCCACTCCCGCCCGCTCCTTGATGTAGGCCAGCGCTCGATCGGATTCCCAGGCCTCACGGTAGGGCCGGTTGGTCCGCAGTGCATCATACACATCGCAGACGTGCACCAGCATGCTGGCGTACTGCGCGCCTCTCGCGTCGTCGAGGGCAGGGTAGCCGCCGCCATCCAGCATCACGTGGTGCTCATACGCCACCACCGCCGCCAGTTCCATCGGCTCCTGCGCTGGCCAGCAGCATCCGTGCTCCCACCACGGGATGCTCACGAATCACCAGACGCTCAGAATCGGTGAGCTTGCCGGGCTTCACCAGGATGTCCCTGGGGATGCAGGTCTTTCCCAGGTCATGGAGCAGGCCCGCCACGCCCAGGGCGCGTACCGTCGCTCCGCCGAGCTCGAGGTATTCACCCAGCGCCATGGCGAGCACGGAGACGTTCATGGAGTGGGTGGTGGTGTACTGGTCGAACTCCTTGAGCTGCAGCAGTGGGAGCACCATGGCCTGCTCGGCGTGCATGGCGATCGACAGCGAGCGCACCACCGCGTCGGCCTCGACCATCGGGATCTTGCTGCCGTTCTGAATTTCCTGATGGACCCACTCCATCGCCTCGCGCTCTTCGCGCAAGCGAATAGGTGAGGGTGGCGATCCGCGGCAGGCTCCGCGCGGACGGTCCCGCCCTCCTTAAGTGTGACCTGTCCGAACCGAATAGCGGACTCGCCCATCTGCCAGAGGTCAGGCGTTGCGGCCGGGCGGATGCCGAGTCGCACGGCGAGATGTGACAGAAAGCGTCCGAACTGGTCCGCCTCGACCGGCTGGAGGAACTCAATGCGCTCGATCCCGGCTTTCATGAGACGGCTACTCCAGTCCCATCCCTCCATCTCCGGAATCACTTCGGACCCGAACAGGACCTCACCTCCGAGGAAGGTGAACTGAAGCTTGGGTTCGGGCTGCTGCAGCTCCTGGAGCCGCTCGAGCGCGGCATCCACCACGCGGGTGGTCGCGGGATGGTCGTCACCGTAGAGGCTCATGGTGGCGAGTGCCTGCGACAGCGTGTTGAGGAAACGGACCGGATCGTTCATGCGGCAGCCGAGCCGGCGGCGGCGCGAATTTCCGGATCCGAGTGCCGGAGTGCGCGGGTCAGCACTTCCGTGGCCCGTGGATCATCTTTCCAGTAGCTGGCCAGGCCGGCGAGCGCAGCCAGGAGCTCGGGCGACTTGGGAGCCAGCCGCCGGCCAAACCAGCTGCGACGATGCCGGGCGTGGGCCAGCAACACCTTCAGCGCCTGGGGCTGCGGGTTCGAGCCAGAATGCGCAGGGTGGGCACCCTCACCTCCGGAGGCCGCCGCAGGTCCATGGCCAGCGCCTCTACCAGGGGTATCGCCTCGTGCGGGCACGACTCGAGGGCGGCGCTGAGCGCCAGCACGACGATGCCGTCATCCGTCATCCCGAAGACCCAGCAGAATGCCTTCAGCCACGTGCTGGGGCGACTCGAGCAGCAGCTTGATGCCTTCCCGGCGAATTCGCGGGTCGAGATGCGCGGCATAGCTCAGCGGTGAGAAGCCCTGGGGCCAGCTGCCCAGTCGGCCGATCAGCACCAGAATGTTTCGCTGCAGGTACCATGGCGCGTGGGAAGCCGGGCGACCGCCACTTCGCCCATACGCGGTCCGAGCGCCAGCAGCTGTTTCATGAGGGCGGCCCGGGTGGAGCGGTCGTCGGTGCGGCCGAGGTGATCGAGCAGCGAGTTGACGGCCGCCAAGCCCGAGGCGGTCCACCAGGATCGCGATGGCGTCCCCATCCGGGGGGAGATCGCCAGTTCTGCCTCCAGCCGCTCGGGGCTGGCGACAAAGCGCCAGAGTCGCTTCACTGCGTCTCGGTCCTGGGGCGCGGCACCAGGAGTGCGGCCGACCCGGACCAGCTCCCGCCGGTTCAAGAGGGCCTCGGTAGCGGCGTACACCGACGGTCCTACACAGTCCAGCTCCAGCGCCATCTTCACGATGATCTCGGGCTCACAGCCACTCTGGGCGTCCTCGGATGGGATCGTCAGGAGCATTCCGGACCATGCCCTTCGAGCACGGCCGTGTATTGCTCGGGATTGGGATCATCCAGCTCCCAGTCGCCGATCAGACCGAGCCACGTTATTGCGGAGCGCGCCCTCCGCCTCGACCCTGATTTCGGCGGACCCGACCTGGGCGTGCTGGGCGAGCTTGTGCAGCAGGTTCAGCAGATTGTGCGAGATGGTTTGATGCGACGCCTTGGCCGCGGCCTCCAACACCTCCATGACCGCGTCCGCCGCGAGCACCTGCGAAGCATTGAGCACGAATTGGCGGCGCTCCGTCCTGGTTGGCCCCGGTTTCCAGGAGGCGGCGCAGGGTGTCGGGATCGAGTGCGTCGATCAGCCCCGAGAGTCGCTCGCTGAGCTGGTCGTCCACTGCGCCCTTCCGGCCTGACATCTCTTCGGCAACCCGCGAGAGATAGCCCGAGCACCACGCGGTCATACGCGACTTCTCCCGACTTTGCGGCCGATGGCTTGCGCCACCACAAGTGGATCGGCTGTCGGCCGGCGGATCTCCCGCCGAATCGCTCGAGAGCGCGAGCCGAGCCAGCTCGACCCAGGCATCCCGGCCGGTCATCGGGGTTCGGCCGGATGGATCGTTTCCGGATCCTGCAGTGCCAGCCTGTCGTATCCGACGGGGCGCAGCTGGATGTGGTTCCAGGGGCCGAGCCGCTGCAGCCGCTTGCCGACCGGGCCGTCGCCTCGCTGCGGATCAGCGCTCAGGGCACCAAGCACGTCTTCGATCTCATCACCGTTGCGCCCCGGGTCAGATGTACCGCCGCAATCCGGTGCCGATGGAGCCGCTGGGCCAGGTCGCGCAGCAAGGCGTTCTTGGGATCGGTCGTGACGGACTCGATGACCAGCCGATTCCGTGCGACACCGAGGATGACGGAGTCGCGTTTGCCGAGCACGGCGTTCAGCCGGCGGGCGAACCGCTCGGCCGAATCCTTCAAGTGCGGGTGTCCGGCAGGGTACATCGAGCGCTTATGCAGAACAATGGAAAACTCGATCAGGAAGTCGGCGAGCTCGCGGGATAGCGAGGTAATATTCTTGCTCGTGCCCTCCGACTCCAGCGGACGACGGCGCTGCCTCGGGATCAGAAGCCAGCTCGGGTTCGTTCATCGGGCTGGACTCTGCGCCCATCAGCGTGCCTCATGTGTCCTGGAAGAGGGTTCGGGTGCTCGGCAAATTGGCAAGTTCCGAGACCGGGGTGAATCGTGACGCGATGTTCAGTCTGCGCAGGGGGTTACAGGCGCTCCGCATGGAGCCCGCGGCAGCGGTTGGTCTGCGTCATCTCGCCCGAAATTGCCGGTTCTGCCGCGCTTCCTTGGCACGCTCGCCAGATCTATCTTCCCCCGCTGGTCTCAGATCCTCCCTCCTGATGCCCGGAACTCGATGGCTGACACCACCTTGATGGACAAGCTCGTCTCCCTCTGCAAACGCCGTGGGTTCGTGTTCCAGTCATCCGAGATTTACGGGGGGCTGGGCTCGGTGTGGGACTACGGCCCGCTGGGCGTCGCCCTCAAGAGAAACGTCAAGGACCGCTGGTGGAACGCCATGGTCCAGGCCCGGGATGACATCGAGGGACTGGATGCGGCGATCCTCATGCACCCGAGGGTCTGGGAAGCGTCGGGACACGTGGCGGGCTTTACCGATCCGCTGGTCGATTGCCGGCAATGCAAGAACCGCTTTCGAGCCGACGATCCGCGGATCAAGGGGACGCCCGGGCAGCCCGACGCGCAGTGTCCGGTGTGTGGAACCCGCGGCTCGCTGACCGAGCCGCGAATGTTCAACCTGATGTTCAAGACCTTCATGGGACCGGTCGAGGACTCAGCGTCGCGTGGTCTACCTGCGTCCGGAGACGGCCCAGGGGATTTACGTGAACTACCTGAACGTGCTCCAGTCGTCGCGGCAGCGTATCCCGTTCGGCATCGCGCAGATCGGCAAGGCGTTTCGAAACGAGATCACGCCCGGCAACTTCATCTTTCGCACCCGCGAGTTCGAGCAGATGGAGATGCAGTTCTTCGTGCAGCCGGGAACCGATGCTGAGTGGTTCGAGCGGTGGCGTGAATGGCGAATGGAGTGGCACCGGTCACTCGGACTCGACCCGGCGAAGTTGCAATGGCATCAGCACGCGGGCAGCGAGCTGGCGCACTACGCCAAGGCGGCCTTCGACATTCAGTATCAGTTTCCGTTTGGCTGGCAGGAGATCGAGGGCATCCATAACCGGGGCGACTTCGACCTCGGCCGGCATCAGGAGTATTCGGGCAAGAAGCTCGAGTACTTCGATCAGGCGCAGAATCAGCGGTATCTCCCCTACATCGTCGAGACGTCGGCCGGGGCGGACCGGGTTACGCTCACGCTCCTGGTCGATGCCTATCGGGAGGAGCAGGTGGAAGGGGAAACGAGGGTGGTGCTCGGGCTGCATCCCGGCGTGGCGCCGATCAAGGCCGGGGTTTTCCCGCTGGTGAAGAAGGACGGGATGCCCGAGGTTGCCACGACGCTCTACCACGATCTCCGGCGGCGGTTCGCCTGCTTCTACGACGACAGCGGCGCGATCGGCCGGCGCTACCGCCGCATGGACGAGGCCGGCACTCCCTTCGGCATCACCGTGGATGGCGATACCCTCACGGCACGCACCGTGACAGTCCGGCACCGGGACTCGATGCAGCAGGAGCGGGTGGGGTTGGACCGGGTTGGGGGGTACATCACGGAGAAGCTCGGAGCTGGGAGCTAGGAGCTCCGGGCAGTTGCTCCAGCTCCCGCCCGAGCTCCGACATGTATGCGCCTCGCGGATTTCGAGGCCATGGTCCGGCGGCTCTGCGAAGAGGTGCCGACGGACTTCTTCGAGGGGATTGCGGAGGTCGTGGTGTCTCCGCGCAGCGGTCCCCACCCGGATCGGGCGGAGGTCTTTACGCTGGGTGAATGCATCCCGCTGCCGGTCGAGGTCGGGAGCGGTGTCGAGGGGATCCAGAGCCAGGTCGTCCTGTACTACGGATCGTTCGCCGCCCTCGCCGCAACCGAGGACGGTCTGGACTGGCGGCAGGAGGCCTGGGAGACGCTGACCCACGAGCTTCGTCACCACCTGGAATGGAGGGCCCACGCGCCGGATCTGGAGGATTTTGATTGGGCGGTGGAGCACAACTTTGCCCGCCAGGAGCGGGAAGCTTTCGATCCCACCTTCTTTCTGAGCGGCGAGCGCCGGGCGGACGGAGCGCTACTGGGTCGAGGATGACGTCTTCATCGATCAGGTGGTGCGATCATTCGCCTCCTTCGATCTCGTTTTCCTGGCAGGGCCGAGGAGCTACCTGGTCCAGCTGCCGCCGGGCGCAGAGCTGCCGTGCTTCCTGACGGTCGAGGGAGTCACGGATCCGCCGCCGGGAGACCTCGTCATGGTGCTGCGCCGGAAGCCGGGCGTGCGGGACCTGTTTACCGGCGCGAGCCGTTCCAGGCTGATCGTGCAGTGGAGCCGGCTAGGCAGGTATCTTCCGCAGCGTACTCACTCGTATCAACCGAAGGAGCAGAGACTAGATGCGCAGGTACTCTGGTTGCGATTGGCTGTCTTGTTCGCCCAGCGGGCCGTGGCCCAGACAGCGAGATCCGGGCTATCGAGTTGGGGTGGTCAGCGAATCGGGTGATGTGGCGACCTGGCTCAAGCCGATGGCCAGGGCCTGGCCATCGACCGCGTCGTGCCGCTTGGGCATCATGCCGACCGACATCGACGGTCCTCACAACATCACGGTGTCGCCCGACGGCAGGAACTATTACGTCACGGTGGCGCACGGCACTCCGTACGGCTCCTTGTGGAAGATGGCGATGACGTGGCGACTCACTCGTCGGTCGGGCCCAGGTCGAGCTCTTTCCGACCACCATGAGTCTGACGCCTGACGGTCAGTTCGCATTCGTCGCCAACTCGGATTTCCACGGCGATCATCCCCGGGTCAACGTGGTATCGGTGGTCCACACGCCGACGATGAACAAGATCACCGACATTCCTGCCTGCGACATGCCGCACGGCGTCAAGGTGAACCATGCGGGTACCCGGATCTACGTGTCCTGCATGCACAGCGATGAGATTCTTCAGCTCGACGTGGGCACCTTCCGGGTCGCGCGCCGGGTCAAGACTGGTGAGGGACACGCGGTCACGGCCGCCGGTCCGGCGCACCACGGACCGGCGGCTCCGCTGGTAGGCGGTGTGGCGAAGGAATGCTCGCCGACGTTCGTCTCCGTCTCGCCGGATGACAAGCGTCTGTACGTCGCCTGCAATTACGGCAACAACCTTCAGGTCTGGGATGCGGCCGACGCTGAGCACTGATGAAGGAGGTCCCGGTCGGGAAAGGGGCCTATAACGTGGAGCCCTCTCCCGACGGCAAGCTGATCATGGTGACCAACAAGAAGGATCAGAGCGTGAGCCTGGTCGACGCGGTGAAACTCACAGAGATCGCCCGGATTCCCACCAGCAAGAAGGTGGTGCATGGGATCGCCTACTCGCCCGATGGTCGCCTGGCCTACGTCTCTTCCGAGTCGGTCGGCGCGGATCCGGGCGCGGTGGATGTGATCGATCTGTCGCCCGGAAGGTGGTGGGAACTGTATCCGTCCCGGTCAGCCCACCGGTATCACCATTCGCACGCTCGCCATCGACCACGGCAGGGCGCTGAGCATGGTGTACGAGGTGATCACGACACTGGCCGGCGCCTGAGGTTCTGCACCGTGCCAAGCGCTTCTTCGCCGAGCGGGTGCCACTGAACGCTGCGTATCCCGGAGAAGGAGGGGCCGGGCTTCGTCACCTTCCGGGGTCAGGGAGGAGAGGAGATTGCGCTGGCGGTGTGGGCTGATGCCCGGGGCACCCGGGTGCGAGCGTCCACGCTGCTGTTCGATCAGGTGGTGGACCGATTCCTGTCGACGCTGCCGCTGCCCGCCGAGCACGTGGCATGAGCGGCCCATGCCCGTGCGGGTGATGGTGGAGGATGCCTGGGACGAAGTGTTTCTGGAGCTCCCGGAACAGAACGCCGCTGCCGGAGCTCAAGCGGCAGGCGCTGGAGCTCACCCACGTCACCCGGAGTCCATCGGAGTACCTGATCAAGTACCGGGGCGCGGCTGTTTCCGACGAATCCAGGTCCCTCGCGGAGGCCGGGCTGGTGCCGAACTGCGCCGTTGATCATTCTGGCCCGGCGACGCCGGCCGGTGCGATAGGCGGGACCTGAGCGGCTCTCCGCTCGTGAGCCGCACGCTGACCCTCGTCGCCGTCGCCTTTCTCACTTTCGATGGTGCGGCGCTGGCGGGTGCTCGGCTCTCATGAGTGGGCGCGTGTTGCTGGTTCCCATGGGGCTCGTCTTCTTCGTCTCCGCCGGCTTGGTGCTGCTGTACTGGCGATGGTATCGGCGCAGGCGGCAGGATATTGCCGCCGAACGCAGCCGCGCCATGAGCGACGGATGTCCGCGAGATCCAGCGGATGCTCAATCAGTGACAAGTAAAGTGAGAAGTAAGAGGTCGACGAAGTGCATTCTCCTCTCACTTCTCACTTCTCACCTCTACCTTTCCCGCATGCCGGTCCCGGTCTTCACCCATCCCAGCTGTCTCAAACACGATCCCGGGCCGCGGGCATCCGGAAACCTCCGCCCGACTCGCGCCGTGCTCGAGCGGCTCAGCAGCGAGCCCGGGGTGGACGCTCCGAGAGGCCGCGCCGGCCGCGCGCGAGCCGCTGCTGGCCGTGCATCCCGAGCGCTATCTCGCAACGGTGGAGGCAATGAGCCAGCGGGGCGGAGGCGCGCTGTTTCTGGACACCGTGCTGAGCCGCGACAGCTGGGCTGCGGCTCTGGGTGGTGCTGGAGCGTGCGCTTGCCGCTACCGATCATGCGAGGCGAGGGCAAAGGTCATGCGTTCGCCGCCATTCGCCCGCCGGGCCACCATGCGCTTGCCGGGAAGGGAATGGGATTCTGCCTGGTGAACAACGTGGTCGTGGCCGCACGCCATGCGCAGGCCGCCGGCCGCGAGCGAGTGCTGATCATCGACTGGGATGTGCACCACGGGAACGGCACCCAGGCGCTGGTGGAGAGCGATGCCACGGTCCGCTACGTCTCACTGCATCAGTACCCCTGGTATCCCGGTACCGGCGCAGCCGACGAGCGGGGTGTAGGCAACGTGTTCAACGTGCCGCGCGGGCCCGGCAAGCCCGCCTCGCTCTACGTGGAGGATCTGTGGGCGGCGATCGTTGCGGCCACGACCGGACTGGACTCCGGACGTCGTGCTCATATCCGCCGGGTTCGATGCCATGAAGGGCGATCCGCTCGGAGGCTTTACCCTGGAGCCAGAGCATTACACCGACTGGACCATGCGGCTCCGGGATCAGCTGCCCTCCACGCCGATCGTCGGGCTCATGGAGGGTGGATATGTGCCTCAGCGCCTGGCCGAAGGGGTAGTTTCCCACGCGCGTCGCACTCGCGCTGGGCACCGCAAGCAACGTTCTTCTACCACGTCCTTTCGAGGACCCTTGCCTCAACCGCTGCGGATGGATGTCGAGCTGCTTCAGCTCCGCACCAAGCACCCCTTCATCATCGCCCGTGGTGGTCAGAGCGACTATCGGACAGTCTGGGTCAGGCTCGCCGATGCGGATGGCAACGAAGGGTGGGGTGAGGCGGCGCCGACGAGGTTCTACGGCGAGACAGCAGACTCGGCGATCGCGGCGCTCAATTTTTACGCGAACGGCACTGCCGGAGGATCCGCTCGACCTCGAAGAGGCTGAGCGGCGCTGGGAGACGATGCTCCGAGGGAATGCGGCGGCTCGAGCCGCCTTTATCCGCAGCCCTCCACGACCTGGCAGGTAAGCGGCTCGGCGTTCCGGTATACCGGATGTGGGGCCTCGATCCCTGCAAGGCGCCGAAATCCACCTTTACCATCGGTCTCGACACGCCGGAGCGGATCCGGGCCAAGGTGCTGGAAGCGGAGCAGTATCCGATCCTCAAGATCAAGCTCGGTACCGACCGTGACATCGAGATCCTCCAGACTATTCGGGAGACGACCGACAAGGAAATCCGGGTGGACGCCAATTGTGGCTGGACCGTCAAAGGCACCATTCGAATGCTGCCGGTCCTGGAGGAGTTCGGGGTCACCGTCCTGGAGCAGCCGCTTCCGCCGGAAGACCTCGATGGACTCGCGGCAATAACGGCGCAGTCCGCCATTCCAGTCATTGCCGATGAAAGCTGTGTCACGAGCGCTGGACATCCCGGCTCTGGTCGGCAAGGTTGACGGCATCAACATCAAGCTGGCGAAGTGCGGCAGCCTGCGAGAGGCATTGCGGATGATCGCGATCGCACGGGCGCACGGCATGATGGTTATGGTCGGCTGCATGATCGAGAGCTCACTCGGCATCACCGCCGCCGCCCACTTCACGCCGCTGGTGGATATCGTCGACCTGGATGGCGCGGCTCTTCTGGATAATGACCCCTTCGTCGGGGCCCACATAGACGGCGGGCAGGTCACCCTGCCATCCGGCCCGGGCCTGGGCGTCAGGCGGCGATGAGCGATCGTTTCGCTCTCGTCGCTCTTCCCCTCCCGCTCGCCACTCCCTACACCTACCGCATTCCTGAAACCGAGGGCGACCGGGTTGTTCCGGGCGCACGCGTTGTAGTGCCGGTTCGCCGCCGCGAATTGATCGGAGTCGTGGTCGACGCGGACACTGCGCCTCCAGCCGCGGCTGCCAAAGACATCCTGGCGGTGCCCGACGCGGAGCCGGCACTCTCGCCGGCCTTGCTGGCGACAGCGGAGTGGATATCCGGCTATTACGCGGCGCCGCTTGGCTTGACACTCAAAAGCATACTGCCGGGTGGCATGTGGGGAGAATCTCGCGTGATCATCTCGGTGCGGAATGGCGGGCACGACACCGGAGGGGTCGCCGGTGAGCTACTGACCTGGCTGCAGGGACGAGCAGGGAGAGCAACCGTTTCGTCGGCGTCTCGCGCCCTCAAGCGGCCGCTGTGGGATGTCATTGGCCGGCTGATGCGCGTAGACGCAGTGACTCTCGACGTGGAGCCACCCGACACCAGCGCGGCGGGACTGACCGAACGAGTGCTCGTGCTGTCCCCGGAGAGGCCAACCCTCATCGAGCGTGACGCTCTCTTCAAACGCCGACCCAAGCAGCGTCAGTTGTATGAAACGCTGGAGACGTTGGGCGGGAGCGCTTCAGTACGGCACCTCTCCGAGCAGTTGAGCTTTGGGGAGGGAGTGGTCAAGGCGCTGGTCCGGGATGGCCTGGCCACTCTCGATCGCTCCGAGGTGTTGCGAGACCCTTTCGCAGGCTCACCCGCTTCGCCGCCGCCGGCAAAGTTGACGCCGGATCAGCGCGCCGCTCTGGACGCCATCAACAGGATGGGTCCCGAGGGCGGAGCGCTGCTTTTCGGCGTAACCGGGAGCGGAAAGACACTGGTCTACCTGGAAGCGGTGCGAGAGGTACTGAGCACGCGGCCGGGGAGCCATCGTGCTGGTTCCCGAGATTGGACTGACACCGCAGACCGTGAGCCGTTTCCGCGGGCTCTTTGGCGATCAGATCGCCGTGCTTCACAGTGGGTTATCCGACGGTGAACGGGCGGATGCCTGGCGTCTCTTGCGCCGAGGAGAGCGCCGCGTGGCGGTGGGCGCCCGGTCCGCCGTGTTCGCGCCCGTGGCAGATCTCGGCATCATCGTGATCGACGAAGAGCACGAGGCCAGCTACAAGAATGGCGAGACGCCTCGCTATCACACCCGTGAGGTGGCGGCGGTGCGCGCGCGCCTGGAAGGCGCCCGCCTGGTTCTCGGGAGTGCCACTCCCTCGTTGGAGACGATGGTCAGGACCGAGACCAGTCTGCGGCTCCTGAGACTGCCGGTGCGGATCGGCGCCCGGCCTCTGCCGCCGGTGGAGATTCTCGATCTCAGGGTGGTGCCAAAGGTTCCAGGCACGGGACCGGTCCCCTGGTCAGAGGCGCTGGAAGCCGGCGTCTGGCGGGCTTGGCCAAGGGAGAGCAGACATTGTTGCTCCTCAACCGCCGCGGCTATGCCGCCTTCCTGCACTGTCCCGATTGCGGCGAGGTCTGGCAGTGCCCCCACTGCAGTATCTCCCTCACCGTGCACCAGGCGCCGGCCGGCCTGCGCTGCCACTACTGCGGCCACGAGGAACCGCTGCCCTTAAGCTGTAGAACATGCGCCAACCCGGTGCAGCAGATGCGCGGAGTCGGCACCCAGCAGCTGGAGCAGATGTTGAGGGATCGCTATCCCGACGCGCGCATCACACGCATGGATCTGGATACCACCAGCACGAAGTGGTCGCATCAGCGAATTCTCCAATCGGTCGAGTCGGGAGACGTCGACATCCTCATCGGCACCCAGATGATCGCCAAGGGCCTGGATTTTCCGAATGTCACGCTCGTAGGGGTCGTTGATGCGGATACCGGCCTCTACCTGCCGGACTTTCGGTCGGCGGAGCGCACCTTTCAGCTGCTGGCGCAAGTAGCGGGGCGAGCGGGGCAGGGGACCCAAGGGCGGCCGGGTCCTGGTTCAGACTCGCCACCCGGCGCACCATGCGCTGGTGTTTGCGCGGGAGCATGATACCGAGGCGTTCTTGCGGCAGGAGCGCAGATCCGCCAGGAGCCGCCCTATCCTCCCGACCACATCACTCGTCAACCTGTTGATATCCGGGACCGAAGGAAGGAGAGGTGGGCCGCCGTGCGGCGCGAGGTTGCGGACTGGTGTTCCGCTCTGGTCCAACGTTACCCGCTGGCCATTCGCGTCCTCGGACCTGCACCGTGCCCCCTGGTCCGAATCAAGGACCGCTGGAGATGGCACGTACTTCTGAGGGGCCCCTCGCAGTCGTTGGGCAGAATCGTGCGGTATGGAGCACGGAGGCTACGCCGGGACGGCAATACCCGCATCGTCATTGACCGGGATCCGGTCTCGTTGCTGTAGCCGGCTACGCTCCGGTCACTCAATGAGCGTCAAACGTAACACCATGAGCTGGCCGATGAAGTTACGCCGTGAGGTCTCCACCAGCAGGGACTTTCGCAGGTAAGATCTATCTCCGTAACCACTATAACTCCTTCTGTATGATCAACCATCAGGATTGAAAGCCAACTGCTTCAACGAACGCCGGTTTTAGTCGAACGCGGAAATGAGATCATACCACGCCTAGCCGTTCAAGGCTCATCATCTTTAAACCAACACTCTATAAGACATCATATCACTTAAAAAAAAAAAAAATATTTTTTTTTTTTTTTTTTTTTTAAAAAAAAAAAAAAAAAAAAAAAAAAAAAAAAAAAAAAAAAAAAAAAAAAAAAAAAAAATTTCCCCCGGAGACCCGGAGGAAAGTCCGGCTAGAACATTGTCGAAACCGGCATGCGCCTCCTCCCAGTCGAGCAAACGAGCGAATAATTTATTAACGTCGCTGCAATTAAAGATACGAGTAATTTTAAACGTACTTTAATTATTAGTGCTGCGTAGCCGATCTCCGTGCCAAGGTAGACCACGCGGCGAGGCGCGGGCTCGATCACCCGCCCCCCCCGTACCCCGTTGAGCGTCACCGAGCCGATGTAGCGTCGGTCCCAGAGATTGTTCAGGCCCAGGAAAGGCGCAAATCGAGCCCCCCGTTTGCCGCTGCCAGCCGAGCCGCAGATTGGTCACGCCGGCTCCCCACGCTGGCACGACGATCGTGTTCGCATCATCAGCGGCCACCGACGTACTGATGGTGTGATCGGCGTCCGCGAAGAAGCCGGCGGGCAGGGCGGTCCGAACACCGAGCCGCCAGAAATGCTCGGGGACGCCGGGCAGCCGATTTCCGTCGAGGGAATCGCCGGAGAACCGATAATGAGCGTAGGTATAGGCGGCGCTCAGTGTCAGAGCGCCGACGATCGGCGCCACCGTCAGTCCCGACCTCGGCGCCGTCGTTGTGGGTCTTCCCCGCATTTCGGAAGAACGCTCTCCCGCCTACTTCGGACTGCTGCACGATTGCGTCGGTCACCCGTCCCAGGAACAGCGCCACTGAGTAGCTGATCCCCCGACCGGGCTGCCCCCGCGCGCCGAGCTCGTAATTCACCGCTCTCTGCGGCCCCAGCTCCGGATTGAATCCGCCAGAGCCGTCTGGCTGGTTCACCAACTCGGTTGTCGTGGGCGTTTCAAAGGCGGTTGAGACGTTCACATAGGGAATGAATCGGTATCGACGGTCACCAGCTCGCGCCCACGTTGCCGCTCAGCGCCGACATGGTTCGTGCGCCGCTGTCGTCGAAGCCGTCTCCAGTGTAGCGGTCGTCGAGATCGAACCGAACCCAATCGTATCGGAGACCGGTGCTGATCAGCAGCTGTTCGTTCGGGCTCCACTGCAGCTGCGCGAAGGGGCCGAGCTCGGTGATTTTCTCCAGCTGATCCAGGAACACGTCACCCGTGGGAACGCCGGCATTGTGCACAAAGTTCTGACGATCGTCACGCATGAGCTGGACATCCGCTCCGGCGCTCAACCGAGGTGAAGTTCCGCTCCTCCCAGCCGCCGGCTGGTGCTCAGCCTGGCGCCGCCAACCGCTCTGTCGATCGCGACGTAGGTGCCCGCCGTGGGACCTGGATTGATGTCCGGGGGCGCAGCGAGCGGGATTGGCGAGGTCCCGAATCAATCCAAAGATCGTTGCCTCGTATTCGTTCCCGGCGGCGTCAAAATGGCGCAACCCCAAGGCCAGCTGATGCTGCTGAGCATCCTTGTCGGCATCGCGGCGGATGTTGTTCGAGGCCGCCGAGTCAGGATTCGCGAGGTACTCTGCGAGCGTGAGCGCGCCCGGATTCTGTGCTTCCGGATTGTCCGCCAGGCTCAGCCGCACCCGCGCGAGCGTCGAGCCGCTGATCGCGTAGTCCAGTCCTGTGTTGAGCTGGCGGAACTCGGCTGCGCTGTGCTGCCGGAACCCGTCCGCCTTGAACTGCGACAGGGATAGCGTGCCGCTCACACTGCCTGAGCGGCCGGAGGTCCACGTCTGCCATTTGTAGAAGTCGTCGCCGTCACGCTCTCCGCTTCCACCCTGGACCCGAACACTCTGGGCGAACGGACCCGGCGCGGCCCGCTGGGTCTGGAACGAAATCACTCCGCCGGAGGCGTTACCATATAGGGACGAGCTGGCGCCCCGCAGGACTTCAGCGCGATCGATGGTGGCGAAGTCGACGTTTGTCAGCTGGCTCTGGCCGTCAGGCAGTGTCTGTGGGACCCCGTCGAGAAGGATTTTCAGGCCACGCACCCCGAAGTTCGATCGGCTGCCGAACCCTCGTATGGAGATCCGCTGATCGAGTGAGAAGTTGTAGCGATTGGAGACCACGACGCCCGGGAGGTTGTTCAGCGCCTCGTCGATCCCGAGCGTCTGCTGGCCACGCTGCAGGTCATCGCGGTTCGAGACACCAACGGCGTACGGCACCCTCTGGAGCGGCTCGGCCGACCGCGTCACGGTCACATTCGAGCTCCGGGAGCTGGCGCACCTGGGTGGTGTCGCGCCCGGTGGTATCGGGCCGCACCGGCTCCTGGGCTCCGGCTGGGGCAGCTGCCGCAGCACTGAACAGCCCGGACACGACAACCACCGGCGATACGATCCTCGAAACGACATGACGGACTCCTCGGTGCATGACGCGCTCCTGGTTACCAGAAAGCTAATCTCCCTCCGGGGCGCCACGTATGGTGCTTGTATCCCCCTTGCCCCACCCCTAGCTTCCTCCCCCACATGCAGCCAACCAGAGACACTGTTGCCCGACTTCGACCAGCCGCCGTTCGCCGGCGCGCCGAATGCCCGTTTCGCTCCGTTGCCCGCGGACGGCGTCCTTCCGGAAGGCTTCTTCTCGACGTCGAACTTGCCCACCTACATCCAGGCTGGATGGCAAGTGGCTGGCGCCGATACGGCCACGAATGGACTGCGTGGTGGTCAAGCGCTCCGGAGTGCTGGAGACCATCGAGCCGCGGCGGCTGCAAGCGAGGCGAGCTGATCGCCATGGGCGAGGCCGAGGACGGGACCGAGGGAATCGTCGTGTACGCTCAAGGCTTTCTCGGGGGTGGGCACGGCGCCAACGAGTTCCGCTTCATGTCCACCGAGGTGAGCCGCGAGCGGCCGGTCAACTACGAGGAGCTGGCTGCCCGCCTGGGTGAGGAGAAGCGCCGGCAGGGATATCTCGTCTGGGTGGCCGGGCCCGGCCCTGGTCCACTCCCGTGCGCGGGCCGACTTCGAGTGGTTCATCCGAAACGGGTACGTTCAGGCGGTGCTCGCCGGAAATGCGGTGGCGGTGCACGACATCGAGGCGGCGATCTTCGGCACTACGCTCGGCATGAGCAATACCGGCCAGCCGACCGAGGGCGGTCACGGGCTGCACATGCGCGCTATCAATCGGGTGCGCGCCGCCGGCTCCATCGAGCGCGCGGTCGAGACCGGGCTCGATCACGAGCGGCATCATGCACGCGCTGGTCACCCACAAGATCCCCTACGTCCTGGCCGGCTCGATCCGCGATGACGGCCCGCTTCCGGGCGTCTACAGCGACGCTCTCGAGGCCCAGGACGCGATGCGCGAGCACACCGTCAAGGCCACGGGCGCGATCTTCGTCGCCACGGCGCTCCACGCCATCGCCGTCGGCAACATGCTGCCGGCCTTCTACCTGTGTGACGGTGTGCCGGCGCCGCTCATGACCATCTGCGTGGACCAGACCGAGTTTGTGGTCAACAAGCTGAAGGATCGGGGCACCCACCAGGCATACGGCGTGGTGACCAATGCCCAGGACTTCATGCACGTGCTGCGGTTCTATACCGAGCGGTGGGAGCAGGGCGCGACATGACGAGCCCAGCGGCGCGCCCTCGGGCCTGGGTGGGCCCGGCTCGGCGAGGCCGTAGCCGGAGACCTGCCGCCGGCGAGGTGGACGGGGTCTGGGTGTTCAGCCCGCTGCGGCATGACGGTAAGGAGTGGGGCACCGCCGTGCTTTCGCGGGTGGACGGCGACCGGCGGCGGATCTACACCGCGCGGTACGTGCTCGCCGATCAAGGGGAAGGAGCGCGGGAAGTTCGAGGCGTCGGTCCAGGAAGTGGGGAGCGGGCCGGTCGAGGCACTTACCCGGCTGCTTCAGGAGGCGCAGCGGCGGATCGACGACGAGCAGCCCCCGCTGCCGGTACTCCCCCGAAGCGTGGTTCTCGCCCCGCGGACCCCGCCGATGGCCCGACTCGCTAAGGCGAGGGGGCGGCCCTCGTCGATCGTTTCCGCCGTTATCTCCGCGATCATCACCAGCCCGTCACGCGGCAGCGCGACCAGGTCGCCCAGGTCGTCTTCCTCGCCGAGGAGCACCTCTCGGTCGAGAGAATCCGCCGGGTGCTGAGACAGCAGGGCGAAGGCGGTCGGCACCGCCACGGTCTACCGGACGCTCGAGGTGCTGGTCGAGAGCGGGCTGGTGCGTGCGCACGATTTCGGCGAAGGCTTCAAGCGCTACGAGCCATGCCGGCGCAGGCGCATCACGAGCACCTGATCTGCGAGCGCTGCGGACGAGTGGTGGAGTTCCAGAACGAGCGGCTGGAACGTATGCTGCCGATCCTGGCGGACGAGCACGGCTTCCAGCACCAGCGCCACAGGGTGGAGATCTACGGCGTCTGCCGGGAGTGCCGCCAGCGGGAGCTCGGGCCCGCTGTGAACGAGCCGGCGGCGCTGGGTTTGGCGGTCGCGTTCGCGGCCGGGCTGCTCAGCTTTCTCTCGCCTTGCGTGCTTCCCCTGGTGCCCTCCTACATGGGTTTCTCACCGGGATGACGCTGCCCGAGATGAGCGGGCGGCGGCGCGCCGCGCTCGCCCACGCGCCTGCTCTTCGTCGCCGGGTTTTCGCTGGTGTTCGTCCTGCTCGGCGCCAGCGCGACCGCGCTGGGCCGCGCGCTCAACTATTACCAGATCTGGCTGCAGCGGGTGGGTGGCGTGCTCATCATCGTGTTCGGGCTCGTCTGCCTCGGCGTGATCAAGGTCGGATTCCTGACCCAGGAGCGGCGGCTGCACCTGGAGCGGAAGCCGGTGGGCTATCTCGGCTCCGCGCTGGTGGGGATGGCGTTCGGGGCGGGGTGGACCCCGTGCATCGGGCCGGTGCTCGGCGCGATACTCGGCCTCGCCGCGACGTCGGGCGACGTCACCCGCGGCATGCAGCTGCTGGCGGCCTACTCGGCGGGACTGGCGCTGCCGTTCCTCATCGCGGCGGTGGCGGTCGAGTCGTTCCTGGGCTGGTTCCAGCGGTTTCGGCCGCTTCCTGCCATGGGTGATGCGGGTGAGCGGAGTGCTGCTGATCCTCGTGGGTATTCTGCTGGTGACCGGCGAGTTCACCCGACTGGCCGGCTGGCTGCAGGGTTCACGCCGGAGTTCCTGAGAGACTGTAACAGCTGTAGGAAAACGTAAGCGGTAGAATGAGTGAACAGCGCTTCACGCCGCTTTCTCCGCTCCCCGCTTACGCTTCCCCTCTTCTTCCAGCTCCTCCTCCAACTGCTGCCGGCGCAGCAGCTCCCAGTAGCGCCCCCCGGCGGCCAGCAGATCGGCGTGGGTGCCCTGCTCCACGATCCGGCCGTCGTCGAGCACCAGGATCCAGTCGGCGTCCCGCACCGCGGCCAGCCGGTGAGACACGATGATGCTGGTGCGGCCCACCAGCGCACCGCGCAGGCCCGCGAGGATCCGGGCCTCGGTGTGGCGTCCACCGCGCTCAGGGCGTCGTCGAGCACGAACACCGGCGGGTCCTGCGCCAGCGCTCGCGCGATCGCCGCCCGCTGCTTCTGCCCGCCCGAGAGATTGATTCCGCGCTCACCCAGCATCGTGTCGTAGCCGTCCGGCAGGGCGGGGAGCGCCTCGGTCAGCTGCGACACCTCCGCCACCCGCTCGAGGCGGCCGTCGTCGGGTGCGCCGAGCAGCACGTTCCGTCGCAGGGTCTCGCCGAAGAGGAAGGTTTCCTGCGGCACGAACCCGACCGCCCGCTGCAGGTCCGCGAGCGACAGCTGGCGCAGGTCGACTCCGTCGATGAGCACTGCGCCGCGGTCGGGGTCGTAGGTGCGGACGATCAGGTCCACCAGCGTGGACTTGCCGGACCCGGTGGCGCCGACGATGGCGAGCGACGGCCGGGCTCCACCTGGAACGAGATGTCCTGCAGCACCCAGCCGCGTCTCGCGCGCCCGGGATAGCGGAACCAGACGTCCCGGAACTCGACCGCCCTGGAGCCCCGGCGCCGGCGGCAGGGCGGCGGCGCGGCGGGCTGGTGATCGCCGGGCGCTCCCGGAACAGCTGATTGATGCGGCCCATCGACGCCGCTCCGCGCTGCACCAGGTTGACCGCCCATCCCAGCGCGATCATCGGCCAGACCAGCATCGCCAGGTACACGCCGAAGGCGACGAACTCGCCGACGGTGACCGCTCCCGCATGACCAGCCGGCCGCCCGCGTAAAGAATGACCAGGCCGCTCAGGCCGCCGAGCAGGGTCAGCAGCGGGAAGAACACGCCCTGCACCCGCGCCAGGCCCAGGTTGCGGGTGAGATAGGTGTCGTTCAGCGCGCGGAAATGCGCCGATCTCCGCGCGCTCCTGGCGGTAGGCGCGGACGACGCGGACGCCGGAGAGATTCTCGTGCGCGTGGCTGGTGAGCTCGCTGAACTGGGCCTGAATCTCCTGGGACCGGCGATGGATGACGCGCCCGAGCGAGACCATCGCCACCGGCAGGCCCAGCAGCGGCACCAGGGCCAGCAGGGTCAGCCGGGGGCTGATGGCGAGCATCGCCGGTGCAATCAGGAGCGCCCGTATGGTAGTATCCACCAGATACATGAGGGCAGGACCGGCGACCATGCGGACCGCCAGCAGGTCGTTGGTTGTGCGGGCCATCACATCGCCGGTCGGGTACCGGTCGTAGAATTCGGCCGACATCCGCTGAAGGTGGCCGTATAGACTGGTCGCGCAGGTCGGTCTCAACGCGGCGGCTGCCGCTGTTGAGCAGTTCGCGCATGCCGTAGCGGGCGAGCCCGCCGGCCACGGCGACGACCAGCAGGAACGCCACCGCGATCTGCACCTCGTGGAACCGCTGCCGTCCCGCAGAGCGTCGATTCCGTGCTGGAGGAACCGGGGGCCGAGCGTCGCGAAGAAGTTGGAGATGACGACGAGCGCCAGGCCGGCGAGAAAGGCGCGCCGGTAGGGTCGGAGGTAGGGAAGAAGAGAACGCAGCTCGTGCATAAGCGGACTGAAATGTCACCGGGTACGGAAACCCGAGCAAGTCACTCCCAAGGAGGCTGAGATGTCGAGAACGATGATCGCAGCGCTTACGTTGATGGCCGTCGCGGCCTGTGGCGGCGGCGACAGGGGGGATATGGCCACGGCGGACAGCCTGAGTCGTGATCTGCAGCTGGCCCCCGTCGACACCACCGCCGAGTTGAATGACCGTCCGACTGCGGAGCGCGCCTGCCGCCGCGCCGGCGCCGGCACCCAAGCGGCCAGCCACTCCGTCTCAGCCCACGCGAGCCGAGCGCCCCGCAGCCGTCCGCTGCCACGCCGGCGCCGCGGCGGCGCCGACGGCTCAGCCTGGCGGCAGGCACGACGCTCACGGCGTCCACCAACGCCGAGATTCGCTCGCACAAGAACAAGGTGGGCGATACCGTCACCGCGACGGTCGCCAACGACGTGAAGGACCGTCGGGTCGCGTCGTCATTCCGGCCGGCTCCGAGGTCGTGCTGAAGGTCACCGCGATCAAGGAGTCGGAGAACAAGAGCGACAAGACCGGCACGCTGACGGTGAACGCCGCGGTGGTAAGCATCAACGGCCGGTCCTACCGCTCTCGGCTACGATCGAGGGCGTCACGACGAGCTCCAGGGCCGCGGCACCAACGCGGGTGACGTCGCCAAGCCGGCGGCCGGTGCCGCGGTCGGCGCCGTAGTCGGCCGAGTGATCGGTGGAAGCAGCTACGGGCGCCATCATCGGTGGCGTGCTCGGTGGTGCGGTCGGGGCCCAGCGGGCGGTGGAAACCAAGGACCGGGACGTGGTTCTGCCGCAGGGCACGACGGTCACGCTGTCGCTTGACAGACGTTTACGCCGGCGAGCTGAAGAAGCGGTATAGGTTTGGTCCGGGGTCAGCGGTCTAGGGTCGAGCGGCGAATCGCACTCTCGACCTTCAGACCCTCGACATTTTCAGTACCCCGCCCCTCCTCCTCCGCTTCGCGGATCGCTCACGCCCTGCCAGCCGTGCGGGGTCCGAATGATCGCCTCGACGTCCCCCCACGTGCCCTCGAATCGAAACTCCATGGCCGCGGGCTCTCAGACTGTCCAGCACCTCCGGTAGAAATCCTTCGCCCTCCAGCCGAAGGCTGTCGGGCAGGGCCTGGTGATGGGTTCGAGGCGCCTCCACCGCCTCGGCGAGCGTCATGCTGTGATCGATCACGTTGGAGATCACGTGATAGACCATAGTGATGATCCTGGGGCCGCCAGGTGTGCCGGTGATCAGGTACAGCTGCCTGTCGCGGTCGAGCACGATGCTCGGTGTCATGGCGGACAGCATCCGCTTGCCCGGAGCGATGGCATTGGCCTCTCCCTGGACCAGTCCGTACATGTTGGGCTGGCCCGGTGAGGTGGCGAAGTCGTCCATCTCATCGTTCAGCAGGAAGCCTGCACCCGTCACGGTGACGGCGCTGCCATAGCTGTTGTTGAGCGTCGTGGTGCAGCTGACCGCATTCCCCTCCGCGTCCACCACGGAGTAGTGGGTGGTGGATGCGCCGGCCTCGGCGCCGGGCTCGAACTGGGGCGTGACCGAGGCCTGCTCGCCGATCTGCCTGCGCAGCTCCGCGGCGTATTCCTTCGAGAGCAGCCGCTCGATCGGGTTCTGGACGAAGGCCGGATCGCCGAGGTAGCGGTTCCGGTCGGTAAACGCGCGCCGCATGGCTTCAGCTTCGCGGTGCATCAGGGCCGTGGATCCGAAGGCGGCAGCGGGTCGTAGCCTTCCATGATGTTCAGGATCTCACCCATGGTGACCCCACCCGATGAGGCAGGGGGCATGGAGTAGATGGTGTGGCCTCGATACGAGATCTCGATCGGATCCCGCCAGATGGCCCGGTATGCGGCGAGATCCGCTGGCTGATCAGGCCGCCGCCGCGCTTCATCTCCGCCACAATGAGGTCGGCCACGCGGCCCGCGTAAAAGCCGGCGGCACCACTGTCGCGCACCGCTTCCAGGGTAGCGCCGAGCTCCGGCTGCCTGAAGGTTGAGCCGGTCGCCGGCGGCGGTCGTTGGGCAGAAAGGTGGTGCGGGATGCGGGAAAGAGCACCAGGCGCGCGCTGTCGCTCCCCGATCGAGCGGCTGCGGTACTCGTCGACCACGAATCCGTCGTACGCAAGCCGGATCGCGGGCTCGATCACGGCCGCGAATGGTAGCCGCCCATAACTTCGGTGCGCCTCGGTCAACCCGGCCACGGCGCCCGGCACGCCAGCTGCCAGGTGGCCGGTGACGCTCGCTTCGGGTCCGGCTGAGAGGTACATGTCGCGGGAGGCGCGAGACGGCGCCGTCTCGCGGTAGTCGAGCGTCTGTACCTCGCCGCCGTCTCAGACGGATAACCATGAATCCGCCGCCGCCGATGTTTCCGGCCTCAGGGTGGACCACGGCCAGCGCAAAGCCGACCGCAACGGCGGCGTCCACCGCATTGCCGCCCTGCCGCAGGATGTCCCGGCCCACGTCGCTCGCGATCGGACTCCCCGCGACCACCATGGCCTTGGGCGCCTCGACGACGCCGCCTTCCCGGCGAAGTGCCAGGAGGGGGCAATACCGGCGGCCGGGGCAGTGCCCGGGGCCTCAGAGCGCCGGGCGCAGCCGGGCGACAGGAGGATCAGAGCCAGCAGCAGTCCAGATATGTGCACAGGAGCTCCGTGAAAAAATTGGAAGGTGGTACGGAGTTGCCTGGAACCTCGGACTTCTCCTAATTTAGCCGGAGGCTGACGCTTGGATACTCCTACCTCTGCTCTGCGTGGCTGACGACTTCCACGACACGCGCCTGACCGAACGGCGCAACCCCCGTAGCTCCACCATCGATACTGCTTCCGCCCTGGAGATCGTCGATCTCATCGGTGCCGAAGACGCCGGTGTGCCCACCGCAGTGGCCAAGGCCCGGGTCGAGATCGCGCGCGCCATCGATCTGGTGGAAGCGGCATTCCGGGCAGGAGGCCGGCTGATCTATGTCGGGGCCGGCACCAGCGGCCGGCTCGGGGTGCTCGATGCGGCCGAGTGCCCCCCGACATTCGGCACGCCGCCTGAGATGGTCGTGGGGGTGATCGCCGGTGGTGCACCGGCGCTGGTGCGCTCGATCGAGGGCGCCGAAGACGACGTCGACGCCGCGGAGCGGGAGCTGAACGCCCTCGGCGTTGGCCGCAAGGACGTGGTGATCGGGATCGCCGCCAGCGGAACGACGCCCTACGTGGGCGCGGCGCTGGCCCGAGCCCAGGCACTCGGCGCCCGGACGGTGTTTCTGTCGTGCTCCGAGCCGCCGGAGCCGACTGCGCGAGAGCTGTGACGTCTGCATCACCGTCCTCGTCGGACCCGAGATCGTCACGGGATCCACCCGGATGAAGGCGGGAACCGCCACGAAGCTGGTCCTCAACACCATCACCACTGGGGCCATGATCCGCCTGGGCAAGACATACGGCAACCTGATGGTGGATCTTCGGGCCTGGAACGACAAGCTGGTCGATCGCAGCCAGCGGATCGTCATGGAGGCCGCGGGGGTGGACCGGCATGCGGCGCAGAGCGTCATCGAAGCGGCGGATGGCAGCGTGAAGACGGCGATCGTGATGGCTCGCCGTGGGGTGCAGAAGGGTGAGGCCGAGCGGCTGCTGGCCGAGCATGCCGGGCGGCTGCGGGCAATCGTCGGAGACCCTCCACCAGTGCGGTCGAAATGACTGAACGGCCTACGCTCGCTATCGGACTGATGTCGGGAACCTCGCTCGACGGGGTGGATGCCGCCCTGGTGCGGCTCGATGGCCCCACCCATGCACGCTGCTCGACTTCGTGACCCGTCCCTATACCGACGACGAACGAGCGGAGATCCGCGCAGGCGTTCAATGGCGCCACCGCGCCTTCTCTCGCGCGACTGCACGTCCGGGTAGCGGAGTGGGCCGCCGAAGCGGTGCAGACAGTACTGGTGCAGGGCAAGGTGTCGGCCTCGGAGCTTTCGTTGATCGCCTTTCCCCGGGCAGACCATCTGGCACGAGCCACCGCTGGTTCCTGGCAGCTCGGTGAGCCGGCGGTGTTGGCGGAAAGGTTCGGTGTGAGCGTCGTCAGCGGCTTCCGCGCCCGTGACGTGGCGGCAGGCGGGCAGGGCGCGCCGCTGGTGCCGATGGCCGACGTGCTTCTTTTGCCTCGCCGGACGCGCCTCGGGTGCTGCTCAACCTCGGCGGGATGGCCAACCTCACCTACGTCGTGCGGCGCGCCCAGGAGGATGGCGTCTTCGCCTTCGATACCGGGCCGGGCGTCGCCGTGATCGACGCCGTTGCGCGCATGGTCGATCAGCGGCGCTCCTACGATCGTGACGGGATGATCGCGGCTCAGGGAACCGTCCACGAGGACGTGCTGGCAAGCTGCTGGCCGATCCTTTCTTCGCCGCGCCACCGCCCAAGAGCACCGGCCGCGAGCGGTTCGGCGACCAGTACGCCCGCGACCTGCACCAGCGGGCACCGGGTCCGACGGCGTTGCCACCGCGGTGGAGCTGACGGCGCGGACCGTCGCCGACGCGGTTGCCCGGTGGACACCGCCGGAGTCGAGGTAGTTGCCTCGGGCGGGGGTTGTCATCATCCCGGGTCTCATGGCGTCGCTCGGACGGCAGCTCGCGGCGCAGCGGCAGTCATCCGCTCCGCCGGTTCGACGAGCTGTTCTTTCCCGGCGACGCCAAGGAGGCAGTCGCATTCGCGCTGCTGGGCTACCTCACGCTGCATGGTCAGCCGGGCAACGTGCCCGCTGCGACCGGTGCCGGTGGATCGCGCGGTGCTGGGCGCAGTGACGCCTCCATGACGACCACGGATTCCCGAAGTCGGCCAACCCGGCCCGGCTGATCATGCCGGCGCTGCGCTCGGATGCCTGAGCGGCTTCGCTCACGAGGCGGGCCGGATCGCCGATACCCTCGAGATCGGCGTGGGCGGATACATCATCTTCGGCGGCACGGCGGAAAGCGTCCGCCGGCTGACGGCGGACCTGCTTCGGCGGGCGGGTCGTCCACTGCTGCATCGGCGTCGGATCTGGAGCGCGGCGCGGGGCAGCAGATCGCCGGACTCACCGAATTTCCGCCTCCCATGGCGCTCGCCTCGCTCCGGGATCCGGCGGTGATCCGCTGGGCCGCCGCGGTGACGGCTCAGGAGGCGCGAGCCGTCGGAATCAACTGGGTCTTTGCCCCGGTGGCGGATCTCGACGTGATGGCCGGAGAACCCGATCGTGCAGACCCGCGCCTTCGGTGCCGATCCGAATGAAGTCGCCACCTACGTGCGCCAGTGGGTCGAGGGGTGCCAGGGAGCCGGCGCTCTCGCATGTGCCAAGCACTATCCCGGCCACGGGCGGACGGCGGTGGACTCTCACGTCGCTCTGCCGGTGGTGGAGGCATCAGCGCACCGCGCTGCGCGCCACCGACCTGGTGCCTTTCACCGTCGCCGATCGCGAGCGGAGTGGCTTCGATCATGACCGCGCACGTCGCCTACCCGACGCTCGACAGCTCGGGCCTGCCGGCGACGCTCTCCCGCACCCTGCTTGGCGAGCTACGCAGCAGCGGTTCGACGGACTGGTCGTCACCGACGCACTCATCATGGATGGGGCTCTGGTCGGCCGGCGCGAGTCGGATGCCGCGGTCGAGGCGGTCCAGGCCGGAGCGGACCTGCTGCTCTACCCCAACGATGCCCGGCGGGTGCGCGACGCGCTCGAGGCGGCACTGGCGAGCGGAGCGCTTGGGAAGCGAGCGACTGAACGAGTCCCTCCGCCGCTACGATCACGCGCTGGCGCTCGCTACGGCGCCGACGCCGCCGGTGACCCGGGGCCCTACGAGTCGGCCGATGCGCTGGCCGACGTGCTGCTGACGCAGGGCATGATGGTCCGGCGCTCGGTGCCGGAGCTGACGCGAGCCCCTCGATCTGGTAGTCGTGGACGATGATATCGGTGGTCCCGTATCCGCCCGGGCCGAGCGACTACGTCCATCGCGCGCTCGGGCCCAAGCTGATCGGCCGGTACGGCGGTGGGTCGAGGGTCGTGCTGGTGTTCGCCGAGCCGAGGGCCTGGAAGGGCCGTTCAGGGTTCGGCGCGGCCGCGAAGGAGGCGCTGGCCCATCATGCCGCCGGCGCCGACCTCATCGTGCTCTTCGGGCACCCGCGGCTCGCCGCAGGAACTGCCAAGCAAAGCGCCGGTTCTACTGGCCTGGCATCGGCAGCGGCTCATGCAGGAGGCCGTAGCCAGATGGCGCGCCGACTCGGCTACAGAAGAATTCACCATAGAGCGTCGAGCTGGCTCTGCTTGCTCCTTTGATCCAGGGAAGGAGTGCGAAGGCGGGAATTGCCAGAAGGAAGGTCAGAAAGAAGTACCGCCCATATCCCAGGTGCTCCGCCAACACCCCTGAAGCACCCCCGGCCAGCGTCCGGCTCAATGCCGAGCAACGCGGACAGAACCGCGAACTGGGTCGCCGCATAGCGCCGCTCGCAGACCGACATCAGGAACGCCAGGAACGCCGCCGTCCCCAGCCCATGGGCGAAGTTCTCGAACAGCGCCGCGGCGATAATCAGCGGCTTTGACGCCGGGAAGCGCTGGCGACCGCGGCCGCGTAGCCCAGACTCGAGAGCGCCTGCAACAATCCGAGAGTCCAGAGCCCCCGGAAAATCCCGATCCGGGTGGTGAGAAGTCCGCCGAGCACCGCGCCTGAGATCGTGGCAGCGATTCGGCCCGGCGTGAGTATCCCGCCGATTTCCTCCAGGGTGAATCCGCGATCCACCCAGAATGGCCGCGTCATGGGCTCCATGGCGTAGATGTCGATCTTGAACAGCAAGGCAAAGATCGCCACGGCCCATATCCCCGGCCGGGCGAGGAGGGCCCGCAGCGGCTCCCAGATGGACATGGCTGCGCGACGGCGCGCGCCGGCTCCGGGTATGAAAAGGCGGCGACTGTCAGCAGCGCCGATCATGGCGCGCCGGTGACGAACGAGAGCGGCCAGCCATGACGCCCCGCGAGCCAGATGAGCAGGCCACCTGCGGTGAACATCGCGACCCGGTACGCCGCGATCCGAACCGAATTCGCCACTCCCAGCTCGCGCGTGGTGGTAGCCTCGATGGTGTAGGCATCGATGGCGACGTCCTGCGTTGCCGAAAGAGTGACGATCAGGACCAGGATCAGCCAGAACCACCGCGCCAGCTCGTCGAGCTCATTGTGCCCAGACCAGCGTCAGCAGGGTCAGTCCGGCAAGACACCGATGATCCACTGCCTCCGGCTTCCCACCCGGTCGACCAGCGGGGCCCAGGCGAATTGAAGGTCCACGGGAAACTGACCGCGCTGATCAGTCCGATCTCGACCAGCCCGGACCCATGGGTCCGCAGGTAGACCGGGAGCGTTTCATTGACGAGCCCGAAGGGGAACCCCGACGCGAAGGACAGGGCGGCAAGCCACGCCAGACGGCCCGAAGGGGAGCGTCGACCCCAGCGGGTTCTTCCTCGGCCGTATTGTCCTGGGGGGAGTTACCGCCACACGGCGAGCAGCAGCAGGAGCACCCATCGTGACGAGAATGAGGGCCACAGTGCGGATCAAGATCAGGCGGTCCGGCCGGCGCCGCGAGGCGGTCCCGGAGGTTCCCGGTGCCGCCGACTTCTACTTCCCCTGCTTCTGGCGGCGCTGCCGCTGTGGGCTCTGGTGGTGTGGCGTTCTGCGCCAGATGATATCGCTGGTGTCCGACGCCGTCGCTTCCGTTTGCCTCGTCGAGGCCTTCGCCCTCGAAGCGGACCGCCACCACCGTGATCTTCGCGGGCCCCCTCGCGAATTAGCGAGATTGATGAGCGCCGAACACAGACTGGACAGGTCCTGGTGTCGCGCGCCATGTTCCCGAACTCCTCCCGCTTGACCAGCCCTGACAGACACGGGCTCGAGCGTGGTCGGGCCGCAGTCGACCTGGCCATCCTCGCCCTCGACGAGCTTGACGGTGATCTGCGACTCGGGCGCGCGGTACCGGTACTGGACGATCGTGTTCGCCTTCCGGAACTTCGGCGCGAGCTCGTCATCCTCGGCGAGCTCCTCGAACAGCCTGCCGATGTACGCGTACACCTCGTCCGCGTCCTTGAAATACGTCAACTTGCAGTCTCCTCTCTGAACCGGCCCCGGGAGTGTAGGGAGGGGCCTACTCAGTGAGCGACGGCAAGGCCGGCCGCGAGCGCCATCAGCAGCACGCCCACGAGCGCGTTCACAACCCGCGACGCGAGCGGCCGCGCGAGCGCGGGCCGCAGGCGGCCGGCGAGCACGGCGAAGGCGCCCATGCCGGCGAAGCAGAGCAGCGCCATCGTCAGCACCATCGCCGCGGCCGGCCCCGCGCCGGCACCCGGGACGAGGAACTGCGGCACGAGCGCCGTCCAGAAGAGCCCGACCTTGACGTTTGCGAGATCGCTCGCGAGGCCGCGCCGGAAGGCGCGCGCGGCGGAGGGCGGCGGCTCGGGGGGATCGGGGTCGGCGAGGAGGTCCCCACGCAACGCGGCACGCAGCGCCTGCGCGGCGAGCCAGGCGAGGTACGCGGCGCCCGCGAGCTTGAGCGCGGAGAAGGCCGCCGGGGACGCGGCCAGGACGGCCGTCACGCCGAGCACCGTGGCGGCGCCCCAGACGAGGTTGCCCGACCCCGAGCCAAGCGCCGCCCAGACCCCGCTGCGCGTGCCGGCGGCGAGCGCCGTGCGCAGAACGACCAGCATGTCCGGCCCGGGCAACAGCACCGTTCCGGCGGCGACTCCGACGAAGGCGAGGTAACTGGTCATGCGGGCAGGATCGCCTCGCAGCCTGTGAAGAACAACTCGTATGTCTACGCCCTATCTATTAGTATTTCTACACGATGTTGAACGCGGGACGCATCAGTCTGCTTGTCGAGCTGGACGACCGCGGCAGCCTCACGGCCGTCGCCGACGCGCTCGGCTACACACCCTCGGCGATCTCCCAGCAGCTCGCGAAGCTCGAGGACGAGACCGGGAGGGCCTTGCTCGAGCCGGTAGGGCGTGGAGTGGTGCTGACGGCCGCGGGCCGCACGCTCGCGCTACACGGCCGGGACGTACTGGAGCGACTCGAGGCGGCCGCCGCAGCGCTCGAGGACGCCGAGGCGATCTCGGGGACCGTCCAGGTGGCTGCGTTCCAGACCGCCGCCCGCGGGCTGCTCGTCCCGGTGTTCGAGCAGCTAGCGCGCACGCATCCGGGACTCGTATGCGAGCTCGTGGACCAAGAGCCCGAGGCGGCCCTCCCCCGCCTGCGCTCCGGCGAACTCGACTTGGTCGTGGCGGAGGAGTATCCGCACGCTCTTCGGGCGCGTGACCCGCGCCTGATCCGCCATGAGCTCGGTGCGGACGAGCTGTGGGTGGCCCTCCCCGCCCGGCATCCCGTGGCGCGCAAGGGCGGGCCCGTCGCTCTCGCCGACCTGGCGGATGAGCCCTGGGCCACCCCGTGGGAAGGCAGCAGCTACGCGAGCATGGTCGAGGGCGCCTGTCGCGCCGCCGGCTTCGAGCCGCTGATCCGCCACCGCGTGACCGACTTCGGCACGCTCCTCGACATCGCGCGCTCCGGCCTCGCGGTTGCGCTCGTGCCGTCGCTCGGCGGAGCCCGCGAGGGGCGCGGCCTCGCGTTGAGGCCCGTGGCCGGTGGCGGCCTCGAGCGCAAGCTGTTCGCGGCCGCGCGCCGCGGCGCGGCCGCCCGCCCGGCGCTCGACGTGCTGGTCGAGGCGCTCCGAGCGCGGGTCAGCGCGACCTGACGAGCAGCGTCTGGACCGCCCGGCCGATGCGGCCGCGCTCGTCATAGAGGGCGCTGTCGGCCATTCCCACGCCGTCGACGTGCGTGACCGCGTCCAGGCAGACCCACTCGCCCGCGGGCTCGCGCAGCAGGTGGACGGTGAGGTCGGTGTTGATGAAGATCGTGCTGCGCCAGTCGAGCGCGGCGCTCACGCCGTTGCCCGAGTCGGCTGCGATGAAGACTCGCTCGAGCGGGCTCGTCTGCTCGCCTGCGACGAGCGCCACGCTCGGCCGCATCCAAACGAGCGCCGGTCCCCGCTCGAGGAAGCCGCCGCTGACGAAGCGGTACTCCATCGCCGTGTGGTAGCCGACCTCCTCGCCGGTCTCGAAGAACTCGCCCTGCACCCCGGCCTCCGGTCCGGGCGGCGGCGGCTCCTGCTCGTCGAGCCGGAGATCGCTCTCCTGCACGCGCCACGCACGCGCGCGGATCAGCTCGCCATCCGGCCCCGACAGGGTCGCCTCGAGCAGCTCGACGCTGCGTCCGGGACGTACCAGCTCGACTCGGACCGACAACGGCGCCAGCGGCACCGGCCGCAGGATCTCGAGCGTGATGCGGCCGACGCGCATGCCCGCGCGCGGCTCGAAGCGCTCGATCGCGCGCGCGACGAGCGCCGACGGCGGGCCCGCGTGCTGCGCGCCCGGGTCCCAGGGCCCGCGTGTGAGCTCGCTCGGGATCAGCAGGTCCCGGTCCTGCTCGAAGAAGGCTTCCGTCACGCCGGCTAGGCGCCGATCGAGAACATCGCCTCGATGTCGTGGCGGGAGAACATCTCGAAGGCGACCATCGTGTAGGTGTCGGCGATGCCCGCGACCTTGGCGATCCGGCCCGTGACCAGCTCCGCGAGATCCTCGGGGGCCCTGACGCGCAGGATCGCGACGAAGTCCCACTGGCCCGTCACCGTGTAGACCTCGGAGACTCCCTCGACCTCGGCCAGCTCGCCCCCGAGCGTCGCCATCGCATCGCGCTCGGCCTTGATCAGAACCACGGCGTTCGTCATGGCGCCGACCCTATAGCGTGCCGCTCCCATGCAGGCCGTGACCTTCCAGGCCCCCGGCGAGGTCCGTGTCGAGGAACGCCCCGAGCCGGAGCTGATCGAGCGCGACGACGCCGTCGTCCGCGTCGAGGCCACCGGCGTCTGCGGCTCCGACCTGCACATCTACCACGGCCGAGTCGTGATCGAGCCTGGCTTCACGCTCGGGCACGAGTTCGTCGGGACTGTCGTCGCCGCGGGCGACGGCGTGACCGACGTCGCCGAGGGCGACCGCGTCCTGGGCTGCTATTGCTCGGCCTGCGGGAACTGCTTCTTCTGCCGCCGCGGCGACTTCCACAAGTGCGACGAGGGCAGGGTCTTCGGCCACGGCAAGACGCTCGGCGCGCTGCAGGGAGCGCAGGCCGAGCAGGTGCTCGTGCCGCACGCGAACCTGACGCTGCGCCGCGTTCCGGCCGGGATGAGCGACGACGTCGCGCTGTTCGCCGGCGACGTGATGGGAACCGGCTGGCACGCCGTCGACCAGGCGGGCGTGCGGCCGGGCGACAGCACGGCGGTCCTCGGCCTAGGTCCGGTCGGGCTGTGCGCGGTTCAGGCCGCGAAGGCGGCCGGAGCCGCGCGTGTGATCGCCGTCGACACGGTGGCGGAGCGGCTCGAGCTGGCGCGCTCGTTCGGAGCCGAGCCCGTGCACCTGACCGAGCAGGATCCGCGGGCGGCCGTCAAGCAGGCGACCGGCGGCCGCGGCGTCGACGCCGCGATCGAAGCGGTCGGGCATCCGGACGCGCTCGAGCTCGCCTGCCGCATGGCCCGCAAGGCCGGCACGGTGTCCGTCATCGGTGTGTACGCCGAGCGCACCGAGGTGCACATGGGCGTCGTCTGGATCAAGGCGCTGACGATCAAGACAGGCCACGCGAACGTGATCGGCCACGTCGACCGCGTGCTCGCGATGCTCGAGGCCGGCGTGCTCGACCCCTCGCCGCTCGTGACGCACCACATGCCCCTCGAGGAGGCCGCCGAGGCCTACGCCGTGTACGACCGCCGCGAGGCCCTCAAGATCGTGATGACGCCATGAGCGTGGAGCAGGGCATGATGGCTCAGCTCGTGCGCCGCCGCGAGATCCTCGCGCAGGGCGCCGAGCCGATCGGCTGGAAGATCGGCTTCAACGTCCCGGAGATTCAGGCGAAGCTCGGGATCGACCGGCCGCTCGCCGGATTCCTCACCAGCGACGTCCTGCTCGAGGACGGCGCGACCTGGTCGCTCGCTGACCAAGGCGAGGTGGTCGTCGAGTCCGAGGTGGCGGTCGAGCTGGGCGACGACGGCCGCTCGATCGTCGCACTGCTGCCCGCAATCGAGCTGACCGATCCGCCCGACCTGTCGATCGAGCTCGAGCAGATCCTGGCCGGCGACATCTTCAACCGCGCGGTCGCGTTCGGGCCGCGCGTCGAGACGACGCAGCCGGGCGATGCCCGCATCCTCGTGAACGGCGAGACCGAGCACGAGATCGACGCTCAGACCGCCGGGGCGCGGCTCGACGAGATGGTCGGCGTGGTCGCCGACCGGCTTGCCGCGGCCGACGAGGAGCTGCACGCCGGCGACAGGATCATCACCGGCGTGCTCGCACCGCCGCACAAGGCCGCGCCCGGCGACCACGTGCGGCTCGAGCTCGACGGCATCGGCGCCGTCGAGCTGGCCTTCTCCGACTAGCACCCGCTCCGACCGGCACCCGCCGACGCGTAGGGTTCCGCGCATGACGACCGCTCAAGCGCTTCCCGACGCCCTCTCCGATCCGGCGCGCGCCTTCGCCGCGGGCCCGCACCGCCTGGTGATCGGCGGCGAGCGGCTGGAGGCAGCGGACGGACGCACCTTCGACACGCTCGATCCGGCGACCGGACGCCTGATCGCAGCCGTGCCCTACGCGGGCGCGGAGGACGTCGACCGCGCCGTGCGCGCCGCCCGCGAGGCGTTCGAGGACGGACGCTGGACTGGGATCTCCGCCGCCGCGCGGACGAGCGCGATGCTTGCGTTCGCCGAGGCGATCGACGCGAACGCGGACGAGCTCGCCGAGCTCGAGTCGCTCGACAACGGCAAGCCGCTGAAGCTCGCGAAGCGCGTCGACGTGAAGCTCGCGGCCGAGCACATCCGCTACTTCGCCAGCTGGCCGACTCACATCACCGGCGAGGTGTTGCCCGTCGCGCAGCACGGGATGCACTGCTACACGCGCAAGGAGCCGGTGGGCGTCGCCGGTCAGATAATTCCCTGGAACTTCCCCATCCTGATGGCAGCGTGGAAGATCGGCCCGGCGCTCGCGGCCGGCTGCACGATCGTCCTGAAGCCTGCGGAGCAGACCCCGCTGACCGCCTTGCGGCTCGGCGAGCTGGCGCTCGAGGCGGGGCTGCCGGAGGGAGTCCTCAATGTGATCACGGGGGACGGCGATACCGGCGCGGCGCTCGTCGACCACCCGGGCGTCGACAAGATCGCCTTCACCGGCTCGACGGTCGTCGGCCGCGAGATCGGCGGCAAGGCGGGCAGGGCGCTCAAGCGCGTGACGCTCGAGCTCGGCGGCAAGTCGCCCAACATCATCCTCCCGGACGCCGACCTCGAGCAGGCGGTGAGGGGCGCCTATCAGGCGATCTACTACAACGCCGGCCAGGCCTGCAACGCCGGCTCGCGCCTGTTCGTGCACTCGGACCAGTACGACGACGTCATGAGCGGGCTGATCGAGGCGGCAGGCAAGGCGCGCATCGGCCCCGGACTCGATCCGGGCACCCAGATCGGGCCGCTGATCTCGGCCGAGCAGGAGGAGCGCGTGCGCGGCTACATCGAGAAGGGCAAGGACGAGGGCGCCGAGCTGCTCACGGGTGGCGACGCCCTCGGGGGCGACGGCTGGTTCGTCGAGCCCACCCTCTTCAGCGCCACCAGCGACGACCTCACGATCGCCCGCGAGGAGATCTTCGGACCCGTGCTCGTCGCACTCCCCTACGACTCGATCGAGGAGGTCGCGCGGCGCGCCAACGACACCGAGTACGGCCTGGCTGCCGGCGTGTGGACGCGGGACATCGCGAAGGCGCACCAGCTCGCCGCGCTGCTGCGGGCGGGCGACATCTGGATCAACACCTGGAGCGCCGGTGACCCGTCGGCGCCGTTCGGCGGCTTCAAGGCCTCTGGCGTCGGCCGCGAGCACGGCCGCGAGGGGCTCGAGGCCTACCTCGAGAACAAGACGGTCTGGGTCAACCTGGGCTGACGGCGAAGCGGTCCGGGCTGAACGGCGCCAGGTCGAGCGCCGTCGGCTCTCCGCAGATCGCCTGCGCGACGAGCCGTCCGGTGACCGGCCCGTGCGCCACGCCCGCACCCTCGTGCCCGGTCGCGATCCAGAGTCCCTCGGCGGCCAGCGAGCGGCCGATCGCGGGCAGACCGCCCGGCAGCCACGGACGCAGGCCGGCCCACTCGCCGTCCACCCTGAGGGCGCGAACGCCGGGAGCGATCCGCGCGGCGCTCTCGAGCAGGGCGGCGCTCACGGCGGGATCGACCGAGACGTCGAACCCGAGCCGTTCGCGGCTCGACCCCACGAGCACGTGGCCGTCGAGCGTCGTCTCCACGACGGTGCTCACCGCGAGGCCGGCGTCCTCGCTCTCGACGGCGGCCATGTAGGAGCCGTCGATCACCTTGCGCTGCAGGAAGCCCGGGCGCTGCTCGAGCCGGACGAGCTGGCCCTTGCGCGGCTCGAGCGGCAGCTCGAGGCCGGCGCTACGGGCGAGCGTCGCGCTCCATGCTCCTGCGGCGAGCACAACCACGTCGGCCGCGGCCCCGCCCACGCCGCTAACGCGCCCTCCGGCGACCTCGATCGACTCCGCCGTGCGGCCGGTCTCGACCCGTGCGCCGAGCCGCTCGGCCTCGCGCGCCAGCGCGCGGGCGATCGCGCGCGGTGCACACTGGAGGTCGCGCGGGAAGGACGAGCCGCCCAGCAGCTCGCCGCTCAGCTCGGGCTCGGCTGTCCGCACCTGGTCCGGATCGAGCAGCTCGCAGTCGATTCCGGCGGCGCGCAGTCCCGCGATGCGCTCGGGCTCGGCCTCCCACGACTCCGCTCCCGCGTGCACGACGAGCGCGCCCTTGCGCCTGATCCCGGCCTCCGTGCCGAGCAGCTCCTCCAGCTCGTCGTAGAGGGCAAGCCCGAGCTGCGCCAGCAGGAGCTCGGGCCCGGGGCGCTTGTCGCAGCACAGCACGTTGCCCTCGCCGAGCCCGGTCGTGCCGCTGGAGACCTCGCCCCGGTCGATCAGCCGGACGCTCACCCCCCGGCGCGCGAGCTCGTACGCCGTGGCGCAGCCGACGATGCCGGCCCCGACAATCGCGACCTCGGCGCTGCTCAGAGGGCGAACCCGGCCGGGAACGGATCCGCCGGGTCGAGCATGTACTGGCCCATGCCGGTGATCCAGGCGCGCCCGCTGATCTCGGGCACGACGGCCGGCAGCCCGCCGACCGCGGTCGTCCCGACGATGCGCGCGCCGAAGCGCGTGCCGATCACCGAGCGGTTGACGAACTCCTCGCCCACCTCGAGCTGACCGCGGGAGTGCAGCTGCGCGAGCTTGGCCGAGGTGCCGGTCCCGCACGGTGAGCGGTCGAGCCAGCCGGGGTGGATCGAGGTGGCGCTTCGCTGCGAGCGCGGTCCGTCCTCACCCGGAGCCGTGAAGACGACGTGCCGGCAGCCGGCGATGCGCTCGTCCTCGGGATGAACGGGCCGGTCCACCGCGTTGATCGCGGCCATGATCTCGAGCCCGCGCTCGATCAGCTCGGGCGCGCGCGCGGGGTCGACCTCGAGCCCCGCGTCCGCCGCCGGCAGTAGCGCGTAGAAGTTGCCGCCGAACGCCATGTCGTAGGTCACGCTGCCGCCGTTCACGGCCACGCTGCGGTCGCGCGCGAGCAGGAACGAGGGCACATTGCGCAGGCTGACCGCGGCCGCCCGGCCGCCCTCGACGGCGACACGCGCCTCGACGAGCCCGGCGGGGGTGTCCAGCCGCACGAGCGTCTCGGGCTCGCTCACCTCGACCATGCCGGTCTCGACGAGCACCGTCGCAACCCCGATCGTCCCGTGCCCGCACATCGGCAGGCAGCCCGACACCTCAATGAAGACGACGCCCCAGTCGGCGTCGTCTCGCAGCGGCGGCTGAAGGATCGCCCCGGACATGGCGCCGTGCCCGCGCGGCTCGCGCATCAGCAGCAGGCGCAGCTCGTCCATGTTCTGCTCGAAGTGGAGCTTGCGCTCGAGCATCGAGGCGCCGGGGATCGGCCCGACGCCGCCCGTGATCACGCGCGTCGGCATCCCCTCGGTGTGGGAGTCGACGGCCGCGAAGACCCGACCTGCTCTCACCCGGCCACCCCGGCGCCGAGCGCCCGGACCGCCTCCTCGACCTCGCGTCGCTCCTCCGCAGTCAGCTCGAGTCGCGGCGGGCGGCTCGGCCCGCCCTCGCGGCCGACGATGTCCATCGCCGCCTTGAAGTACTGGACGAGCTTGGGCCTCATGTCGAGCCGGCCGAGCGGAAGCAGCCGGCCGTGGATCTCACGCGCAGCCTCGAGGCTGCCCTCCGCGCAGAGCCGGTACAGGTCGGCGCACTCCCGCGGGGCGACGTTCGCGACACCGGAGATCCAGCCGGTCGCCCCGGCGCTGAAGCCCTCGAGCGCCCAGTCGTCGCCGCCGACGAGCACCTCGAAGTCGTCGGTCGCATTCAGGATCTCGGCGATCCGGCGGGCGTCGCCGGAGCACTCCTTCACGGCGACGATGCCGTCGAGCTCCGCGAGCCGCGCGACGAGAGCCGGCAGCATGTCAGTCCCGCTTGCCTTCGGGTTGTTGTATGCCATGACGGGTAGGCCGCTCGCCTCCGCGATCGCGCGGTAGAACGCCTCGATCTCGCGCTCGTCGCCGTGGTAGCCGAGCGGCGGCAGCAGCATCAGCGCACCGGCACCGGCGGTCGCCGCATCGGCGGCGAAGGCGAGCGAGCCCGCGGCCGTCTCGCTCGACACCCCGGCGGTCACGGTCACGCGCCCATCCGCGGCCTCGACGAGCGTTTCGATCACGAGGCGACGCTCCGCGGCGCTCAGGCCCTGTGCCTCGCCCATCGTGCCGGTGCCGACGAGCCCGGTGACGCCGTTGTCCAGCAACCACTCCGCGTGGCGGGCGAGCGCGCCGGCGTCAACGGCATCGTCCTCGCCGAACGGAGTCACGAGCGCGGGGATGACGCCCTCGAAGTACATGCGGCCTCTCCTCGTTCCGGGTTCGCCGGAGTGTCGCACGCCGCGCCTCAGCGGCGACCGATGCGGTATACCGGCCCGTTCAGCGAGACGGCGTAGACGCGTCCCTGCCCATCCTCCCCGAACGAAACGAGCCCGGGGACGCGCAGCCCGGTGCCGCGCGTCGGCGCGCTGTCGCGCCGCAGGTGGGCGAGCCGCACCCGGCTGTTGCAGTAGTCGCCGTAGACGTAGCGGCCGTTCCAGCCGCGGCCGAGCGCGCGGTCGCGGATGACGTAGCCGCCGATGATCGAGCAGAAGCCCTCGTCCTGCGAGTGCGCGATCACTGGCGGCACGTACCCGCGCGCGGAGCCGCCCTCGTAGCGGTCGCGGCCCTCGAAGACGTCCCAGCCGAAGTTGTAGCCACCGCGCGGCGGCCGTCCGGAGCGGCCCGGCACGTAGTCGATCTCCTCGACCGCGTCCTGGCCGACGTCGCCGATCGTCAGCCCGCCTGTGCTCCGGTCGAACGAGAAGCGGTAGGGGTTACGCAGGCCGTAGGCGTAGATCTCGCCGCGCGCTCCGGAGCGGTTCACGAACGGGTTGTCGCCCGGCACCGTGTAGCCGCCCCCGTCGCGCGGGGCGATGCGGACCATCTTGCCGAGGATGCGGCCCAGGTTCTGGGCGTTCTCGTCCGGATCGCCACCGCCTCCGCCGTCGCCGAAGGCGGCGTAGAGCATGCCGTCGGGGCCGAACTGGATCTGGCCGCCCTTGTGGTTGAAGCGGGGATGGGGCACGCGCATGATCGTGCGTCGCGAGCCCGCGTCCGCCTGATCCGGGTTGCCCTGCGAGCGCCGGAATTGCGCGATCGTGGGATAGCCCTGCTGGTCGGTGTAGTAGACGTAGAAGAGCCCGCTGCTCCGGTAGTCGGGTGCGAACGCCATCGACAGCAGGCCGCTCTCGCCACCCGTGCTCACGAGGTTCGCGATGTCGAGGAAGGGCTGCCCGAGCGTGCGCCCGCCCTCGACGATGACGATCCGCCCACCCCGCTCGACCACGAAGCGACGCGAGTCGCCGCGCGGGGCGGTCAGGTAGGTCGGCTCGTCGAAGCTGCCGAGGCGCAGCAGGCGGACCGGTCGCGCGCTCGCCTGCGACTCGTCCCCGCCACCGCCGGCTGACGGCATCTCCGTGGAAGCGGACCGGGTCGTCGCCGGCGGCTCGGCGGCCTGATCGTCGTCAGAGCATGCGGCGAGCACGACGAGCACGCACAAGAGCGCCGCAACTGAGTACCGGCGAAGCCTCACGCAGTCCCAGTATGGCTAACCGCAATCCGCGCCCGCCGATGGGCGCTAGGCTAGGCGCCTTCGGGCTGTGGCGCAGCTTGGTAGCGCGCTCCGTTCGGGTCGGAGAGGTCGCTGGTTCAAATCCAGTCAGCCCGATCGCTGGTACTACTGCGAATAGCGGCGAATAGCCCCGCAGGCCGCACGAGCACGCCGCGTCTGCGGGGCCATTCGCGTTGATGCGCACTCCTCCTCCGATGTAAACCCGACGCACGTCACCACGGTGCGTCGGAGCGTCTGGACTACGGTCCTTCCACCGAGAGGTAGCGGCTCCAATCGCCGGCCTCCCGCTCCGCCGCTTGGTCCACTGCGTCGAGCGCCTCTTACAGCCACCCGCTCGTGCTCGATGTCGTCATGGAAGATCACGATGATCGCTTCGGGAGGATCGACCTGTGAGCCCCACCTGCGCCCGCCCAGCAAGTCGGAGCTCAAGCCCCTCGAGGGGATCCCCGTGAGGACGCCCGCTTTCCACACGCAGCTCGCGGACTCCTAGTTCGAAGGCAGCACGGCGATCGTACGGCCCTCAATCTCGAATCTCTGGACGAACCGGCAGACCGCCCGGGCTGCGACGATCACGGTCCAGGGCCGTGCCCGGCGTCCGGACGGAACCGGCTACGCTGGGCCGTCGGGCCCATCGCGTTCACGGCCGTGAACTGACCCCGATCAGGGGAACAATCCCCTCATGCTGCGCGTCCTCCCAATCCGGATGCCGTGAGAAGCCACCGTCGCACGGGTCGTCGGTGAAACTGTCGTACTCACCCTCCCACACTTGACCCCGGCGGTCGAGGCTCGTGGAGATGATCCCGAAGCAGTCTCCGGGCCGGCCATTACGCACCCATTCGCAATCTACGCGCCGACTTCCGAAGTGCTTGCAGCGGCCCGCCTTGCCCATGTTTTTCCGATCCTCGCTGAGGTCGATACCCCTCGGAGTCACGATCGAGTGGTGGTCTTCGTCGAAGGTCACGACTGCCCTCGCCACCCGCACCGGAAGCCTCGTCCCCAGTAGCATGCCAATGCGCCGCGTCAGCCTGACGCCGGTGTCCGTCACCGCGGTGAGGCGCAGCTCGTAGCCGCCGGCGGGAAGCGCGGGCGGTAGGCGGAACCGGTCTCGCCCTGGCCCGGTCGTGGTGTGCAGCTGCAGGCTCCGCCCTTCGCCGAGCACCTGCAGCCGCACGCGTGCCCGGCGGGTCACGGTGTAGCTGACGCGACGCCGGGCCGGCAGCGTGACCCGGAACGCAAGCGCCGGCTGCTTCGCCCGCCGCGAGGCGAGCAGCCGAACGACACCGTTCGCGCCGAGTAGAAGATCCCCGTCGTCCGTTGCCGATAGGGAGGAGCCGATAGCCTCGAAGAGGATGTTCCGCGCGGCGTCACCATCTCCGCCCAAGAACCCCACGCGGGGAGCATTGAACCGCGGCGGACGGTTGCGGGCGATCGTGTCAAGCACGCCCTCGCGCGTGACGCGTCTCAGTCGGTAGTTCCCGGACACGAAGGCGAAGCCGCCATGAGGGAGCGCCGCTAACGCGTAGACCCAATCCATCCGGGCCTCGAGTGCGGGCGTGCCGTCGCGAGTGGAGCCGCTGCGTCGGCGTCCCGCGACTGTTCGGATGACGCCGTCAGGACCGACCTTGCGGACCCGATTGTTACCGGAGTCCCAAAAGAGAAAACCGCCGTCCGCGGTCGCCGAAGGCTTGTGCGGCATCGAGAGCGAGGCACTGGTGGCTGGCCCCCCGTCACCGCTAAAGCCGTTGCTGCCATTTCCAGCGGCGGTCACGAGCGTGCCGGACGGCGCAACCCGCATGATTTGCTGGAGCTCGGGCACCGTAAGCAGCACGAAGCCGTCCCTGGTTACGCTCATCCGCATCCCTCCGACAAGCCCAGGTAGGCTGGGAGGCACGCGTGCAATGTCGAGTCGGCGCCCGTCCGGGGTCAGCCGAGTGAGCACGTCCGAGCGCGTGTAGTACACGCTCCCATCCGGCCCACCGGCAAAGTCCACTACCTGATCCGCAATCAGACGCAACCGGCCATCGATTCCAACGCGGTAAAGCTCACCCGGGAACTCGGGCGGCCGCCAAACTTTTATGAGGAACTCGCCGCCCGGGAGGGCCTCCACCGAGGCGACGCCACCCAGCGCCACTGAGGTCGCCAGCGGCTCCGGCCCGGCGTCCCGCAGCGGGAGGCTCCCACCGCCCGCGACGGTGTACACGGTGCGGCCAAGTGCCGACGGTGCAGTGAGCGCCAGGACCAGGGCCGCCAGCACGCCAATGACTGAACGCATGGGCAGTGCAGGCGACCCTATGCCCGCGTGATGACTCGGTCAAGGTCCTCGCTGCCCGAACCTCACGCACTGGCTCTGGTCGTCGAACCCGAACTGCCGGTAGCCGCCGTGTGCCCTGCCCGGAGGGGTCGTGGACGACGCCGAGATCGACGTGTGGGCGCTGCTGTGCGATGGGCTCGCGGGGGCAGTCGCGCAGCGCTTGACGCGGCGGTGTTCGCCGGCACGAACAAGCCGACGACCTGGCCGGATGAGATCGTGCCAGCGGCGACGGAGCGGGCAACCTCGTCGCGAGCGGGACACGCCCACCGAGGGCGGCGTCGTGGGCGACCTCGACGAGGCGCTCGACCTCGTGGAAGCCACCGGCTACGACGTGACCGGCGTCGCCTGTCGGCGCAAGCGCCGCTCGCTGTTTCGCAACGCGCGCGGCACGACGGACGCCGCTCGTGGACGCCTCCGCCGCACGGGTTCACGGCGCCGACATCGCCTACGGCGATGAGGGCGCTCTCACTGACCCCACCTTGGCGGTCGTGGGTGACTTTGGTTTGAGCGTGGTCGGCATTCGCCAGGACCTGACCTACAAGCTCCTCGATCAGGCGGTGATCACCGACGACCTAGGAGCGATCGTCTACAACCTGCCGCAGCAGGACATGCTCGCCCTGCGGGTTGTGGCGCGCTTCGCGTTCGCCATCGCCAAGCCCGCCACCCGCAACGCCACCGGCGCCGGCGGCTTGCCGTTCGCTGTTCTCAATGCACCCTGAGGGAGGAAGCGCGAGGAGCGGTCGTTAGCGACCGGCATCCAACAGGTTGCAACCGCATTCTCCTCTGGCGTCCGGGCGCGACGCAGCTGGTCGTAGGCATCCATGGCTACATCCCGCATGGCAGTGCCGAGCGCGAAAACGCCAGTCGCGAGGGCCGCCAGAAGCGGGGTATGCGGCGCCACGTACGCCGTAAGGCCCGTGCTGACCGCAATCTGGAGGCGCTTCGATGGCGTGGCTGCCGACGCCTTCGCGGCGGCCAAGGCTGACCCCCATCCCGGCAGCCCGTCGGCAATCTCACGCGTCTTTTCTGCAATCTCGTCGAGCTCGTCGTCGAGGGCGCGATCCCACGGCCGGTGGCGGGCCTCGTCGCTGAGCCGGTCCATAAGCCGTGTCAGATGGTGGCGGGCATCCGGGTGAGCGTCTCGGTAGTCGAGGATGTCCTGCATGCTGAGCTTGCGGAGGACGGAGGCTGGCGCGAGCATGCCTGCGACTCGCAGCTCGACCTGTCGGCGTTTGTACGGCGTGTCGGCGTGTTGGTAGATCCCCGGTAGCCCTGTGGGGCTAAGCGCGGCGCTCTGGAGCCGACTACGTAGCAGCTGGCTATGGGCCGCGTGCTCTGTAATCGGCGCGACTCCCAGCTCGTGGGCGATGGTCAGTGCATACGTCAGCGTGACCGACGCGCCTACCGCATACGGCACCTGCAAGATCCGCTCACCGAAAAAGTCCTGGGACCGCCGCACGGGGAGCCGGAGGCGTGCGTGCGCTGCAGGAGGTAGCCGCCGCTCGAGCATCTGCCATGAGCGTTTCCGGGCAAAGAACCGATGGCGAGCATCGTTGACGTCGAGGTCGAGGCGAAGTCCTGCTGCCACCAGTGCATCGATCGCCCGTCCGTCACGCAAGACCGTCCGGTCAACAGTGGCCACGACCCCATGGTGGTTCAGCAGTTCGTAGTCAGCCGCTGCGGCGAGCCAGCGCTTGGGAAGCTCGGGATCGGCACCAGCAGCGCGGCCCTCGCGTAGATACAAGTCGGCGCGCGCTACCGGATCGACCGGATCAACGAATAGCAGCCGATCGTATAAGAGCACGGCCCGCTTCAGCGCGAGGTCGTCCAGGCACCGAGAGAATGGGTAGTACAAGGCCTCGTGCACCGGCGGTGACCGTACCGGAGAGCTAACGAGGCACGCCCCAGTTGGACAGGTTCACCGAAACGGTTGGGAGTCGCGTCGCTTGCTTTGACCACCCGCGTGACCTTCACCACCAGCCCTGGCCCGGCTACTAGCGGCGCCGTCAGAGAAGGGCGCCAAGAGAGCGCCGAGACTCGCCAGTGGTGGGTGTTCCGGCGATGCCTCACGGATCAGCCGGCGGACCAATTCGCTGCGGGTCAGCCCCCCGCGCATGGCAGCCAGCTGGTGTAGCGCCGCCACCTCATGGTGATCGAGCCGTAGCGGAGCCTTTCTCGCGGGGCCATGCCTGTGGCTAGATGCTACGTCCGGAAACGGGGCCGACGTCCTCGCCACCGGCCGTTGCGTGTGGCGAGAACCACCGTCAACTGTGTTTTCCGCTGTGCGGCGTGAAACGCTCGGCGGCCGAGCGGGCTCCTCGGTCCTACCCCACGTGGCGCGTGAGACGCTCCGCGGTCAAGGCGGGGCTTGTAGTTGTCCTCCAGGTCGGTGACGGCGCCTCCGCCCGAGCTTGGTTCGGAATTACTTCTCCGACGACCCCGCGTCATTCCTCTTCGGCAAGAGCGCCAAGCGAGGATCCGCGTCCAGCATTGCTATCTCGTCGTAGCTTGCACAACCAGTCGAAACGGAATGGCCCCGGAATCTCGCTCAGCAGCGGTCAAAGCGTCCTTGAGACCAACCGCCCCTTCGCCTCCGCGGACGATGACGGTGGCCTTCTCCGGAGGCGGCGCGAACGGCTGGGCTGGAATGGTCACGGGCTCGGTATAGCTCTGCAAGTGCGATCGACGCAGCAGTGCGAGGGCGTCGTGATAGGCGTTCGCCCGTGCGCACAATGCCTCGACCTCATCGCCGCTAAGACTTCGCTGGGAACTGATTAGCCGAACCTCGGCGCCGTGCAGGGCATAGTCGGCATGGAAGATGGCATTGCGGAACTGGCGATCCCATATCTCGCGGAGCGGCTCGGCAATCTCGGCAAAGCCTGCCTCTGTCGTGTCGGCGGCAAGACTCTCGATTTTTTGGCCGGGGCTGGGCATCTGGCCCCTCTCGCCGACAGGGAAGCGGGCTATACGAAAGCGTCCACCGGTGGCGATCGCCAACAGGTTGGCAGTCACTTCGTACGGCTCGGAAGCTTCAACGATGTGGCCGTAGAGCCAGAGCTTCAAGTGGCGGGCTGCGACCGCATCTGTGGGGGGAAGTTCGTTATGGACTCGCGTCAGGCTTGACGTTGCCTGCAGTGTCGTTTCGTACGCATTCCACCCCGGCGCCTGCATCCCGCGGAAGCCGAGCATCGTCATGAGGAACTCGAACTCGTTGGCTTCCTGAGCCTTCTCGAACAGTGAGTCGAAGGCGTTCAGGTAGCGAGGAAACTGCGCGAGGAAATCCGGTTGTCGGTCCTGCTCGTCCGCGGTCGGGGTAATCGACCAGACACCGGCCTCGTCTCTACCGACTTGCACGAGGTCAGCGTAGGAAGCCGTTCGGACTCTACCCCGCCCTACGTGCTTCCGGTTGTGGGGAGCCCGGAGCCTCAGCCGTGTGTTGCGATAAGACACACTCGCCTGCGTGTTCAACGACCACTTGAATCGACAGCACCGCTTGCCGTACATAGCCCGGGGCCCGGAATGGGCATTCGTGCTGCCTCAGGGAGACCTCGATGCGCTGGACGATGTCATGCGGCGGTGCGCGACGATGTGGAACGGCGCAGGCTCCCTCCTCATCGGCGCGGACCGCAACGGTCGCGTTCGGGACTGGAGCCACCTGCTGGACACACGCCCGGTGGACAATGTGTGGCTTCATCCGGCACTTGGTGATCGGGCACAGGCGGGCGCTCTACGCCAATTCCCGCAAGCTCAACCGATGTACCAGGGCTTCGATGACGAAGAGGTCCATGTCTTACATCTCGGTCCCGAGGCTTCGGCGACGGGCAGCAAGCCGAATCTGCTCATACCCCAAGCCCCCAACACCCGCCTGCGGCAGATTACGCTGGCCCTTTGGGGCGAGATCCCCGACGAAGACTTGCCACATTGGCAGGAGCGATACGAGCTCTCGGACGCAGTCGGCGACGCGTACGTTCCTGCGCTACTTGCAGGACAAACGACGACTGGCGACGCGTCCTCCCCGTTAGCTCTCGGGCATCGCCATATGACTGTCGGGGCTCGGTCCCGTGGCCTGGCCGACCCTCTACGTGCTGCCTGAGCGTCCTGGATTTGGAGCCTTGGTGGCGTTCTGGAACCTGCGGTCGCGAACCAGCGCATATGTGCCTGGCATGCCCATGGTGGGGATCCCACACGAGGCGCTCGAGCATCCCGAACACCTGAGCGTCTTGCGGACCTGGGCCGTCTCCCGTGCGGGCTCACGGCTAAGCCCGGATTTCATGGTCGCGGCGTTGACTGGGGTCTTCGACGATGTCGATGTTGCTCTCGATGTCGCGGGATTTGATCGAGATCGCAGTAATAGGCGTGCACACGTGTTCGGATCTATTCCGCAGCGTCCCCGACCCACCTACGCCTACGGAGATCCTGGGATTCGCGGAACCTTCCTTCGGGGTGCACCAGGGTGGAGCCTCATCACCTTTACTGAGGGCCGAACTTCAGTGTCCCTCCCTCAGCCGGGCGACCTCAACGTCCGGTCCGGAGACCTTGTCCGGCTGGTCTTTCATGACCTCCCCTTGCCGCTGCCACTCACCGACCCGATGGCCCGAATCGTTCACGAACATGCCACCGCGCGAGATGGTGTGCTCCTTACGGTGGAGAGCTTTGGAGAGTGGAACCTCGATCTGCGTTTACCCGACCGCGGCGAAGCCCTCACGAGCTGGGCCGCTGGGATGGGCCTCACCGAGCGCCAGACGCAGGACGGCCGATACGCCGATCTGCTGCTGGAACGCCTGGGCCATCTCGACAGGCTGGACGCACTCGCCGCCGAAATACCGATCCGCATTCTTCAGGCGCTGGCTCCGACTTCACGAGTCAAGCTCGCTCAACGTCTGGCAGTGGAACTCGGCGGAGAACACGAGATTGACGAACACGTGCTGGCTGAACGCCTGCGCGGGACGGAACTCTTTCTGGAGTTGCCATCTCGGCCCGCGAGCGATCTAACAGGCAATGGCGCTCGGCTCCGCGACGTGTTGTCCGCCATCGGTCCCCTAGTCGATGCTGGCTATGTCGTCCGCGGCCGCAGCCTGCGCTGTCCCCTCTGCAACTTCCCGCTCTGGTTCGCTCTCGACGAACTGGCTGAGCAGGTCCGCTGTGATGCCTGTCGAGCGTCGTTTACGTTGCCGGTTGCGACGACCGACGGGCGACGTGAGCCTCAGATCGAGTACAGGCTCGATGGGCTCACTGCCCGCGCGATGGATCAGGATCTCCTTCCGGTGCTGCTCGCTCTCCGCGCGGCCCGGCACCTATTTCGAGGGCACCTGTTCAACGCTTGGCCCGGCCTAGAGCTGGCCGCAGGTGGCGAGGCAACAGACGTTGACCTGTTGGCATATGGGCCTTGGCTGCTCTGCTGCGAGGTCAAGCTTCATGCCGGCAGCCTTGGCGAATCCCAATTTCAAAAGCTGCTCCGACTTTGCGATCGAATAGGCGCTCGCCCCGGACTAGCAGCGCTCGATGGCTCCTTTGATGAGGAATTCCTCCGAGAGGTTCAGCAGCGCGAGGGTCAGGTCTTCGAGCGCGCCCAGCTTCTCGCCTAGCGAAGCTAGGGGCGAATAGTGCGAAGCACCACCGCGAGAAGCCACGGCCTGTGCGCGAAGGAGCATCAGGAAGTGCTGAGATCCGGGGTGCCCGGAGGGTGCCAAGTGACCGTGATGTCCGCACCCTGCTCCTGCGGAGTCGTTACCTTGATCTTCTCAAGGCGGAGCCGGAACACCCACGTGTCGTTCACCGGGAGAAGCACGCCGGTGAGTCTCGGCGAGACGTTCTGCGAGGTGAAAAGTGTGTCGAGTACAGGCTTTGCGAAGTTGTCGAGGTCGAAGGCCGGTCTATCCAGATCCTCTGGAGTCATTCGGAAGATCACCTCGACGCTGAACTTGGTTCCCAAGGGCGGCGGAGTGAATGGGGCCTGCGGATAGGCGGCCGTCACAGCGTCGCGTATGGCCTCCCCCCAGCTGATGGACGCGCGGCGCGCGCGCGCTGGGTGTCCACGCACCTGAATCCGCCACGGATTCGGGTAATCATCGCGACGTTGGTGAATCGTCATCCCTCACTCCCGGGCGAGTCCGCCGAAGGTCGCGATGATCGCAGGGGCGGGTTGAAAGTACGGCTGACCACCGCGGGGAGCCACGGCCCGCGGCTACTGCTTTTCGTCCATTGCGATAGCGCGGTCTCATGAGCGCTGCTAGGGGCTGGTAGCGCTGAGCTCTCGCAGGAGCGGCCGAATTCTTTCTGCGAGCTCATATGGATGGTCGTGATAGGCCGCGTGCGTACCGGGTGTGTAGTGGACGTTCACGCCAAGCCGCTCACCGAGCTGGCGGGCGACCTCCGCGTAAGCCGGAAGGCCCTCGGTGCTGATGAGCAACCGCACGCGCGGCGCGATTGCGGCGAGCGTTTCATCGTCCGGCAGATACCGCTCGTACGTTCCGAGCTCAATCTCGAACAACGTATGCGCACTCGCTCGCATCCGCTCGCGCAGAGCAGGCTCGAGTTTCGTCCAGCTGTCGTCTCCGGCCACGTAGCGCCACCAGGGCTCTGTCGCCGCGGGCGCCCCGCCGGTCTCCATGGCCGGCCGGACTCGCGCCAGGAGTGGCGCTCGCACGTCGTCCAGGTCGTCAACCAAGGCAAACAAAGGCGCCTCGTGCAGGATCGCGCCCCGTACCGCGGCGGGATGACGGGCGAGTAGACACAACGCGAAGCTCCCGCCGCTGCTCGTGCCGAAGACCGCCGCGGGACCGGTCCCCAGCGCAGTCACGAGCGCCGCGGCGTCATCCGCCTGTTCCTCCGGGGACGTCGTTTCCCACCCAGCCGGGACTTCGCTGCGCCCGTTGCCGCGTCGATCGTAGGTCACGACCGTGAACTCGTCCGCGAGCAGCTCGGCGAGCACGTCGAAATGCCCACCGTCGCCGCTCGCTCCCATGATCAGCAGAACAGGGGGTCCCGTACCTCGAATCTCGTGGTAGAGCTCGGTCCCGTTAACGCTCAGTCGCGGCATAAGGCCTGGCGAGTTCCTCAGCAAAGACTCTCGCGTCACGTCGCCCAGCGCAAACCTCAACGAACGGCGCTGCTGCCTTCCATGCAAGGCAGAAGTGGCTCCGCAAGGGGGCGAGGAATCCCAAGCCCGTGCTTAGCGGTCTAGCGGCTTCATTCACGAGTGGCCCCCAGTGAGGGCCGGATCCTCATCTTGGCGGTTGACGCCGTGGGTGGGGTGGGCCGCGCGCTGGTGCAATAGTCGGGGCGGTGGAGGCTTCGGGTTGGCCAGCGAGCGAGCGGAACGATCTGGCGCAGGCGGCGATCGTCGCCACACTGCTCGTAGTTGCCGCCCTCGGCTGGCTGCTCACCGACGAGCGGATGGCGGGCATGGACGAGGGGCCCGGCACCGACCCCGGATCACTCGGCTTCTACGTCTCGGTGTGGATAGTGATGATGGCGGCGATGATGTTTCCCTCGGCAGGCCCCATGGTCGTCGCCCACGCCAAGGTCCAGAGGCGAAAGCGCGATCTTGGTCGCGCGGCAGAGCGGGGTGCGACGGCGGCATTCGTCGGCGGCTACATCGTCGCCTGGACGGCGTTCGGCATCGTGGCCTACGCGCTGTTTGAGCTGCTCCGCTCCGTCGATGTCGACGCTCTCGCCTGGAGTCGCAATGGTCGCTACGCCGCGAGCGCCGTGATCGCGATCGCGGCCATCTATCAGCTCACTCCGCTCAAGGATGTCTGTCTTGCCAAGTGCCGCAGCCCGCTCGCGTTCGTGGTCGGATCGTGGCGCGACGGCCGACTGGGCGGTGCGCGCATGGGTATCGAGCACGGCGGCTGGTGTGTCGGCTGCTGCTGGGCTCTGATGGTGACGCTGTTCGCGCTCGGCTTCATGAGTGTCGCGTGGATGGCCGTGATTGCCGCCCTGGTCGCGCTCGAGAAGCTCTTGCCGTGGGAGAGGGTCGCCAAAGGCGGCATCGCGTTGCTCCTCGTCGTCCTTGCGCTCTGCGTCGCGCTGGCTCCGGAAAGGCTGCCCGGGCTGGCCGTTCCCGGCCGCTCGGAGATGCCATCAATGGAGGGCGCCGGGATGTCGTCGATCGACAACTGAGTCAGGCGGTCTCGGACGAGTAATCGAAGGTCGCCTCGTAGCCGCACTTGCCGCTCAGCTCGAACTCGAGCGGGCCGTCTTCGACCCTGAGCAAATCAGCGACGACCTCGCGCCCGGACCGGTGGTGGCCAGGGATGACGCAGGTCACTGTCTCCAGCTCAGCCACAGGCTCGCGGACGCGGACGCTGACCTGACCCCCAGCGCGAAACCAACCGTGACCGGGTGTGTGGTCCACCTCGATCGCAACGTGGCGCACGCCCAGCAGCGTGCTCGGCTTCCAGACCCAGGGGAACTGCAGCTCGGGGGTGCCACCAACGCGGCCCAGGAAGATGCTCTCGAGCGCCTCCCGCTGGTGCTCATCTCCGCGTTCGTCGATGTACAGCACGAAGCTCCACGGGGAGCCCGGCTCATCGTCGTCATACCGGAGTGCGAGCACGGCTCGCATCCCCGCGAGCGCGACCTCGCCGGCCCAGCCCGCGTCGATCTGCCACGACAGCGATCCCAGGCAGACACCGTAGGTCGAGCGCCCACCCCTCTGCCCCCCGATCGTTCGGCAGGGACAGATTGCCTCGCAGTTGCACGCCTCCAGGTAGGTGCCCGAGACTCGCCACGGGAAATAGAAGTCGAGGTCGACACCCATCAGCAGAACGCCACGCTACACCCGGTACGGCAGGAAGGGTCATGCCGTCATGGCAAGCGGAAGCCGGGGCAGGTGCACCACTGGCGTTCCTCCTTTGCGCGATTTGCAGAAGTGCTGCCGGACTGATGCGGGACACCTCCTCTTCGTCCAAAGCAGCAGTCCGCGTCGGCGCCGACCCGCTAGTGCTTTGCATGGAATGTCATGAAGGAGGGCCTCCCAGCAGACTGAGCGTTGGTTTGTAGATCAACCCGCGAGGGGAGGCCCCGCCATGCAGTATGTAGGGCTCGACTGGGCGTATCGACGAGCGTCGTGGTGTGCTGTGAGTGAGGGCGGCGCGATCACCGGCGAGGGTGTCGTGCCAGCGGACGAAGACGGGCTCGCGCGGCTCGTCTTGATGCTCGGCACCGAGGTGTCGGCGTGCGTGGAGATGATGAGCGGCGCGGCCTGGGTCCGCGACCAGCTGTCCACGGCCGGCTGGGAGGTGCAGGTCGCGCACGCGCGCAAGGTCCGCGACGTCGCGCCGCTCGCCTGCAAGACCGACAAGGTCGACGCCAGGGTGCTCGCCGAGCTCTGCCGACGTGACTTGGTGCCGGCGCTCTGGCTGCCGCCGCTGGCAGAGCGCGCGCTGCGCGAGCAACTGCGGCGGCGGATGCATCTGGTCCGGCTGCGGGCGTCGGCGATGAACCGGATCTTCGGACTGCTGACGCAGTGGGGCCTGCGGATCTCGCTCGAGCGACTACGCGCAGCGGACGGCATGGAGCTGCTTGCCGACCGCGGTGTCGAGGAGACCTGGCGCCGGTCGATCGCCGAGGCGCTTGCCGTCATCGAGCTGTTCGACGAGCGCCTCGCGCCGCTCGAGCGCGAGCTGCGCCAGACCGCGAAAGCCGACGCGCGCGTGATTCTGCTGAAGACGATCCCGGGCGTCGGTGACCTGCTCGGCTTGACGCTCGCGAGCGAGATCGGCGACGTCAGCCGCTTCTCGACGCCGCGCAAGCTGATCGGCTACGCCGGCCTCGCTCCGCGCGTCAACCAGTCCGGCGACCGGTCACGCACAGGAGCGCTCTCGAAAGCCGGCTCGCGCACCCTGCGCTGGGCCGCGATCGAAGCCGCACACGCCTCCTGGCGGCCGACCAACCCCTGGCACCAGCACTACAGCGAGCTCGTCAAGCGCGCCGGCAAGAACCCCGCCAAGTCCGCCGTCGCACGCAAGATCCTGATCGCCTGCTGGCACATCCTCAACCGCCAACAACCCTTCAAGCCCGCCCGCTCGCAGCCGAGCGGCACCGACGTCTCGGCAAGCTCCAGTTGCTTTCTGGCCGCCTGACGGCCCCGCATGGAATTGAGAAGCCGAGACAGCTCCCACGAACAATCTGCGCCACCAACGCCGAAAGAGAAATGAGCCAACCGCTCACCACAGACCGGAGCACCAACGACCGCGCTCCGCCAGCTTGACAGCCGGCCCTCCTTCAAAGAGAAAGCAGGAGCGCGCGCTCGGCTATTTTGGACTCGGAGCCGATGCTGCTCTCTGAGCGGGTCCGCCGGTCCCGTCTGGCCAGGAGGGAGCGCGAGCACATCCTTGACTTTCCCCCCCGGAAGAGGAGAGAGTGGGTCCCGCCTCGAGGCAGCGTTCTCGGTCGGGATTGACCGAGGGGGCGACTAGGAAGGCGGGCTCGTGCTGATTCCCGCAGCCCAGGCTGCGCAGCGTCGACGTTCTAGCCGTCGTTGGCGCGCACTGCACGGGTCGGTGAGCCCGGCGTCGCCCTGTTATGGCGCGCCCGACCGACGGAGGTCAACATGAGCACTGGCGAGAGCACCGGTAACTCGACGGAGGTCCCGGAAGTGGGGACGATCGACATGAAGCTCGAGGTGGTGACGTTGCCCGTCTCCGACGTCGATCGGGCAAAGAGCTTCTACCAGAGCCTCGGATGGCGGCTGGACGCAGACCTGGCCGCCGGGGACGACTTCCGAGCGGTGCAGTTCACGCCGCCCCGCTCGCAGTGCTCGATCCACTTCGGCACGGGCGTCACCACAGACGAGCCTGGCTCGCTTCAGGGTTTGGAGCTGGTGGTCGAGGACATCGACGCCGCCCGGGCCGATCTCATCAGCCGCGGCGTGGACGTCAGCGAGGTGTTCGAGCAGCGGCCCCCGGGCCTCGAGTCGGTACCAGGGCGCTCGTATTTCGCGCTCGCGTCGTTCAGCGATCCGGATGGCAACGGCTGGCTGCTCCAAGAGGTCACGACCCGGCTCCCCGGCCGGGAATGGGAGGACTGAGATGGACGTCGCTTCGCTGGCCGAGCTGTTGCACGAGACGGCCGAGCACCACGACCGCTTCGAGAAGGCCGCGCCACCGCACGACTGGTGGGACTGGTACGCCGCCTACCTGAGCGCGCGCGAGCAGGGGAGCAGCCCGGACGAGGCCGACGCGGCCGCCGACCGCTACATGGCGGAGGTCAAGCAAGTCGTCGCCGGGTGACCCTGGCACTCGTCGCATGACCGGAGGCCCGGCACCCGGCCGGGTCTCCGGTGAAGCCGAAGCATCGTCGCTCATACGCTCGGCTCCACGCTCGGTTCGGCATCGGTGCACCGAGCGCGCTGTCGCTTTGGACGAAAAGCGACAGCGTTCGAGCCACCGGCGACTACTCTCGCAGCCCCGCGGCTTCGAGGGCCTCCTCCCGGCTGAAGTACTCGCGGATCTCGATGACCTTGCCCTGCCGCAGCGTGACGACCTGAGCCAGCAACTGCTCGAGGGTGACGCCGCTACCCGCACCTCGCCCGCGGACGAGGAAGACGACAACGACCCGGTCTTCGGGGTCGCGGACTTCGAGGATCTCGCTGCTGAGGTCTTCATACAGATCGTGCAACTCGCTAAGCCAGCGGCGGATGCCTTCGTACCCCCGGAAGACGCTTCCCTCTCCCTCGATTGCCTGCTGGGTCGCCGGCCGGTACTCGGCTTTCGGATGCACCCACGCGAGAAGACCTTCCACGTCCCCCTGAATGACCGCCCTGTGGATCTTCAAAACGAGCTCCACGTTCTCCTGCGACATCGCCCGCCCAGTATCTCCGTCCGCGTAGGCTCTGCCAATGGCGAGCGCCGACCTCAGCCGCCGCGTCGGGAAGGTCGTCGGCTACCCGCCGCTTGCGGAGATGGGCGAACAGCAGCGGCGCGAGTTCCACGAGGTGCTGCTCGAGGCGGACACCTTCGAGGATCTGCCCGGCAAGTGGCAGGCGGCGGTCTTGAACGCGGAGCGTGCTCAACCCAGCGCGACGGTCGCAGCTCGCGCGCGCGGGTAACTAAGCCCCGTGCTCGTCCTCACGGTTACGCGACAGGGGGGTGGGGCGTTCAAGCGCCGCACCCGTAGGTGCCCTAACAGGCAGGTTGGGCATCGAGGCAGGGCCGGCGACACCCCTCCCGCGATTCCACGCGCTTTCCAACCCCCGGCGATCCCGCTCCTCGAGCGGCCTGGCGGCCGCGTCCCTACTCAGTAAGTAGGGGGCGCCCTGTGTGGGGACACGGGCCGCAGGCGTGGTCACGGCTCCCTCGGTCGGGTCTGGAGGGGACCGTGGCCCTCGCGGCTTCCGGACGGCCACGCACCCCGATGTAAAGATGCCGACGAGGATCGCTTCCGCACGGCGACCGCGGCCCTCGCCGGCTTCCGGACGCGGGCCACGCAGCTCGATCCTTCCGGACGGGGGTCCGTGATCCTCGCGGTGGCGTCGAGCTCGAGCACCCCAGCTTCGGGGCGCTGCGGCCGTGGTGCCCGTCCTCCGGAGCGCAGAGGACCGTGGCCCGAGCACCAGGCCCCGTACCCCTGACCCCCTCGTGCCCTGACCAGCGCACCCCCCTAGCTTCGCCTGCCACATGGGCTCGACCAGCTGCACGCGCACAGCTGCGCGCGCTCGCTCACGCGCAGGAGTCACCCGAGGCACCTGCACGTAACCCGGCACGGGGGGTGTCCCCCCACCCCCCGAGGGGGTGGCGGGGAACGCTGGCGGACGGCGCCTAACAGTCCACTGCCCGCCCCGACAGTTTCGCCCCGACCACCAGCCGTAACGGCCTGGGCGGACGTCCGGAGTTGGTCGGGGGGCGCTTGCTGCGACGTATGTCGTTGGGAGGGTTGCGGGGCTGGTCGTGTCTGCCCCGGTGAGGTAGAACGTTGCTCTCCTCAGGATCCAGCGAGGGCTGCCGGTGCGCCGCTTGAAGTCGAGCTGGGGCGGGATGCTGTCCACATAACGAGTCTCCACTTGGCTTCTGTTCGTGCGAGCCGTACGATGGTGTCCTGGCTCGCCGATAGGGAGGCCCCATGTGGTTCGGAGCTCGCGTTGTGCTCGGGGTAGCGGCACTCCTCGCGGGGCTGCCGTGCGCCACCGCCTCGGCGGCAGACGGGCTGCCTGCTGAATCACTTCGACTATTTCCCTTGGCCGGCCCCGGAGGGACGGATATCGCCGCCACGTCTGACGGTGGTTTCCTGGTACTCGGCGGACCCACTGTAGGGGGCGCCGTCTACAAGGTGGACTCGCTCGGTCGCGTCACCCGCGTGATCGGCAACCCCGAGTCCCGCAAGCCGCTTCTCTCCCTAGCCTCCGACGTCGCGGCGACCAGCGACGGGGGCCTGCTGATCGCCGACACCTGGAACTGCGTCGTGCGCCGGATCGATGCGAATGGCACCCTTACCACGGTCGCGGGGCGGGGGCCGCTCGTCCCGACACCGGTTCACCAGTGCACTTCGTACGAGGCCGGTGCCGATATCGGCGACGGCGGCGCCGCGACGTCCGCGCCAATGTTTCCGACCGGCGTGTCGCCCACGGCCGACGGCGGCTTCTTGGTAGTTGACTCGACCAACCAGCGCATCAGAGCCGTCAATGCGTCAGGAATCATCCGCACCGTCGCCGGGGTTGGGCCTGGCGGCATAGGAGACGCGACGGCCGCTTACGGAGGGCCGGCCGTCGCCGCGTCGATCAGCAACCCCACCAAGGTCGCGTCCACGGCAGACGGAGGATTTGTGTTCGTGGACGACCGTGGGATTCACCGCGTCTCCGCGGACGGCACGCTCTCAGGTGTGCTCCGTCGACCGACGATCCGGCAGGTGATCTTCGGCGTCACGGAACACGGCATCCCGTATCGCTACCCCGAGACCTATGGAGGGGACACTGCGCTGCGCCTGCTCGGCCAAGGCGGTCACGACCTCACCCTGCACTCGGGTGGCCTGGGCTTCTTCGACGGTGGCGGGGAGCCTCTCACTCGCGCCCGCCAGCCATTCACGGGCGTCGATGTTGAGCCAACCGCCGACGGCGGTCTGCTCTTCCTCACCGCAACGGGCGTGAAGTTCGCGGCGCCGTCACACACGCAGGTCTTGGCGGTCGCGGTGGCTCGTGAAAGCCTGCCGGTGCTACGGCATCGCCGCCTGCTCGTGCGTAGCACCCTCCCGGCGAGAGTGTCGGTAACCCTGCGGGCGAAGCGCCGGACTGCGGCCAGTGTGACCCTACAGGCCGCCCAAGGCCTCACGCCTGTTCTATTGCCCGATACGGTCGCGCCCGGGGTCTACACCGCCAAGGTTCGTGCCATAACGCAGGCGGGCGCGCGGGCGAGCGACCGCCTGGTTGTCCTCGTCGGCCCGCGCCTGCCGCGTGAAGTCGCGCGCGCCGCGCACATGTCCGACGAGTACGAGCGATACGGCACCGACGCGCGCAACGGAGCCTCGGCCGCCGATGCCGCGCCCGACCCGATAGTCAACCGCTGCCACAGATTCAGCAAGAGCAGAGTGGACTGCGTGGTCGGGCAGTCGTTCGAGAGCGTCATACCGTGCCTGTGGGTAGGCGCCGCCACGCTGGCGCAAAACGGGCATCTCTACACCCGCCATTACCCGTGCCCGAAGTCCCGATCGAGTAAGCCGTTCAAGAGACGTCCGCACTGGAGCCGTAAGCGGCAGGAAGCCCCGCCCCTGTCCGACCTGCTCTGGTACTGACTACCCGCCCGACCCGGACGAGCGCTTCGTCGGGAAGCGGGCGGCCCGGCGGACGGGTGCCGAGGGAAGGCGAACATTTACCCCGACCGCAGCCAAGGGCGGCGGCGCCCAACTCGACGTCGTCGCCGGCCACCTCCACCCGGGCCGGATGGGTCGACTCTGCGCAGCAGCGGCCTGGTGGTGTGGCGACCCCAGAGGGGGTGGCGGGACCCCGGGGCGGGCGGGCGGCTACCAATCCACTTCTTGCCCGGAGACTTTTGAGCCCTGGGCCATCCGTAACGGCGGGGTGCCCACTCCGACGTTTTCGGCCTGGTCCACCTGTCGTAACGTGCCGGCCGCACGGAGGTTTTGGTCCCGGGTCTTGTTGTGACGTATGGCCTTGGGGCCGGGCTTGTGGGTCTGGTCCTGTCTGTCCCCGGGGTGGAGTAGAGCTTCCTCAAGGGTCGCGGTTCGACAAGGCGCTCGGTGCCGCTGCCGCCGCTGAAAAGAGCCGACATGCTCTCAGGCGCGCTCAGAAAATCGCGGGCCGCGTGAGATGCCGGACTGCGCTAGTAGTGGTCCTTTGGTGTCGAACGATTCATCTCGGACTCGTTGATTATCGCGTCGTCGATCGTGGAGCGGTGCGCAAGCTTTCGCGGGTCGGTCGCGCGGGCCACAGCTCGCTCCTTTCGCCGGACCTTCCTTTCCTCCCGACGCTTGCTGAGCCGTTCCTTGATTCCGGCCACGTCGACCTCCTGGGCTCGTCCGGGGCGAACGCTACGCCTCCCCGGGGCATGCGGCAAGGTCCGGCGCAGCGGGCAGCGGCTCAGCGGATGCCTGGCCGTCGCCGCGCGTTCGCCTCGGCCGCCGTCACCCACTCGCGCAGCTCGTACTGAGCCAGCGTCGGGAACTCCAGCTCGACCTCGTGCGCCGCGCGGCTGAGCGCTCTTCCACGCGCAAGCCGGTGCCCGCGCCTCGGATCGTCGGTGACGACGCCCCGCGCACCTCGCTCCCGGCCAGGGGAGCGGGGCGATGAGCCCGAACTAGCGCTTCTGCCTCATTGCGATAGGCGCGGTTGCGCAGCTGCGGCCCTCGCGCCGCGCTGCTCGTAATCGTCCGAAGCAGAAGTGCGCCGGACCGGTGGCGGGCGATGCTGCCTCTGCCTGGCAGCAGCAGTGGATGTACGGATGTGTCTGCACAGCACCCGCACGTTGAACTTGGCTGCTGCCACTATGCCCGCGGTCGAGCCGTGTGCGGCTAGTGCATGATGTGCCCAGCGCCGTTGCGGTCACGGCTCAGGGGGCGAGCAACGTTCCTGGTCGATCGCCTGTTCGTGAGAAGGGAAGCGATATGGCCACGCACACTCAGAGCGTCCTGATCAACTGGTTTGGGGTGCTCTTCGTGATCTTGAATACGTTCGGGCTGGGCCTCAGGCTCGAGGTCGGCAAGATCCTGGGACAGGCCTTTG
>CAWEMG010000043.1:0-73119 GCA_963810165.1 uncultured Gemmatimonadales bacterium
CTTACCGCCTTACCGCCTTACCGCCCGTCCGCCCTACCTCGCCGCCTTCATCGCGTTCCGCATCGCCAGCGGTGCCCGCTCGATCCGTTGCAGGATCACGCCGCGGTCCGACTCACTCAGGAGCGGCGAGGCCGCCAGGATCTCGGCCCGGTGGCCGAACTCCCGTACCTGGCCCGGCTTCTCCTGCTCCTGCGCGATCCACGCCGCGTCGAGATAAGCGAGCCCCGCGGTCCGGAGGTCTCCCCTCGCGAGCGCGCGCTCGGCAGCGTGGGCCATGTCGGTCCGGGCCGCCGAACGATCGCCGGCGGCGTAGGCGAGGGCCGCGGCCTCGGTGAGGCACTGAACCCCCAGTGAATCCTCCACCGCGCGGAACTCGGCCGAGCGGCGATACAGACGGGCCGCATCGCGGTAGCGGCCCGCCGTCCTCAATTCGACCGCGGCTTCATGGAGACTGTCCGCCTGGACCGAGCTGACGATCGTGGGCAGGCGGTACTGCGCCTCCGCGGCACCCGGGAGGCCGGCGGTCGCAAGCAGCACCATGACTATCGAAGCGCGACTGGCGAATGGAGCGTTCATCGGGCACCTCCTCAGGCAAATCAGATGGTCATCTCAGGGTGGTACTGGATCGGGAGGTACAAGCTCGCTGCGGGGACCAACCGTGGCAGGGGACGTTCGTCCCATGATCTCGCGCCGCGCTGGAGTCGTTTCGCGCTCGCCTCTGTCGTTTGGCGGTCGCGGGAAACTTCAGCCGGGGCAACACCACGTATGGGGTGGGTCTCCCGCGGCGAGAGCCATGGACCCGACGGCGGTCGTTCGAGCGATCGAAGCCCTGATGTCACCCCTGGAATGGGGCAGCCAGGATGCCTGGCTGGCGGAGAGCGTGAAGCGGGTGCGTCACGCGCTGGATCGGGAAGCGTCGTCGCCGGCTGCTCCCTGTGACGAGCTGGAGGAGTTGCTTCGAGCCGATGGCGATCAGCCGGGATGGCTGCAAACCGCGCTCGAGTCCGCTGGCCGTCTCGCGCGGCGCTGCGTTGCCGCTCCCGGCAGTCCACTCCGAAGATCGCGTTCCAATGCTGTCCATGCGTTGCGCTCTCATCTCCGGGCTCGCGCTGCTCTACCGAATGCGCCAGTGGAAGAGCACGCTCGAGCAGGTGTGCGATGACCTGAATGCCGGCCTCGCGATCTTTCGGCGTGACGGACTCCGGGAGGTGGCGCGGAATACCCGATGGAGCGAGTTGGTGGAAGAGGAGCCCGAGCGCGTCCGACTGCTGGAGCTGATCAGGCGCCGGCTCGAATACACCGGCGCGTCGGCCGGCTCGCTGCGCGAGGATTATTGGGAGCTGCAGCTTTCCGGGCGGAGCTATCGGGTGACAGCACGATGCGCCCCTGCCGGGACGCTGTTCCCCGAGGCTGGCGTGCTCGTCCTGATGGATCGGCTGGGACCCGAGCTCCCGAACACCCGGGAGCTGCGGGTCTCCTTCGGACTTCGCGGCCGCGAGCCCCAGATCGCCCTCCTCGCAGCCGAAGGACTCTCCAACGAGGCGATCGCTCAGCGGCTCAGGCTGAGCGCCCATACCGTTCGCCACTATCTCGAGCGCGTCCTCACCCGCATGGGTCTCCACTCGCGCAAGGCGCTGGCGTTGCACCTCATGGCTGGGGAGCGCGAGAAGCCGCCGGCTGAAGGGCGGTAGTGAATGAGGCGGTAGATGAAGCGGCGGTAGATAGAGCGGCGGTAAGGCGGTAACTGTAAGAGGCTGTCATCCTGAGCGCAGCGAAGGATCTCTCGAATCACTCCTAGAGATCCTTCACTTCGCTCACTATCGCTCAGGATGACAACTCGCTGTTTGTTCCCGTCCCTTCCGTCTTCCCCCGGTCTTTCCCGTCTTTCCCGCCCTTCCCCGTCCGCCTGTCCGCCTGTCCGCCTGTCCGCCTGGTCCGCCTTACCGCCTCCCTCTATGCCCTAGTGCATTCTCCTGCACCGTTGTCAACTAAGGGTTTACGCGGTGGCATAGCCCTCGCATAAGAGACGGCCACTCACCCAATCTTTTGGAGGCCGTCATGAGGCACCGCATAGGGCTGGCATGGGCTGCCGGCTTCCTGTTCGCGAGCGGATCGTCGCTCCAGGCTCAGAGTACGTACGAAATATTCCGGGATAAGCTGAACGATAAGACTCCCGCTCCCGCTCCGGCTCCCGTTCGGCCGGCGCCCCCACCGGTGCGCCGGACCACCGTCGTGGTCCCGCGGCGCGAGATCCTCGTGATCGAGGGTGTTCGGGCCCGGCACGGCTGGTGGAAGCACCCCGGGTACCGCGTGATCACGGTGTACTACGACGGGGGCCGCTTCTACCGTCATCCATTCGATCGCCGGCCGTTCCGCAAGGTAGCCGTCTACGAACGCGGAGGCCGCTACTACATCGATCAGGTGGAGTGGAGGCGGGACCACCGTCGCTACTACGGCCGTGATTACGATGGATGGAGAGGCGACGACACCACGACGACAAGCGGCGGCATGATGACAGAGTGGAAGGACGATGACAAGTGGAAGGATGATGACAAGCGCAGGGATGACAACCGGTGGAGGAATGACGACAGCCGGAACCACCACGACGACAACCGGGATGGATCGAACGGGAACAACGGTCGTCATCGCGGTCACGATAAAGACAAGGACAAGGACAAGGACAAGGACAAGGGCAGGGGTTAAGTCGAGCGGTATAGCGAACGGGGCCGAGACTCTCCATAGATTCGGCCTCTCCTTTCGCTTTCCGCCGCCGCCTGTCTCACCATCGTACAATTGACGTCTTCGGTACCCGCCTGGATATTGGCAGCTTCTCCCGCCAGGACCCCACCATCTCCAGCCATCAGTTGCGGCTGAGCCGCGAGTTGGCGCCCGTTACAGGCACACCCTCACATCACCCAGGAGCCAGCCATGACCAGTACAGCAACGCGTCCGGACGACGCGACCTCCGCCGCGCCCGTCGGCCAGGTCGACCTGAAGCTCGAGGTGGTCACAATTCCAGTCTCGGACATCGAGCTCGCGAAGCAGTTCTACGAAAGCCTCGGCTGGCGACTCGACGCCGAATTCCGAGACGGTGACCAGCGCGCCATCCAGTTTACGCCGCCGGGCTCACCGTGCTCGATCCACTTCACCACAAAAGGCAAGCCAGGTTCGGCTCAGGGCATGTTCCTGATCGTCTCCGACATCCAGGCACCCGCACCGAGCTGGTGCAGCGCCGGGTCGACGTAGGCGAGGTGTTTCACTTCGCCAAGAGTCCGTTCGGCAGCCCGGTCAGCGGCATCGCACCCAACGGCCAGAGCTACGCCTCGTTGGCGACATTCGCCGATCCAGACGGCAACGGCTGGGTGCTGCAGGAGGTCACCTCGCGCTTACCCGGCCGAGTAGACTCCGCCACGACGACGTTCGCCTCGGCACAGGATCTGGCGAGCGCATTCCGGCGGGCCGAAGCAGCCCACGGCGAGCACGAGAAGCGCACGGGCGAGCGCGATGCGGACTGGCCCAGCTGGTACGCCGCGTACATCGTGGCAGAGCAGGCGGCCACGGAGCTACTCTGACATGAAAAGCGCATGAATCTGTGGAACCAGAACCGAGCGACAGCCAAATTCGGAATCGAGTACCCCGGCCGGACGCTCGAAAGAACACTCCTCCCCGGCGATGCTCGCCTGCGCGGTCGGGGCGCGGTCTCAGCCTGCCCGAGGAGAAAGCATGTCGCAGCAGATCGCAGCGTGGCGACCCGGCTGCGCGATGAGGGGGATCTGCCGTCGCTCGGCGGCGCGACGGCGTGGCTCAACTCGCGGAGCCGCTGACGGCGGCAGGCCTGCGCGGGGAAGGTGGTGCTCGTCGACTTCTGGACCTACACCTGCATCAACTGGCTCCGCACGTTCCCCTACGTCCGCGCCTGGGCCGAGAAGTACAGGGACCAGGGACTGGTGGTGATCGGCGTGCACGCGCCCGAGTTCGCGTTCGAGAAGGACCTCGACAACGTCCGCCGCGCCGCGAAGGCGATGGGAGTCGAGCATCCGGTCGCGGTCGACAACGACAAGGCGATCTGGCGCGCCTTCGACAACCGGTACTGGCCTGCCCTCTACTTCGTCGACGCGCAGGGCCGCATCCGCCACCATCAGTTCGGCGAGGGCGAGTACGAAGGAGTCGGAGACGAGTCATCCAGCAGCTGCTCGCCGAGGCCGGTGCCGAGCGCCATCGACCGGCGCTGGTCTCCGTCGACGGGCGCGGCGTCGAGGCGGAGGCTGATTGGGGCAGCCTGAGGTCGCAGGAGAACTACCTGGGCCATCAGCGCACGCAAAACTTCGCGTCGCCCGGCGGCGCGTCGGAGGACAGGCGCCACGTCTATCGGTTCCCGAGCGACTGAGGCTCAACCACTGGGCGCTGGCGGGGGAGTGGACGATGGGAAGGGAGGGCACGGTGCTGCACCGGCCAAAGGGCGGATCGCTTATCGCTTCCACGCCCGCGACCTGCACCTCGTCATGGGGCCGGCGATGCGGGGAGCTTCCGTGCGGTTCCGCGTGCTCGTCGACGGCCAGGCGCCCGGCGCGGCGCACGGGCTCGACGTCGACGCGCAGGGCAACGGCAGGTGACCGAGCAGCGGCTCTACCAGCTGATCCGCAGCCAGGGCCCATCACCGATCGGCTGTTCGAGATCGAGTTCCTCGAGCCGGCGTGGAGGCCTTCGCGTTCACGTTCGGCGAGCCATATGGTCTGATCACAAGGCTGGCAGTCTTGCTATCAGCGCGGGCGAAAGCCCTGGCTGCGCCGTGACTACGACCGGCCGAGCCTACCGCCGGGGAGAGAACCGCTTCGGACAGGTGGGAGACGGCACCCAGACCAGGCGGCTCAGTCCGGTGCCGGTCGCGGGGCAGTAGGGAGGAAGGCGGTAAGGCGGTCGAAGCAGGTCGGGTAATCCGTATAGCTGTCATCCTGAGTGAAACGAAGGATCCCTGCGAGTGATTCGAGAGATCCTTCGCTGCGCTCAGGATGACAACTCGACCTCAATCGATCCGCAAACCCCTCAACGCTGCCTGCCCGCGGGATGTGACCGCCAGCTCGGCCGAGAGCTGCCGGTCGCGGATTGCCTGCTCGTAGCGTCGGCCGGTGCCTTCCTGCACGTAGTACGGCTTCGATCCCGAACTCCATCGAGCCGTAACGCTTCATGTGTCCCTTGAGGAACAGGCCCGTCGCAGGCTTCACCACCGTCGCCTTGCCCGCGCGCATGTGCACCCCGTTCGACTCCGGCACTAGCGAGGGACCTACTCGATGGGCTGCGGTAGCCCGCGGAGTAGATCCCTCGCGGAGTTTATCTGAGCACAGCGACGGGAGCGGGATGGGTGTGCGGTCTGCTACTTCCCGTCCGCCCGCCCCCGTCCGTCGCTATTGCGCGCGGGTGGTATCGACCTTGATGACGCCCTCGTCGCCGACCCGGTTGGTGTCCGCCGCAACCGTCGTGTCGACCGTGACACTCGTGTCGGCGACGATGCGTGGTGTCGGCACGGACGCTGGTATCGGCGGCAACGGTCGTCTCCTTCTTGACGACCATGGTGTCCACCACCTGTTTGGTCTCGACCAGGGTATCCTGGCTCACCCGGGTCGCTTCGTCTGAAGCCTCTTCACTGCGAGAGGCGCATGCCGCCAGACCGGCCAACAGCACCGCGCTTCCAAGAATCATTCGCATTGCCTGCTCCATCTATAAGTAAGGGCGCTCGTCCGGCAGGGCGCCGGAAGGGTGTAAGCTCCAAACTTGGCGCCGGAGGAGCGGTGAGCAGGATCACGGGAAGGCGGTAGATACTGCGGCGGTAGGTGCAGCGGCGGTAGATGAAGCGGCGGTAGGCTGAGGCGGCGGTAGGTAGTGCGGCGGTAGATGCTGCGGCGGTAGATACTGCGGCGGTAGATGCTGCGGCGGTAGGTGAGCTGCGGCGGTAGATGCGGCGGCGGTAGATGGTGCGGCGGTAGATGAAGCGGCGGTAGATACGCGGCGATAGATCTGGGCGGGGGACGTTTACCGCCTCTACCGCCTGAGTCTCGCGAAGCGAGACGAGGCTACCGCCGCTTCATCTACCGCCTTACCGCCTTCACAGCACTCCCTTCAACCAGCCGCAGCCGGGGGAGCCCGTTGGACGCGAGCAGCTCATCGATCCCTGCCGCCGGGAGCGACGGCCAGAAGTGATATCCCTGTCCCAGGGTGCAGCCGAGCTCGATCAGCGCCGCCCGCTGATCCGCCCGCTCGATTCCCTCGGCGATGGTCTGGAGCTTGAGCGTGTCGCCCAGCCCGACGATGGCGCGCGCCAGCGCCGAGCGGTCCGCGCCCTGGCCCACTTCCTCCACGAACGGTTTCGCGATCTTGAGGATGTCGATCGGGAAACGCTGCAGGTAGCTCAAGGAGGAGTATCCGGTCCCGAAGTCGTCGATGGCGAGCCGCACGCCGAGCGCCTTGAGCTGCTGCAGCCGCTCGAGCACCGGGTCGGTCTGCATCAGCACGCTTTCGGTGATCTCGAGCACCACCGACGACGGGTCGACGCCGGACGAGGTGAGCGTCTGGCGGAGGGCGTCGACCAGCCCGGACCCCTGGAACTGCCGGCCCGAGATGTTGACCGCGATGGCGAGCGAGAGCCGCGGGTGGGCCGCCCGCCAGATCTGGAGCTGGCGGCAGGCCTCGCCCAGCACCCACGACCCGAGCTGCATGATGAGGCCGGTTTCCTCGGCGAGCGGGATGAAGTGCTGCGGCAGAAGCCGGCCGAACTGCGGGTGCTCCCAGCGGAGCAGCGCCTCCACGCCGTGGATGGCGCCGCTCTGCAGGTTGACGATCGGCTGGTAAAACAGCGTCAGCTGGTGGCCTTCGATGGCGGCCCGCAACGCGGCCTCGAGGTCGAGCCGCTCGCGGATGTCGGTATACATCCGCGACTCGTACGTCTCCGCCCGTCCCTTGCCGTGCCGCTTGGCGGCGTACATCGCCATGTCCGCGTTCCGAAGCAGGTCATCCGCCCGGTCATCGGGGGAGGCGGAGGCCACGCCGATGCTGGCGGTGGCACGCACCTGGTTGCCGCTGAGCGAGAACGGGTGGGACATGGCGGCGGCCAGCCGGTCGGGGAGCCCGTCCCGGCCCTCGGCCCCTTCGATCAGGATGGCGAACTCGTCGCCGCCCAGCCGGGCCACCGTGTCGGCACTCCGGGCGCAGGCCAGGAACCGCTCCGCCACCGCGATGAGGAGCCGGTCGCCCTCGCCGTGGCCCAGGCTGTCGTTCACCTTCTTGAAGTCATCGAGGTCGAGGAAGAGGACCGTCACCGGGCTCCCGCGCCGCTGCGCCAACGCCAGCGCGTGGCTCACCCGGTCCCGGAACAGGGCCCGGTTGGCCAGCCCGGTGAGCGGATCGTGGAACGCCTGGTGGGTCAGCTGCTCCTCCAGCCGCCGCCGCTCGCTCACGTCGCGGGTGTTCAGCACCACGCCCTTCACGGTCGGATCGTGCAGCAGATTGGTCGCGAGGATCTCGGCGTGCAGCCAGGAGCCGTCCGGCTGACTGAAGCGCCACTCGACCGGGCCGGTGACACCCGGCGTCTTCGCCGCGGTGGAAAAGAATGATGCCGCCCGCTCCCGGTCATCGGGATGGAGCAGCTCGGAGACGCTGCGCCGCAGCATGCCCGACGGCTCGTAGCCGAGCACCCGGGTGGCGGACGGACTCACGAATCGGACGGTGCCGTCCTCCCGGGTGACGATGATGACATCGGACGAGTGTTGCACCAGCGAGCGGAAACGGGCCTCGTTCTGCCGCGCCGACTGGTCGGCGAGGAGCCGCACGTTCTCCCCCACGGCCAGGAGCTGGCGCAGGACCACCAGGCCGGTCACCAGCAGGGCCCCGACCGCAAGCCCGCTGATCGGATCGGTCCAGGGGCGGAGCGCCACGAAGAGCAGCAGGGCGTACGTGGTCCCGACCGCCAGATAGGGCAGGGGACTGATCATCTGGAACCGGGCGAGGGGCACCGCGGAGGTCTCGCCCCGGGCGACGGGCCGGCGCCAGTAGAGCTCGGCGCCTCCGATGAGCATCACGTAGCAGAGCAGGAAGACCGCGTCGGCCCAGCTCGCGCTGCGGCTGCCCAACTCGAGCTGCACCAGGTTGAAGGTGAGGTCCGCGACCACGCCCACCGCCACCCCGGTGACCACCAGGCGAAAGGCCAACCGGTTGCCATCCACCGGCCGGCGGAGCAGCACCGTGGTGACGCCAAGCAGGACCAGCATGCCCGCCAGCGGATAGGCGAACGCCAGCAGGGTGACGACATGGCTGCTCTCCTCGGAGGCGGCAGTCGGGCGGACCGAGAAGTACCAGATCGCGACCGCGCCGCCCACCAGCACCATCGCCGCGTCGAGCAGGAACTTCCACCGCTCCAATCGGGTGCGGCGCGCCAGCGGGAACGAGAGGAGCGCGGTGAGCGTGAGCAGGGAGTCGGTCAGGTAGAAGGGGTCGGCCCAGGACACCGGCGGGCTGTCGTGGAGCGCCAGCACGTATCCGGTGGAGATGGCGTTGCCGATGAACACCGTCGCCCCGCCGAGCCCGAACAGGCGAAGGGCGCGGCGGACGGCCGGATCGAGGATCTCCTGCCTCGAGGCGAGGGCGAAGAGCGTCAGCACGGTCAGATTGATCGGCATGAACGCCACGTTGCCGACGAGGTCGCGTACCGTTGGGCTGCCCCAGCCGCTCCGCTCCCACGCCAGGTAAAGCACGGCGTAGAGCGCGGTGGCCAGCGCGACGCTGCCCACGGGGACCAGACGATTGGAGGTGGCCGGGGCCCCGGCCCCGACCGCATTCTGCAAGTCGTTCAGGCCGGGCGCCTTACCATGGGGGGCGGAGTCGCGTCGCTGGGGCATGGGGGGAGAGTTTAAGGCAATGATGATGCCGGGCGGTAGGTACACGGCGGTAGGTACGGCGGCGGTAGATGACGGCGGCGCTAGGTGCTGCGGCGGTAGGAACAGCGGCGGTAGATGGCGGTAAGGCGGTAGATAGTGCGGGCGGTAGATAGTGCGGCGCTTCCGGCGGCCCTGGGTGCGCCCCACCTTGCCTGGCTCGTCCTCTCTTGTAACAGGTGTTACGTGCCGGCCGGGCACGCAGCATCCTATCGAAGACTGGCCCGGTCGGTAGCTTCCTGGTAAGCCAGCGAATCAGCAGGTGTTCGGGACCCTTGAGTGCGGAGTGCTCCCATGCAGCTCGCTCGATCGACTGGCCGGGAGGTGTGATGAGGGTTCCTCCCGGAACTCTCGCTATCCTGCGGTGCGCGTTACCGGTTGCGCTCGCGTGCACCGGTACGGAGCCGAGTGATGCAGCCCGAGACGCCCGAGATGCCCGAGCTGGTGTACGTCGACCACGACCGGGCCAACTTCCTTTTCAGCCTGCACGCTTATTCCGAGGGCGAGGGCTCGCGGGAGATCGCTCCCGGTCCCTCTGCGTTGCCACGGCCGTCGTACGATTTGCTGCGCGTGCGCCCCACCACGGGCGAGCTGCTTTACATCTCGGAAGACTCCTCGGGCAACGAACAGCATTACGTTCTCCTCAACCCTGCTGCGGGTGAATTTCGGCGCCTGGCGCTTCCGGGGGAGGTGCAGGACTGGTCCCCCAGTGGCGACCTGCTGTCGACGTACTCCGGGGGAGATCACCTGATCGTCACTCTGGATGGGGCAATCAGGGCTACGATCTGCGGACCTTCGGAGGACTGCGGCGTCCCTGAGTGGGAACCGGGAAGCGATGCAGTGGTGATCTTCCGCCGGCCGGATGGCGGCGATGCCGACCTCTGGCGGGTACCTCTTACGGGTGAGGCCGAGGTCAACCTCACCCGGTCGCCAACCACCGATGAGAGAGGCCCCTCCTATTCCCCGACCGGCCAGCACTTCGCGTACCTCCGTGAACACTTTGAGCTGGTCGTAATGAACGCCGACGGCACCGGCGCGCGACAGCTGATGTCACCGGTTCGTGGGCAGTCTCCCTGGTCTCCCGACGGGCTCAGCGTGGCAGTCGATGCAACGCTCGAGGGTCACACCGGGCTGGTGGTCGTTCCGCTTCATGGCGACCCGCACCTGGTGACGCCCCCTGGCGAGACGCTGTACATCCCCAGCCGCATCGGGTGGTCCCCCGATGGCAGCCGCCTGCTTTATAGCGCCTTCGACGGGGCAGCAGGCGATAATGTAGGACTGTACCTGATCAACCTGGACGGCAGCGGCAGACGCAAGGTGAACAGCCCAGGGACCGACGCGTACGCAGCCGCATGGATTCCCGACGTCCCTTGAACGCCTCGACCGACGAGGACCTGAGACGATCCGGCTCAGGGTGACGACCCAAGCCTGCCCGCTACTTACCGCCTTACCGCCCCTACCGCCGCACTATTTACCGCTGCAGTATCTACCGCCGCAGTGTCTACCGCCTTTGAAGATCCCCTCTTGACAATATCCGTTCCAACAGATAATCTGTCGCTCATGGCCAAGACCATCCATCACGAGATCCGCCAGACCAAGCCGTTCCGGTCCCTCCAGGAGCAGTTGGTCATCAACCTCATGCGCACCACCCGGGCCATCGAGGAGAGCTGGATCCAGTATCTCAAGCGCTCCGAAGGAATCTCCCAGAGCCAGTACAACATCCTGCGGATCCTGCGCGGCGCGCGGCCCAAGGCGGTCAAGATCAGCGAGATCTCGGACCGCATGATCACCCGGGATCCCGACGTCACTCGTCTGGTGGACCGGCTGATCAAGCAGGGCCTGGTCCGCCGGGAGCGGGACACCGAGGACCGCCGAGTGGTACTGGTTGAGATCACAGGAGCAGGGCTGGCCATGCTGGCTCGGCTCGATGGACCGGCCGGCGAGTATACCGAGGGCGCCATGGCGGGATTGAAGCCGGCCGAGCTCAGGACCCTGGATTCGCTCTTGAACGAGGTCAGGGCCGGGATCCGCCCGGTCGCCTGATCTTCGTGTCATAATATCTGTGACAACGGATAACCTCAACACAAGGAGCGTCAGCATGTGGCCGGTCGCCCTCTCTCCCCGCATCTTCGGTGTCGCAGCGCTGTTCATCGGTCTCGGTCTCGCCCTCTCCGCCGGCGTGACGGGTAAGGAGCAAACCCTCCGCGGGAGAGTCGAGAGGATCGGCGCCGGCACGGTTCAGAGCTTCGTGACCCTGGATCAGAAGAACGTTCCGCTTGCGGTTGGGGTGACGATCTCGGCCGGCGCGCTGGAGCAGCTGCCGGGGTCGCCCAATACGGTGAGCCGGTGCTATGATCTGGATGGCGACGGGAAGCACACCGGGCACGAGTGCATCGGAGACCTGGAGCGGATCCTCGACGTACCGGTGGCCCCGTCGGCCGGGCTGCCGTTCAAGTGGATCACGGTCAACTGGAATGCGGCCGGCCATCCGGCGCCCTACAACCGGGCCCACTTTGATTTCCACTTCTATACCGCCGACCGGGCGCTTATCGAAGGGATCACGCCGGGACGTTGCGGCGAGCTGGTGGACTGCGGCCACTTCACCCGGGCGACCCGACCGGTCCCGTCCCAGTATCTCCCGGGCGGGCACATCAACGTCGGCGCGGTGGTGCCGCGTATGGGGAACCACCTGCTCGATTCGCAGTCGCCGGAGCTGAAGGACTCGATGCCGTTCACCCGCACGTTTATCTACGGGGCGTATCAGGGCGAGCTGATCTTCTGGGAGCCGATGATCACGCTCGATATGCTGAGGAAGACGCGGGAGGCATGCTGGGACATCAGCCAGCCGGAAGGGTTCCGGCAGGCTGGGTACTATCCCACGCAGTATTGTCTGAGGGAGGGTCGAGCGGGGAGAGCGTACCGTGTCGCTGGAGAGGTTCCGGCACTCGCAAGCGAGCTAAGTCTGGTGAACCGTCCCCGTAGGCCGAGCTATTTGATCTTGACTACTAAATGAACTTCACTTAAGACGGAGGTTGTGATGCCAGAGAAGAAGATCATCGCAGTCGTTGGAGCGACCGGGGCGCAGGGCGGGGGACTGGTCCGGGCCATCCTCGCCGATCGGAGCGGCTCGTTCGCGGCCCGCGCCATCACCCGGAACCCGAATTCCGAGAAGGCCCAGGCGCTACGCTCGGCGGGAGCCGAGGTAGTCGCCGGGGATGCCGATGATCCCGGTACCCTCGGCCGGGCTTTCGCCGGCGCCCACGGCGCGTTCCTGCTGACCAACTTCTGGGAGCACTTCTCGCCCGAGCGGGAGCTCACCCAGGCCCGCAACATGGCCGAGGCGGTGAAGGCGGCCGGAGTGCAGCACGTCATCTGGTCCACCCTCGAGGACACCCGCAAGTGGGTCCCGCTCAACGACGACCGGATGCCGACGCTGATGGGCAAGTACAAGGTGCCGCACTTCGACGCCAAGGGTGAGGCCGACGAGATCTTCCGCCGGCTGGGCGTGCCGACGACGTTCCTGCTGACGTCGTTCTACTGGGACAACTTGATCTACTTCGGCGCGGGTCCGCAGCGGGGGCCGGACGGCGTCCTGGCGATCACCTTCCCGATGGACGACAAGCGACTGTCCGGCATCGCCGCCGAGGACATCGGCAAGTCCGCCTCGGCATCTTCAAGCGGGGGCGGGAGTTCATCGGCAAGACCGTCGGCGATCGCGGGCGAGCATCTGACCGGCGAAGCAGATGGCGGCTGCGCTTACCGCAGGCGCTGGGGCAGGAGGTGCGCTACAACAACGTGCCGCCCGAGGTCTACCGCAGCTTCGGCTTCCCCGGCGCGGACGACCTGGGCAACATGTTCCAGTTCAAGCGCGACTTCAACGACTACTTCGTCGGCGCGAGGGACCTGGCCTTCGCCCGGACGCTGAATCCGGAGATGCAGACGTTCGAGGAGTGGCTGGCGGTGCACGCGAAGGAGATCCCGGCTGCCGGCGGAGGTTGCGGGAGTAGACCGCTACCAAGCTCAACCAGTAGCTCGCCTTCACCGCCACCACGTTCCGCGCCGCGCCGCCGGTCAGGAGCGCGTCCACATCCCGGCCCACGTCGAGGTCTCCCGACGTGTCGTCGCTCTGGCGGTTCTGCTGCCACACCAGAAACAGGGTCGAGCCGGGCCGCCACTCCCAGCGCAGCACCGCGTTGCCCCGGAGCGAGCGGATGGTAAAGTTCTGCTCCGGGATGGTGAACGCCGCTCCGCCGTCGCCCGGGTCGATCACACTGCCGTCACTGGTTTCGGTAATCGTCCCCTTGTCCTGGCCGTAGACCGCAAAGTCGTAGGTGCGCGGCTGGGCGAACTCCTTCAGCTCGGTGAAGTCGCCGGCCGAGATGAGCGGCTGGAGGAAGAGCTGCAGGCTGAGTTTGGGGGTGAAGGTCCAGTCCAGCCGGGTGATCATCGAGATCTCTTTCTGGTCGAGGGTCGCGAAGACGTGGCGGGTGCCGAAGGTGGCTGCCGCCACCGGATCGGGCACCGCGGCCACGTACTGGGACAGGGTTGAAAGCAGGGTGAGCGCCGGCCCGAAGCTCAGTCGCAGCGCCGGGGACGGACGCACATTCAGGGTCAGATCGGCCTCGGTCTTAGTGCTCTTCCGCCGCGGTCCAGAACTGGGTGAAGTTCGCGTTGAGCGTTGTGGTTTTCCGGGTGTCGGAGTTGAGCGTCACCCGCACATCCCAGAATTTCGGCTGCCGGGCCAGCGGCCCTCCGCGGGTGAGCCGATCGTCGTACGCCGGCGCGGTGTAGTCGCCCCGCAGCTGGAAGTCCCAGAAGTTGTGCAGCTGCCCCGAAAAGATGAGGCCGAACGAGCCGTAGACCAGGTCGCCGTCGAAGTTCCACTGGTGGTTGGTGAAGGGAAATATCCCCCACCGCCGGAACGTTCGGCCGGGCTGCTCGTTCGTTGTACTCCAGCGCGGTCGAGATGCCGCGCTGCGACGCCTCCGACTGGAAGCCCAGATCGTTGGTCTCGATCCCGGGGCTGGTCTCCTGATACACCAGCCCCCCTGCCAGTGGCGGCCGCTGTTCTTGCGCAGCGCCAGCTGATAGGCGTGACCGCTCAGCGAGGTGCGGGTCGAGTCGAGTCGAAAGCTGGTGGCATCCGGGCGCTGATAATACCGCGCGCTCGAGCGTTGAGTCTCGGTAATCGCCTGCGGCGTCCCGCGTACCGTGCCGAACCCCACTGATCCGTCCAGCGACCAGACCCGGTCAGCCCATGAGTTGGTGAAGTCGGCGCCGAAGCTGTAGGCGCTGCCCCGGAGGAGAGAGTTGAGCTCGGGGCTGTCCTGGTCCCGGTTTACCGCGGTGGCGATGATGCCCACCGTACTGTTGCCGCCGCGCAGATCCTTACGCACCCGTCCCACGAAATAGTTGGTCAGCGGCTCCACCGGTGTGGTCACCGGCACACCGAACTCATCCACATAGCGCGCTTCTTCGTTGCCGGTCAGTGCATCCAGGAGTCCGATCGACCAGCCGCTCTGGGTACGTCCGCTCAGCTTGGCGGCAGCGAGGATGGAGGTCTCGGTCGGGGCGTCCAGGTAGTTCACGCCGTCGCCCGAGAGGCTTCGCTGCGGCTCCCGCCCGATCCGGCGGCTGAAGAAGATGTCGGGGACCCCGAAGCTATTCGAGGCGCGAATGCCGCCGAAGCGAAAAACGTCCGCTCCCTCCACGAAGAAGGGACGCTTCTCGGGAAAGAAGGTCTCGAAGACGCTGAGGTTGACGACCGCCGGATCCACCTCGACCTGGCCGAAGTCGGGATTGACCGTCGCGTTGAGGGTGAGATCGCTGGTGAGGCCGTACTTGAGGTCGAGCCCGGCCGACGCGTAATGCTCCTTGCCGCTCTGAAACGGATCTCCCGCGACGCTGGGCTGATAGGAGCCCTGCGCCAGCAGGTAGGGCGCGAGCTCGAGCTGCCTTTGGGCCTGCAGCGCGCCCAGTCCGGTCAGGTGACCGTAGCGGCTCACGCCTCCCACCTCGCTCTTGGGCACGAAGGCAAACCAGTCCTCCTCGCCCTTCCTCAGAATCTTGCGATAGAACTGAATCCCCCAGGCACCGTCCGCGGTGGAGTTGTAGCGGAGCTGGGAGAGCGGGATCCGGATCTCGGCGGTCCAGCCGAGCGAGTCCACCTGGGTCCCGCTTTCCCAGATCGGGTCCCAGGAGAGGTCTTCCTCGCTGCCCTGTGCCGAGGAGCCGAGGATGCCGTCGAGCGTGGCGCCGCCGGGCGTCACCCGGAAGCGCACCCCGCTCAGGTGATCGTGAAAGGTGTCGAGATACACATCGAACTCGTCGGCCGCGACATCGTCGTCCCGGCGGGCGAGCGCCGCCTTGATCCGCTTGGGCTCGCGATCGTGGAGACGGGCCCCCACGTACAAGGCATCGGCGTCAATGAGCACGCGCACCTCGGTCCGCTCAGAGGCAGGCATTCCCTCCGCCGGCTCGGTTTGGATGAAGCCGGGTAGCCGGCTCGGCGGCGGCCCAGGAGGCCTCGTCCAGGCGGCCGTCCACCGCGATGTCGCCCTGGACCCGGGCGGCCCTGACGGCCGGTGCCGCTCGCATGGCGGTCGGCCGGGATCGAGTCGGGGGGAGTGAGAGCTGGATTTTGAAGGGTGCTTATGACCGCAAAGGCGAGGGCCGGTAGTGCGAAAGGCATAGGTCTCCAGGAGTGCGAGTGAGGATTCGCATCTTGGATATGGGGCGGAGGCGAAAGGTTGCAAGGTGGGACGGCGGTAGATGCTGCGGCGGTAGGTACTGCGGCGGTAGATAAGCGGCGGTAACTGAAGCGGCGGTAGGTGAAGCGGCGTAGTACGCGCGGTAGATACGCGGTACTTACCGCCTTACCGCCTTACCGCCTTACCGCCTTACCGCCTTCCGCCTGCCGATTGCTCTCAACCGCTCCTGCAAAACGAGGCGCTCCAGCTTCTCCGCCGGCAACGCGAGCATCAGGTCGATGCGGCGGGAGATCAACTGCAACGCCTCCCGAAACGCCCGCCGCTTGGTCTCAGCGTCGCCGGTCACGCCGGCGGGGTCCTCCATTCCCCAGTGCGCCAGGACCGGCTGGCCCGGGAAGATGGGGCAGGCCTCGCGCGCGTTGTCGCAGACGGTGATGATGATGTCCCACGAGCGGGGCTCCAGGTCGTCGATCCCGAGTGGCTGATGCCCCGACCATTCGATCCCTGCCTCGCGCAGCGCTTCGAGGGCGTAGGGGTTCACCTGGGCAGCCGGCTGCGAACCGGCACTCTCGGCGATGAAGCGCCCGCGCCCTTTCCGGTTCAGGATCGCCTCGGCCATCTGACTCCGCGCCGAGTTGCCGGTGCAGAGGATAAGTACGCGCAGTGGATGACTGGACCCGGTCGCCATGGTTTCTCCCTTGAAGTAAGAAGATTACATCAAGAACATTTGATGCAGCAGACCGGGTTTGTAACGCATCGGTATCGGGCCCACGGTCCGCCCGTCCGCCCGCCTTACCGGCCTTAGTTATTCTCCCCCATGACCTCTCCCAGCGATCACTTCGACGGTCGGCGGTTCTTCAATCCGACCGGTGCGAACGGCCAGCCATTCTGGCGCGTGCCCCAGCTGCTGCTTACGCCGCAGACCCGGTGGCCGGCGGAGGTGCCGGTAGAGCCGCAAGTGCCGCCGAGGCCGGGGCCGGACGAGACCGTCGTGACGTTCATCGGACATTCCTCATTTCTCATCCAGGTCGGCGCCACAGCGGTGCTGATCGATCCGGTGTACGCCGAACGGGCGAGCCCGTTCTCATTCGCGGGGCCTCGCCGGGTTCGGGCGCCGGGGGTGAGGTTCGACGATCTGCCGCCGATCTCGCTGGTGCTGCTGAGTCACAATCACTACGACCATTGCGACCTCGGAACCCTGAAGCTGGTCGACCGGCGCTTTCGTCCCCTGGTCGTGACCCCGCTCGGCAATGGCCGGTTGCTGCGATCGGCGGGGATCGGCCGAGTGGAGGAGCTCGACTGGTGGGAGACGACCCGGGCGGCACCGCTCCCGATCACCATCACGCCGGCCCAGCACTTCTCGGCCCGGCACATGTTCGATCGCAACCGGGCGCTGTGGGGTGGGTTCCTCATCGAGGCGGGTGGGCAGCGGATCCTCTACGCGGGAGACTCCGGCTACGGCCCTCACTTCAGGGAGGTCGCCCGGCGGCTGGCGACCGATCGATCTCGCGCTTATTCCCATCGGCGCCTACGAGCCGCGCTGGTTCATGCAGGACATCCATATGAATCCGGCGGAGGCGGTGCGGGCGCATCTCGATCTCGAGGCACGCCGGAGCATCGCCATGCATTTCGGCACGTTTCAGCTGACACCGGAGGGGATCGACCAGCCGGTCCGCGACCTGGCACAGGCGATGATCGAGCGTGGCGTGCCGACGGAGCAGTTTCGAGCGATCGAGGTTGGAGAGTCGGTGAGGTTGGGTAAGGGCTCGTCAGAACGTGACCTGGTACGCAATCTCGGATAACGGACGAATGGCACACTCTCCGACGAGGCTCCTGATGCGAGCTTCGGAGAAATGCTCCGACCGAAGGCCGCCATCGGTCAGGAGATATTCATCGGTTTCCTCGACCACGTTGTGGCTTAGCCGGCGATACCATTCGCGCCGAGCTGCCATCGAAGTCTCGGAATAGACCGACAGGAACCGGGTGTGAGGCCGGGGAGCCAGTCGCCGCATCTCGCTCAGAACGCCGGCCTTGTCGCTCATGGTGCCCCAGGTGTTGGTGAGACACATCGCGAAATCGAATTCAGACCTGGTGGGAACCGCCGTGGCATCGCCGACGACGAAGTGGAGGTGGCGAGCCCCGGCGCGCGCCGCCGCCTCGGCTATGTAGCCGCGCTCGTAGTCTACCCCTAGCCCCAATCGGAGCCGGTCCCGAAGCTGAATCAGGTGCCGGCCGGTGCCGCAGCCCAGGTCGAGCACCCGCATCCCTTCCTTCACGAGGTCATCCAGCAGATCGAGCTCGGCGCCCAGGTACGCCTGGATCTCGGGCGGCTGCGTCGCGGGGTTCAGCGCCCGCTTCAGCAATCCACCCGCGTAGACGTCGTCGTTGTCCATTATCCTCCGTCCGCCTGTCCGCCTGTCCGCCTGTCCGCCGTCGCCCTACAGCCTCGTCCCGCAGCGCCGGCAGTACACCGCATCGGCATCGTGCCCACCAGCCCCACACGCAGGGCACGCCTGAGTCGAGATCGGCTGGCCGATTGCCCGGGTCAGCTCGGCGGTCACGATCCCCGTGGGCACCGCGATGATGCCGTAGCCGGTGAGCATGAGGACCACCGCGAGCATGCGGCCGAACGTGGTGGCCGGGGCCAGGTCGCCATAGCCTACCGTCGTCAGCGTCACCACCGCCCAGTAGATGCTGATCGGAATACTGGTGAAGCCGTGTTTCTCGCCCTCGATCACGTACATCAGCGTCCCCACCACCACCACGATGGTCACGACCGTCATGAGGAACACGGCGATCTTCCTCCAGCTGGCCCGCAGTGCCATCACCAGGGTGCGTGACTCCCGCAGATACTCGGCCAGCTTGAGCACCCGGAACACCCGAAGCAGCCGCAGCAGCCGGATGACCAGCAGACTCTGCCCGCCCGGAAACACCAGACTGATGTAGCTCGGCAGGATCGCGAGCAGATCGATGATGCCGAGCGTGCTCCGGGCGTAATGCAGCGGCCGGCGCACGGTGGCGAGCCGGAGGATGTACTCGATGGTGAAGAGGATGGTGAAGCCCCACTCCAGGGCCCGGAGCGTCGGTCCTGCCTCCGCCCGTACCGAAGGCACGCTTTCCAGCAGCACCACCACAACGCTGGTCAGGATGGCCAGGAGGAGCACGACATCGAACAGGCGGCCGGCGGGGGTGTCGGCCTCGAAGACGATCTCGTGCAGGCGCGCCCGAAGCTCGCCGGGCGGGCGATTCACGGATACGGGAGTTCGATCGGATGAGTTCTGCGTCATTGCTTTGGAACCTAGTCCAGGCCGAGATCTTTTCGACGCCTCCGGTCACCGAAGATAGGGCGCTGCGTTCTTCGCTATCTTCTCGAACTCGTCGTCAGTCAGGGGCAGCCGCCGGAAAAGAGCCCACCCCTCGCGCGGTCGGGGATTGTCCCGCACCGCCGCATCCGAGCCGTACAGTATCCGGTCCGGCCCGATCTGCCGGATCAGCTTTGTCACCAGCGCCTCGTCCGCCGCCGAGGTGTCGCGGCTGACATTGGTGGCTGCGTCGAACAGGAGTCGCTTGGTGCGGGGATCGTCCTTCGCCACCGCCTCGGCAAGCACGGCGATGGCCTCATGGGCCAGCGGATCGTCATAGCCCGGCCCGCTGCTGGCCAGGTGGGCCACCTGGACCGGCACGTCGGGTGCGGCGGGCAGGAGCTGCTCCAGGAACACCCGGGCCTGCGCCGCCCCGTAGGGCCGCTTCTTCGAGATGCTGGCTCGCATGTGAACCACGATCGCCATCCCGTGGTCGTTTGCCGCCTTGAAGAACCGTCGCATCTGCTCGGCATGGGCCGGATTCTCCAGCCGCACGTCGGAATTGCCGAAGTGGAGCTTGACCCCGCCTTGAGCCGCAGGTCTTTGGCGCATCGGGCCAGCTCCTCGAGGGCGTAGTCCTCCAGCGGGTTGACACCGCAGAGGGCGGTCAGGCGATCCGGGTACTGCGCCGCCTGCTCCGCGGTCCAGTCGTTCTCGGCGCGGACCTTGGCATACTCATCTTCCACGGTCCGGGACGGACTGCCGTAGAGGTAGGCCACCGACAGCACCGCCGCCTTGCGAATGCCGGCCGAGTCGAGGAGCGTGATGACGTCTCGGGCGGTGACCGGCGGTGTCTGGCCCGGTGGTGTCCAGCATCGCGATCATGGCCGGGCTGAAGAGGTGTTGGTGGTGGTCGGCGACTGGAACGGCTGGGCCGCGCGGAGACGGTGTGCACGACAGGATCGCGAGAAACGGGAGCGCGTATCGGCTCATTCTGGTCCTCAGGTGTTGGACTTTCCAAGAGAGATCACTAGCGCATGGAGGACATGAGACAGGGCCGGCCGCGAAATGGTTCAACTGACCCGGCTGTCAGCCCCTCAGCCGGACCGAAGAGCTGGAAGGGGGCGTCAAGAGATGGTGGTTGGCTCACGGCTTGAGCACCGTCCACTCCACTTCGTTAAGCAGATTCCCCACCGCCTCCGCCGACTCGCTGGTGTATCCGAAGCACCCTCGCCGGGCGTCGAGGTCCACGCCCTGGAGCCGGCCCACTGTCTCGGTCACCCACTTGTCCTCGGTGAATGACTTGCGGAGGCAGAAGCGGACGCGGTAGGGCTTTTCCATGGTGAGCGGCCGGAGCTCGCCCGACTTGACCCGGCGGACGGCGCGTGCAGCGGCTTGCCGCAGCTGGCGGTGGACGGTGGCCGGCGGGAGCACCGCGGCGGCCGAGCGGGAGAACGCGGTCTTGGTGGTGACCGTCTCCAGCGGGCCGAGCATCTCCTCGGTCTCGGCGGTCAGCACGTCGTCACCACTCGCCAGCGCCATGGGCACTCGCATCTCGCCGCCGATGAACGCGGCGATGCCCGCCTCGTTCAGCACCTTATCGTTTATGGTGAAGGAGTCGAAGGCAAAGTTGTGGGAGATGATGCCGGGGCTTCCCGCGTTGGCATGGGCCCCCACGATCATCATGGCATCCACCATCGGATTGAGGCCGGTGGACATCACGATCGGCTTGGGGTAGCCGCGTATCAGGATCGCCTCGGGATCGAGCCGGTCCACCAGCACATTGCGGAACAAGCGTGCCGCCGTGTCCCTCGTTGACAATGAACTGGGTCGCGCCGGCAGCCCGGGCCCCGGCAATGAGCGCATTGACCTCGTCGGTCAGCTCCTGGCGGAACCGCTCGTGCTGGGGCGAGCCGCCTCGGCTCACCGGGCGCATCTCGGTGGCGTTCCGCACCGCGCCAGCCACGCCCTCCATGTCGGCGATGATGTAAACGCTGAAGCCGCCGCGCTGCATGTCCAGCTCCAGCTTCTGGCGGGCCAGCTGATACTCGGTGACTCCGAAGTAGGCGGCCGGCGGCGTGGTGTCGCGCGGCATCGTGTCGCCGGGCGCCCGGGCCTGAGCCCACAGCTGGAGCGGCAGGAGGAGCGCGGCGATCAGGGCGACGCGGCTCATCGGATCACCAGCTCTTCGATGGCGTCGAGCAGCCAGCCCATCTGGCGCGCGCTGTCGGTCACGTAGCGATAGCTGCGGTCACCAGTTTTCTCGAGCTTGAATTCCGGCAGCGTGGCCACACCGCGTATCAGGCTGTCGGGATAGCTGTGGCGGAGGGTGAACTCGACCCGGTACGGCCGCTCCAGGGTGAACGGCTTGAAGTCGCCCCGGCGCTCCCGGCGCACCGCCTCCGCGGCACCGGCCTGCAACATCCGCCGCACTTTTGCCGGACTGTAGGTGATGGCGGCGCTCCGGCCCACCGCCCGCTTGGTCACGATGGCGACGAAGCCGTTGGGAACCATCTTCTGCGTCTCCGCGATCAACACGTCGTCCCCGCTCACCAGCGAGACGGAGACGCCGAGCTCGCCGGCGATCAGCGCATTGATGCCGACCTCGTTGAGGACCTTGCCGTTCACCGTAAACGAGTCGAAGGCAAAGTTGTGGGCCATCACGCCGGGACTCCCCGCGTTGGCGTGGGCGCCGGTGAACATCAGTGTCCCGAAGCTGCTGTCGATTCCGGTGACCATGACCAGCGGCTTGGGAAAGCCGCGCACCAGGATGGCCGAGCTGTCGAGCTCCCAGGGGAGCACATTGGCGAACAGGTTCCCGCCGTGGCCCTCGTTCACCACGAAGCTCCGGGCGCCCGCCAGGCGCGCCCCGCGGATGGTGGAGTTCACCTCCCGGGTGAGCAGGAGGCGGAAGCGGTCCCAGTAGTCCGGGCTGGTGAGATTCTTGAAGCGCTCGCCCTCGTTGCCGGCGATGATCTCGCGGCTGTCCACCGCACTTGCCATCCCCTCCATGTCGGGCACGATGAAGACCCGGAAGCCGGCCTCGTGCGGGATCTGCTTGTCGCGGAACGCGAGCGACGAGGGTGGTGGCGTCTGGGCCTGCAGCACAGAAGCCAGGCAGAGGAGACGCAGGAACGACGATCGATCTCATTAGATCTCCGAAAGAAATTCACCACAGAGGCACGCATCTGTGCCTCTGTGGTGAGTCGTGAGGTGTCAGCTTTCGCCGAGCACCAGGAGCTTAGCTCGGTCATCTCCTCGATGGCGTAGCGGACGCCCTCGCGGCCCTGCCCGGATTCCTTGACGCCGCCATAGGGCGCATGGTCCACCCGGAAGCCGGGCACGTCGTTCACCACCAGCCCGCCCACCTCCACCCGCTCAAAGGCGCGGAGGATGGTGCGCATGTCGTTGGTGAAGAGGCCCGCCTGGATGCCGTAGGGCGACTCGTTGACCGTGGCAACGGCCTCCTCGAAGCTCGCGTACGGACGGACGGTGGTGACGGGCGCAAAGATCTCCTCGCAGTTCACCCGCATGGCGCCGGTGGTGCCGAGCAGTACCGTGGGCTCGAGGATCGTTCCGGTCCTTCGGCCCCCAACAGCCAGCCTGGCCCCGCCTGTCACCGCCTCGGCGATCCACTGGGCCGCCCGCTCGGCGCCGGCCTGGTCGATCATGGGGCCAACGTCGGTCGTCTCGGCCATAGGGTCCCCGGTGCGGAGAGCCGCTACCGCTGCCACGAAGCCTTCGGTGAAGCGCGGGTAGAGCGACTCGTGCACCAGGATCCGCTGGGTGGAGATGCAGGACTGGCCGGCGTAGAGGTATCCGCCTGCCACACAGCGGCGGATTGCGTGGTCGAGGTCGGCGTCCGGCTCGATCATCACGGCCGCGTTGCCGCCCAGCTCGAGCGTCACCCGCTTGGTGGGAGCGCGGCGGCGGATGGCCCACCCGGCTCGGCCGGATCCGGTGAAGGTGATCATCCGGACCCGGGAGTCGTCGATCAGCGGCGCCGCGACCTCGTTGGTGCAGAGCAGGATGGAGACCGCCCCCGGCGGGATAGCCGCTGTCATGGACGATCTCACCCAGCAGCAGGGTCGCCAGGGGATCCTGGGGCGGCACTTTGAGCACGATGGTGGCGCCACAGGCGATCGCGGGCGCCAGTTTATGCGCGGCCAGCAGAACGGGAAAGTTGAAGGGGATGATCGCCGTGATGGGCGAGAGCGGGAAGCGACGGGTGATTCCCCAGCGCCGCTCTCCGTGTGGCTGGAGGTCCATGGGGATCACCTCGCCCCCCATCCGGACCGCCTCCTCCGCGCCCTGGCGGAACACGAAGACTGCGCGATCGATCTCCGAGCGGGCCAGCGAGAGCGGCTTCCCCGCTTCGACGGCAAGGAGGCGAGCCAGCGACTCTCGGCGTTCTTTCACGCTTTCCGCGATCCGGTCGAGTACGGCGGCCCGGGCATGGGATGGCAGCGCGGCGGCCGCAGGCGCCGAGGCCACGGCGGCTTCGAGGGCCGCCGCGACGTCACCCGGTCCGGCCAGCTCGGCGCGGCCGATCAGCTCCCCGGAGTAAGGGCTCCGGACTTCCACCGAGTCGGCGCCGGTCCGCAACTCGCCGCCCAGCAAGAAGGGATACGTGCGGTCCTGCAGCGTGGCGGTCAATGGGTTGAGTCCGGTTCTACGGTGTTACGGTCGGGTTACGAACCCTCAAGAGTAACGCGCAGCGGGGCAGGAGGGCAGCGGTGCAGGCGTCAGCGAAGATTCTCCGACTTCCGCCGGATGGATCGCAGCATGCTGCGCCTGATGAGGCCACTCCCCAGCCGGACGATGCGCCAGTAGGGCATGAACTGGCGCCGAGTGGCCGGATCGGCGCAGCGCACCCGGGTCTCCGTGGTGAGCTCAGTACCGGCACGTGAAGGGATCACCCGAAAGTTCCACACCGCCTGGGCCAGGCCCGCCGGTGGCGGGTGTCGGAAGTATTGGCGCTCGTCGCTACTACGCCGCCCGACGGAGTCCAAAACCGCCCCATGATGCCGAGCACGAACTCCTCCCCGGGATCTCGGCGATCAGGGTAAATGGGATCCGTCTCGACCGACTTCTGGTCGCATCGGGTAGAGTTCCCGGGGGCGAAGCACGGTCGCAAGCGCGGCTGGGACCGCGCGGAGTCCCACCAGAAGACGCACCAGAAGGGCCGGCCCAGGTCGGTCTGACGAGCGACCTGGTAAACCTCGTCGGGGCTAGCGTCGATCCAGACGGAATGTCGCGAGGATACATCGTAGGTCGGAAACAAATCATCCAGAAGTGTCAGGGTTTGGCCCGGGTAGAGTTAGCCGGACCGAGAATCGGCAGCTGCTCATACCGGCGCTCCGAACCTGGAGGGCTTGCGCGGCAGCGGCGACGGCGCGGTCCACGTCATCCTCGGTCGTGCGCCAGCTGGAGACCGATACCCGCATGCAGCGTTTGCCGCGCCAGGTGGTGCCGGTAAAGAACGCCTCGCCGGTGGCGTTGATGGCGGCCATCACCGTGTCTGTTCTCCTATCGTGGTCCTCCTCCGTGGCACCCGGACGGGCGTCGTAGAAGCGCACCAGGCCCTGGTTGATCTGGGGGACGCAGATGACGCGTGCGGCAGGTAAGCTCGCCGATACGGGTAACAATGGCGTGCGCATGCCGGCAGCAGCGGGCGATGAGGTCGCCGCAGACCAGTGCGTCCCAGCTCGCGAAGGGCGGCGTAGGTAGCGAAACCCCGCGCTCTCCGGGAGTGATCCGGGGTCCAGTCGAGCTGGTCGCGCACGTCAGATGCGTGAACCAGGTAGCTGGCGTGATGCTCCATGGCGGCCCGGTGATCGTCCGGGTGCGCCACGAAGGCATAGCCGCAGTCGTAGGGGACGTTGAGCCACTTGTGTCCGTCGGTGGCCCACGAGTCCGCCAGCTCGGCTCCCTCGAGCAGGTGCCGCAGCTCCGGGACCGCGTTGCACCAGAGTCCCATGGCGCCGTCGATGTGCACCCAGGCGTTCGCCTCGTGCGCCACAGCGATGAGCTCGGGAAACGGATCGAAGGCGCCGCAATTGACGTCCCCCGCCTGGAGCACCACGATCGTGGGCCGTCCCGGCTCCCGGTGCAGCGCCTCGCGCAGGACCTCCGCCCTGAGCTGCGACGCCGAGTCGGTGGGCAGCACTACCATGTTCGCGGTACCGATGCCGAGCAGCTTCGCCGCACGGGTGGTGGTGCCGTGTACTTCGCTCGAGGTGAGCACCCGAACCCTGGGCGCGCCGGCCAGCCCATCGCGATTCACGTCCCACCCGGCCCGCGCCAGCACCGCGTGCCGGGCCGCGGCCAGGCAGGTGACGTGGGCCATCTGGCACCCGGTGACCAGGGAATAGGAGGCGGCGGGAGGGAGGCCGAGCAGGTCCTTGAGCCAGACGCCGCAGGCTTCCTCCACCACCGCGGCCGCCGGGCTGCAGGCGTACAGACCCGCGTTCTGATCCCACGTGGCGGTGAGCCAGTCGGCCGCGAGTGCGGCGGGAAGACCGGCGCCAATGACCCAGCCGTAGAAGCGGCCACCGGCACTGCCGAGGAGGCCACCCGCCGTGTCGCGCGCCAGCTCGTCGATCACGGTGACCGGATCCACGCCCGCGTCGGGCAGCGGGCGGAGGAAGCGGCGCCGCAGCTCGGCGAGTGGCGTCGTGGCGGCGACAGGCATGGTGTCGAGGGACCCCAGGTACGAGAGCGCGAGCTCGGCGGCTCGCTCCATGGTGGCGTGCTGCCGGCTATCGAGGGGCGTGAAAACTTGGGCTCGGGTCATGATGGGTCCCGGAGGAGCTTCGGAAATGCTTCGGTGTCGGCGGCATATGAAGATGTATGGAGTCGCCGCGACAGTCGAGTGGACTGGTGTTGTGGGGTAAGAGCGACCATGTTGGGAGTAGAACGTTTCTTCGTACCCGGATTTGCGGTAGGTCATGAAGTCCATACATCTTGCCAGCTTCCTTTTCGCGTTGGCTCCGCTCGCCGGCTGCGGACGATGGGGAAGGAATCACAGCGCCGCGGCCGGGCACCCTGGAGATCGTCACTCCACCAGCGGTCCCGAGCCTGATCCCGATGGCTATAGCGTCCAGATCGATGCCGGCGACGCGCGACCGATCGGGGCCGGCGGCACGTTCACCGCCCCCGGCATCGACCCAGGTAGCCATACGATCGAGCTGGGCGAGATCGCGGCCAATTGCGCTGTTTCCGGACCGAACCCCCAGACGGTGGTGGTCACGGAGGGGGAGACCACCAGGGCCGCGTTCGACGTCATCTGCACCGCCACTACCGGGAGCGTTCGAGGTGGTCGTCACCACCACCGGGTCGGGACTGGATCCGGATGGGTACACCGTGCAGCTCGACGACGGTGACGCACAACCGATCGGTGTCACCGCTACCCTCACCACTCCTAATGTCGCTCCCGGAAGCCACAGCGTTCGGCTGGATGGGATCGCGCCGAACTGCACCGTACCGGATCCTAACCCCCAGACCGTGGCCGTCGTCGCCGGCGAAACCGCCGTGGCGGCCTTCACGATCACCTGCTCCACCACGGGAAGCATCCTGGTCCTCACCGTGACGACCGGATCGGCTCTGGATCCGGATGGCTATCTGGTCAGTGTGGACGGGGGCGCACCGCAGCCGATCGGTGCCAACGCGACGCTTCTGATCGAGGGCTCGCCTTCGGCGCTCACACCGTCGAGTTGTCCGGCGCAGGCCAGCAACTGCCACATCGACGGAGAGAACCCCCTCACCGTGAACGTCGTGCCCGTGAACTCCGTTTCGCCCGGCTTCCCGTGTCCTGCCTGGGCGGCGATGCGTTGATCGCCTTTGCGTCGGTCGACGTTCGATCTGGAGGCGATCTTCACGGTGCAGCCCGACGGATCCGGGCTCAGGCAACTCACTCCTGCAGGGGAGTTCGATCGGGACCCGATCTGGTCGCCCGACGGCACCCGGCTCCTGTTCGGACAGGAGAGCGACATCTTCGTCATGAACGCGGATGGGAGCGAGCGGCGGCGCCTGGTGCGGGGGCTTCCTGAGGCGACGGGCTACCGTTGGTCGCCCGACGGACAGTTGATAGCGTTCATCCAGGGCGGCTTCCTCGGTGAGGTCTTTTTTCAGGACCTCTGGGTCGTGGAGGCCGACGGAAGCGGTAGCCGCAGGCTGGCGACGAGACGCCGCGGCGCCTTCCTGGTCGCCCGACAGCCGCAGCATCGCGTATGAGCGCGGCGGAGCAGATCCGGATCATCAATGCCGATGGAACGGACGACGCCAGAATGACAAGCACAGCCGTTCGGCGCGTTCCGCCGGCATGGTCGCCCGATGGCAGCCGGATTGCGTTCACTCACCACGCTCGACGAGCCCCCGGACCGCCCCGCTGACCGGCATATCTTCTTAATGAACCCCGATGGAACGGGGCTGGTGGACCTGACCGGCGGTCAGGCCGACGATGAAGGTCCGACCTGGTCACCCGAGGGAGCAAGATCGCGTTCGTCACCACCCAGGGAGACCCGTTTGGCAGCGAGATCTTCGTGATGGATCGGGGCGGCGGAGGTCGTGATCAATCTGACCGAGAGACCGGGATTCGACTTCAGCCCCGAGCTGGTCGCCCGACGGTAACAAGATCGTCTTCGACCGCTCCGACGACGACGAGTCGGAGATCTATGTCATGAACGCCGATGGCAGCGGTCATGATCAACGTCAGCAATCGGCCGAACAGCAGCGAACTGGCTCCTGACTGGGGTGGGGAGGGTGTCGGCGAGTTCTCCGCGGCGGTCGCTCGCACGCGGCCGCTGGTCGAGAGCGCAGGAGCTGGAGCGGCTGCGCGGAGCACCGCCATCGCTCTAAGTGAGCCCCGCGCGATTGACCCGCCGCCCCTCGCCGCGCAGGGAAGCGGGAAGTCCCGCTCTCCCGCCTCACGCGTTGCGGCGCTATGACCCAGCTTGTATGTTGTCGCACTCTGATGACGGTCTCAGCGCTTGCTCCAGAACCCCCAAAATCGTAGAGGCGTTTGTGCCATCTCGTACTTGCTTGCATCACACAGCCCTGCTCACCGCGGCCGTGCTTGCCGCCGGGTGCAGTAGTGAGGCGGTCGCCCCCGACGGCGATCTGACCAACTCCCCCCTCGGCGCGGCATCGCTGACCACGGCAGCCACGGCTCCGGTCTGCCAGACGATCACGTTCAACGCACTCATCCACGGCAGCCAGGTGACCGCGGTGCCACTCAATGGGATGATAATCAACTTCGCCGTCAGCTCCTTTCTGCAACCGAATGGTAGCGCCAACACGCAGAACGTCCTGCGGGCCTGGGACACCAATGTCGACCCGACCAAGGGCGACGGCATATACACCCCCGGGACTGATTGGGAGGATCTCGATCTCCTCTGGAAGAGCCCGGGTATCTGCGCGGGCTGCGAAGGACTGGGCAGGATCCTCACCATCGAGGATGAACGCGGCTTCGACCCCTGGGGAGACTATCGCTGGGGCGGGGTCATTACCCTGACCGGCTTTGCGCCCAACACCTGGATTCAGCGCTTTACGGTGGTGGACGACAACCTCGGCGAGCCGCCGGTTGTGCTGCGGGTCGACGGGGTTCAGGTGGCCGCATCCACGCCCCAGGGCGAGGGACTGGTCCAGGTCGTGAATACCACGGCGCAACCGATCATCAACACCAGCGCGACGTTTACCCTCGGCACATCGGCGGTAGACAACGTGACTGGTTCCGCCGGTATCGACAACATCAAGATCTGCACCAGGCAGGAACAGCTCGGCGAGGAAGGCTGCACACCCGGATATTGGAAGAATCATCCGGCCAGTTGGGCCGCGACCGGGTACTCTCCGACGCAGTCGCTCGAAAGCGTCTTCAACGTCCCTGACGCCTACGGGCTCGATGATGTGACCCTGCTGGCCGCGCTCAGCCTGGATGGAGGCCCGGGGGCAGCCGGTGCGGCTCGACTCCTGTTGCATCACGCGGTCGCCGCGCTGCTGAACGCAGCACATCCGGGAGTCGATTACCCGCGAACCGCCGCGTCCATCATCGCCGATACCAACGCCGCGCTGGCGACTGGTTCGCGCGCGACGATGCTCGCGCTGAAAGATGCTTTCGACCGGGATAACAATCTGGGCTGCCCGATCAACTGAGCCGGATGCAGGGCCGCAACACCTACCTCATCCCGAATCCGCGAGGGGCGACCCTCACTGCGTTTGGGATGAGGTAGTATTCAAATCCCCCTCGCCTTACCGCCGTACTCCCTCCGCGATTGCTCCGGGCAGGCTTCCCGCCGTACTTTCCATGCCAAAGGAGAGCTCTGATGAAATCTGAAGATGCGACAGGGGATTCCAAGGCGTTAACCGTGGACTCCAACTCAACCCGAGGGACGGCTGGATTCATTGCCGGCGTGTTGTTCGGCGCCATGCTGGGGGCCGCATTTGCGCTGCTCCTGGCCCCCGAGCGCGGCGACAAGACCCGCGGGAAGCTGCGGCGCCGGATGCGCTCGCTGCGTGATGACGCGCGCGAGGGGATCGACCGGGCCGGGGAGCGTACCCGGAAGGAGCTGCGCCGGCGGCAACGCCGCATCAGGGAAGAGCTGCAGCGGGCCCGGGCGAGAGCGGAGCGGGCTCTGGATTAAGCGTCGTGTCGAGCTTGCGGCTCGAATGCCGCGCCCTGGCGCTTCAGCAGCGAATCGGTGTTCTCCCGGAACGGCAGTGACTGGACCAGATTCAGCTGGGCGTCGGCATCCGCCTCCCGTTTGCGGTCGGCGTAGATCCGGGCCAGCTCCAGGTGATGTTGAATCCGACCCGGGTCGAGCGCCACTGCCTTCTCCATGTTGGCAACGGCGTTCTTCCAGCTCGCCTGTTTGAAGACACTCGCGCCCAGAAAGTTCCGCGCGACGAAGCGGCTGATCCCCGAGATCCGCATGATCTCGGCGTTCCAGCGTCCCAGGATGTGGTACGCGCCGTCGTGTCGGGGGTTCAGCTCGATGGCCCGTAGCGCTTCCTGGCGAATGATGCCGGCTTTCCGAATTCGCGCATCCTGGCCCAGCGTGAGCGACACCTTGCCGGTGGCGGCCGCCAACGCGAAGTGGCCGTCCGCACCCATCGAGTCCGACGCGACGGCGCGGCCGGCATAGAGCTCGGCCAGGGCGTACAGCGAGTCGCGTCGGCTTTCTTTCAGAGAGTCGGGACTCAGGTCCCCCAGGTCCAGCAGGGTGAGCGCGCCGCGCCAGTTCGCGTCGTAGTTGGCGGAGTCCTGCGCCAGCGCCGCCTGAAAGTGCAGCAGCGCCGTGGCGGGGTCGTGCGCCTCGTTGGCCGCCTTGCCCATCGCTACATGGTCGGCCGGCCCCTGGGCGCTGAGCGGTACGGCAGCGGCAGAGCACAGCAGCGCTATTTTCCGAAGCACTCTCAGCACAGGCTATTCCGTTTCGGGAGCGATGCAGAATGGTTATCCCGTCACTTATTCAGCACAAGCGGGACGGCCATGCGCTCCAACCGGGGGAATGGCGCTAGTCTCATCCGGGAATACACCGCCGGCCGGGTGCCGGACTATCAGATGTCGGCGCTGCTGATGGCCGTGGTGTGGCGCGGTCTGGAAGTCGAGGAGCTGGCCGAGCTGACCGACGCGATGATCGAGTCGGGTGACCGACTCAGCTTCGAGGGGTACGGTCTGCCGCGGGTGGACAAGCATTCGACCGGTGGCGTGGGCGACAAGGTCTCCCTGCTGCTGGCGCCGATGGTGGCGAGCTGTGGGGTGGCGGTGCCGATGATGTCGGGGCGCGGGCTGGGGCACACCGGTGGCACGCTGGACAAGCTGGAGTCGATCGCCGGGTTCCGGACCGCACTCACGTTAAAGGAGACGCGGGCCCAGATCGAGCGGCTGGGCTGCGCCATGCTGGGGCAGACGCCGGAGATCGCGCCAGCCGACAAACGGCTCTACGCCCTGCGAGACGTCACCGCCACGGTGGAGTCCATCCCGCTGATCTCCGCCAGCATCATGTCCAAGAAGCTGGCGGAGGGCCTGAACGGGCTGGTGCTCGACGTGAAGACCGGGAGCGGCGCCTTCCTGCCCGAGCCGGCCCGGGCGCTGGAGCTGGCGCGGACCATGATCGGACTGGGGCAGGCGCGCGGCTGTCCAACCGTCGCCCTGCTCACCGCCATGGACCGGCCCCTGGGACGAGCCTGCGGGAACGCGTTGGAGGTGGAAGAGTCGATCGAGGGGCTCCGAGGCGAGGGACCCGAGGATCTGATGGAGGTTACCTACGCGCTCGGGATCGAAATGCTGCTGCTGGTGGGTGCGGCGAAGAAACCGGCCGACGCGCGCCGCCGGCTGGAGGACAGCATCACGTCGGGCCGGGCATTGGAGAAGTTCGCCCAGGTGATCGAGGCGCAGGGCGGGAATCCGGCAGTGGTGGAGGATCCGTCGGCGCTGCCGCAGGCGGCCGAGGTGGAAGTGTTCCGTGCGCCGCGCGATGGCGTCGTGGCGCAGATCGAGCCGCGCCGGATCGGGCGGGCGATCGTGGAGCTGGGTGGCGGACGACGTACGATCGAGGAGGAGATCGATCCGTCGGTCGGATTCGTCATCCCGGCCCGGCCCGGTCAGAGGGTGAAGGCGGGCGAGCCGCTGGCGTCGGTGTTCGCCCGGGACCCGGAAGGCATCAGGATCGGACTGACGGCACTGGGAGAAGCGATCGTGATAGCAGAGCAGGGCACGCTGACTCCATTGATCACCCACCGCGTCGCCGCGGACGGCGTGACCAGCCTGGCATAGGACAATGACCATCGTGAGCGGGCCGGTGGGAACGCTGCTGGTGGCGGCAGCGGCGGTGATCGCGCTGGTGCTCTGGCTCCTGCGCGACCGTCGCTATCCGGGTCCACGCCTCGCCGATCAGGACGGGATCGACCGTGAGGAGCTGGAGGCGGCCGAGCGCGAAGTGCGCGAGCTCGACGCGGAGGCTCGGCCGGAGCATGGCTTTCTCGGCGACGACTGGGGTCCCGGCGCAACCCGGCCCCGGCCTCCGGAGCGGCTGTGATCCTGCGTACCCCGTTTCGCTGGGCCAAGCACTGGACCTTGGGCGGCCTGGTCATTGGCATTCTCATGATGCTGACCAAGACGCCTCCCTATGCAGAGTCAGGCGGCAGTGCCGGTGATATCCTGGACTATGCGCTCTGGATTCCAGTGGCAGGAGTTGTCGGGCTTCTCGCCGGCCTTGTCATCGGCTTCGTCTATGCCGGCCTGATGGCGCTGACGAAGAGCCGGCGCCAGCCGTACGAAGCACGGCCCTCCGCCGTGGCCAGGCTCATGCCGCGGGTGCTCTGCGCCGCAGTGGCGGGATTCGTCGTGACGGCCCCGCTGCTGGGTCCTGCCGGTGCTCTCATTTTTGCTGGGTTCGCGGTCTGCACCGCGCTGGTCATGACGGTGCGCGATGCGGGAAGGGCTGCCAAGCCGCAGTAGGTCCCGTCACTCTGCCACCCGCTTCCACTCCCCGGAGCTTCGCGATACCGCGGAGACGCGATAGCCGTCGCCGCGCTCCTGAATCCGAACCTTGATGCTGATCCGTATCTCGTCCGCGACATCCTCGCCGCTCAGCGCTTCGACCAGCTGCGCCGCCGGCAGCCGGCGGACCATGGACTCCGAGATCCAGACCGCATGGTTTCCTCCGGTGGTGGGCACGGGCTCCTGCCAGATATGAAATCCTCCGTCCGGGTCCAGGTACCATCGCCCGGGTGCGACGCGCCAGCCATGCGTGGCCATCCACGCGGTGATCGCCGCGTCAGTGTCCGGCGGGACCTGCGAGTGAGACGCCGAAGTAGATTCAGTCATGAGTGGGCGGAAATCTAGCTTGGGACGGACCGATGGCGCGAACGATGATCAGAGGTTTTCCAACTGTGGTAGTGAATACCCGGCGGGACATCGATACCGACGATGCCATCGCCCGACTCGACGGCGCTCTGGCCTTGCTGGAGCAGTACGTGCCGCACCACTACCGCCGCCTTCGTCGCGACTTCAGCGGCTTCCTGATCGAGCGTCGGGCTTACCGCGGGGCGTTCCTCGTGGGCACCCGTACCTGCCTGGTCGAGCTCACCTTCGTCGTGAACCGAGACTTCTCCCTGGCGCAGATCGCCGCCACCATCCTGCACGAGGCCATGCACGCCCGGCTGCACGCCTGCGGGATCGCGGTCGGCGCGCATGAAACCCATCGGCAGGAACGCTTCTGCCGCCAGGCCGAGATCGAATTCGGACGCGCTGGTTCCGGGTGGGGAGCCCATCGTGGAGCGGGCGCTGGCAGCATTGTCTCTATCCGATGACGAGATAGCGCCGGTGGTCGATCCCGGAGTGGCGGCGCGGCGCATCGCGGAGGTCGATCGCGCCGCGGGCGACCGGCGGCTCACTTAGGCAGGTTCTGGCTGACCCAATGCTTGACTCGCTTGGTGACCTCCGCCTGGCCGAGATCCGCTGGCGCCGCAAAGGAGCCGAGGATCGTATCGTCCACCCGGATGCTCCATATCATCTCGATCCCGACTCCCGTGCTGGAGCGGTGCCCCGAGGCTTCCACGCTGTACCGGCCGTACTGGAAGGGCGGGATGTGGTTGGTCTGCTCCGACATGAGACTCGGCGCTGAAGAATGGACGATTTCTCACCCCTGGTCCCGGGGATCGGTATGACTCGGCTTCTGAGCATCCAGCGGATTTTTGGCCAGCGGGAGTTCTGTCGAAACCGCGGAGAGTCTAGGCGTTATCGTGGCCTCCCGCCGTGAGCGGAGTCACGCCGGAAGGCTGATGTGGGTGGGAGGTACCGGCGTTAGTTCGCGCTGCCGAACCCGGTCCGCCGGGCCGGCTCGGGCTCGTCCGAATGGAGCGCGGTGCGGGCCGCCTTGAGGATACGGACGGCACTGGCGGCGGCCTCGTCCACATCCCCCTGGGATGGAGTCATCGTCCCGCGCTGAGCCAGAAGGATGGCGGCGACGATCGCTGCCGTGCTCGCGTCAGAGAAGTTGTCGGACATGGAACCGGGGGTGTGAGAGTGGGGCACGGAGAACACTCCAATCCGAGACAAGTCACGGATGAAAAATAGTCTGACGGGCGACAATGCGAACCGGTGTTCTGGGACACTGCTCCCGGGCTCCGAGGCCTCGATGGTGGTGCATACTTGATATCTGCTTGACCCACGGCGCCTACACTGGCCGCGTGATCAAAGCAATGAAGGAGGCATCTTTACGCCAGGGGGTAACATGAGCGGCTGGAACTTGAGGGTAAGGGCACGGAAGACGAGCCTGATACTGGGGTTGGCAGGCGGGGTCCTCAGCATTTCCTGTAGCGAGGACGAAACGACAGGACCTACCGCACCACCCGAGGCCAGTATCGCTGCGACTCAGGCCCTGGCATTCAATCAGCTGGCCGGAGGCTGGCTGCATACCTGTGGTATCACTACCGATAACCGGATGTACTGCTGGGGGTCAAATGACCTGGGTCAGCTCGGCGATGGGTCGAACGACAGCCATTTGACGCCGTTCCCGGTTGCTGGCACACTCCGTTTTCGCCAGGTGAGCGCGGGGGAGTCTTATACCTGCGGCGTGACCACCGACTACCGGGCCTATTGCTGGGGCCAGAACTTCGGCGCGCTCGGCGACGGAACATTGACCCGCCGCCTCAGTCCCGTGCCGGTAGCGGGCGGACACCGGTTCCGCCAGGTGGATGCGGGCCAGAATCATACCTGCGGAGTGAGCTATCCCGACAACCGGGCCTATTGTTGGCCGGCCGTCCCAAGCGGGAGCACGAACATCAGCCTGGTGCCAGTGGCGGTCAGCGGCGGGCTGTTGTTCAAGCAGGTGAGTGCTGGCGGGGAACATAGCTGCGGGGTGACGACGGCGGACAAGGCTTATTGCTGGGGGGTAACAGGTACGGCCAGCTGGGTGACGGCTCGAATCTAACTCGTCTAACACCATCGCCGGTGGCTAGCACCCGCCGGTTCAGGCAGATAGACGCGGGCAGGCAGCACACCTGCGCCGTGACTGCGAGTTCGCTGGCTTTCTGCTGGGGAAACGGCACAAACGGAGAGATGGGCGACGGGAACACCAAGCTGAGCAATTCACCCAGGGCGGTAGCCGGCGGGCGCAGCTTTGACCGTGTGAGTGCGGGCGCCGTCCACTCGTGCGGCGAAGCCACGGACAATCGGGCCTACTGTTGGGGCGTCAACGCCAACCTCCAGCTCGGCGACGGCACCACGGCGCTTCGTCGACTGACTCCGGTGGCGGTGGTGGGTGGCCGCTTCTTCACTCAAATGAGCGCCGGTGGCTTCCACACGTGTGCCAAAACCGCGGCGGGAACGGCCTATTGCTGGGGCTATGGTCTTTCCGGCGCGCTCGGTGACGGTAAGGCCACCTCGAGCTCGAGGCCGGTCCCGGTCGCCGGGCCGATGTAATCGCCGGCCGGCTTACACGTCCAGATTGCTCACGTACTTCGCGTTCCGCTCGATGAACTGGCGGCGGGGCTCGACCTCGTCGCCCATCAGCTCTTCGAACAGGTTGGAGGCTTCGACCGCATCCTCCAGCGTCACCCGTAGAATGGTCCGGGTGGCCGGATCCATGGTCGTGCTCCAGAGCTGGGCCGGGTTCATCTCGCCGAGACCCTTGTATCGCTGGATGTTGACCGAGCCCTTCGCCGTCGCCATTGGTTAGCCGCTTGGTGTACTCGTCGCGCTCCGGCTCGCTATAGGCGTAGAACTCATCCTTCCCCTTGGCCACCCGGTAGAGCGGCGGCTGCGCGATGTAGACGTAGCCCGCCTCCACCAGCTCCTTCATCTGCCGGAAGAAGAAGGTGAGCAGCAGGTACGGATGTGAGCGCCGTCCACGTCGGCGTCGGTCATCAGGATGATCTTGTGGTAGCGCGCGTCCTCGAGGTTGAAGTCATCCTTCACGCCAGTCCCGATCGCGGTGATCATCGCCCGGATCTCCTCGTTGCCGAGGATCTTGTCGATGCGGGCGCGCTCTACGTTCAGGATCTTGCCTCGGAGCGGCAGGATCGCCTGGAAGGACCGATCGCGGCCCTGCTTGGCACTGCCGCCGGCCGAGTCGCCCTCGACCAGGTAGATCTCGGAATGGGCCGGGTCGTCAATCGAGCAGTCGGCCAGCTTGCCCGGCAACACCGCGTTCTCCAGCCCTGACTTCTTCCGGACCAGGTCCCGCGCCTTGCGCGCCGCTTCCCGGGCCCGGGCCGCGCTCACCGCCTTCTCGATGATGTTCCGCGCCACCGGCGGGTGCTCGTCGAGGTAGTTGCCGAGGTGCTCGTTCACGACCGTCTTGACGATGCCCTCGACCTCGGAGTTGCCCAGCTTGGTCTTGGTCTGCCCCTCGAACTGCGGCTCCCGCACCTTCACATGGAGCACGCAGGTGAGCCCCTCCCGGATGTCCTCGCCCGAGAGCGTGAAGTCTTCCTTCTTCAGGAACTCGCGCCGCTTGGCCACGTCGTTGATGGTGCGGGTGAGCGCGGACTTGAATCCGGTGAGGTGGGTGCCGCCCTCGTGGGTGTTGATGTTGTTCACGAAGGTGAAGGTGTTCTCGTTGTACCCGTCCTCGTACTGCAGTGCCAGGTCCACCTCGACGTCGTCCTTGGTCGCCGTGAACGAAATCGGCTTGGGGTGGAGCGCCTTCTTGTTGCGGTTGAGCCACTCGACGAACTGGATCAGGCCACCCTTGGCGAGGAAGGTCTCGCTCTTGGCAGAGTCTTCGCGCTCGTCCTTGATGGTGATCGAGAGGCCCTTGTTCAGGAACGCGAGCTGCCGCAGCCGGTCGGCCAGGGTGCTGTAGTGGTACTCCAGCACCGTGAAGATCTCGGGGTCGGGCTTGAACCGCACCGTGGTGCCGCGCCCCTTGGCCTTACCCATGATGGTGAGCTTCTTGACCGTCTTGCCGCGGACGAACGCCATGTGGTGCCGCTGCCCGTCGCGATCGACGATCACCTCCAGCCGCTCGCTCAACGCATTTACAACTGACACGCCGACTCCGTGCAGGCCGCCGGAAACCTTGTAGGTGTTCTTGTCGAACTTGCCGCCCGCGTGCAGCATCGTCAGCGCGACCTCGACGGCGGGCATCTTCTCGGTGGGATGCATGTCCACCGGAATGCCCCGGCCGTTGTCTGAAACCGTGATCGAGTTGTCGGCGTGAATGGCGACCGTGATGGTGTCGCAATGGCCGGCCAGCGCCTCGTCGATGGAGTTGTCCACCACCTCGTAGACCAGGTGATGCAGACCGTTCTCGCTGGTGGACCCGATGTACATACCGGGACGCTTGCGCACGGCCTCCAGTCCCTTGAGGACCTGGATCGATTCAGCTTTGTACTCTGGTTTGCCGGCTGGTTTCTTTGGCCATGTGTCCTGTAGGCTAGTGGCTATTGGCTAATGGCTATTGGCTATCGGTCACTCGGCGCGTATGGATGCACTCAGCTGATCTGTCACTGGCCAGATGCCTCTCGCCGTCTCAGCGAACCCGGCATCCAACGGATCTCCTTCACCCGTCCGGAACGCCCGGCATTGAGCCGCGCCAGAATCTTGGGTGACATCAGGCTCAACTCGTTGGCCCACGGCGCCGTGGCAACTCGGACCCGCAGCACACCATCCGGAGTAATCGAATCCGGCTCCGTCACCGACGCGATCTGGGGACCCACCAGTTCGGCCCACTCCTCGATGATTCCCGCCTGCTGTACCCGCTTGGTGATCCCCGCCTGCCTGAGGTAGCTGGTGAGGGCGTCGGATAGGGGGACAGGGATGGTTTTCTTTACACCCATCACTTACCTCACTTTGCCGTCCTCAACCGTCCAGACCGGCAGCTCCAGATTCCTCGGCAGCTCGTCCCGGCGCGGGCTGGTGATGAACACCTGCCGCTCGGCCGAGTCCAGGAGCCGCTGTGCCAGCCGGCTCTGCCGCTCCGCGTCCAACTCGGCGAACACGTCATCCAGCAGCAGCGCCGGCTCGGTGTCGCGCGCCAGCCGAAGGCTGGTGATCTCGATCAGCTTGAGCGCGATCGCCGCGCTGCGCTGCTGGCCGGTGGATCCATAGTCGCGCAGCCGTCGCCCGCCCACCTCGAGGAACAGATCGTCGCGATGCGGTCCAGCCGTGGTGGCGGAGCGCGCGCAGTCATCCGCCAGCGATTGGGCCAGGACCTCGTCCCACGCCGCCGGGTCGGCCAGCTCGGCGCGTCCCTGGTATCTGAGCGTTGCATTCCCGCGTTCGCCCAACGCTTCCAGTTCGGTGGCGAACTGCCCGGCCGCCTGCGCCACCCACTCCAGCCGGGAGCGCACCAGTACCGCGCCCGCCGCCGCGAGAGCGCGGTTGAATGCACCCGCCATGTCGGAGCGGCCTTGCCGCAAGGCGGAGTTTCGTTGCGCCAGCGCCGCCCGGTAGCTCGTGAGCGCCCGCAGGTAGCGGCGATCCGACAGCGAGAGCACCCGGTCCAGGTACTGGCGCCGCTCCGCGGCCGCTCCCGATGCCAGCCCCACGTCCGACGGGAGAAAGGCGACGGCCAGCCAGTTGCCGACCGAGTCGGCGAGGCGGCTCACTTCCTCGCCATCGACCGTGATCCGCTTCTTCCGCGCCGAGTAGGCGGCGCCTACGGTGCGAGCGGTGCCGCCGCTGATGTGAAGCTCGACCGCAAAGCCGCGCGGATCGCGTAGAACCTGCCCGTCGGCGGCACCCCGAAAGGACCGGAACAGGACCGGGTAGTAGATCGCCTCCAGCAGGTTGGTCTTGCCCTGCGCGTTGGCCCCCAATAGCACCAGCCCGGCCTCGGGGGTCTCGCGGTCCAGATCGGCCAGGTTTCGGTACCCCCGGGCCACCAGCTGTCGAATCCGCACTAGCGAATGTGGATCAACCGGCTCGAGGTTCCGCCCCGATTCCCCACCTTATCAACGCCGTAGACCTGCACCTCGAACGTCTGTCCCGAATACCCGAACGTCGCGAGGGGGAGGGAGAAGCGTGACCGTGGTCTGCAGCTCGCTCGGAACGAACGCCGGAAAGTTTTGTCCCCCGCCATTGACCAAGAAATAGACGGTATCGATTCCGTCCGGATCTACCGTGGCGCCCTGCACCGAGAAGAGCCCGCCCGGGAAGATCGTGGTGTCGGCGCCGGCCGGTTGCTCGATGGTGGTGACCGGCCCAACCCCATCGCTGGGAGTGGGGAACGTGAGCCGCTCCCGGTCGTCGCACCCGGTGGCAAGCAGCAGCAGCATGCCGTCATCAGCGGGCCCGGCCGGGGGAGAAATCCCGCCCTCCGCCTGCCTCGCCCTATGTTCAGCATCACCAAAAAATAGTCGGTGGCGCGGGAAAATTGCAGGCTCATACCCCCTTGAAAGCAGGCTTCCGCTTCTCGACGAACGCCTTGGTTCCCTCCTGCATGTCGGCGGTGGATGATAGCAGACCAAAGTGGTTGGCCTCGAGCAAGAGCGCCTGATCCAGGCTGGTCTCCATGCCGGCATCCACCGCCTCCAGGCAGGCCTGGATGGCAAGCGGGCCGTTCTCCAGGATGCCGCGAAGCATTGTCTGAGCTTCTTCCAGGAGCTTGTCGGCGGGAACGACCCGGTTCACCAGTCCGATGCGGTACGCCTCGGCCGCATCGATCATCGCGCCGGTCAGCAGCAGCTCCAGGGCTCGACCCCGACCCACCAGTCGGGGGAGTCGGGCGGTGCCGCCGTAACCCGGGCCGATGCCGAGCTTCACCTCCGGCTGCCCGAAGCGGGCCTGCTCGGAGGCGATGCGGATATGGCACGCCATCGCCAGCTCGCACCCGCCACCGAGAGCGAATCCGTTGACGGCGGCGATGACCGGCTTCCCACAGCGTTCCAGCCGGCGAAACACCTGCTGGCCCAGCAGCGAGCGGGCCTTCCCCTCGATGGGAGTCTGTTTGGCCAGCTCGGTGATGTCGGCCCCGGCGACGAACGCCTTGGAGCCGGCGCCCGGTGAGAATCACGCCTCGTACCGCGGCATCGGTCTCGACTCGGGTGATGGCGTCGCCCAGCTCGGAGAGGACTGTGGCGTTCAGAGCGTTGAGCTTGTCGGGACGGTTGACGGTGATTCGCGCGATGCCGTCGCTGAGCTCGAAGAGGAGAGTGGTGGGCATGGGCAGTCGCTAGTGGCCAGTCGGCAGTTGGCTAGAAGCTCGGTCGGGGCGCTCATAAGGTAATCGAGCATCCCGGTACGCCTGCCAATAGCCAACTAGCCCACGGCCAATAGCATCTTTCACCATGCCAATCCCATCTCCAATCGCCTGGAACTCGGATCACACGATCCGGATTCTGGACCAGACCCTGCTGCCGGGGCAGGAGACGTATCGCGACCTCGACACGGTCGAGGCGGTAGCCGAGGCGATCCGGACGCTGCGGGTGAGAGGGGCGCCGCTGATCGGGATCGCGGCGGCGATGGGGGTGGTGGTGGCGATGCGGCGGGGCGGCGGGGCAGCGGGGCAGCAACTGCTGGAGCAGGTCGTCGACGACGTGCCGAGTTCTTGGCGCGACGAGGCCCACCGCCGTGAATCTGCACTGGGCGCTTGACCGAATGCAGCGGAGGGCCGAGGCGGCGTGTGCGGCGGGTGAGGACCTGCGCGAGGCGCTGATCGCCGAGGCGAGCGCCATCTGGGATGAGGACCGGGCGATGTGCCGGCGCATCGGAGAGCTGGGCGCCTCGCTGATTCCGGCCGGGGCGACCGTCTGCACCGTCTGCAATGCGGGCGCCCTGGCGACCGGCGGCATGGGGACGGCGCTCGCGCCGGTCTACACGGCGCATCAGGCGGGGCTTAATCCCCATGTCATCGTCCCCGAGACCCGGCCGCTGCTTCAGGGCAGCCGACTGACGGCGTGGGAGCTGACCCGCGCCGGGGTGCCGTGCACGCTGATCGGGGACGGCATGATCGCCAGCCGACTCCGGTTGGGCGACATTGCCTGCGTGATCGTCGGAGCGGACCGGATCGCGGCGAACGGAGACGTCGCCAACAAGATCGGCACCTACGGCCTGGCGCTCGCGGCCCAGGCGCACGGGATTCCCTTTTACGTCGCCGCGCCGACCTCCACCATCGACCCAGCCACGCCCGACGGCGCCGCGATCCCCATCGAGCAGCGGGACTCGGACGAGGTTGCGACGTGGCAGGGTGCGCGCACCGCGCCGGTCGGGGTGAAGGTGTGGAACCCGGCTTTCGACATGACCCCCGCGAAGCTCATCACCGGCATCATCACAGATAAAGGAATCTTCGAGCCTCGGGAGATTTGTCCGTCCTCGATGACCTCCGTCCTGGCGCTCGACCAGGGAACCACCGGCTCGACCGCCCTGGTGATCCACCAGGACGGCACCGTGCTGGGTCGAGGATACCGCGAATTCACTCAGCACTATCCCCAGCCCGGCTGGGTCGAGCACGACGCCGAGGAAATCTTCCGGGTGTCGGTGGCCGCGATGCGCGAGGCGGTAACCGCGGCCGGTGAGCGGCCGATCGGACTCGGCATCACCAACCAGCGCGAGACCGTGGTGCTCTGGGACCGGCGGACGCTGGCGCCGGTGGCCCCCGCGATCGTGTGGCAGGACCGGCGCACCACCGACCGCTGCCGCCAGCTTCGGGAGTCCGGCCTGGAGCCGATGCTGCGGGAGCGCACCGGGCTGGTGGCCGATCCGTACTTCTCCGCGACCAAGCTCGAGTGGCTGCTGCGGACGCCCCAGCTGGCGCGTCGGGCGGGCCTGGGTGAGCTGGCGGCTGGCACAGTCGAGAGCTGGCTGGTTGCAAAGCTCTCCGGGGGCCGAGCTCACGTCAGCGATCACACCAACGCGTCGCGCACACTCCTCTACGATCTCCGCCGCCGAACTTGGGACCCGGAGCTGCTCCAGCTGTTCCATGTTCCTCCCGAAGTGCTGCCCCGACTGGTGGCGTCGTCCGGTGTGGTCGAGCAGGCCGACGCAGAACACCTCGGGTTCGCGCTGCCGATCGCCGGGCTTGGCCGGGGATCAGCAGGCGGCGCTCTTCGGGCAGGGCTGCGTCCAACCCGGCCAGGCCAAGAACACCTATGGCACCGGCGCTTTCCTCCTGGTGCTCACCGGCGACCGGGTACCGGCAGCCGCGCACGGCCTGTTGGCCACGGCGGCGTGCGGCGCCGCGGGTGAGCCGGCCTATGCCACGGAGGGAAGTGTGTTCGTCGCGGGGGCGGCAGTACAATGGCTCCGCGACGGGCTGGGTCTCATCGCGCAGGCCGGCGAGACCGAGGGGATGGCGCGGAGCGTACCGGACACCGGTGGCGTCTACTTCGTCCCGGCGTTTGTAGGGCTCGGCACACCGCACTGGGAGCCGGACGCCCGGGGAACGATCACCGGACTGACCCGGGGGACGTCGCGGGCCCATCTGGCTCGCGCATCGTTAGAGGCCATGGCGCACAGCAGTGCCGATTTGCTGGAGACGATGGCCTCCAGCGAGCGGCTGGCCGTGCCGGCGCTGCGAGTGGATGGGGGCGCGGCGGCCAACGACTGGCTCATGCAATTTCAGGCCGACGTGCTGGGTATCCCGGTCGAGCGCCCCGACCTGGTCGAAACGACCGCGCTCGGTGCGGCCGGGCTCGCGGGATTGGCGCTTGGCGTGTGGCGTAGCACCGATCAGTTCGTTCAGCAGCGGAAATTCCGCTGCTTCGAGCCGGCCATGGATTCGGCCACCCGCGAGCGGCATCGAACGGAATGGCGCCGGGCGGTGGAGGCCACCCTGGCATGGGCTCGCGCCCGATGACTCTGGTGATTAGGCCGGCCGCAAGCCGGCGTGGTATTATTAAGGGTTGATTCTACCGCGGAGCGGTCATGAAGGCAGGACAGAAATTCATCCTCGGCGCCGGCTTGATCGTCGCCAGCGTCGGCTTCCTCATCGCTGAAGGGGTGAAGGAGACGGGGGTGTATTTCCTGACACCGGCGGAACTCTCGGCCAAGACCGCGGCGGACCCAACCTTCGTAGAAAACGTGGGGTTCAAGGTCGGCGCGATGGTCGTACCCGGCTCGGTTCGCCGGGACCCCAATGCCCGCCGGATCGACTTTCAGGTCTCCGATGGGATCAAGACCTATCCGGTCACCTATCACGGGCTGGTTCCCGATACATTTACCGACGCCGCGAATATCGAGGTGGTCGTCGAAGGCCGGCTGGGCCGGGACGGGATCATTCGCGCCACCGACGTGCTCGCCAAATGCGGTTCCCGCTACGAGGCCGTTCCCAAGGCCTGAGCACCTTTCATGACACTGCTGGGACAATTCGCGCTCTGGGCCGCTTTCATCCTCGGTCTCTGGTGCGTACTCCTCTCCTTCTCCGGCCGCTGGCAGGGCCGGCCCGACCTCAGCGCCACGGTCGTGCGCTCGGTATACGCCATCTTCGGATGTCTGGTCGTGGCGTCGTTGGCGCTCTGGAAAGGGCTGATCACCCACGACTTCAACATGGAGTACGTCTGGGCCTACACGTCCCGGAACCTTCCCTCCGCCTACATCTTTTCCGCGTTCTGGGCCGGGCAGAAAGGATCGCTTCTGTTCTGGGCGGTGGTTCTGTCGCTGTTTGCCAGCGCGGCCCAGCTGCTGACCCCACGGCGCTACGCCCACCTGATGCCGTACGTGGCCGGCGTTACCTCGGCGGTGGTCACCTTCTTCGTTTGCGTGATGCTGTTCGCGGCCGACCCCTTCGAGCGCCTGGGGTTTACGCCGGCTGACGGCAGAGGATTGAATCCGCAGCTTCAGAACGTGGGGATGGTCATCCATCCACCGATGCTCTACCTGGGGTACATCAGCCTTACCATCCCCTTCGCCTTCGCCGTGGCCGCGCTGCTCTCCCGCCGGCTGGACACCGGCTGGATTCACGCTATCCGCAAGTGGACCCTGGTATCGTGGCTGTTTCTCTCGATCGGCATCACGCTCGGAATGTGGTGGGCCTACGTCGAGCTGGGCTGGGGCGGCTACTGGGCCTGGGACCCGGTGGAGAACGCCAGTCTGCTCCCCTGGCTGACGATGACGGCGTTCCTTCATTCCGTGATGATCCAGGAAAAGCGAGGGATGCTGAAGCGCTGGAACTTCGGCCTGGTGATCGGAACGTTCCTGCTCAGCATCTTCGGGACGTTCATCACCCGCTCCGGGGTCATCGCCAGCGTGCACAGCTTCACTCAGTCGAACGTGGGGTACTTCTTTCTCGCGTTTCTGGCCGTCACCGCCATCCTGGCGTTCACGCTGCTGTATACCCGGTGGCCGCTGCTCGAAGCTGACGTCCAGCTCGAGTCGGTGCTGAGCCGTGAGGCCGCGTTCCTGTTCAACAATCTGCTCCTGGTCGGAATCGCCTTCTCGGTGCTGTGGGGAACGTTGTTCCCCATCCTCTCGGAGCTGGTGCGGGGCACCAAGATCACGGTCGGCGTGCCGTTCTTCAACCGGGTCAATGTCCCGCTGGGCCTGTTGCTGCTTGGTCTCACCGGTATCGGGCCGCTGATCGCCTGGCGCAAGGCCTCCGCCGCCAACCTTCGGCGGCAGTTCATCGCTCCCGTCAGCGCCGGGCTGCGTGACCCTGGTGGGGCTGTGGCAGCCGGCGTGCGCGACTTCCACGCCACGGTCGCCATCGCGCTCGCCGGCTTCGTGGCGGGGACCATCTCGCAGGAGTTCCATCGAGGGGTTCGGGCCCGCCGCCGCATGCACGGGGAATCGCTGCCGGTGGCCTTCGGCCGGCTGATCGGCAGGAACCGGCGCCGCTACGGCGGCTACGTCGTGCATCTGGGCGTGCTGATCTACTTCGTGGCCTTCGCGGGCATGGCGTTCAAACGGGAGCGGGAGGCGACGCTCAAGCCGGGCGAGTCGGTGGAGATGAGCAGCCCGTTCGGCCACACCTACCGCTTCACCCACCTGGGAATCTCGCAGTACGAGGCGCTCAACCGAATCGTGTCCGCGGCGACGATGCAGGTGACGAAGGACGGCCAGCCCGGCCGGGCTGATGATCTCGGAGAAGCGGCAGCACGTGGACAGCTTCAAGCGACCCACCTTCGAGCCCTCCACCGAGGTGGGGATTCGCAGCAGCCTGCAGGAGGACGTGTACGTCGTCTTCGCCGGGTCGGTGAACGGAACCGAGGAGGCGGTCTACCGCTTCAACATCAATCCCCTGGTCTGGTGGGTCTGGTTCGGCGGGTTCGTGCTGGCGCTTGGCGGGATCATCACCATGTGGCCGGGTGGCGGGATCGACGTCGTCGGCACCACGGCAGGGCGCAAGCCGGGTATGGGGTGACGCTGGTGGGGGCGGGCAGCGAGTGAGCACGCGGCGGGAGTTCCTCCGGGGAAGCGTTTCGGCGGCGCTCGGGGCGGTTGCCACGCCGGCAATGGCTGTGGCGACCGGATTTCAAGCGGCGCAGGACTCGCTGGCCGGCCGCGGCGCCACCGGTACGTCTGCGCGATCCCTCGGCGGTGGGCCGGCCCCGACAGCCAACTGACGCACGGGATGACGCCGAGATCCAGAGGCATCGAACAGCGGCTGGCGTGCACCTGCGGCTGCACTCTCGACATCTTCACCTGCCGAACCACCGACTTCACCTGCACCTATTCTCCCGAGCTGCATCGCGAGGTTCTGGCGCTCCGGGACGAGGGCAAGACGGCGCAACAGATTCTCGACACTTTCGTCGCGAAGTATGGCGAGAAGGCGCTCATGGCTCCCAAGGCGGAGGGGTTCAACCTGGCGGGCTACCTGCTTCCCGGGACTCTGATCGCCGCGGCCGGCGCCGGCCTGGCGTTATTCATCGGCAGGCGAAAGACGGCGGTGGCGCTTGCCACTGCACGCCCGGACCCCACCGCGGGGGTTCAGGCGAGTCCGGAGGAGCTGGACCGTCTGCAGGCGCGCGCTGGCCGAAATCGAGGACTGATGGCGGTCGAGGCACTGGCGGCGGTAGCCCTGGCGCTGGCGGTGCTCTGGCTGGTGCTCCAGCCACTGCTGAGGCCTCGGCCTTCGGCGGACACAGGGGTATGAGCCGCTCGATCCGGAGGAGACGCCCAAGGGAGTGGCGCTGGCGGCCCTCAAGGAGATCGAGTTCGATCGGGAGACGGGAAAGCTGTCGGATGCGGACTACGAGCTTCTTAAGACCCGGTACACGGCGGAAGCGGTAGCGGCGCTCCGGGATGAGCGGGGGCCGGTGTCCGACGACATCGAAGCATTGATTTCCGCTCGAGTGCTCTCGCTTCGCTCCGCTTCGGCCACAACGCCGCCGGACACCTCGCCAGGGATTACCGCAGATGACTCCGGCCCACCTCCGGTTTGCGATGCGTGCGGTCCCCGTCCCGAACCAGACGCGCTGTATTGTTCCCGCTGCGGTCGCCGGCTGGCTTCCCGCCCCCGGTGTGACGGCTGCGGGGCGGAGTTGGGCCCTGGCAGCAGGTACTGCGACAGGTGCGGCCGGCAAGTGGCGGCCTAAGAGTCCGTCCAGGGCTAGGGCCATATCTCGGACCTACAATCGGTACCGCAGCCCCAGGGCGAAGCTCCGCCGCCACAGCGTTCGAAGGTCGTACGTTGGGGCGCCGTTCCCCAGGTCGAGCTCTCCTTCCTCGAAAGGGGAGGGAGTTGCCGCGACGCCCGCGCGCACGGCTCCGCCGAAGCGGCCCCCCAGCGGCACATCCAGCGAGACGGAACCGTGCGCCCCGACACGGGTGCGCGAGTCCTGGTCTATGATGTCCCAGATCTCGACCAGTGGCCCGGCATGGAGCCGGAGCTCATTGCCCGGTCCCAGAGTGGCGATCCGAACGGCCAGTTCCGGCGAGATGCTCACGATCGTGAAGGCACCTTCCGCCGCGACGACCCCATCCGGCCCCTCCAGCGCCAGACTGGCTTCGGCGTAGTGCAGCTGCACCCCGGCCGCGTACCGGGCTGCTTTGGCGCTCCAGGCCAATGCCAAACGTGGTGGGACGGTAGGGCCTCACCGAGGTCTCGCTCTCGCCGTCCAGGGAGCCGCCCCAGAAGCGACTGGCTCCGACCTCGGCGCCCACACCGCCACTGCCCCAGCAGAGGTGAACACCAGACGGATCGTGGCGGCGGCGAGCACAATCGTCACCGCTGCGCCCCAGCGAGGTAGGCATCGTGTCAGCGCATCTCCAGTTTGAGCCAGCCGTTGGTCTCGTTGCTCTCTCCCTTGAACGATCCAGTTGGCCCCGGGAAAGAACTGGCCCACGACGACGTCCTCGATGGCATTTCCGATCAGGTCATCTTGGGTGGTGATGAAGGAGTACGCTGCGCTCAGGATCTTCTGCAGCGCGTTGGCCCGCTTGATGATTTGCCGATGCCGCTAGTCGTGTCCTTTGCCCCGGTGAGGTTCGGGATAGGCCGACTGCAGCGTGGCCTACAGAGCTTTGAACCGGTCTGCCGTCGAACTTGATCTGACACGGCGCTGTCGTCATCTTCAAGCGCGATGATCCGAAAGTTCTGGTTGGGATGGGCGGTCTTGTAGTTGTTGAGCTGGGTCTGGCTGAACAGCAGGACGCTGCCGCTCCAGTCCAAGTTGTTCTGGTCGAACCGGTAGTACCCGGACGCTGACGCGCCGGCACACTGATAGTCCGTCAACGAGTCGCTGGTGCCCGACTGGCCCAGAATGTGGATCTCAAATTCCGGGCTGCCCTTCAACCAACCCTCAAAATCCTGCACGAAGCGGGCATACGTCATGTACATGCCCGGTGGGCGGCGTCGGGGCAGGCTGGGGTGGTGGCGGGGCCGGCTGTGCTCCTGGCGGCGTGACGGCGAAGGCGACCGAGCCGTCCGGTCGCCGAAATCGGTCTCCACCGGGACAATGGCCAGAACCGGGGTGGAGGGCGGCGCCTCGGCGCTCAGGACCTGGCGTCGCCCCTGGGTGTCATAGGCTACCGGAGCATCGTGGTCTTCTCGCGCACTGGCGACCAGAACGTCGGGCCCGCCGGTCCACTTGGCCCGGTGCTCCGGGACCGGGAAGTAGATCTCCAGCGGGCCTGCGGCGCGGGCATCGGCCGTGATCGATGACTCGGACTCGGCCGCCAGCCGAGCCACGAGCTTCGAGACGTGCCCGTTCGACCGGGAGAGAAAACGTTGCAGGTGGAGCTTGTGCTCGACGACCGGAGACCGGTCCAGCTCGGCCCTGACGTAGGCCCGGAAGCCGGCATCCGCCATTGAGCGGGCCAGCCGGCGAGCAAGGCGGTCCATCGCGGCGCGGTCTGCCCCGACAATGCTCGCATGAGGGGACTCGCCTGGGACCGCGTTGTCCTGCGCTTCGGTGGGACGGGTGGGCTCGGCGCGATCACATGCGGCCATGGCCGCCAGTGCAATGAGGAAGAAACTGATTCGGGTGAACATGGCGTCCTCCTTGGAGATGGACTCCGCGCGGGTTGCGGCGCGGGTTCCGTGGGAGAGGCCAAGCTAGGAGTGGCTGAGGTGCGACGACGGACCGGGGTTACGCGAGGAGGGGCGAGAAAATGATGTGCTCTGTTACTCCTGACGGGTGCGCTGGTGCACGGCGATTAGCGACGGTGTTCTCCTCGGGGCAGCGGGCCGCCAGGACACTGAGGCAGAGGTGGGTGCCGTCCTTATGACGGAAAAACGCGCCCGAGCCGTGTCTCGTGCCGGCACTGCCAAGCACCCGCGTCTGTTCGTCGGGATTCGCGAAGACGCCGAGCACGCCAGCGATACGCTGCAGCTCGGCGGGCGAGTCGTACCCGAGCATGCGCGCGAAGGGAGCGTTCGCTGTAAGCGGGGTACCATCCGAGCGAAACAGGCAGAGTCCCACCGGCGCGCCGTCGGTCAAGGAGCGAAGCCGAGACTCGGCCTCGCGCAGAGCATCCTCCACCCGGCGCCGCGCTACCATGGCTTCCTTGAGATCCACGATTTGCTTGCGGAGGCTGGTGACCTCGTGAATCAGATCCTGCTTCGGCCGGTGGTTGTCTCGCATCGTCCTAGGGACGGATGGGGACCAGCCATTTGCACCGTCGAAACAATCTGAAACGCGATTCTGATTGGAGTGAGAGCCGCAGCCCAATGCGCCAAGAAGCGACGGAGGCGCGGTCTAGCTGATCGCCGCGCGGACTGCTTCGAGGGCTCGCGTGATGCCGTCCGGCGGGACGTCCAGGTGGGTCACGGCTCGTACGGTGTACGGCGCGAGGACGCTGAATCGCACCCCATGGCTTGCCAGGGTACGGGTCGCCAGGTCATCTCCAGTGAGACCAGTGCCACGAACATCGAAAATCACGATGTTGGTCTCCACGCGATTCAGGTCCAACGTAACTCCTCGTGATCTCCGCGAGCCCTAGAGCCAGCTCGCGGGCGCGCTGATGATCTTCGGCCAGCCGGTCCACGTGATGGCGAAGGGCGTACACGCCCGCCGCGGCGATGATGCCGGCCTGCCGCATGGCGCCCCCGAAGCGCTGCTTGAAGATCCACGCACTGTTCGATAAAGTCGCGCGATCCTGCCAGCACCGCGCCGACCGGCGCTCCCAGTCCCTTGCTCAAGTCCACCCACACGGAGTCGAGTGGCGCCGCGAAGGCCCGAGCCGGCGTTCCGCTCGCCACGACGGCGTTGAAGAGACGGGCGCCGTCCATGTGGGTCACGAGCCCTCGGGCATGCGCCGCGGCACAGACCTCCTGGATCCCGTCGAGCGGCCAGCACACGCCGCCGATCGAGGCGCTGGTCTGCTCGATCGAGATGGTTCGAGTGCGCGGCATGAAGTGCACCGGGGGCCTGATGGCTTCGAGAACCTGGTCGGCGGTGAAGAACCCGTCGGGCCCCGGGAGAGGACGGAATACGGCCCCGACCAGCGCCGCGGCGCCGCCGGCCTCGTACAGCATCGGATGCGCCAGCTCCTGAAGCAGGATTTCGTCTCCGGCCCGGCAGTGCACCGCGAAAGCCACCTGATTGCACATCGTGCCGGAGGGAAGAAAAAGCGCCGCCTCCTTACCCAGGAGATCGGCGACAATGTCTTGCAGGAGATTGACGGTGGGATCTTCGCGCTGCTGCTCGTCGCCGACTTCCGCCTCGCACATGAACCTCCGCATCGGCGCCGTCGGACGGGTGACGGTATCGCTGAACAGATCGACCTTTACCACTCCATCGTCTCGATCCTCCGCAGACCGGCGCGCAGGGGAATAATCGTGGCCAGCGCGCAGACGCCGACGACCGCCAGTCCGGAGAGCACCAGCTGGGGAGTGATCCCGACCGGCTGCTGAGAATAGCGTTGGTCGCGCAGGTAATCCGTCACCGGGATCGCTTCGATGCCGATGATCAGCGCCAGCAGACACAGGCTGCTCATCATGTACACCAGCCCCCCGAAGCTGGTGGGGATCTGGGCCGCATTCTCGCTTCCAAACTGGGGGTACAGGGCCCCGAAGGACAGGGCCAGTGCGCCGGCCGCCAGGGTGTAGAGCAGGATGGTGATGACTGAGACCGTCATCATGAACGGGCTCGCGTGCAGCAGCCAGTTGGTGAACACGGTGATGAGCAGCGCCAGGACCAGCAAGGGCACCGTGCCGATCCAGTACTTGCTCCACATCATGGATCTGGGGTCGAGCGGACTCGAGCGCAGCAGCCACATCTGCCGGCCCTCCAGCGAGATGCCGGGGAAGATGAACCGGGCGGCCACCGCCGCCAGGACGAAACCGGCCAGGCCGAGATTCAGGAATGAGATGATCGTCACCAGCCGGAACGGCACCCGCTCCCCCGAGTGCAGCGGCAGGGACTTGATGTTGAAGAGATAGACCATGAGGAGCACGGCCAGGAGGATCAGCTGGCTCCACTGGGTGTTGTCGCGGAAGAAGAGTCGCAGGTCCTTCAGAATGAATTCGCGCTTCGAGGGAGACTGCGATCGCAGCAGTCGGGAGAGCGGTCCGCGCAGCGGCCGACAGGACCTTCCGCTCGGCGCCTTCCTGCGCCTTCGAGAAGCCCAGGAAGTAGAGCCGCTGGTGGATGACCGCGCCCAGGGCCACCGCGACGGCGGCGGCGCCCCAGAGCTTCGCGATCGGCATCGGGTCGGCCACCCGGAGCAGCCAGTTCATGATCATGGAGGCGGTCCACTCGCTGGGCAGCAGCGAGCTGGTCGGCGTCCGGAGCACCGCCAGGTAGTCCACCAGGTTCTGGAACCCTTCCGGCTGCGCCAGCTGCTCCGGTCGCATGAACCGCAGGCTCACCACGGCGATCACGACGGCGCCGGTCGCGATGAGGCTCAGCAGCTCGCGGGTTCGGCGGGCCGGAAAGATGTTCACCAGCACCAGCGTGAAGGCGGTGCCCGCTACCGCTGGCAGGATGAGATAGGGGATGAACGCCGCCAGCGCCACAAAGGGGAAGAGGAATCCCACCATCGTAGACGATGCCGTACGCGGTGAAGATCGGCAGCGACATCAGCGCCACCATCCACGAGGAGTGGACGATGGTCTCGGCCAGCTTGGAGAGATAGAGGCGCACTCCGCTTACCGGTGCCGCTACCAGCAGATCGAGATCCTTCGCCAGAAAGAACGTGGATAGCGCGGTAATGATGTTCGACAGCAGCAGAATCGAAAGGAACGCCAGCAGGATCACATCCAGCACCTTGCCGGCCATCAGGTTGCCGATCTCGTCCACGGTTCTGAGATAGCGCAGCACCCGGAAGGCGATTCCGAAGACCGCGAGCCAGAAGAGCAGGGCGACCAGCGCCAGCAACACCACGCGCAGACGCGAATCGGTGCGGTCCTGCCGGGCGCGCGTCAGCGCGCTCCGCCACTTGGGCGTCAGCAGCGTCCATAGGCGCGGTTGTACTCGAGGTACGAGGGGTCACGCGATCAGGCGTCGAGGATGGTATCGAGCTGATGCTCGCGCATGCCGCCGGTGAGCTTGAGGAAGAGGTCTTCCAGGCCCAGGTCCTCGGAGGAGGTCTGCTCCTGCAGCTCGGACATGTTGCCGGATGCGATGATCCTGCCGCCGTGCATGATGGCGATGCGGTCGCACATCGTCTCCGCCACCTCGAGCGTGTGGGTGCTCATGAGCACGGTGCCGCCCCGGTCCACGAACTGGCGGAACAGGTCCTTGAGCAGGCGGGCGCTGCGGGGGTCGAGCCCGATCATGGGCTCGTCGACCACGATCACTTCCGGCCGATGCACCAGCGCGCCGGAGATGATGAGCTTCTGCCGCATCCCATGGCTGTACGACTCGGTCAGCTCGTTCTTCCAGCGGGTGAGCTCGAACAGCTCGAGCAGCTCATCGATCCGGCGTTCGATGGCGGGGCCCTGCTGGCCGTACAGCGCCGCCGCGAAGCGGAGAAACTCCGCGCCGGTCAGCTTGTCGTAGACGAAGGGGCGGTCGGGAATGAAGCCCAGGCGCGCCTTGGCTTCGAGTGGGCGGCGGTTGATGTCGATGCCGCCGACCTCGATGGTGCCGCTGGTGGGCCGAAGAATGCCCGCGATCATGCGAAAGGTGGTGGTCTTCCCGGCGCCGTTGGGGCCGAGAAATCCGAACAGCTCGCCGCTCGGTACGGCCAGGTCGATTCGGTCCACTGCGGTGAACCGGCCATACCGTTTGGTGAGCTGATGCAGTCGGATCACACAATCCTCCGGACGATGGCTTCTACCAGGGCCCGATCGGCATCTCCATCCACTACGATCTGCAGCTCCGCTGGGAATCCTCGGGCTTCGGCGGGAAACGTCTCGACCAGCAGGGTCGCGGCCTCCTCCAGGCTCAGCTGCCCGGAATCCGCGCCGACCAGCGGGGTGGCGATCGTGCCGAGCTCCCAGTCTGTTGCGCGCTGCCAGGCGGATACCAGCGCCCGGCGCACCACGTCGCGCCCAGTCTGGATTTCCGGATCCTGGATCACGACGTGGAGCACAAATGGGGCCGCCAGATCCCCGCTTCCGGTCACCACGGCCGAGCCGGCCTTGAGCGAGCTGGACACTCGCCGCTGCTCGGCAAAACGCGGGCCCGCCCGCTCATCCAGGCGCATCCCGGCCGGCGAGGTCGGTGCCCAGGCTCCCGTCGGCCGGGCGCAGGATGGCATCGGCCTTGATCGAGGCAAGATCGTCGACGATCACGTGAATCACAGTCGGGCCAGGTCGCGTCCGCGGCGGTACATCTCCTGGGCCTCCTCCGGCAGGTTCAGCCGGTCGAGCACCCGTCCCAGCAGGTGGTAGGCTTTGGCATCATCCGGGTTTACCTGTATCGCTCGCTCCAGTGCGCTCCGGGCGCCGGGAAGGTCGCCCAGCTGGTTGAGCACGTCGCCCAGGTAGTAGTAGCGTCTTGGCGTTGTCGGGTTGAAACTCGAGCGCCCGCCGGAAGCAGGCTGCCGCCTCTTGCACCAGTCCGCGCCGCCAGAGCAGCAGTCCCAGCTCGAATTGGGCGGGTGCGTGCGAGGGATGCAGCCGCAGCACCCGGCGCAGGTCCAGCTCGGCCTCGCGATAGCGCTGGAGACGGCCGAGCATCGAGCCCCGAAGAACCAGGAACTCGGTCTGGTCGGGCGCGCGACGAAGGCCCTCGCTGAGCACGTCCACTGCGTCCTCCGCCTCCTCCAGCCGATCCAGCAGGCGGGCCAGGTGCAGCCGGGCCTCCACGTGCTCCGGCTCCAACTCCAGCAATTCGCGGTAGGGGCGAACTGCCGCGCCCGGCATGGAGCCGTCGGCCAGCGCGTCGGCCTGCTGCAGCCGGCGCTCCGTGGCGCTGGGGTCCCGGGCTGGCGGTTGGGACTCGGAAGACGGGTGTTGGGGGTCAGGAGTCAGGGGTCGGGAGCTCTGGGTCGGAGCCGGGTGCCAGTTGTTGGCTGCTCTATGGTAGAGGAACCAGCCGCCAGTCGCCAGTCATGACCGGTCGCCACTCGCCAGTCGCCAGAGAATGACCGTCCTTGTCGCAGCTGACGACTGGGGACTGACGACTGGCGACTAGGCTCCCGTTGACCCCGCTGCTCGGCTTCGGGTAGCTTTCGGGGCTATGGCTCAGGAATTTCTGGTGGTGCGGGGCGCCCGCGAACACAACCTCAAGAACATCTCCGTCGCCATTCCCCGCAATCAGCTCACGGTGATCACCGGGCTGTCCGGCTCGGGGAAATCGTCGCTTGCCTTCGACACCATCTATGCCGAAGGACAGCGGCGCTACGTCGAGTCGCTGTCGGCGTATGCGCGGCAGTTCCTCGGGCTGATGGAAAAGCCGGACGTCGACGCCATCGAGGGTCTCTCACCCGCCATCTCGATCGAGCAGAAGACCACCGGGCAGAATCCCCGCTCGACGGTGGGAACCGTCACCGAGATCTACGACTATCTCCGGCTGCTCTGGGCCCGGGTGGGGGTGCCTCACTGCCCTAACGACGGGAGTCCCGTCACCCGGCAGAGTGCCGCTCAGATCGTGGATACGGTGCTCGGCTGGCCCGAGGAAACCCGGATCGAGGTGCTGGCTCCCCTGGTACGGGGGCGCAAGGGCGAATTCCGGGACCTGCTCGACGACGTGCGCAAGCGCGGCTTCGTGCGGGTCCGAGTCGATGGTCAGATCCACGATCTGGGCTCCGTCCCCACGTTGAACCGGCGCCAGAACCATGATATCGCGATCGTGGTGGACCGGCTGGTGGTGCGCGCGGCGGACCGGTCGCGCCTGAACGATTCGATCGAGACGGCGCTGAAGACGGCGGACGGTCTGGTCGAGGTGGTCCGCCACACGGGACAGGCGGGCAGCGGGGCAGCGGGGCAATCTGTCGTCTTCTCCGAACGATTTGCGTGCCCGGTATGCGGACTCTCGCTCCCGGAGCTGGAGCCGCGGCAGTTCTCCTTCAACTCGCCGTTCGGCGTCTGCCCTGACTGCCATGGACTGGGAACTCGGCGGGAAGTCAACGCCGAGCTGGTGCTGGGCGACCCCAGCATCTCCATCCTGGAAGGCGTGATCCTTCCCTGGGGCGAGCCGAGCGGCTACCTGCGCAAGGTCGTGCTGCCGACGCTGGCCAAGGCGTTCAACTTTCAGCTCAACGCGCCCTGGGGCGATCACAGCGAGGCGGCCAAGACGCGCCATTCTTCATGGCGCGCCCGGACGCTTCAAGTTTCAGACCGATGGGGCTCGTGGGCGGGGCGAGTACGAGAGCGACTGGGAGGGCGTGCTCCGGAATATCGAGCGACGCTATCGTGAATCCACCAGCGATGGGGTGCGCGCCTCGCTCGAAGAGTTCATGATCGAGCAGCCCTGCCAGACCTGCGGCGGGAAACGGCTCAAGCCCGAGAGTCTGTCGGTGCTGGTCAACGGAACGAGCATCGGCGACGTCGTCGACCTTCCGGTGGAGCGCGCCATCGAGTTCTTCGAGAGCGTTCCGCTCCGCGGCAGTCGGACCGGCGGCGCACCTTCGACCAACGGCCGCATCGGTCTCGATCCCGACATAGCGGGTCCGATCCTGAAGGAAGTGGTGGACCGGCTTCGGTTCCTGCGCGATGTGGGATCTGGAGTACCTCACCCTCGGGCGGGCCGCCACGTCCCTGTCCGGCGGCGAGACCCAGCGCATTCGGCTGGCCACGCAAATCGGGTCCCGCCTTGTGGGGGTGCTCTACATCCTCGACGAGCCCAGCATCGGACTGCATCAGCGCGACAACGAGCGCCTGCTGGCCACGCTGCGCGGCCTCCGGGATCTGGGGAATACGGTCATCGTCGTCGAGCATGACGAGGAGACCATCCAGGCAGCCGACCACGTTATCGACCTGGGGCCCCGGGCCGGGCGCTTTGGCGGCGAAGTGGTCGCCGAAGGAACGGTGGAGGATATCCGCAGTCATCCCGAGTCCCTCACCGGCCGGTACCTGCGGGACGAGCTGCGTATGCCGGTGCCGGCCGGACGCCGCGAAGCGCCGCCGGATCACCGGCTGCGAGTGCTCGGCGCCCGGGCCAACAACCTGAAAGACCTCACCGTCGACATCCCGCTGGGGCTGTTCGTCGGCGTCACGGGCGTCTCGGGCTCGGGCAAATCCACCCTCGTCACCGACATCCTCTACCAGGCCCTGGCGCGACACTTCTACCGAGCCAAGGTGGTGCCGGGTGCCCACACCAGAATCGAAGGGCTGGACCGGATCGACAAGGTCATAGACATCGATCAGAGTCCCATCGGCCGCACCCCCCGGTCCAACCCGGCGACGTATACTGGCCTGTTTACGCCCATCCGGGAGCTGTTCACCCAGCTGCCCGACGCCAAGATGCGAGGCTATGGCCCGGGCCGGTTCTCGTTCAACGTGAAGGGCGGGCGCTGTGAGGCCTGCCAGGGCGACGGACTGGTCAAGATCGAGATGCACTTCCTGCCCGACGTCTATGTCCCCTGCGAGGTCTGTAAGGGACGGCGCTACAATCGCGAGACGCTGGAGGTGCGCTACAAGGGTCGAAGCATTGCGGATGTTCTCGATCTCACTGTGGCGGATGCGCTGGAGTTTTTCGCGCACCAGCGCCGCATCGCCGAGAAACTCGAGCTGCTGAACGACGTAGGGCTGGGATATATCCACCTGGGGCAGGCGGCCACGACGCTCTCCGGTGGAGAGGCCCAGCGCGTAAAGCTGGCCACCGAGCTGGCCAAGCGGGATACTGGCAGGACCCTGTACATCCTTGATGAGCCCACCACGGGCCTTCACTTCGAGGATGTCCGCCTCCTGCTGGACGTGCTGCATCGTCTGGTCGACAAGGGAAACAGCATCGTGGTGATCGAGCACAATCTGGACGTGATCAAGACGGCTGATTGGATCATCGATCTCGGACCCGAAGGAGGCGAGCGGGGCGGCCAGGTGGTGGCAGCTGGAACGCCGGAGGATGTGGCAGAGGTGGAGGACGAGCTATACCGGTCAGTTCCTGCAAAAAGCGTTGACAGTAAACAGCGGAGCAGCAAAGGCGTCGAACTAGCTAACGTTCCTGGTACCGTCTCACGCTTTCGTTGGCCCGAAAGTTGGCGCTTTCGCAGCCGGGTCGATCTTCATCCAGATCCACATACCGGAGGCGCCGTGTCCCGGCACCCCGCAGAAGATCCGATAGGTGCCGCTCTCCGGGACCGGGAAGCGCATCACATCGCTGCCCTCCTGCGGCAAGTCCCTGCGAGAGCTGGCTGGTGTAAGCCCGGGGGATTGCGGCATCGGTGGCTGCATTCGGGTAGCGGGCCCTCGCCGGAAATGATCTCGGCGCTGTGTGGGGTTCCGTCCTTATTGACGAAGTTCATGACCACGTTGGCTTCGGAGGGTACCGTCAGGGTCGCGCCCCGCTTGCGTATCCGTTGAATTGAAATCCCGGGGCCCGCCGATGAGCTCGAACGTCACGGTGTTAGTGGCAGCGTCATACGAGAGCCACTTCTCCTGACCGGCCTGCGGCAGCCGGGGCGGATTCGGTCGGGGCGGCCGGCTGACTCGGGGGCGAGGCCGGCTCAACCACCGGCTTGCGGCGAGCCGGCTTCACCCCCCTGGGGGTGTTCCGGCTTCTGCGGTGCGACGGCAGTGCCGGGAGTATCCGCGGCTCGACGCCAGCGGGCTGCTGGGCCGGTGGGGCCACGGCCGCCGCGCTCTCGAGCCGGGTTGATTCATCGGGGTTCTTGGTGCAGCCCGCTCCGCTAATGCCGACGGCGGCAGTCAGCAGGGTCATGAGCCGGTTCGGGAGCGGGATTCGCATGGAGTTGCCGCCTGTATAATAGCAGTGATGGTACGTGCTCGGTTTCATCGCTCCTTCCGGGAGCGAAGAAGAAGGGATACTAACCTTACCCTCATGCCATCGGAACTTTCGTGACCCGTCTCACTCTCCTCGTCGTGCTCGCGCTTTCCGTCTATACGGGCTACTTGCCTGCCCAGCAGGCCGACTCCGGCCTGTTGTCGGTGCATCGCATCTACGGCACCCGTGAGTTTCGCAGCCAACCCTTCGGACCCGCCCGCTGGCTGGGAGAGGGAGAGGCCTATACCACCCTGGAAGAAGGCGGGGCTGACCGGGGCCAGAACCTGGTGCGGTACGATACGGAGAACGGCGCCCGCGAAGTGCTGGTGGCCGCCCGACAATTTATTCCCCAGGGCGACACGGTCCCGCTGGGGGTAGAGGAGTATGCCTGGTCGCCCGACATGAAGCTGCTGTTGATCTTCACCAATACCAAACCGGTATGGCGGCTGAACACCCGCGGCGATTACTGGATCCTCGATCGGTCGACCGGCGCGCTGCGGAAACTGGGGGGGCGCGACGCGAAGCCCTCCACGCTCATGTTCGCCAAGTTTTCCCCCGACGGAAAGCGGGTCGGGTATGTGCGCGAGAACAACCTCTATGTGGAGGATCTGGCGAGCGGCTCGATCGTCGCACTGACTACCGACGGATCCAGGACCCTTATCAACGGGACGTTCGACTGGGTGTACGAAGAAGAGCTGATGAACTATTACGCCGACGGCTGGCGATGGAGCCCCGACGGCCGCAACATCGCGTACTGGCAACTGAATGCGGATCAGGTCAAAGACTTCAGCCTGATCAACAACACCGATTCCTTGTACTCGCAGGTGGTCCCAGTCCAGTATCCCAAGGCCGGTGAAGCCAACTCGGCCGCTCGGGTCGGCATCGTCAGCGCCGCAGGTGGGGCCTCCCGGTGGCTGGAGATACCCGGTGATCCCCGGAACCACTACATCGCCCGAATGGATTGGGCGGCCGGCGGGGACGAGGTCCTGCTCCAGCGGTTGAACCGACTGCAGAATACCAACGAGTTGCTCCTCGGTGACGCCCGCACCGGGAAGGTCCGAGCGGTGCTGACGGAGCGGGACAGCGCCTGGGTGGATGTGGTGGATAACGTCACCTGGCTGGGCCAGGGAAAGCGCCTCACCTGGCTGAGCGAGCGGTCCGGCTGGAATCATGCCTATCTGGTGTCTCGTGACGGCAAGAAGGTGCGACCCATCACGCGGGGCGACTTCGACGTAGTAAAGGTGGTAGGCACCGACGAGAAGGGAGGCTGGCTCTACTATCTGGCGTCGCCCGAGCAGCCGGCACAGCGCTACCTCTACCGTGCCCGGCTAGACGGAAAGGGCACGCCCGAGCGGCTCTCTCCCCGGCAGGAGCCGGGGACCCACACCTACGACGTGGCGCCCAACCTTCGCTACGCGCTGGAAACGTACTCCAGCTTCGGCAAGCCGCCTGTCATTCGGCTGGTGCGCTTGCCCGGGCACGAGACGATCCGCACCCTCATCGATAACGCGGGCCTACGGGACCGTCTGGCAGGACTTCGAAAGGGGCCGGTGGAGTTTTTCAGCATAGCGGCGGAGGACGGCGCCAAGATGCCGGCGGTCCTGATCAAGCCGCCGGGCTTCGATTCCACTCGGAAGTATCCGCTGTTGCTCCACGTCTATGGCGGTCCCGGAAATACCACGGTGAATGATGCCTATGGGTCCTACTACCTGTGGCACCTGATGCTGACGCAGCAGGGCTACCTGGTGCTCAGCGTTGACAACCACGGCACGCCGGCGCCGCTCGGCCGCGCCTGGCGTAAGGCTGTGTACGGGCAGTTGGGTGTAGTGGAGACCCGGGATCAGGCGACTGCCGCGCAGGCTCTGGCGCAGCGGCCCTACGTCGATACCGGGAAAATCGGGATCTGGGGCTGGAGCTACGGCGCTTTCATGAGCCTGAACAGTCTATTCCAACATCCGGATTTGTTCAGCACCGCGGTGGCGGTGTCGCCGGTGACTCACTGGGCACTGTACGACAATGTATATACCGAGCGATTCAACGGTCTCCCGGCGGACAACCAGGCGGGATACGACCGGGGATCACCGCTGACATACGTGAACGGTCTCAAGGGCAATCTCCTGCTGATTCACGGCAGCGGCGATGACAACGTGCACTTCCAGAACACCGAGGTGTTAATCAACGCCCTGGTGGCGGCCAACAAGCCGTTCACCATGATGCAATACCCCAACCGGACCCACTGCGTGTGCCAGGGAAAGAACACGCAAGTGCACCTGTTCGAGCTCATCACTCGCTACCTGGATCAGAACCTGAAAGGGGCCTCGCCGGAGCAGGCAGGCCGCGAACGCGCCGCGGCGGGGTCCCATTAGAGCAGCCGCTCAGCCACCTTCGGCTTGGACGCCAGAGAAGGCGGGGCAGGTGATGACGACCTGCACCGCCGCTCCGGATTCGTCCTTTCCCTGAATTTCCACTCGGCCGCCGGCACCCTTCGGTGTCACAGTGGCCTTTCCACTGCCGACCTGATCGCCCCGCCCGCCCACATCTATCCGGTGGGAGGAGGAGCCCGTCGTCAGAGCGAGCGATAGCTGGTCCCGGCTGCCATCCTTCGGCTTCCAAATCGTCAGGTTCAGACTCTTGATGGCTCCGTTGCTCGAGCCACCTTGCTCCACCATCCAGAGCGCCGCGGGCACATCGTAGATCGCGGCATCGGGTGTGTGGCGGCAGCTGCCTGGTCCGGTTCCCTCATATGATTTGGCGCCGATCTTCGCCGACACCGACACGGTCGGAACACTCCCGCCGGTGCGGGTGACCTGCGCCCTGGGCGGCGAGGTCCCGTGCAGCAACCACAGTGACGGAAAGCAGCGCTATCGGTAAAAAACGCAACATGGTATCTCCTTTGTGCATGGCGAGGTCAGCTACCAGAACCTAGATTAAGATCGCATCCCCGGGAGGTCCAGATGACCTACGAAGAAATCGTGACGCTGCTGGGCTACGCTGGAGGCCACGAGCAGGCCGTGCGGATCATGACGACGGCTCAGACCGAGGTCGTCGGTATCCCGATGAGCGTGGATACCCATGTCACGGCCCACGAAGTGTATCTACGGCCTGCGGGAGGCGATGAGACGGAGATCGCCGTCTCGTTGGCCGCCATAGAAAAGGTAGAACTGGTCTAACGCCGATCCTCCACCGAAACACGTTTCGCAGTGAAACAATCCCGGCAGGGGGTTCGTACGTGTTCGGTCGGGAGCCGGCACCGTCCGTTTAGGCGTGGGGTACCCGAGGCGGTAGTCAGGAGATGGACACGGGATGGACATGGAAGGCATACTAGCCATCACACTCATATTCGGTGGGGGAACTCTATTCCTCCTTTCGCTCAGTCCGGTGGGCCGGGCGTTTGCCGACCGCCTGCGTGGCCATGCCGGGCCGGCCCAGGATCCGGAGCTACTGGCCGAGGTGGATGCGCTGCGGCAGGAGGTTGCCGAGCTCCATGAGCGAGTGGACTTTGCGGAGAGGATTCTGATGAAAACGCAGGACCGCCATGAGCTTGGCAAGGGAGAGGCGTCAGGATGATCCTCCAGGGAGTGCCGCCTGCGCCGCCGGTACCGCCGCCGCCCATCGGTCCGCCGTTCGATCCCAACCTGATTTTCATGCAGGATGGCGGTCCGCCGGTCATCCTTCTCATCGTGATCGCGGCCCTTACTGCCACCGTGATCATCTTGTGGCCGATCATGCGAGCGTTCGGGCGGAGACTGGAAGGGCGGGGGAACACCGATGTGGCGCTGAAGGGGGAGATCGACCATCTGCACGCCCGGCTGGGCGAGATGGACTCTCTCCAATCCAGGGTGTTGGAGCTGGAGGAGCGGGTGGATTTCACCGAGCGGCTGCTGGCTCAGGCCAAGCAACCGGGGCGCCTGGGGGCGGCCACTGAAGAGGGCGGCTGATGACCGGCGTGGGCGAGCTCGCGATGTTTCTGGCGATGGGAGCCGCAGCGGTGGCCCTGCTGTTCGGACCGATCGGCTCGGCCATCGCCCGGCGCCTGGGTGGCGCTCCGGAGCAGGACGATACCCATCGGACGATCGAGGAGATCGGCGCGAGCGTCACGGCCGAGCTGGAGGACCTCCGGAGCCGGCTGGCGGAGGTGGAGGAACGGTTAGATTTTGCCGAGCGGCTCCTCGCGCACGGCCAACCTGAGAATCAGTTGCGCGGGGGAGCGACGCAATGATCACGCGAGAAGATATTCAGTCCTTTCTCGACCGCCTCGATGGTGGCAGCCTGACGGTTCGGGAAATCGAATCCAACCTCTGGGTGGCGCGGACGCCTGACGACTCGGAGGTCGTGGTCCACTATGCGCCTCCGGTGGTGATCCTTCGAGTTCGGGTTATGGAGCTTCCCGCCAGCGAGCCCCGCAGAGGGGAATTGTTCCGCCAGCTCCTGGAGTTCAACGCCAGGGAGCTGGTCCATGGCTCCTACGGTCTGGAAGGGGATCACGTCGTCCTCACCGACACGCTCGAGCTGGAAAACCTCGACTACAACGAGTTCGAGGCTAGCTTCGACTCGGTCACGCTGGCGTTGGCCTCGCACTTGAGCGCGCTCGCGCCCTACCGGGAAAGGTGAAGCGTCATGGGACTCTTTGATCGTCTCTCGGCGATGCTGCGATCGAACATCAACGATCTCATCTCCCGGGCCGAGAACCCCGAAAAGATGTTGAATCAGCTCATTCTGGACATGAAGGGCCAGCTGGCCAAAGCCAAGCAGCAGGTCGCCTCGGCCATCGCGGACGAGCGCAAGCTCCAGAGTGATGCCGAAGCCCTGAAGAAACAGGCGCAGGACTGGGAGCGCCGCGCCATGATGGCGGTCCAGGAGGGGCGCGATGACCTGGCCAAGCAGGCGCTGGGCCGTTACAACGAGCAGCTCCAGGCCGCGCAGCAGCTGCAGGAGACCTGGCTACGGCACAAGGCGGAAACCGACCAGCTCAAGCTTTCGCTGCGGCAGCTCAATGACAAGATCGAGGAAGCCAAGCGCAAGAAGAACATTCTCGTGGCCCGGTCCAAGCGGGCTGAGGCACAGCAGCGGATCCAGGAGACCATGTCGGGACTCTCCGACAAGAGCGCGTTCGAGTCGTTCGAGCGCATGGCGGAGAAGATCGAGGCCACCGAGCGGAAGGCGCTGGCGGCGGCGGAGCTGAACGAAGAGGTCTCGGGCGACACGCTGGTGCGCCAGTTCGAGGCGCTGGAATACAAGGGCAGCTCCGATCAGCAGCTCATCGAGCTGAAGACCAAGATGGGTATACTGAGCTCCGGCCGGAGCAGAGATTCGAAGCAGCTGGGCGCCGGTGGCGAAGACGTCCGGGACGCGGAGTTGATCGAGGAAGGGGACGAAGGGAAGTCGCGTTGACCTACTCGGCGGAAGCAGAACGGCGGCGAGGGTTCCCAGTTGGATGGGTTCTCCTCGCCGTCATTGTTGTGGCCCTGGCCATACGCACGATTGACGTACTGCTGGTCCTGTTTCTGGCCGTCATTTTCGCGGTCTATCTGGACGCGGTGTCGGGCTTCCTCCAACGTCGCCTGGACGTGCCCGCCTCCGTGGCCCTCGGATCAGCGCTGGTCCTCACCCTCGGCGCCCTGGTGGGGGTGTTCTTCCTCGTTGCCCCGGCGGTGGCGAGCCAGGTGCAGGACTTCATCGCCAACCTCCCCAAGTTCCTGAGCGACCTCGACCAGAGTATCGACCGCCTCTTCCGCAGCATTCCCGTGCTCCGGCGTGGAGTCACCGAGGGGGGAGCTCCGGGTCTACTCGCAACGTCGGTCAACGAGCTATTCGGGTTTCTCCGTGGAGCCGCCGTGCCGTACCTGAAGGGCGGCCTCGAGCTGATCATCGTGATGGTGAGCGTACTCGTCATGGCGTTGTATCTCTCCCGGAGCCCTTCTACCTATGTCGAGGGCGTCGTGGCACTGGTGCCGCCAGAGCGCCGGCCGCTCGCCCGAGTCATTCTGTACGATCTCAAGCAGACTCTGCATTCATGGGTAGTCGGTCAGATCATCGCCATGGTGGTGTTGGCGGCTCTGACCACACTCGGCCTTTGGATTCTGGGTGTTCCGTACTTCCTGGCGTTCGGTATCTTCGCAGGCGTCGCGGCGATCGTGCCGTTCTTCGGCACCCTGTTCTCGACCTTGATACCGGCACTTTATGCCCTGGGAGTCGCGGGGCTTCCCAAGGCTTTGGCCGTGACCCTGCTGGGCATAGGCGTGCATCTGATCGAAGCCAACTTCGTCGCCCCCGTCGTAATGCAGCGCAAAGTGAACCTGCCGCCGGTCATTACCATTGCCGGCGTGTTATTGATCGGCAAGCTGTTCGGCCTGGCGGGTCTGATCGTAGCCGTGCCGATCCTCGCCTTTGTCATGGTGCTGATCCGGCATATACTCCTCGGCGAGGTGTACGGTGATCCGATCAGCGAGGTCAAAGCCAGTGGCACCGTGCCGGCCGATGCGCCCACAACGATAACGTCCCAGCCCGTTACCTCCTGATATCATGACCGCTCCGCGTTTCCTGATTCTGGCCGATGGCGACTTCGGCCCGATGACTTCGAAGACCGCCAATTCCGTCATCCGTTACCTGCCGGAGCGGACGGTCGGTGTGCTCGACCGGCAACAAGCCGGCAAGAGGGTCCAGGACGTCCTTGGATTCGGTGGGGGCATCCCGGTGGTGGGATCGATGCGCGAGGGTCTGGCGCTTCGCCCAACCGCCGTCCTGGTCGGCATTGCTCCGCAGGGCGGCCGCCTGCCGAACGAATGGCGGAGCTGGCTGGCTGAGGCTCTTGACGCCGGCTGCGATCTGTGGAGCGGGCTGCACACCTTCCTCAGCGATGATCCGGTGCTGGCCGCAAAGGCAGAGGCGAAGGGCAGAAGGATCCTCGATCTGCGGCGTCCTCCCGCAGACCTGCCGGTCGCGTCCGGGGCAGCCAAGATGGTCGAGCCCTATGTCGTCCTCACAGTGGGGACTGACTGCAACGTGGGGAAGATGACGGCCCAGCTCCAGCTGGCCCGGGAGCTCAACGCCGGGGGACTGCGCACCCGCTTCGTTCCCACCGGGCAGACCGGAATCATGATCGAGGGCTGGGGGATCGCGGTCGACGCCGTGATCTCGGACTTCGTGGCGGGCGCTGCCGAGCGGCTGGTGCTGCAGGGGGCCGAAGACGCCGACGTGGTTTTGGTCGAGGGACAGGGAAGCATTAATCACCCGGGGTATTCCGCAGTTACGCTGGGACTGCTGCACGGCTCCTGCCCCGACGGCTTGATCCTCTGCCACCAATCAAGCCGGGAATACATCGGGGATTACCGTGAAGCCGCCTGGCTCCGGATTCCACCGCTGAGCGAATACATCAGGCTGTATGAATCGATCGCCTCCGCGGTTCATCCCACCCGCGTGATCGGCATCTCCCTCAATACCTACGACCTGAGCGACCGCGCGGCCCGGCAGGCGTGCGAGGCAGCCACCCGTGAGACGGGGCTGCCGGCCACCGACCCAGTGCGTTTCGATCCCGCGCCCTTGCTCGATGCGGTGCGCAGCGGCCGGCAGTCGTATATGCGTACCCGGACAGGCGAGGGCAGAGAGGCGATCGGCGAAGAGGCGGGGAGGCGGTAGGCGGCGCAGGGAGAAGGGCGGTAAAGCGGGAATTTGCTCCTACCGGCACCGCCTCGATGACGCTTCACTCTCAGTGGCAGCCACTGTTGGTGCATGTTTGTCGGCGCCCCCCGTCCACTCTCACCTGACGTCACCCTCGGCACTCTGCTGGGCTGGGCCGGATCTGACGCACTTGGCGCCTGGGTCCGGGGCGCCGGCGCCAGGTTTCGGCTCTATCGGCTCCGCGCGGGCCCGGGCCCCGTGGTGCTCGCCAGCGCCGATCTTGGATTTCTGCTGGGGCACTGCGCCCGGGTAGCGGTTCGGGAAGGCGAACTGCCGAAGGTGCTCTCCTCCGATGCCCTGATTCAATGGCGTGCGCTGCAGGTCGCAACCGCAACACCATACCTTCCGGATTTCGAACGGTTCCGCCGGCAGTTCCCCACCGTGCGCGCCACTCCCCATGGGTTCGCGGTGGCCCTGAGGGAGGCCAGCCCGGAAGAGATTCTGGCCCATTGTGTGGCGCAGGGCATCCGGGTGGTGGGGAGTATCATCAGGTACGGGAGCTCCTAAGAGCGTCGCCGCCGTTCCCGTTCTTCTCCTTCCGCCTCCTCTCTCACAGCCTTACGTTTGGGCCGTCCCGCCGTTCCCTGGACGGCGCGGCCAACTTGTGTCGTTTCCGGGAGTTAACGTGTCCCTGCTGCTGTCGCTCACAGACCTGATCGATCGCCTCACCGAGGCACTGAGGCTGGACGGAGGCCGCATAGTGCGGGCCTTGTTCCGGGTGCTCGGCATCTGGATCCTGGCTTGGCTCGGCCTGCGGATTGTGAGGCTCACCGCCTCGCGGATCGAGAAGTCAGTGAATGATGGCGACGATTCAGTCACCACCTCGCGGGAAAAGCGGGGACGAACCATATCCCAGCTGCTTCGCAGCGTTGGGCGAGTTGTAATCGTCACCATCGCGGTCCTTCTCACGTTCAACGTCTTCTTCAACATCGCCCCGATTCTCGCTGGCGCGGGTATCCTTGGCCTGGCGATTTCATTCGGGGCACAGAGCCTCGTTCGAGACATCATCTCCGGCTTCTTCTTTCTGGCGGAGAATCAGTTTGCCGTGGGTGACGTAATCGAAGCGGGAGGAAAGACCGGTGTAGTCGAGGGGATGACGTTACGCGTCGTGGTGCTGCGGGACCTGGACGGCTCTTTGCACATCATTCCTAACGGTGAGATCAAGGTGGTCAGCAACAAGACCAGAGGCTGGTCCCGGGCCGTGGTGGATATCAGCGTCCCGCACACCGAGGACCTGGAACGGGCGCTCACCATCGTCCGGGACGAAGCGGCCCAATTCTCGACCGACCCAATGTGGGGCGTTCAACTGGACGGTCCCGTCGAAGTGCTTGGAGTGGAGTCCCTTACTGATAACTCCGTCGTTATCCGCACCCTGCTCAGGACCCAGCCGGGGTCGCAGTGGTCGGTGGGCCGTGAGTTCCGCCGCCGGCTCAAGAACCGGCTCTCGCGCGAGATGATCGACTCACCCTACCAGCAGCGCCGGGTGGAAGTCACGGTCCGGGACACCGCAGGGTGCGGCCAAGGTCGCCGCCGCGTCCGGCGCGGCCGGCTCATGACCCTCCGATTGTACAACACGCTGACGCGTCAGACCGATGCCTTCGAGCCGCTCCAGCGGGGCAAGGTGTCGCTCTACACCTGCGGCCCCACGGTTTACAACTACGCTCACATCGGGAACTTCAGGACCTTCCTGTTCGAGGACTTGCTGCGGCGCTGGCTGGAGGCGAGCGGATACGACGTCTTTCATATCATGAATCTCACGGACGTCGACGATCGCACCATCGCGGCAGCGCGGGAGAAGGGGGTTTCCCTCCGGCAACATGTGGATCCCTTTGCCCGCGCGTTCCAGGAGGATCGCGACTGGCTGCGCATCCTCCCGGCGCACGAGCAGCCCCGGGCCACGGAGTACATCCCGGCGATGATTCGACTGATCGAGAGTCTGCTGGAGAAGGGAGTTGCCTACGTGGGGGACGATGGGTCGGTCTACTTCTCCATCGCCAAGTTTCCCGCATACGGCCGCCTGTCCCGACTGGACCGGCGGGAGCTGAAGACCGGCGCGAGTGAGCGAATCAGCGCCGACGAGTACGCGAAAGAGGATGCGCGCGACTTCGTTCTGTGGAAGGCGGCGAAGGCCGAGGACGAAGCGGTTGGGGCGGCGTGGGATGCGCCCTTCGGCCGGGGCCGGCCTGGCTGGCATATCGAGTGCTCAGCCATGGCGCTCGAGCTCATCGGCGCGCGAGTTGGGAGCGACGTCCTGGACATCCATGCCGGCGGCGTGGATCTGATCTTCCCTCATCACGAGGATGAAATCGCCCAGAGCTGCGCCTATACCGGCCGCGAAGAGTTCGCCCGCTATTGGCTTCATGGCGAGTTCCTGAACATTCGGGGAGAGAAGATGTCGAAGCGGTTTGGCAACATCACCACCGCACGGGACCTCAGAGAAGACGGTGTCGATCCGGGGGCCATCCGGCTGCTGATGTTCCAGACCCACTACCGACAGAAGCTGGATCTCACGGATGACGGACTGGCGGCTGCGCAAAAGGCGTCGAGTCGACTGGGCGAATTCCAGAAGCGTTTGGCAGAAGTGAAAGGCGACAGCGATTCGCCACGGCTCAAGGAGGCTGCCGAGCGGCTGCGCAGGGATGTGGCCGACGCGCTCAACGACGATCTCAATGCGCCGCGAGCCGTCGCCGCCATGTTCTCGTTCATGAACGAGGCGAATGCCGCTTTGGACAGCGGCGAAAGGCCGGGCTCGGACACGCTTTCTGCCTGGGAGACTGCCGAGAAGGTGCTGAACGTCACCAGCCGGGGTACCGTCATCAACGTCCCGACCAGCACTGCTGCGGAGGGAGGAGTGGCTGAGGCGGCATATTCCGAGACCCCGCCTGAGGGGGCCGGCGACGAGCTTCAGAAGGCGTGGGCGCTGCACTGGGCGCTGCGCCGAAAACAGGCCAAGGCGAGCCCGGGACTATCCCGAGGCCGACCGGATCCGTGCGTTGCTTCGCGATGCCGGTTGGGAAGTCCGTGATGCCCGGGATGGATCGCTCGAGGTCATTCGGATTCGCCGAGCCAGCTGATCACTTCGAGCGGACGGATGCGAAAACGGGCCCGGGAAGACTTCCCGGGCCCGTTTGTCTTTCATGACGACTTACTTACTGCTCGGCAGGATGTTCGGGCATGTGCCTTCGACTTGTTCCACAGCTCAGTCACCGCTGCCTTGATATCGGACCGAGCCAGGTAATCGGACCCACCATCCAGATAGGTACAAAGGAAGAAGGCGCAGGCCCGGGGCTCGTTGAGCATCGCGTGTACCATGGGTCCGGATTTCGCTGGCGCTCATACTCCAGTGGTTGGGGAGCCAGCCGCGAATTCGCTCGACCCGTTCCCACCATCGAGAATGTGGATGCCCACGATCATACCAAGACCCTTGAGCTTCGCTGCAGCGGCTTCGGCCTTTACCCAGGCCGCCACATCCCGGTTGAACGTGAAGTCCTGAACCCAGCCGGCGTCCAGGTACCGGTAAGTGATGGGGGCTTGTGCCAGCCAGCTGGGCCGCCCCCGTGCGAACGTTGGGCAGGTTGGGCCACAGCTGCTTGCTGTAGCGCGCCATCTCCTCGATGGTTGCCTGAGAAATGGCCTTACCGCCCCACCTCTTGGCAAACTCTGGTTCGTCGATCAGGAAGTGCCCCATCAGCGTGCCGTCAGCAATGTACGAATTGAAGTCGATGCCCTTGAAGGTATTCACTAACGCCTTCCATTTGGTCAGGCTGAACGTTCCATCCGCATTCTGGATGTCCTCATCCCGCTTTCCTGCCATCTTCTGCACAAAGCGCCCGCCCTTGGAGCGCGCCATCCGGAGCTCCGAGAGAAAGTACGGCGCTGTAATGCCCAGCTGCGTGCCGTTGTACATCGACGTCATGTAGGTGGCCCGCATGTTGTTGGGCCCGAAGGGAATGCCCGGCTGAGTCCCCACGGTGGTGATCACCGGGTCCATCGAGGAAGTATCAGCGCCCGAGGAATCCGGCGGCGGGGTCAGTGAGTCGGACGGAACACTAGGAAGAGAGTCGGCCGGGATAGTGGCTGCGGTATCCGCCGGAGCAGTACCTTCGGGGGATGCGGCGCTCGGGCTGACCGAGTCGTCACCGCCACATGCGAGCAGAATCAGAAGACCAAAGGCGGTCAGGGTCGATGCCCGGCCGGAGCGAGATATCGATTGCTCATGATGGGCGCACGCAAGCTTTCTCTCCTGGGGAGGAGCTCTGAGTTCGTCGCACCGGGAGCGCGCTTCGGTTGTGCGGCAGGGCCGTAACCGAGCGGGCCGACTGAATGGTCTCGGGCGTCCGGCCTTACTACGCGCCGGAAAATCTTTGTTTATGGTGTGTTACCGCGCTGTCGAAGCTGCGGATTGCGAGGAATGGTCACCCCTCGGCGCCATCTCATTTTCCCCGGGCGGGCTCGCGCTGACACCATATATACCCCCACCGGGTACTTTTGTCAACCCTCAATCCGCGCTCGGGCCCCTCCCTTTGGAGCCCGAAACTCCGACTGCGACTGTTCAGTGTGCATCCGCAAGGCGAGGAATCAAGCAAAGATGAAGCCGAATTTTCTGCAGAGCGAGCCGGCGGGCCTGGCGGTTCCTGAGGATGGCGGAGACCCGGCGGGGCGGATGTTCCAGATACTGGCACGAGAGCGATTCCCACCCCGCCAGGCTCGGCCTATCGAGGGCCCGGGCGTATCCGTAGCGGTCGAGGCCGTTTCCAGCCAAGGTTTCGAAGATGCGGAGCTCCCGGTTGGTCATTTCCGCCCGCCATTTCCCCACATTGTTTGCCAGGATTGGGACCGCAGGTTACTCGCATTTCGCCTCTCAATGTGCGAAGTCCTTTGGGCCTCATGGTAGGCCAGCATCCTCGGGGCGAACTCCTCACCCAGGAATCCGCAAATCCGGCGCAGCTCACGCTCGGGGTTTGCCACCAGGTCTTCGTACCGCAGCTGATGGAAACGGTCCTTCCCCAGAAAGGCGCGGGCTTCCTCCGCCGCGGCCAAGTATTGCTCCCACCGGCGAGCCAGAGGGTAAACGTGCTTGGGTCCGAAGAACGCCTTCTTGTAGGACAGGGCGACGTCCCGGCCATCGCGGACCAGATGGACGACCCGAGCATCCGGGAATGCCGGGAGGATGGTGCGCCAGCACAGGGTATGTGGGGGGGTTTTTTCACCCCACCGGGATTTGCCTTGTCCCGCGGCCCAGGCGCGCATGAGCCCGTCCACAATGCCGTGGAAGTCGTACCGGGTAATGGCGTCGAGTGTCTCTGGCACCGAGGGCGGCGGGGTCCAAGCCGAATGTGCTCAGTCCGGAGGATCTCTCGGACAAGGCGCGTTCGGGTCGATGCATGCCGTAGATTGCCGAAGCGATGGACAATCGGATAGATGCCGCTGTAGAAGTGAGATTCCTGGGGGATCGCCAGCCGAGGATGCATACCCAGCATTGCACTGAGCAAGGATGTTCCTGACCGGGGACAACCAAAAATGAAGAACGGAGCGGCAGGCTGTTGTGGGGAAAGGGAAAACTGGGAACCGGTCGTGGCTGAGACCGCGACAGTGGTCATAACCCCCGCTCCTTCGTGCTGGCTCCGTTCCGACCGCTAAGGCACCAGAACAGGCACAGTTAAGAGGGGGAGCAACATTCAAGCAGAGTCAGCCTCCGTTGTCAACTGTCTGACAGTCCCTGACAGGTCGGAGGCTGGCGCCCACTGCAGCGGGACCTGGGTTTGGCTCGACCCAGCCCGTTGACTCTGCCGGACTTACCCTTTATCATGCGAGTCTGTCTTTTTCGGCCTGTTTTCAGGCTGACGTAGCTCAATTGGCAGAGCAGCTGATTTGTAATCAGCAGGTTAGGGGTTCGATTCCCCTCGTCAGCTCGGTAGCGCCGACACCCTGAGCAGTGATACGGGACCCCGCTTCTTGCCGGCGGGGTTCTGTCTCAGATACGGGGTGGGTAAAGGCTCGGTGGGGTGACCGAGTGGCTAATGGTAGCAGACTGTAAATCTGCCGGGCTAACGCCCTACGTAGGTTCGAATCCTACCCCCACCATGAGGCAGCGGGGAGGCGAGGCAGCGGGGCAGGAAAGTGCGGGTCGAGCGCGGCGCGGCGGAAATCGAACCGGAAGCCGGGTGCAGACTGACCCGCTGCCCCGCTGTAACCGCTCCCGCTGAGACGCGGGTGTAGCTCAGTTGGTAGAGCATCAGCCTTCCAAGCTGAGGGTCGCGGGTTCGAGTCCCGTCGCCCGCTTCGTCGCTCGCGTAGCTCAGTTGGTAGAGCGCATCCTTGGTAAGGATGAGGTCCGCGGTTCAATCCCGCGCGCGAGCTTGTTGTAAGGACGGAGAAGGCGGAGAGGCCGGAGAGGGCGGACGGGTGCTGCCGTCCCGCCTTACCGCACTCGCTAACTAGGAACTCAACCGGACACCGAGCCATGGCGAAAGCGAAGTTTGAGCGGACGAAGCCGCATGTGAACGTGGGGACGATCGGGCACGTGGACCACGGGAAGACGACGTTGACGGCGGCGATCACGGCGATCCAGGCGAAGAAGGGGATGGCGCAGTTCACGGCGTATGACCAGATCGACAAGGCGCCGGAGGAGCGGGAGCGGGGGATCACGATCGCGACGGCGCACGTGGAGTACGAGAGCGACAAGCGGCACTATGCGCACGTGGACTGCCCGGGGCACGCGGACTATGTGAAGAACATGATCACGGGGGCGGCCCAGATGGATGGGGCGATCCTGGTGGTGAGTGCGGCGGACGGGCCGATGCCGCAGACGCGGGAGCACATCCTGTTGGCCAAGCAGGTGAACGTGCCGTACATCGTGGTGTTCATGAACAAGGTGGACATGGTGGACGACCCGGAGCTGCTGGAGCTGGTGGAGCTGGAGGTGCGGGAGCTGTTGTCGAGCTATGACTTCCCGGGGGATGACACGCCGATCATCAAGGGGAGTGCGCTGCAGGCGCTGGAGAGCGGGGATCCGAAGTCGGAGCAGGGGCAGAAGATCCAGGAGCTCTTGGACGCGCTGGACAGCTATATCCCGCAGCCGAAGCGGGAGATCGACAAGCCGTTCCTGATGCCGGTGGAGGATGTGTTCTCGATTACGGGGCGGGGGACGGTGGCGACGGGGCGGATCGAGCGGGGGGTGGTGAAGGTGGGGGAGGAAGTGGCGCTGGTGGGGTTCAACAGTGCCAAGAAGACCGTGGTCACCGGGGTAGAGATGTTCCGCAAGCTGCTGGACCAGGGGGAGGCGGGGGATAACGTGGGGCTGCTGTTGCGGGGGATCGAGAAGGCGGAGATCGAGCGGGGGATGGTGCTGGCGAAGCCGGGGAGCATCACGCCGCACACGCACTTCGAGGCGGAGGTGTATGTGCTGACGAAGGAGGAGGGGGGGCGGCACACGCCGTTCTTCAAGGGGTACCGGCCCCAGTTCTACTTCCGCACGACGGACGTGACGGGGAGCTGCGAGCTGCCGGGTGGGGTGGAGATGGTGATGCCGGGGGACAACGTGCAGATGACGATCGAGCTGATCACGCCGATCGCGATGGACGAGGGGCTGCGCTTTGCCATCCGCGAGGGGGGCCGCACCGTGGGCGCCGGCGTCGTCACCAAGATTCTGAAATAGTCGACTCCTGACTCTCTAGAGACGAATAGATGCCAAGAGACAAAGTGATCCTAGAGTGCACCGAGTGCAAAAATCGCAACTTCTTCGCCGATAAGAACAAGCGGAAACACCCGGAGCGGGTGGAACGGCGGAAGTACTGTCCCCACTGCGACTCGCACAAGCTCCACAAGGAGTCGAAGTAGGTGATGGGAAGCGTACAGGTTGAGCAACGTCCCAATCGGCTGACCGGTTGGCTTCACCGGTCCGCGGCC
>CAWEMG010000044.1:0-38185 GCA_963810165.1 uncultured Gemmatimonadales bacterium
CCCAGTTCCACAGCTCCCGGCACGTATGCGGCTCGCGGATTTCGAGAACATGGTCCGCCGGGCTCTGCGAAGAGGTGCCTCCCAGCTTCTCCGAGGGCATCGCCGAGGTCGTCGTCTCTCCCCGAACCGTGCCGCATCCCGAACGGCCCGAGATCTACACCCTGGGCGAGTGTGTCCCCCTGCCGGTCGAGGTGGGCAGCGGCGTGGAGGGAATCCAGAGTCAGGTGGTTCTGTACTACGGCTCGTTCGCGGCCCTCGCGGGAAGCGGGGACGGGTTGGACTGGCGCCACGAAGCGTGGGAAACCCTCACGCATGAGCTTCGCCACCACCTGGAATGGCGGGCCCAGGCACCAGATCTGGAAGAGTTTGATTGGGCGGTGGAGCACAACTTCGCGCGCCAGGAGCGGGAGGCCTTCGATCCGACATTCTTCCTGAGCGGTGAGCGCCGGGCTGATGGCGTCTACTGGGTCGAGGATGACGTGTTCCTCGATCACATCGTTCGATCAATCCCAGCCCGGTTGCGTTTACCTGGCAGGGCAGGAGCTACCTGGTTAAGCCTCCCGCCGACGCGGAGCTACCGTGCTTTCTGACCGTGGAGGGTGTGGCCGATCCGCCGAGTGGAGATCTGGTCCTGGTCTTGCGTCGCGCGCCCGGTGTGCGTGACCTCTTTACCCATGGCCGCGTGTTTCAGGCTAACGTGCGAGTGTCCGCTAGGCAGGTATCTTCCGGGCAGGACCACTGAAACCGATCGACGACGAAGCAGAGGCTCGATGCGCTGGTATTTATTGTCATAGCTGGCTTGTTCGCTCCGCCCGCCGCGGCACAGAGCGGGGAGCCTGGGTATCGTGTCGGCGTGGTGAGTGAATCGGGTGACGTGACCACCTGGCTCAAGCCGGTAGGCAATGGCCTGGCGGTTGATCGCGTGGTCCCGGTCGGCATCATGCCCACCGGACATCGACGGGCCGCACAACATTACGGTCTCTCCCGACCAGAAGAACTACTACATCACGGTGGCGCATGGAACTCCGTACGGCTCACTGTGGAAAATGGCCGTAAACGGGGACTCACTGGTCGGCCGGGCGCAGGTAGAGCTCTTTCCAACGACGGTGAGTCTTACCCCCGACGGGCAGTTTGCCTTCGTGGCCAACTCGGATTTCCACGGCGACCATCCCCGGGTGAATGTCGTGTCGGTGGTGCACACGCCTACGATGAACAAGATCACGGACATCCCGGCCTGCGACATGCCGCACGGGGTCAAGGTGAACCATGCCGGTACCCGGATCTATGTATCCTGCATGCATAGCGATGAGCTTCTGCAGCTGGACGTCGGCACCTTCAGGGTTTCGCGTCGAGCCAAGACCGGCGAGGGGCATTCGGTCACGGCCACGGGTCCGGCGCACCATGGGCCGCCCGCGCCGCTGGTTGGTGGTGTAGCCAAGGAGTGCTCGCCAACGTTCGTGTCGGTGTCGCCCGATGACAAGCGGCTGTACATCGCCTGCAACTACGGCAACAGCCTTCAGGTCTGGGATGCGGCCGAGCTGAGGCTGATCAAGGAAGTCCCGGTCGGGAAAGGGGCCTACAACGTCGAGCCGTCCCCGGATGGCAAGGTCGTGCTGGTCACCAACAAGAAGGACCAGAGCGTGAGCCTGATCGACGGAGTGAAACTCACGGAGATCGCCCGTATTCCACCAGCAAGAAGGTGGTGCACGGCGTCGCCTACTCGCCCGATGGAACGCTGGCCTACGTGTCGTCCGAGTCGGTGGGCGCCGATCCGGGAGCGGTCGATGTGATCGATCTCGGCCGGCGGAAGGTGGTCGGGAACCATCGCCATCCCGGGTCAACCTACCGGCATCACGATCGCACGCTTTCCGTCAACCACAGCGGGGCGCTAGCCATGGTGCACGAGGCAATCACGACGCTGGGCGGTCCCGAGGTGCTGGATCGCGCCAAGCGGTTCTTTGCCGAGCGGGTGCCACTGAATGCCGCCTACCCTGAAAAGGAAGGTCCCGGCTTCGTGACGTTCCGGGGCCAGGGCGGGGAGGAGATCGCAATGGCGGTATGGGCCGATCCCCGGGGAACCCGGGTCCGTGTCTCGACGCTCCTGTTCGACCAGGTCGTGGATAGGTTCCTCTCGACGCTGCCGCTGCCCGCCGAGCACGTGGCATGACTGCTTTGCCGCTGCGGGTCATGGTGGAGGATGCCTGGGATGAGGTCTTCCTGGAGCTGCCGGACCAGACTCCGCTGTCAGAGCTGAAACGGCAGGTCCTCGAGTTGACTCACGTCGCGCGGCCGGCATCGGATTACCTGATCAAGTATCGGGGCGCTGCTGTAATGGACGAGTCGCAGTCTCTGGCCGCTGCCGGGCTGGTGCCGAATGCGCCGCTCATCGTGCTCGCCCGGCGACGCCGGCCGGTGCGCTAGCCGGGATGAGCGGTGCTCCGGTGGTGAGCCGCACGTTGACCATCGTAGCCATTGCCTTTCTGACCTTCGACGGGGCGGCCCTGGCGGCACTGGGTGTGATGACCGGTCGTCTGTTACTCGTTCCGGTGGGGCTGGTCTTCTTCGTCTCTGCCGGAATGATCTTGCTGTACTGGCGATGGTACCGACACAAATGGAAGGAGATCGCGGACGAACGGCGGGGCGTCCGGGACGAGGTTCGCGAGATGCAGCGGGCCTTAGGACAAAGCGTGAGCGGGAAAGAGAAAGCGTGAGCGGGGAACATCCTTCCTACCCGCTTACGCTTTTCTGTTCCCTCTCCCCGCTTACCTTGATGACATGCCGATCCCCGTCTTCACCCATCCCAGCTGTCTCAAGCACGATCCGGGATCAGGCCATCCAGAAACGTCGGCCCGGCTGCGCGTGGTCCTCGAGCGGCTGAAGCAGGAACCAGCGGTCGTCCTTCAAGAAGCGGCACCTGCGTCGCCCGAGCCGCTGCTCGCCGTTCATCCAGAGAGCTACCTGGCAACACTCGAGGCCATGAGCGCCCGCGGTGGCGGAGGACTCTCTTCCTCGATACCGTCATGAGCCAGGACAGCTGGTCCGCGGCCCTCGGCGCTGCCGGCGCCGCACTGGCCGCTACCTCGCACGCTGTGAAAGGGCAGGGACACGCCTTTGCCGCGATCCGCCCGCCGGGCCATCATGCCCTGGCTGGAAAGGGGATGGGGTTCTGCCTGCTGAACAACGTGGTCATCGCCGCCCGGCACGCCCAGGCTGCCGGGCAGAGGCAGGTGTTGATCATTGACTGGGATGTCCACCACGGGAACGGCACGCAGGCCCTGGTCGAGACCGACCCGACCATCCGTTATGTCTCGCTGCATCAGTATCCATGGTATCCTGGGACAGGAGCGGCGGACGAGCGAGGCGTCGGCAACGTGTTCAACGTCCCTCGGGGTCCGGGAAAGCCCGCATCGCTGTACGTCGGCGATCTGTGGGCGGCGATCGTTGCCGCGACAGCCGACTGGCGGCCCGACCTGGTGCTGCTGTCCGCCGGCTTCGATGCCCTGGCCGGGGATCCTCTCGGTGGCTTCACGCTGGAGCCGGAGCATTATGGCGAGTGGACCACCCGGCTTCGGCACCATCTCCCCTCCACCCCGATCGTGGGGCTGATGGAGGGAGGGTATGTCCCGGCTCGTCTGGCCGAAGGTGTGGCATCACATCTTCGCGCGCTCACGTAATGTCGACTTGCAGGCCCGCCTGCTGAAGGCGCACATTAGTCCCACCTCCCCCTCTCTGAGGACGCCTTGCCCCAGCCTCTCCGCATGGACATCGAGCTGCTGCAGCTCAGCACCAGACATCCCTTTATCATCGCGCGTGGAGGTCAGAGCGACTACCGCACCGTGTGGGTGAAGCTCAGGGACGGGGAAGGGAACGAGGGATGGGGAGAGGCCGCGCCGACCAAGTTCTACGGTGAGACCGTCGAATCAGCGGTCGCCGCGCTGAAACTGTACGGGACGGCGTTGCCGCACGATCCGCTGGATATGGAGGAGGCGGAACGGCGCTGGGAGACGATGCTCCGTGGCAATGCCGCGGCTCGCGCCGCCTTGTCCGCGGCGCTCCACGACCTGGCAGGAAAGCGGCTCGGCGTTCCGGTCTACAAGATGTGGGGACTGGATGGCTGCAAGACGCCCCAGTCCACCTTCACGATTGGACTCGATACCGCGGAGCGCATCCGGGCCAAGGTGCTCGAGGCGGAGCAGTACCCACTCCTGAAGGTCAAGCTCGGTACCGATCGGGATGTCGAGATTCTTCGCACCATCCGAGAGGCAACCGACAAGGAGATCCGGGTCGACGCCAACTGCGGCTGGACCGTGAAGACCGCCATCCGAATGTTGCCGGTGCTCGAGGAATTCGGCGTGACGGTGCTCGAGCAGCCACTCCCACCGGAGGACCTGGACGGGTTGGCGGCCGTGACCGCTCAGTCGGCCATACCGGTGATCGCCGATGAAAGCTGCGTCACCTCGGTGGACATTCCGCTCCTGGTGGGGAAGGTGGACGGGATCAATATCAAGCTCGCCAAGTGCGGCAGTCTGCGCGAGGCGCTCAGAATGATCGCGATCGCCCGGGCCCACGGCATGATGGTAATGGTGGGCTGCATGATCGAGAGCTCGCTGGGCATCACGGCCGCGGCCCACTTCACGCCGCTGGTGGACATCGTCGATCTGGACGGTGCGGCACTCCTGGCCGACGATCCATTCGTCGGTGCGCATATCGATGGTGGGCAGGTGACGTTGCCGTCCGGTCCTGGCCTCGGCGTCAGGCGGCGATGAGCGATCGCTTCGCGCTCGTCGCCCTGCCTCTCCCGCTCGCCACTCCCTACAGCTATCGCATTCCTGACACCCTGGGCGACCGGGTCGTCCCGGGAGCGCGCGTGGTCGTGCCCGTTCGGCGCCGGGAGCTGATCGGTCTTGTCATCGCGGTGGATGTCGATTCCCCGACCGCGGCCGCCAGGGATGTGCTCGCGGTTCCCGATCAGGAGCCGGCACTCTCGGGCGCGCTTGCTGGCGACAGCCGAGTGGATCGCCGGCTACTACGCCGCGCCGATTGGTCTGACGCTCAAGAGCATCCTCCCCGCGGGCATGTGGGGGGAGTCTCAGGTGATCGTCTCGGTCCGGAACGGAGCACGGATATCCGGTGGCGTCGCTGGCGACCTGCTTGACTGGCTGGGCGGTCGCGGCGGGCGAGCTGCGGTCTCCACGGCGTCGAGGGCTCTCAAGCGGCCGTTATGGGACGTCATCGAGCGACTGACGCGGGTCGACGCGGTAACGCTGGAGGTGCAGCCTCCCGACACCAGCGCCGGCGGTCTCACCGAACGGGTGCTCCTGCTGGCGGGGGAGAGGCCTACCCTGCTTGAGCGCGACGGCATCTTCAAGCGGCGCCCCCGGCAACGGCAGCTCTATGAGACGCTCGAGTCATTGGGCGGTAGCGCGTCGGTCCGGCATCTGTCTGACCAGCTGGGATTCAGCGAAGCCCTACTCAAGGCACTGGTGCGCGAGGGTCTAGCCCGACTCGACCGCTCGGAAGTGCTGCGGGATCCTTTTGCAGGCTCCCCTGCGCCACCGCCACCGAGCACCCTGACCGCCGATCAGGCGACCGCACTGGATGCGGTATCCAGGCTCGAGAGCGGGGGGACCGCACTGCTGTTTGGCGTCACCGGAAGCGGAAAGACGCTGGTGTATCTCGAAGCCGTACGCCAGGCGCTGGCGGCGGGCCGTGGGGCCATCGTGCTAGTTCCAGAGATCGGGCTCACCCCCCAGACCGTAAGCCGGTTCCGCGGGGCTTTCGGAGACCAGATTGCCGTGCTTCACTCCGGGCTCTCCGACGGCGAGCGGGCCGACGCCTGGCGGCGGCTTCGGCGGGGAGAGCGCCGGGTCGCCGTAGGTGCACGTTCGGCCGTCTTCGCGCCGGTCGCCAACCTCGGCATCATCGTCATAGACGAGGAGCACGAGGCCAGCTACAAGAATGGGGAGACGCCGAGATACAACACCCGTGACGTTGCGGCGGTGCGAGCCCGGATCGAGGGTGCCCGCCTGTTGCTCGGCAGCGCCACTCCGGCGCTCGAGACAATCGTCAAGGCGGAGTCTGGGCTCCACGTGCTGCGTCTCCCCCAGCGCGTCGGTGCGCGACCCCTCCCACCGGTCGAAGTCGTCGATCTTCGAGTCGCGCCGAAGGCATCAGGCACCGGGCCCGTACCATGGTCCGAGGCCCTGGATGCCGCCATGGTGGAGACCTTGGCGAGAAGGGAGCAGGCGCTCCTTCTGCTGAACCGGCGTGGCTACGCCGCATTCCTGCATTGCCCCGATTGTGGAGAAGTCTGGCAGTGTCCCAATTGCAGCATCTCGCTCACCGTCCATCAGGCCCCCGCCGGCCTGCGCTGCCACTACTGCGGGCACGAGGAGCCACTGCCGCTCACGTGCCGCACCTGCGCCAACCCGGTCCAGCAGATGCGCGGTGTAGGCACCCAACAGCTGGAGCGTATGCTGGGTGAGCGGTATCCCGAGGCCCGTATCACGCGCATGGATCTGGACACCACCAGCACCAAGTGGTCCCACCAGCGCATTCTCGCTTCGGTGGAATCAGGTGGCGTAGACATTCTCATCGGTACTCAGATGATCGCCAAGGGTCTCGATTTTCCCAATGTCACGCTGGTTGGGGTCGTGGACGCTGATACCGGACTATACCTGCCTGACTTCCGTTCCGCTGAGCGGAGCTTCCAACTCCTGGCGCAGGTGGCAGGGAGGGCAGGGAGAGGCCCGAAGGGAGGTCGCGTGCTGGTTCAAACGCGGCACCCGACCCATCATGCACTGCTCTGGGCGCAACAGCACGACGCTGAAGCGTTTCTCCGCCAGGAGCGGCACATCAGGGAAGATCCGCCCTATCCGCCCGCCATCTCGTTGGTAAACCTGCTGGTCTCGGGGCCTAATGAATCGGAAGTGGGCCGGCGAGCTGCCGCGCTGGCCGACTGGTGCACGGCGTTGGTGGATCGTTATCACCTTGGTGTCCAGGTCCTGGGACCGGCGCCTTGTCCCCTGGTGCGCGTCAAGGAACGCTGGCGCTGGCACGTGCTGTTGAAGGGCCGCTCGGAGATATTGGGAAGGGTGGTCCGCTACGCCGGACGCCGACTTCGGCGGGAAGGAGATACGCGCATTATCATCGATCGCGATCCAATGTCACTGCTGTAACCACTACGTCCCGGGCCAGGCGCCGAGTGCCCTTCGTACCACCACGAGCTCGCCCAGGTGGTAGGCCGTATGGTCGGCCACCAGCAGCAATTCGCGCAGATAACTCTGGGTCGTTCCCGCAGGAACCTTTTCCAGCAAATTGAGCGACGGATTCAGAGCTAGTTGCTTCAGCGCTTCGCGGTCGATGAGAAAGCCGACGACACTCTCGTCCCACGCCCGCGCGGATGGCGGAGCGGCGCTCTTAGGCCAGTAGTCATCGGGCCAGCTGAGCTCCTCGTACTTTGGATTTACGCAGAAATCGAGAATGTCGTGCTGGGTAATGCGGAGGTGCTCCAGCAGCTGCCAGGGCGAATAGGGAAGCCCGGGTGGTACCCGCCCGCGCAGCTCGGCCGGCAGGCCGCCGACCACTTTGTCGAAGCCGGCATGCGCATCTTCCCAGTCGAGCAGGCGCGCTACGACGCTTCGAACATCGGCGCTGACAGAGGCACGTGCCATGTCGCGTGGGTTTCCTCAGGGAGTGCTCGAGTAGCCGATCTCCGTTCCCAGGTAGATCACCCGGCGGGGCGCAGGCTCGATGACACGTCCCAGGGCGCCGTTCAGGGTCACCGATCCGATGTAGCGGCGATCCCAGAGGTTGTTCAACCCGACGAAGGGAGCAAGCCGCAGAGTGCCGGTGGTACCGCTCCAACCCAGCCGTAGATTGGTTACGCCGGCCCCCCAGGCGGGCACGATGAGCGTGTTGGCGTCGTCGGCGGCAACCGAAGTGCTGATCGTGTGATCGGCATCCGCGTAAAAGCCGGCCGGCAGAGACGAACGCAAGCCGAGACGCCAGAAATGCTCCGGCACCCCCGGCAGCCGGTTCCCTTCGAGCTCATCATCCGCAAAGCGGTAGCGCGCGTAGGTGTAGGCCGCGCTCAACGTCAGCGCCGAGACCGGTGACAGGGTGAGTCCGACCTCTGCGCCATCGTTGTGGGTTTTACCGGCGTTCCGGAAGAACGCTCTCCCCCGACTTCCAGCTGCTGCACGATGGCGTCGGTGACCCGGCCGAGAAAGAGGGCCACGGAATAGCTGACGCCGGTGGCCGGCTGGCCCCGGGCCCCTATCTCGTAGTTGACCGCCCGCTGGGGGCCCAACTCCTCATTGAATCCTCCAGACCCGTCCGGCTGATTGACTAGCTCGGTGGTGGTTGGGGTCTCGAATGCGGTGGAGACGTTCACGTATGGTATGAACCGGGTGTCGGCTGTCCAGCTGGCCCCGATGTTCCCACTTAGCGCCGACATCGTTCGCGTGCCGCTGTCGTCGAACCCGTCCCCGGTGTATCGGTCCTCCAAGTCGAACCGCACCCAGTCGTACCTCACTCCGGTGCTGAGCAGGATCCGCGGGTCGGGACTCCACTGCATCTGGGTGAAGGGGCCCAGCTCGGTAATCTTCTCGAGCTGATCGAGGAAGACGTCGCTGGTGGGAACTCCGGCAACATGGACAAAGTTCTGGCGGTCATCCCGCATGAATTGTACGTCGGCTCCGGCGTTGAGCCGCGGAGACGACTCCGCGCCCCCGAGGCGGCGGCTGGCGCTGAGCCGCGCCCCCCCGGCGGCCCGGTCAATCGCGACGTAGGTGCCCGCGGTCGGGCCGGGATTGATGTCGGGTGGCGCCGCCAGCGGGTTGGCCAGGTCGCGAAGCAAGCCGAACACAGTGGCCTCGTATTCGTTGCCGGCCGCGTCGAAGTGGCGCAACCCCAGGGACAGCTGGTGCTGCTGGGCATCCTTATCCGCGTTCCGGCGAATGTTGTTCGCGGCGGCCGAGTCCGGATTGGCTGAATACTCCGGCTGCGTCAGGGCTCCGGGGTTTTGGGCCTCGGGGCTATCCGCGAGGCTCAGCCGCATTCGGGCCAGGGTCGACCCGCTGATGGCGTAGTCCAGCCCTGCATTCAGCTGCCGGGTCTCTGCCGCGCTGTGTTGGCGGTACCCGTCGGCCTTGAACTGAGAGAGCGAGAGCGTCCCGCTGACGCTGCCCGAGCGGCCCGACGTCCACGTCTGCCACTTGTAGAAGTCGTCTCCGTCACGCTCACCGCTCCCTCCCTGGACCCGCACGCTCTGGGCAAAGGGGCCCAGCGCCGCCTGCTGAGTCTGGAAGGAGATCACCCCGCCGGAGGCATTGCCATACAGCGACGAGCTGGCGCCGCGGAGCACTTCGGCGCGCTCCACACTGGCAAAGTCGATATTGGTCAGTTGGCTCTGGCCGTCAGGGAGGGTTTGAGGTACACCATCGAGGAGGATTTTGAGTCCCCGCACCCCAAAGTTCGAGCGGCTGCCGAACCCCCGGATCGAGATGCGTTGATCGAGAGAGAAGTTATACCGGTTCGAGACCACCACACCTGGCAAATTGTTCAGGGCCTCGTCGATCCCGATGGTCTGCTGCGCGCGCTGGAAGTCGCCCCGGTTGAGCACACTTACGGCATACGGGACGCGCTGAAGGGGCTCTGCGGACCGGGTTACCGTGACATTCAGCTCGGGTAACTCACGTACCCGGCTGGTGTCAGAGACGGCGGTGTCTCGGTGGGGGCACCGGCTCCTGAGCCAGCGCCGGGGCCCCCGGCGCCAGACTGGAGAGTCCAATGACCATTCTCCACCCGTAACTTCTGACGGTCCACAGCCGGCTCCACCGATGCATGGCGCTCTCCTGGTTGGCGCTAAAGCTAATCTGTCTCCTGCGGCGCACGCACGGCGCTTGAATCCCCCCTGGGCCGCCCCTAGCTTCCTCTCCCACATGGCCCCCCCAAGAGACCTGCTGCCCGACTTCAATCAGCCGCCGTTCGCGGGCGCGCCGGATGCCCGATTTACCGCGTTGCCGGCCGATGGCGTGCTGCCGGAGGGTTTCTTCTCGACCTCCAACCTGCCCACGTACATCCGGGTCAACGGCAAGTGGCTGGCCCCGATCCGGCCCCGAATGGATTGCGTTGTCGTCAAACGTCCTGGCTTGCTGGAGACGATCGAGCCGAGGCGGTTGCAGCGGGGCGACCTCATTGCGATGGGGGAGGCGGAGGACGGAACCGAGGGGATCGTGGTGCACGCCCAGGGCTTCCTCGGAGGCGGCCACGGAGCCAACGAATTCCGCTTCATGTCCACCGAGGTCAGCCGCGAGCGACCCGTCAATTACGAGGAACTGGCCGCGCGCCTCGGTGAGGAGAAGCGGCGCAGCGGCTATCTCGTCTGGGTGGTCGGCCCGGCCCTGGTCCACTCGAGGGCTCGCGCCGATTTCGAGTGGTTTATTCGCAATGGCTATGTGCAGGCGGTTCTGGCGGGCAACGCGGTGGCGGTTCACGATATTGAGGCGGCCATTTTCGGTACGACGCTCGGCATGACCAACACCGGCCAACCCACCGAGGGCGGGCACGGGCTCCACATGCGGGCCATCAACCGGGTGCGGGCCGCCGGCTCCATTGAGCGGGCCGTTGAGTCAGGCCTGATCAAGACCGGCATCATGCACGCTCTCGTCAGCACCCGTATCCCGTACGTATTGGCCGGGTCCATCCGCGATGATGGTCCGCTGCCCGGGGTGTATAGCGACACACTCCAGGCTCAGGACGCCATGCGCGAGCACACCGTCAAGGCGACGGGCGCGGTCTTCGTCGCCACCGCGCTGCACGCCATCGCGGTGGGCAACATGCTGCCGGCCTTCTATCTGTGTGACGGGGCGCCGGCGCCACTCATGACCATCTGCGTCGATCAAACCGAGTTCGTGGTCAACAAACTCAAGGACCGGGGCACCCACCAGGCCTACGGCGTGGTCACCAACGCGCAGGACTTCATGCACGTGCTGCGCTTCTACTGCGAGCGATGGGAACAGCCGCCGACATGAGCCACCGGGCAATGGGAACAGCGCCTTCGGGCTCGGGCTGGGACCGCCTGGCGCAGGCTGTGGCCGAGATTCTGCCCCCGGCGGAGGTGGACGCCATCTGGGTCTTCACGCCCTTGCGTCGGGAGACGAAAGAATGGGGTACGGCGGTAATATCCCGGGTGGATGGGGAGCGCCGCCGCATCTACACTGCCCGCTACGGCCTTGCGGTGAAGGGAAAGGACCGGGGGAAATTCGAGGCCTCCGTACAGGAGGTGGGGACGGGGCCGCTGGAAGCACTCGAGCGACTGCTCCAGGAAGCCCAGCGCCGCATTGACGATGAGCACCCGCCGCTCTCGATCTCGCCTGAGACATGGTTTCCGATCACGCCAGCTGACCCCCCGGCCGATGGCCCGACTGGATAAGGCGGAGGCAGCCGCCCATTCCGAGCGCTTTCGTCGCTATCTCCGAGAGCATCACCAGCCGGTCACGCGTCAGAGGGACCTGATAGCGCAAACCGTCTTTCTCGCGGCCGACCATTTGTCGGTCGAAGGCATCCGCCGGGTGTTGAGGCAGCAGGAGGAACCCGTCGGCACGGCGACAGTGTACCGCACGCTGGAGCTGCTGGTGGAGAGTGGCCTGGTGCGGGCCCACGATTTCGGGGAGGGATTCAAACGCTATGAGCCCATGGCGTCGCAGGCGGCTCACGAGCACCTGATCTGCCAACGCTGTGGGCGGGTGCTGGAGTTCGCCAATGAGCGGCTGGAGCGCATGTTGCCGGTTCTCGCCGACGAGCACGGATTTCAGCATCAGCGACACCGGCTGGAGATCTACGGAGTTTGCCGTGAGTGCCGCCAGAGGGAACTGGGCCCGCTGTGAACGAACCGGCGGCGCTCGGATTCGCGGTGGCCTTCGTTGCCGGGCTCCTGAGCTTTCTCTCTCCCTGCGTGCTGCCGCTGGTGCCCTCCTACGTCGGGTTCATTACCGGCATGACCCTGCCCGAGGTGAGCGGACGAAGGCGCGCGGCGCTCATCCACGCCCTGCTCTTCGTCGGCGGCTTCTCGCTGGTGTTCATCCTGCTCGGCGCCAGCGCCACCGCGCTGGGACGCGCCCTCAACTATTACCAGATCTGGCTGCAGCGCGTCGGTGGGGTGCTGATCATCATTTTCGGGTTGTTTTGCCTCGGTGTGTTCAGGGTCGGCGCGCTGAACCAGGAGCGTCGACTCCACCTGGAGCGCAAGCCGGTCGGCTATCTGGGATCTGCATTGGTCGGGATGGCATTCGGGGCAGGATGGACGCCCTGCATCGGTCCGGTACTGGGCGGCATCCTCGGCCTGGCCGCCACCTCCAGCGACGTGTCGCGAGGCATGCAGCTTCTGGCGGCGTACTCGGCCGGCCTCGCTCTGCCATTTCTCGTTGCCGCCGTGGCGGTGGAATCGTTCCTGGACTGGTTTCAGCGGTTTCGGCCGTATCTTCCCTGGGTGATGCGCGTCAGCGGGATACTGCTGATCGTAGTGGGCGTGCTGCTAGTGACGGGCGAGTTCACCCGGCTGGCGGGATGGCTACAGGGATTGACGCCGGATTTCCTCAGAGAAAAGCTGTAACAAAAGCGTGAGCGGGAAAGGAAAAACGTGAGCGGGGGGACCCGGGGGTGTTTCCCGCTTACGCTGTTCTTTCCCCGCTTACGCTTTCTCCTTCCGCTTCTTCCAGCTCCTCCTCCATCTGTTGTTGCCGGAGCAGCTCCCAGTAGCGGCCACCCGCGGCGAGCAGGTCGGCATGGGTGCCCTGTTCAACGATGCATCCCCGGTCCAGCACCAGGATCCAGTCGGCATCCCGAACCGCGGCGAGCCGGTGCGACACGATGATGCTGGTGCGACCGACCAGTGCGTCGCGGAGACCCTTGAGGATGCGGGCCTCGGTATGCGCGTCAACCGCGCTCAGCGCATCATCCAGGACGAAAATCGGCGGCTCCTGCGCCAAGGCCCGGGCAATCGCCGCGCGTTGCTTCTGCCCCCCGGACAGGTTGATGCCCCGTTCGCCCAGCATGGTCTCGTAGCCGTCCGGCAGGACCGGTAGTGCCTCGGTAAGCTGGGCCACCTCGGAAACCCGCTCCAGCCTTCCATCGTCCGGCGCCCCGAGAAGAACGTTGCGGCGGAGAGTCTCTCCAAACAGGAACGTCTCCTGGGCACAAAGCCTACCGCGCGCCTCAGGTCCGGGAGTGAGAGCTGGCGCACGTCCACACCGTCGATGAGTACGGCTCCACGGTCCGGATCGTAGGTGCGAGCGATGAGGTCAACCAGCGTAGACTTTCCCGAGCCGGTGGGCCCCACGATCGCGAGCGAGGCTCCGCGCTCGACACGGAAGGAAATGTCCTGCAGCACCCAGCCTCGGTCCCGCGCTCCCGGGTAGCTGAACCAGACGTTCCGGAACTCCACAGTACGGGCGCGCGTCGCCGGCGGCAGGTCGACCGGCGCGATCGCGCTGGTAATGGCGGGGCGCTCGGCGAAGAGCTGGTTGATGCGAGCCATCGAGGCTGCTCCCCGCTGAACCAGGTTGAATGCCCAACCCAGCGCGATCATGGGCCAGACCAGCATCGCCAGGTACACGCCGAACGCAACGAACTCACCGACCGTTACCGAGCCTTGAATGACCAGGTGGCCGCCCGCGTACAGGATGACGACCGCGCTCAGTCCGCCGAGCATCGTGAGCAGTGGGAAAAAGGCGCCCTGCACCCGCGCCAACCGCAAATTGCGTGTCAGATAGGTACTCATTCAGCGCGCGAAAATGGTCGGTTTCCGCGCGCTCCTGGCGGTAGGAGCGAACCACGCGAACGCCGGAGATGTACTCGTGCGCGTGAGACGTCAGCTCGCTGAACTGCGCCTGGATCTCCTGCGATCGGCGATGGATTATTGGCCCAGCGACACCATTGCGACCGGGAGCCCGAGGAGCGGCACCAGCGCGAGCAGGGTGAGCCGCGGACTGATGGTGATCATCGCGGGAGCCACCAGGAGCGCTCGCACGGTGGTGTCAACCAGGTACATGAGGGCGGGGCCCACTACCATCCGGACGGCGAGCAAATCGTTGGTTGTGCGGGCCATCACATCGCCGGTCGGGTAGCGGTCGTAAAATTCGGCGGACATGCGCTGAAGGTGGTTGTACAGATGGTCTCGCAAGTCGGTCTCAACGCGGCGGCTCCGCTGTTGAGGAGCTCTCGCATTCCATATCGGGCTATACCGCTGGCGACGGCCACCAGCAGCAGGAGCGCGACCGCAGTCTGCACCGCGGCGAAATGGTCGACCCGAAGCGCGTCGATGCCCTGCTGTAAACCGGGACCCAGGGCCGCGAAGAAATTGGAGATGATCACAAAGGCCAGACCGGCGAGAAATCCCCATGGTACGGCTTAAGATACGGAAGCAGAGATCGCAGTTCGTGCATCGGATGAATGTCATCGGGTCGAAGAACCCGATCAAGTCACACTAAGGAGGCCGAGAGATGTCGAGATCGATGATTGCAGCGCTTACGTTGGTGGCCGTCGCAGCCTGTGGCGGTGGCGACAGGGGAGAGATGGCCACGGCGGATAGCCTGAGTCGGGATCTGCAGCTGGCCCCCGTCGACACCTCCGCTGAGCTGAACGACCAGACCAGTGAGGAGCGCCCCGCGGCCAGCCCCACGACACCGGCACCGAGGCGGACCAGCCCCAGCCGGCCCACGACTCAGCCAACCGCCTCAGCGCCCCGTCCCGCGGCGCCGGCGCCCACGCCCCGAAGCCTCGCCGCCGGCACCACGCTCACCGCGTCCACCAACGCCGAGATTCGCTCCCACAAGAACAAAGTGGGCGACACGGTCACCGCAACGATCGCGAGCGACGTGAAGGATCGTTCGGGCCGGGTGGTGATTCCCGCCAAACCCGAGGTCGTGCTGAAGGTGACCGCTATCAAGGAATCCGAAAACAAGAGCGACACGACCGGCACCCTGACGCTGCAGCCGACTTCGGTAATCATAAGCGGGCAGTCCTATCCCGTCGCCGCCAACATCGAGGGCGTGACGACCGAGCTTCAGGGCCGCGGCACCAACGCCGGCGACATCGCGAAGCCCGCAGCCGGCGCCGCTGTCGGTGCGGTCGTGGCCGCGTGCTCGGCGGCAGCAGTAAGGGGGCCATCATCGGAGGCGTACTCGGTGGTGCTGTCGGCGCCCAGCGGGCGGTCGAGACCAAAGACCGCGACGTCGTTCTTCCTCAGGGCACGACCGTGACGTTGTCGCTGACCGAGGAGTTCCGGCCCGCGTCTTGATCAACAAAGCGTGAGCGGGAAAGCAACAAGCGTAAGCGGTAAGCGGGAAAGATGGATCGCTGCAGCCCCGCTCACCGCTCACGCTCGTTCTAGTCCGCTCACGCTTTTTGGTGTCTCAGTACCCCGCACCCCCGCCACCACGCCGTGGGTCGCTCACGCCTTGCCAGCCTTCGGGGGTTCGCACGATGGCCTCGACATCGCCCCAGGGTCGCCGCGTGGAGAGACCATGACCTTCGCTTCCGAGGTGTCGAGCACGGCGGGAAGGAATCCTCCTTCTTCCAGTTGCACGCTGTCCGGAAGGGCCTGGTGATGCAGCCGCGGGGCCCGCACCGCCTCGGGGAGGCCCATGCGATGATCGATGAGGTTGGAGATCACCTGATACACCATAGTGATGATTTTGGGACCTCCGGGAGTGCCCGCGATCAGGTACGAGCGCCGTTCCTTATCGAGCACAATGCTGGGTGTCATCGCGGACAGCATCCGCTTTCCCGGGGCGATCGCGTTGGCCTCGCCCTGCACCAGGCCGTACATATTCGGCTGGCCGGGTGAAGTCGCGAAGTCGTCCATCTCGTCGTTGAGAAGAAAGCCGGCTCCCGTAACCGTCACCGCACTTCCATAGCTGTTGTTCAGCGTGGTGGTACAGCTCACCGCGTTGCCCTCCGCATCGACCACGGAGTAGTGCGTCGTGGATGACCCGGTGGCCGGCCCAGCCTCGAACCCCGGCGTGACCGAGGCCTGCTCGCCGATCTGCCGCGCAGCTCCGCCGCATACTCCTTGGAGAGCAGCCGCTCCACCGGATTGTTCACGAAGCCGGGATCGCCCAGGTAGCGGTTACGGTCGGTGAATGCCCGCCGCATCGCCTCGGCTTCGCGGTGTAGTAGTCCCGCGGATCCAAAGGGGGGCAGCGGGTAGTATCCTTCCATGATGTTGAGGATCTCGCCCATGGTCACGCCACCGGATGAAGCCGGCGGCATGGAGTACACTGTGTGACCCCGATAGGAAATCTCGATCGGATCGCGCCAGACGGCCCGATAACTCCGGAAGGTCATCGTAGCTGATCAGGCCGCCGCCCCGCGCCATCTCGGCAACGATGAGGTCGGCGACCCAGCCGCGATAGAAGCCCGCCGCGCCGCTGTCTCGAACTGCCTCCAGCGTCGATCCCAGCCCGGCTGCCTGAACGTGGAGCCGGCGACCGGAGGACGATCGTTGGGGAGGAACGTGGCGCGGGACGCGGGAAACGATACCAGCCGGGCACTGTCCTCACCGAGGAAAGAGCTGCGGTACTCATCGACAACAAAGCCTTCATAGGCCGAGCCTTATTGCCGGGGTGATCACCGCGGAGAAAGGTAGACGGCCAAACTGGCGGTGGGCCTCCGTCAGTCCGGCTACCGCTCCGGGCACGCCGGCAGCCAGATGACCGGTCACACTCGCCTCGGGGTCGGCCGACAGGTACATATCACGTGAGGCGCGTCCGGGCGCTGCCTCGCGGTAGTCGAGCGTTTGAACCTTGCCGTCCGCCATCCGGATGACCATGAAGCCGCCGCCGCCGATGTTGCCTGCTTCGGGGTGAACGACGGCGAGCGCGAAACCGACCGCCACGGCGGCATCAACGGCATTGCCGCCCTGCAGCAGGACTTCCTTCCCGATTTCACTCGCGATCGGACTGCCTGAGACGACCAGAGCCTGGGCGCTTCGACGACGCGTGTCTTTCCAGGACTCCACGTCGGGCTATACCCCGAGCTGGAGAGGTAGGTGGAGGTGCAGCATGCCGCGCGCAGGCCGGCGTAATAGCGAGCAGCGCCAGTAGCAGACCGGCAGCGCTTATCTGCAAGGGACCTCCGTAAAGAATTGAAGGGCGGGGCGGAGTTGCCTGGGGCGTCCACTTCTCCTAATTTAGCCCAACACTGACGCTTGGACACTCCTATTCTCCTGCTCGCGTGGCCGACGACTTTCACGACACGCGCCTGACCGAACGGCGCAACCCGCGCAGCGCCACGATCGATACCGCCTCCGCTCTGGAGATCGTTGATCTCATTGGGGCTGAAGATGCAGGTGTTCCCCCTGCCGTCTCGAAGGCCCGAGCGGAAATCGCGCGGGCCATCGACCTGATCGGGGGGCATTCCGCTCGGGTGGACGCTTGATCTATGTCGGCGCCGGAACCAGCGGCCGGCTGGGCGTGCTCGACGCGGCCGAGTGTCCGCCTACGTTCGGCACTCCGCCAGAGATGGTCATCGGGCTCATCGCCGGCGGTGCGCCGGCACTCGTGAGATCAATCGAAGGGGCCGAGGACGACACCGCCGCGGCCGAGCGTGAGCTGAACGCACTCGGCGTCGGCCAGAAGGACGTGGTCGTCGGTATCGCCGCCAGCGGAACGACCCGTATGTTGGGGCCGCGCTCGCGCGAGCCCAGGCGCTCGGCGCAGGTACCGTGTTTATTTCGTGCTCCGAGCCGCCCACCGGGCTTCGCGGAGCTGCGACATCTGCATCACCGTGCTGGTTGGACCGGAAATCGTTACGGGTTCCACCCGGATGAAGGCCGGGACGGCCACGAAGCTGGTACTGAACAACTCACCACTGGCGCCATGATCCGCATCGGCAAGACCTACCGCGACCTGATGGTGGACCTGAGAGCCTGGAACGACAAGCTGGTCGACCGGAGTCAGCGCATCGTCATGGAAGCCGCGGGAGTGGATCGCTCAGCGGCGCAGAGCGCCATCGAGGCTGCCGACGGCAGCGTGAAGACAGCGATCGTCATGGCTCGCCGCGGCGTCGCCAGAGGTGAGGCCGAGCGACTCCTGTCGGAGCATGCGGGGCGGCTCCGGGCCATTGTAGGCGACCCTCCACCAGTTCGGACGCGATGACGGAACGACCAACGCTTGCAGTCGGCCTGATGTCGGGCACCTCGCTCGACGGCGTGGACGCGGCTCTGGTGCGACTCGAGGGTCCTACCCACGCCTCGCTCCTCGATTTCGTCACCCGTCCCTATAGCGATGCGGAGCGCTCCGAAATCCGCGCCGCGTTCAACGGAGCGACCGCACAGACGCTTGCCCGGTTGCATGTACGCGTAGCGGACTGGGCCGCCGAAGAAGTCCAGACATTCCTGGTGCAGGGAAAGGCGCGCGCGTCGGATCTCTCACTGATCGCGTTTCCGGGGCAGACCATCTGGCATGAGCCCCCGCTCGTCTCCTGGCAGCTGGGCGAGCCGGCCGTGCTGGCCGAGCGATTTGGTGTTCCGGTGGTGAGTGGTTTTCGCGCCCGCGACGTGGCGGCTGGCGGTCAGGGCGCTCCGCTGGTCCCGATGGCCGATGTGCTTCTGTTCGCCTCGCCGGACGCGCCCCGCGTCCTGCTGAACCTCGGCGGCATGGCGAATCTCACATACGTCGTGCGGCGCGCGCAGGAAGACGGCGTGTTCGCCTTCGACACCGGACCCGGTGTCGCCGTGATCGACGCCCTGGAAAATGGTCGACCAGCGCCGCTCCTATGACCGGGACGGTCTTCTGGCGGCTCAGGGTCCCCCCCATGAGGACGTACTCACGGAGCTGCTGTCCGATCCATTCTTCGCCGCCGAGCCTCCCAAGAGCACTGGCCGGGAACGCTTCGGTGATGGCTACGTCGCGCTCTTCACGAGAGGGTGCCCGGGCCGGATGGAATCGCGACCGCGGTCGAGCTGACGGCCCGAAGCATCGCCGACGCGGTCCGACGGTGGATTCCTGCCGGTGTCGAAGTCGTGGCATCGGGCGGTGGTTGTCATCACCCTGGATTGATGGCTTCCCTCGCACGCCACCTGACTCACGGCGGTCATCCACTCCGTCGCTTCGATGACCTGTTTTTTCCCGGCGACGCCAAGGAAGCCGTCGCCTTCGCACTGTTGGGGTACCTGACGGTGCATGGTCAGCCGGGCAACGTTCCGGCTGCGACAGGTGCCACCGGATCACGCGTCCTTGGCGCTGTAACGCCCCGTGACGAGCGCCATTCCCGAATCATCCAATCCCGCTCGGCTGATCATGCCCGCGCTGCGCTCCGACGCGCTGAGCGGGTTCGCTCACGAGGCGGGGCGCATTGCCGACACCCTCGAGATCGGTGTCGGTGGTTACATCATCTTCGGGGGCACCGCGAAAGCGTGCGTCGGCTGACGGCGGACCTGCTGCGTCGTGCAGGCCGGCCGCTGTTGCTGGCCTCCGATCTGGAGCGCGGCGCGGGCCAACAGGTGTCGGGCTTGACGGAGTTTCCTCCGCCGATGGCGCTGGCGTCGCTCCGGGAGCCGGCGGTGGTGCGCTGGGCCGCGTCCGTCACGGCCCAGGAGGCCCGGGCGGTGGGAATCAATTGGGTCTTTGCCCCGGTGGCCGACCTCGATCTCCTCCCGGAAAACCCTATAGTCCAGACCCGCGCCTTTGGCGCCGACCCGAACGAGGTCGCCACCTACGTGCGTCAGTGGATTGAAGGATGTCAGGGTGCCGGTGCCCTCGCCTGCGCCAAACATTATCCGGGACACGGCCGCACGGCGGTGGATTCGCATGTCGCCTTGCCGGTAGTCGAGGCGTCGGCGACCGAACTGGAAGTCGACCAGGCTCCCTTCACAGTGGCGATCCAGAGTGGCGTTGCGTCGATCATGACCGCCCACGTGGCCTACCCGTCGCTGGACAGCTCGGGGGTGCCGGCAACGCTCTCCCGCGCGATGCTGGGCCGCCTGCGTGGCGCCGAACGGTTCGACGGACTGGTGGTGACCGACGCGCTCATCATGGATGGAGCTCTGGTGGGCCGGCGTGAGTCGGATGCGGCGATAGAGGCGGTACAGGCCGGAGCCGACCTGCTGCTCTACCCCAACGACGCGCGACGAGTACGGGATGCGCTGGAGGCGGCGCTGTCCAGCGGGGCGCTGCCGCGGGCGCGGGTCCAGGAGTCCCTGCGCCGCTACGATCGAGCACTCGCAGTGGCGACAGCCCCCACCCCCCCGGTCACGCGGGGTCCCTATGACTCCGCCGAGGCGCTCGCCGACGCCCTGCTCAGCCAGGGTATGATGGTTCGGCGCTCGATTCCTCCGTTGACCGGCCCGCTCGACTTGGTCGTGATCGACGACGACATCGGAGGACCCTATCCGCCAGGCCCCAGCGACTACGTTCACCGGGCGCTGGGGCCGAAGCTGACAGGGCGATATGGCGGCGGCTCACGCGTCGTACTCGTATTCGCGGAGCCCCGGGCCTGGAAGGGACGTTCCGGATTCGGTCCGGCGGCAAAGGAAGCGCTGGCGCACCATGCGGCCGGCGCCGATCTGATCGTCTTGTTCGGTCACCCCAGGCTGGCGGCAGAGCTGCCCAGCGATGCCCCGGTGCTCCTTGCCTGGCACCGGCAACGGCTCATGCAGGAAGCCGTCGCACGATGGCTCGGCCACCGATTAGCCTGAGCGGCTGGCGCCCTTGATCCAGGGCAGGAGGGCAAACGGCGGGGATCGCGAGAAGAAAAGTCAGAAAGAAGTACGCCGCATAGCCCATGTTCTCCGCCAGCACACCCGATGCGCCTCCTGCCAGCGTCCGGCTCAAGGCCAGAAGCGCGGACAGAACCGCGAACTGGGTAGCGGCGTAGCGGCGCTCGCAGACCGACATGAGGAACGCCAGGAACGCCGCAGTCCCCAGGCCGTGCGCGAAGTTCTCGAACAGGGCCGCCGCGATGATCAGGGGCTTCGAAGCCGGCACGCTGGCGACCCCGGCATAGCCCAGACTCGACAGCGCCTGCACCAGGCCCAGAGTCCAGAGCCCCCGGAAGATGCCGACCCGGGTGGTGAGAAGTCCTCCCAGCACCGCTCCCGAAACCGTCGCGACGATCCGGCCGGGCGTCAGGATCGCCCCGATCTCCTCGAGCGTGAATCCCCGGTCCACCCAGAATGGCCGGGTCATCGGTTCCATGGCGTAGATGTCGATCTTGAACAGCAAAGCGAAGATCGCGACGGCCCAGATGCCAGGCCGGGCAAGGAGCGCTCGGAGCGGCTCCCAGACCGACGCTGCGGCCGCCACGATGCGGCGGGGCTCAGGAATAAAGAGCGCGGCGGCGGTCAGCGCTCCAACTATGGTCGCGCCGGTCAAGAACGAGAGGGGCCAGCCCCGCCGTCCCGCGAGCCAGATGAGCAGCCCACCCGCCGTGAACATCGCCACCCGATACGCCGCAATCCGCACCGAGTTCGCTACCCCCAGCTCACGGGTACTGGTGGCCTCGATGGTGTAGGCGTCGATGGCGATATCCTGGGTCGCCGACAAGGTGACCATGAGCACCAGGATCAGCCAGAACCAGCGCGCCAGCTCGCCGAGCTCCGTGGTCCCGAGCATCAGCGTCAGCAGGGTCAGTCCGGCCAGGCAGCCGACGATCCACTGCCGTCGGCTCCCGACCCGATCAACCAGCGGGGCCCAGACAAACTTGAAGGTCCAGGGAAAGCTGAGCGCGCTGATCAGTCCGATCTCCACCAACCCGGACCCATGGGTGCGCAGATAGACCGGCAGCGTTTCATTGACCAGGCCGAAGGGAAACCCGGAGGCAAAGGACAGGGCCGCCAGCCACGCCAGGCGAGCCCGCAGGGGGGCATCGACGCCCGCGGTTTCTTCCTGCGCTGCAGTTGTACTGGGGGGAGTTACCGCCACACCGCGAGCAGCAGCAGGAGCACACCCATCGTGACCAGAATAAGCGCCACGGTACGGATGAGGTTCGGTGGAGTGGGGGGCTCAGCGGTGCTGGCGGGGAGAGGCTCGCTCGTTGCAGCATTGACGTCTCCGCTGTCGCCCGGCGCGGGAACTGCTGGCTCCGGCGGGGTGGTGCTCTGCGACAGATGATATCGCTGGTGTCCCACGCCGTCGCTCCCGTTCGCCTCCTCCAGACCTTCGCCGTCGAAATGGGCTGCCACTACCGTGATGTTGTCGGGACCGCCTCGCGCGTTGGCCAGATCGATGAGCGCGGAGCAGAGAGCCGGCAGGTCCTCGTGCTCGCGCGCCAACTTGGCGAACTCTTCCCGCCGCACCACGCCTGACAGGCCATCGGAGCAGAGTATCAGGATGTCCCCCCGGCGGATCGGCTGGTGGGTGAGGTCGACTTTGACCCGGGGGTCGGGTCCCAGTGCTTGCAGAATGATGTTACGCCGCTCGCTCTGCTCCGCCTCATCCTGCGGTGAGCTCGCCGGCATCCACCAGCCGCTGCATGAGGCTCTGGTCCTTCGTCAGCTGCACTGCGTCGGTACCGCGCACCAGATACGCCCGGCTGTCACCGATCTGGGTGAGATACAGATCGCCTCCGAAGACCCCGGCGGCGGTAACCGTGGTCCCCATCCCCCGCACCTCGGGGTGCTCTCGCGCGTAGGAATAGATCTGGCCATTGGCCAGCTCGACCGCCTCCCGCATGCGGTAGGCAAACTGGTCGGCAGGTATCGGCAGGATCGCTGGCCCAGGCGGTGGCCATATGGCGGTAGATGAGATCGGCGGCCATGGCGCTGGCCAGTTCTCCGGCCGCGGCGCCGCCCATTCCGTCGGCCACCATGAACAGCGACCCGCGGGGGCCGATCTCGTGGCGGCGAACATCAGGTTGAAGGCTGGCGTTCCCGGTGCTCAGGTCGGCGACGAGAAAGGTGTCCTCGTTGTGTTCGCGGGTACGGCCGAGATCGGTTTTGCCGAACACGGTGACGCGCACTGGGGCCGGGCTCACGCGCTCCTCGAACACATGGCACACCTCCAACGATCGTCTGAGCGGGGGCGACCGGCGGCCACTGGGATAGTCACGCGAAAGTCCCTTCCGCCGGCTACGGCGGTTCGAGGTCTGACGAATCTAGGAAGCACGGCAGGGAGCGTCAACGCCGCCTTGGCGTAAGTTCTAGCCGCCGTTTACCTTGCACCCATGTTTGTCTTTCGACCGTACGGCCCGGCGCTCTGGCTCCTGACGGCGCTGGCCTGCTCCCGCCAGTCCGATCCTCACCACACCCAAGCTGTCCGAGCGACGGTCTGACCCGGTCGGAGCTGCATGCGATGTCCCCCGCGCAGGATCCCGTAGGGCTGCGCGTCGTCTATCCGGCACCTACCGACGTCGTGCGGGTACGAGATTCCAGCTTCCTGTTCGGCTCGGTCGCACGAGCCAATACCCGGGTGACCATCAACGGACACCCGGTGCGTGTCTGGCCCAACGGCGCGTGGCTGGCGTGGATCCCGTTTCCGCCCGACACCTTGATGACGTTCCGAATCGAGGCACGCACCGCCAACGACACCTCCGTGGTTCACTACCCGGTTCGGCGGGACCGCGGCACACTGCCGCGGACTCTCAACGTCGGAGCGGCATGGGTGGACTCGGTCTCGTTATCACCGCAGGGACAGGTCTGGCTGCCGCGGACCGAGTATCTGACCCTCTCGGCTCGCGCCGTTGCAGGTGCGGATGTTCGCGTGCTGCTGGCGGACGGGCGGCGGGTGCGTCTGCTGCCTCAACGTCAGGCGGAAGAGGTGCTGCCGGCGCTGCGCGCGTTCGACTGGGACACCACGAAACTCAGGACGCCGGAGGAAGTGCGCTACGTCGGCGTCGTGCGCGGGCGTGCTATCGGTCCGGATGCCGGCCCCATTCTTCGGGGCCCCACGGCAGCCCTCGTGCGGGTGCTCGCAAGGGCGGCACTGCGCTGCGTGACCGGTATGCCCTGTCCCGCTCCGTATGCGGAGCTGGTGTCGGCCGACAGCTCATGGGCCGTTGTCGAGGTGGCCGTGGGGAGCGACACGGTTCGGCAACGCTGGCCGCTGCAGCTTCGGCTGATAGATACCCTTCCAATCGTGGCCACGTTCGACGACGACAGCGCCGGGGAAGGCAAGAGCGACAGCCTCACGCCCGGGCCGGGCCACACCCGGAGGTTCTTACGCCTGGTTCTTTCCGACGGGTACCCGGGCCGCAGTGACCGGCCGCATCAACGATGATCTTCGCATCCGACTGTCGCCCAGTTCCGAGGCCTGGGTTCCTATTGCAGACGCATACCCGCTGCCTGCCGGGATTCCGGAGCCGGCCGCGGTGGTAGGCTCGGTCACGCTGATGCGGGGGCCGGACCGTGCCGTTCTCCGAATCCCACTTACCCAGCGAGTGCCCTTCCAGGTGCTGGAGAGTGAGCGAAGCCTGGCCATCACGTTCTATAGCGCGGTTGGCGACGTCGACTGGATGCGCTACGGGACTGACTCGCTGGTCTCCCAGCTCGGCTGGACTCAAACGCAGCGGCACGAGGTCACCGTCACGGCTCAGCTGACGGCGCCGGTCTGGGGGTATCGCGCCCGTTGGAGTCGCAACGATCTCATACTCGAGATCCGGCGGCCACCCCGCCTGGCGGTATCGAACCCGCTGCGGGGACGGACCATCGCCATCGATCCGGGGCATCCTCCGCTCGGCTCGACCGGGCCCACCGGATTGCGTGAGGCCGACGCCAATCTGGCGGTGGCGGTTCAGCTCCGCGCGATGCTCCAGGCGGATGGCGCCAGGGTGGTGATGACCCGGACCTCGGACTCCGCCGTTGACCTGTGGCCCCGGGTCGCGTTGGCCGAGCGAGCGGGCGCGGAACTGTTCGTTTCGATTCATAACAACGCCCTGCCCGACGGGGTCAACCCCTTCACGAATAACGGCACCAGCGTATTCTATAATCAGCCGCGGGGCCTGCCCCTGGCATCCGCCATTCAGCGGTCGCTGGTCCGCGCGCTGAAGCTGGCCGACCTGGGGGTCGGCCGGGCCGATCTGGCAGTCATCCGGGCGACGTGGATGCCCTCGGCGCTGGTGGAGGGGATGTTCATCATCATGCCGGAACAGGAAGAGGCGCTCCGAAGTTCAGCTGGGAGACGGCGCTACGCGCAGGGCGTATACGAGGGGATCCGTCGCTTCCTTCAGGACCGGGCCAGAATCCAGTCCTCCCCCGATGTGGGCCGGTCGAGACCAATGGCGTCTCCTAAGGCGACTTCCACTTCACCGAGCCGCGTGCCTTCTGGCGCCCCGGTCGCCCCATAGAGCGTAGTGACGAGGTTTGGCTGATGTCATCCCGGATCTCCAAGACTTCCCGGATGTACCCCTCCCGAAACAGACTTTCCCGCATTTTTCAGGGCGCCCTCCTCGCGGCGCTCGCAGTCACCCTTTCATTCCCGCTTCAGGCCCAGTCTCCCGAGGAGCGTCTGGAGCTGGAGCGGTTCAGGGATTCGGTAGGAAGTACCGTTGACTCCATCGGTCTGCTGAGGCTGGAACGCCAGATGATTCAGGCCGCCAAGGCCGATCGCTCCAACGGTATGATCCATCTGAAGCTGGGCTTTCTGTCGCTCCGGCTGGGTGACCTCGGCGGGCGGGATCACTATGATGACGCCGCCTCGGAATTTCAGTGGGCCATCGACCTTCAGCCGTCCTGGCCCTACGCCTGGTACGGAATGGGATTGGCCGAGTACGGCGTAGGAGACTCGCAGATCTCCTTCGTCACCGGGCTCAAGATGATGCTGGGGAAGGATGCGCTGACCCGATCGGCGGTGGCCTTCGCCAAATCCGCCGAGATCGATCCGTCCTTCGTGCGCGGTCTGGTGGATCTCGCCAACACGGCTCTGCGGCAGCGGGTGAACATCAAACTTGGGGTCGCGCTGGAGGCCTTGCGGCGGTCCGCGGCAACCCCGGCCGGCAACGATCCCGATGTTCTGCTTGCTCGGGGGCGCGTCGAGCGCGAGGTCGGTGATGGCGACTCCGCTCTGGTCGCCTTTAACGGCTATCTGCAGCGGGGCAGCAATCGGGGGCTGGGGCTGCTCGAGGTGGCGCGCACCCAGCTCCTGCTGGGCCGCGTCGAGGGCACGACTCCGTATTTCGAAGGCGCCATGCTGGATGACTCCACCACGGTGCAGGGCTACCGTGCCGACCTCGCGACGATCGCTTCGGATAGCGTCATGGGGGAGTTCGACCAGCAGCGGGGCCCCCGGCGTGCCGCCTATCTGCGCAGCTTCTGGGGTGAGCGGGACCGCACCGAGCTCCGGACCGACGGTGAGCGGTTACGCGAGCATTACCGCCGGCTCTTCTACGCCCGCAAGAACTTCCAGCTCACCTCCAATAACCGGCATTACGATATCGTGGAGCGGTATCGCTCCGGCAGCCGTGACTTCGACGACCGCGGAGTGATCTACATCCGGCACGGGGAGCCCTCCAGCCGGGCCAGCTATGCCGCCCCCGGCCTGGAGCCAAACGAATCGTGGCATTACAGCCGCACCGATGGTGACCTGATATTCCACTTCATCGCCCGCGAGGACGTGCAGGACTTCAAGCTGGTGGAGAGTCTCTTTGACGTGCTGGGATTCAGCGATGCCGTGAGGCTGCAGGGCGAGGCGAGGGCCAGCGACAACGCCGTGGCCGAACAGCTGATGCTCTCGCGGGAGCAGCTGTCGCCCATCTATCGCCGACTCCAGTCAGCCGGGGCGGGCAGCACCGGCCGATATCAAAGCCAGGAGCGCCAGGCGGGGCAGGAGAGCATCGCCCTGGGAACGACCAGCGACAGCTACGAGCTGCGGTTCCCCACCGAGCTTAAGGCCACCTCGGAGGTACTCGCCGTAGGACGGGACTCGTCGGGACATCAGGTGCAGATCGCCTACGCTATCTCAGGCTCCACCCTCGAGCCGGTAACGGTGACCCGGGGGTTCCTCTACAGCGTGCGGCTCCGCTTCGTGGCCACTGACAAACACGGCAAGGTCGTGTCCGCGCTCGACACCACGCGACACTTCGTCGCTCCCGAGCGCGTGCCACCGAACGAGCATTTGGTGGGGCGGGTGAGCACATCGGTTCCTGCCGGATCCCTGCAGTACCGGTTGGCCATACAGCAGGGCGACGACGCGGGGATGACGCTGCCCCGGGATACCGTCCGGGTGGGCCCGACCAGCTCCACCGCGCTCAGTCTCAGTGACCTCGTCCTCGGTTCACGCACCGCCAATCTCGGCGTGGAAGCGCACGCCCCAAGACACCGTTCTCTTCAATCCGCTTCGGACCTACAAGCGGGACGAAGAGATGGAGCTGTACTACGAGATCGAAGGACTCCGGCCCGCCCCCTATTCGGTCGAGCTGCTGGTACGCAAGAAGGGGGGAGGCGGCGGAGTCTTCAAGAAGATCTTCGGCGGTGGCGGCGCGGCCATCAAGCTGAAGTTCGAGCAGCAGGCAACCACCCCGACCGTGTCGACGCACCGAAGCCTGAAGCTCGACCGGCTCAAGCCGGGCATGTACGTGCTGCAGCTGCTGGTCGTGGATGCCGATGGCCGAAAAGACTATCGGACTCGAGAGTTTCAGGTGGTGGACGAAAGAGAAGACGTAAGAACGACAGCGGGCAGCGGGAACGCGAAAGCGTCAGCGGGACTGACAGCGTAAGCGGAGAGAGTGCTCTGACGAAGCAACCCTCCGAGGCACGGCCATCGGAGGGTTGTCCGTAGCGTAGTTCTGTCCCGCTGCCCCGCTGCCCCGCTTACGCTTTTGTTTTAGAGCGGCCACGCGGCTGGACGGGTCGGCGCGAGAATCAGGAGGGGCTGGACCAGGCTTTCGGCCTTGACCACCGCCTCGACTTGCACCAGGTGCTGCGTGACGCCGGTGCTGGTATCGAAGGTGGCGATGTGCATCAGCAACGAAGCCAGCGGCCGATCGGCCTGCTTGGTGCGTCCGCCCTCGGTGGGCGAGATGGCAGTCCCGGGAACCAGGGTGATACGGGCGTGGCCGAACAACCAGAGGGGAACGCCATCGAGCGATTTCAGGAGCCGCTCGTTGAAGGCGAGACTCTCGCCATGCAGGGTAATGAGCCCCAGACTGGGCCGCTCGTTCTGCCGGCGGGAGTGGACCACGAAGCCGTAGGTGAAGGCGGGGTCTTGGCCCTCGGCTCGCCGGAGGGCGGCCCGGAGCTTCTGCTGGCTGAATGCAATCGTGTGATACGGAACCACAGGCTCTCCCAGTGGGGCGACACAGGATAGGACGGCTCGGATCGCTGCAGGGGACGTGCCAGCTTAGCGGGATAGCGGGGCAGCGGGGCAGCAAGCCGGTTCTCTCTCTGACGTCGATTGGCACAGCGAGTTACACTGGCTTTTCTTCCCCGCTACCCGCCTACTCGCCGACCCGCCTTTCGCAACCCCTCTCGCGATACGCCACGCACAATTGCCTTGAACTACCTCGGGTGCTGACGTAGCTTGACCCCATGTTCTGCTCCCGATGTGGCAGCGAAATCACCGGAAAATCGAAATTCTGCCCCTCCTGCGGTCTGGATCTGATGGCGACCACTCCGGTGCACGCCATCGCGACCGGGGTGCTGCAGGAGCTCGATCTGGTTCGTGAGTCGCTGGCGGCGGAGTACGAGATCATCGAGGAGCTGGGCCGTGGCGGGATGGCCATGGTCTATCGGGCCAAGGACCGGCAGCTCGAGCGGGAAGTGGCGGTGAAGGTGCTGCCGTTTTCCCTGGCTTTCGATACCGAGTTCGTGGAGCGATTCCAGCGCGAAGCCCGCACCGCGGCCCAGCTCGAACACCCGAACATCATCTCCATCTACCGGGTCGGCCGCTCCGGGCGGGTAATTTATTTTGTCATGAAGTTCCTGCGTGGCGGCTCGCTTTCCATGGTGCTGGCCGCCCGCAAGAAGCTGACGCCCCCGGAAATCCGGCGGCTGCTCTCGGAAGCCGGAAGTGCCCTCGGGTACGCCGCCCAGCGCGGGATCGTGCACCGGGATATCAAGCCCGACAACATCATGTTCGACGAGTTCGGCCAAAGCGTGCTGACTGACTTCGGCATCGCCAAGGCAGCGTCCGGCCAGAAGCTCACCGGTACCGGGATGTCCATCGGTACTCCCCACTATATGAGTCCGGAGCAGGCCAGGGCCCAGGCAATCGATGGCCGGAGCGACATCTACAGCCTCGGCGTCGTGGCGTATCAGTGCCTCACGGGTATCGGTTCCCTACGACGGCGAGGACAGCTTTTCCATCGGCTATAAGCACATTACCGAGCCGATACCGACGCCGAGCCTGGTGACAGCCGACGAACGGCGGATCTTTGAAGTCATCAAGCGCATGCTGATGAAGGATCCGAACGACAGGTTCCAGAGCTGTGAGGAGCTCGTCGCATCATTTCGCGGCCATCCCATTGCGGCGCCGGGCGCAGTTCGGGTCTCGGCCGCTACCTTCGTGGGGACCGGCGCCGCGGCCGTGGCCGGAAGCGCGGCCTCTGTCGGTGGCGCCGGTCTTCCGCCCATCGTGAGTCAGCCGACCACGCCGCTGGAATCTCCGCTGGTGAACCGGCGAATGACGCCGCTCGAGCGCCGCGAAGTGCCCCGCCGCGTTGCCGATCGTTCCGTTGCCATGCGCACCAGCGCGTCTTCCTGGGCGTGGCTGTGGGTGCTCCTCGCGGTGCTGGCGGGGGCCGGTGGCGCATTCTACTACTGGCAGGGTGGAGGGTTTGCGCCGGGCAATATCGCTCCCGAGTCGCCACCCGATTCCCTGTCGACGCGGGATACGGCGAGTGTACCCCCAGCCCTTCCGGCACAGACCCCACCGGTGGCGGCAGACCCGACACCCCCGGCCCGCGACTCGTCTCCTGCCGCTACGCCAGTGCCGACCGAAGTGGTGGGCTCTCCGGAGGTGATCGGACCGGTGGACAGCGGGGGGATTCGGCTGGTCGGACTGCCTCGCGGATCCACCGTGCTGATCGACGAAAAGCCCATCGTGAATGCCCTCACCCGGCTGGCGCCGGGGCCCCACGCATTGGCCATCTCCGCCCCACGCTACAACTTTTATTCCGACACCGTGGTGATCCGGCCGGGTCAGATCCAGGAGCTGACGCCGCAGCTCACCCAGATCGGCGCTCCCATTCCGACCGCACGATCGGAGCAGAGACCCAACGTTCAATGCGCCCCGGGGGCAAGTTACAACGCGGACGGGTCCTGCTTCGATGAGCGCCCCAAACCGGTCAACCCCCCGTTCGTCACCGTCCCGCAGGATGCCAAGGCAGCGCCCCGTGCGAGCCTGATGTGGGTGAAGGTGTCTGCCGAAGGCCGGACCGTGGACATCAGGCGGCTGAGACCATCGGATGATCCTGCGTACGAGCGGGAGGTTCAAAACTTTGTATGGGGCGTGACGTGGCACCCGGCGCTCAAGGATGGCGCGCCGGTGGACGCCTGGACCCAAATGCTGTTCCCGCCGGCGCAGGACCAGTAGGGCGCATCGCGTGCGTCCGCCTACGATCCACCCCACCGCCTTTATCGCCGCAACCGCTGCCGTCATGGGTGACGTGACCCTGGGTGAGGAATCCAGCGTCTGGTACGGCTCGGTGCTTCGGGGCGATATGGCGCCCATCGTGATCGGCGCGCAATCCAACATCCAGGATGGCACCATCGTCCACGTCGATGCCGGGGTGCCATGCACCGTGGGACGCAGAGTGGGTGTTGGGCATCGTGTGATCCTCCACGGATGCATGGTGGAAGACGACTGCCTGATCGCCATGGGGAGCGTTCTGCTCAACGGCGTCCGGATCGGTGCCGGCAGCGTCGTTGCGGCCGGGTCGGTCGTGCCGGAGGGAATGCAGGTCCCGGTGGGCTCCCTGGTCATGGGAGTTCCCGGACGTATTGTGCGGGCTGTGGACGCCGAGTTGTCCCGGCGGGCCTCGGCGACCTGGAATCACTACGTTAAGGAGGCGCGGGCTCACCGCGAGGGGAGGTATCCGCTGGGAAACAAGGCGGAAGAACAGAGGCGGAGTGGCGACACACCGCGTTATCCCCAGCTATCCACTTCTTCCACATCGTCTTAGCAGCTATATTTGTGATGTGGGAATCGATAATGTACGTAGTTACGTCCCTTTTTCATGGTATTGTCCCAGTAGGGTCACCGGCCTAGCTTGGCCTTCCGTTTCGGTCCGATGTGATGGGCCGGCGAGATTCGGTGCAGGGTCGGTTGCCGGTACTGCACATGCGCTTCACCCTCTGAGATAAATACCTTTCAAGCGGGGAGTTCTATGAAAACGTCCACCCCACGGGACGCGGTCCGGCTGTCGCCCAATGCCATCACGGTCCTCGAGAAGCGCTATCTCCTCAAGGACGAATCCGGGGCGCCGGTGGAAACTCCACGGGATCTGTTCCAGCGGGTGGCTCGTACCGTCGCCGACGCCGACCGTCGATACGGCGCCACTGACGCCGCGGTGGACGCGCTCACGCAGGACTTCTTCGGCCTCATGGCCAACCGCCTGTTCGTGCCGAACTCCCCCACGTTGATGAACGCCGGCCGTCCGCTGGGTCAGCTCTCCGCCTGTTTCGTGCTGCCGGTGGATGACGCGCTCTCCAACGGCAGGAGCGGCATCTACGATACGCTCCGCGCCATGGCACTGGTGCACCAGTCAGGAGGCGGCACCGGCTTCAGCTTCTCCCGGCTGCGCCCCAAGAACGACATCGTCCGCTCGACCATGGGTGTGGCATCCGGCCCGGTGTCCTTCATGACGCTCTTCGACGCTTCCACCGACGTCGTCAAGCAGGGAGGGACCCGGCGGGGAGCCAACATGGGCATTCTCCGGGTCGACCACCCGGACATCATGGAGTTCATCACCTGCAAGGATGACACAACCAAGGTGACGAACTTCAACATCTCGGTGGCGGTCACCGATGCCTTCATGGCTGCGGTCGAGGCGGACGGCACTTACGACCTGATCCATCCGAAGACCAAGGAAGTCACCGGTCAGCTTCGGGCCCGGGCTGTGTGGGAGCGGATCATTCACGGCGCCTGGAAGACGGGCGAACCGGGGGTGTTCTTCGTGGACAAGGCCAACCATTACAATCCGGTTCCCCACCTCGGTGAGTATGAGGCGACCAACCCCTGCGGCGAGCAGCCGCTGTTGCCCTATGACGTCTGCAACCTGGGGTCGATCAACCTGGGTGCGTTTGTGAGAGGGCGGGAAGAGCGCGGACCGAGCGACGAAATCGACTGGGATCATCTGCGCCGGGTCATCCATCTCTCGACCCACTTCCTCGAGAACGTCATCGATGCCAACCAGTACCCGCTGGAAGAGATAACCGAGCTGGCCCAGCGGATACGCCGTATCGGGCTCGGCGTCATGGGGCTGGCCGACGTCTTCGTGAAGCTGGGCATCGCCTACGACTCCGAGGAAGGTGTCGCGCTTGGTCGGCAGATCCAGAAGTTCGTGGACGACGAGGCGAAGGTCGAGTCCGAGCGCCTGGCCGCCGAGCGGGGCGTTTTTCCCGAGTGGGAGCGCAGCATCTGGGGACCGGATGCCACCGCCGCACGCGACGCCAACGGTGAGCGGATTCGGCCCACGCGCCGGCTCCGGAACTGCAACGTGACGACCGTTGCGCCGACCGGCACCATCTCCATTATTGCCGGGTGCAGCTCGGGCATCGAGCCCCTCTTCGCAGTGGCGTTCATGCGCAACCAGGCCGGCGTGTTGATGCCTGATGTAAACGAGGACTTCGTCGCCATCGCCAAGGAGGAGGGCTGGTACTCTGACGAGCTGATGCGGGAGATCGCCGAGACGGGGCACATCAACTTGCCGGAGGTGCCGGAGAAGTGGCAGCGCGTCTTCGTCACTGCCAACGCCATCAAGCCTGAATGGCACATCCGGATGCAGGCGGCCTTCCAGGAATACAACGACAGCGCCATCTCGAAGACCTGCAACTTCGCCCATGATGCCAGCGAGGCGTATGTCGAGGAGATCTACCGGCTGGCGTATCGGCTGAACTGCAAGGGCGTGACGGTCTATCGCGACGGCAGCCGGGAAATGCAGGTGCTGTCGTCCGGGTCGACGGCCAAGAAAGTGGAGGAAGAAGGCACGGCAGAGCGGGAAAGACGGAAGAAGGGGGGGAAAGAGAGAGGAAGCGTCCGCCGACGTCGCCATCCGCCGATCTGCACGGGAGATCGCCGAGCTTCGGGCCGAAAACGAACGGCTACAGCGCATCGTCCACGAGCTGGAGTCCGAAAACCTTCAGCGGCGGCAGAAGCGCTCCCGTCCCGAGGTGCTGCGCGGCACCACCCGCCGGGTGGAGACGCCGCTCGGTACGCTCTATGTCACCATCACAGAGGACGACCGGGGCCAACCCTTCGAGGTCTTCATGACGCTGGGGAAGGCCGGCGGGCGCGCTCATGGCTGATGTCGAGTCCCTGGGCCGGCTGATCAGTCTCGCCTTGCGCTCCGGGATCCCGATCAAGGAGATCTACCGGCAGCTCCGAGGAATCAGCTCCGACCGCGTGATCGGCTTAGGACCTCAGAAGGTGCTGTCAGTGCCCGATGCCGTCGGCATTGCCATCGAGCGATGGATGCATGAGAAGCAGGGCATCCAGCAGGAGCTGCTGCCCGGTGCAAGGGCCCGGAGCGATGTGGCCCCGTGGTGGCACAGCCGGTCATGCAGAGCGGCAACTGTGGCGAGCAAATGGTGTTCGGGGGAATGCAGGACACACTCTCCGGCGCGTGCCCTGACTGCGACTCGCAGCTCGAGTTCGCCGAGGGCTGCATGAAGTGCCACGTGTGCGGCTTCAGCGAGTGTGGATGATCGTGGTCATGCGCAGATAGCTGAACGGAAGTAGCACACGACAGCGCCCGCAGACCGAAAGGTTTGCGGGCGTTGGCATGCCACAGGGAGGCACATGGCTGGCTGGCAGGAGGAGCTGAGGGCGCTCGCTACCACGCTCGGTTCCCGGCTACGACAGGGCGCCAATGCCCTGGAGCGCCTCGTCGACCGCGATCCCTTTCACATCGCCGCCTACCGCGGCTACGGTGGTAACGGCCGAGTCCTGATTCTAGGTCGAGTGCTTCAGAACGAAGGCCTTACACAGGCGGATCCCTCCCATTCGAAGCTCCGTAACCTGTTCGCCATGCTGAAGCGGCTGGAAAGCGACCCGCTGCCCCATGCGCGGGTATATGCTCGGTGGCAGGGCGGGACGCGAGAGCTGGTAGCCGACAACGAAGGCTTTATCCGTGAATGGGTTGAGATGGACACCGGCGACATCTCCGGCTGGGGACTCCTGACCCTCGAGCTGACCACGTCTCCTTCCATGCCTGCGGAGACCCGCTTCCGTGTGCCGGCCACGACCGTCTCGTACGGTGTCATCAGCGACATGGATGACACTGTGCTCCAGTCGCACGTGACCGACTTTATCCATGCGGCGGGGATGGTGCTGCTCGAGAATGCCCGGACTCGGTTGCCATTCCCCGGTGTGGCCGCTTTCTATCGCGCGCTGGAGCAGGGCGGCAGCGGCCACGCTGGCAATCCGGTGTTTTACGTCTCGAGCAGTCCCTGGAATCTGTACGAGGTGATCGCCGAATTCCTGGAGGCGCAAACAGATCCCTGCCGGGCCTCTCTTGCTGCGAGACTGGGACCTTGGGCCCTCGCTACTGCGAAACGCTGCCTATAAATCGGGCGTGATCCGCGAGATCCTTTCAACCTATCCGTCGCTGCCCTTCATCCTGATCGGGGATAGTGCGCAGGAAGACCCGGAGATTTATGCCGACGTCGTGCGGACCCATCCCGGGCGCATTCTCGCGGTGTACATCCGCAACGTGCGACAGCACCCCGAGGATTCGCCTGCCATACGAGCTCTGGCCCAGCGGGTGAGCGCGGCGGGATCGACGCTGGTGCTGGCAGACGACACGCTGGCGGTAGCACGCCACGCCGCGGCGCACGGCTGGATCAGGGAAGAAGCCCTGCCAGATATCAAGGGTGAGAAACGGGAAGACGAGGGGGGCGGGAGCAAGGAGCCTGCCCCGGGCGTGGCGACACGCGAACCTGCTGCTACCGTGGTCGTTGATCGGGAGGTAGATGCCGGCGACCTGACTTAGGCTATTTCCGCAGGCTGTCCCCAATCTGGCCACTGTCGCCCTCGACCGCGCTGTCCGGATGGGTCTCCAGTTCTTGCTGGGCCTCGGCAGCATCCTCGGGCGACCAGCCGTAGCGCTTTACGAGACACTCCTGCACCCCACCGGTCACATAGGCTGTTCGGTAAATGTCCACGCACTCGGCGAGCTGTTTCTTGCGGTCAGCGCGATCGCACGACGGGAGCAGCATGACCAGCAGCACAGGGAGGAGGATCCGCATGACAGTGCTCGGGCTCGGGGTCCGTGAGCATACCTGACCACTGCCGGTGCCGCCAGACCTGCCGGCCACCGCCCGATTTCTCTGGTTGCGCTGTGCAGACCAGGTGCCAGATTGCAGAGTCGTTGACAAAGTCAAATTCTGGAGCCTTCCATGATCAGCATATCGGTAAACGGCAAGCGGCAGGAATTCAGCGGCGACGGCGCCATGCCGTTGCTGTGGTACCTACGAGACGAGCTGGGACTGACCGGCACCAAGTTCGCCTGCGGCGTCTCGGCATGTGGCGCCTGCACGGTCCATTTGGACGGCCAGGCGGTTCGCGCCTGCGTCACTCCAGTGTCCGCCGCCGAGGGTCGCAAGGTCGTCACCATCGAGGGCTTGAGCAAGGACGGCTCGCACCCGGTGCAGCGTGCCTGGCAAGCCCACAATGTTCCCCAGTGCGGCTACTGCCAGACCGGCCAGATGATGCAGGCGGCGGCCCTGCTCGCGGCGACACCGAAGCCCAGTGACGCTGACATCGACGAAGCAATGGCCGGTAACATTTGTCGCTGTGGAACCTACGTACGCATCCGTGCTGCCATCCATACGGCCGCAGGGGAGGCCAGATCATGAGCTCCAAGACGTCCGGCATGCAGCGGCGGGAGTTCGTGCAGCTCCTGGGCACCGGCAGCCTGGTCCTGGTGGTCTCGGCCAGCGGCTGCCGCCGCCTGAGCGACGCCCTGCGGGGAGCACCGAAGACGGCCACCACGTCGGTCACCCCGGCGGCCTATTTGAGGCTGGATGACACCGGCACCGTTACCGTGATTTGCCACCGGTCGGAGATGGGGCAGGGGATCCGCACCTCGGTCGCCATGGTCGTGGCCGACGAGCTGGACGCGGACTGGGACCGGGTCAAAGTGGAACAGGCCCTCGGAGACGAGAAGACCTACGGCTCGCAGAACACCGATGGATCGCGGAGCATCCGGGACTTCTACTCGGCGTTGCGGGAAGCGGGTGCTACTGGGCGCGCACTGTTGGAGGCGGCAGCGGCGAAGCAGTGGAACGTACCGGCATCCGAAGTGGAGGCACGGCAGCACGTCGTGACACACCGCGCCAGCGGGCGCACGCTCGGTTACGGCGAGCTGGTTGCAACCGCGCGGGATTTGCCGATGCCGGCAAAGACCGCAATCCGGCTCAAGCAGCCCGACCAGTTCCGCTACATCGGCAAGGACATGCCCATCGTGGACATGTCCGACATGATCAGAGGGACCGCCCAGTACGGCATGGACCTGAGGCGTGAAGGCATGCTGGTGGCCGTGATCGCGCGTCCTCCGGTGTATGGCGGGACGGTGAAGTCGGTGGATTCGTCGGCCGCGGAGAAGGTGGCCGGGGTCGAGCGGGTGATCCGGATCGACTCCACGCCTCCTCCCTCCGGCTTCATGCCGCTGGGCGGCGTGGCCGTGCTGGCAAAGAACACTTGGGCTGCCATTCAGGGCCGGCAGCAGCTGAAGATCGAGTGGGAGCACGGAGCCCATACGCACCTACGATTCGGAAATATTCCGGGCCGAGCTGGAGCGCAGCGTCAGGCGGCCGGGTAAGGTCGTTCGCCGCCAGGGGAATGCCGCGCGGGCCCTCGCCGCCGCATCGAAACGGCTGCAGGCGGACTACTACGTGCCGCATCTCGGCCACGCGCAAATGGAGCCGCTCGCGGCGCTCGCGACGTTCGAGAACGGCAAGTGCATCATCTGGGCGCCAACCCAGCACCCGCAGGCGGCCCGGGACACCGTCGCCCTGGCGCTCAAGATGCCGGTGGACGATGTGCAGGTCCACGTCACGCTGCTGGGCGGGGGGTTCGGGCGCAAGTCGAAGCCCGATTTCATTGTGGAAGCGGCGCTGCTGGCTAAGGAATCGGGGACGCCCGTCAAGGTGGTCTGGACCCGGGAGGACGACATCCAGCACGACTATTTCCACACCGTCGCGGCCCAGCACCTGGAGGGCGGTTTGGATGCGAGCGGCAAGCTGACCGCCTGGCTGCACCGAACCGCGTTTCCCTCCATCACGGCCACTTCGTCCCGGGCACCGTCTATGCGGGTGACGGCGAGGTGGGCGATGGGCATCACTGACTTTCCGTACGCGGCGCCTAACGTGCTGAAGTCGGCCCGCCGCCGCGCTGACCCGCATCGGCTGGTACCGGTCGGTGATCAACATTCCCCACGCCTTCGCCATCGGTCGTTCGCCGACGAGCTGGCCCACGCCGCCGGCAAGGATCCCAAGGCGTTCCTGCTGCGACCTGCCTGGGCCGGACCGCATCATCGACCTGGACCAACGAAGGGAGTGGCTCGGCAAGCCGTGGAATTACGGCCGCAGGTTCGAGGAGTACCCGATCGATATCGCCCGCTACCGTCATGTGCTAGAGTGGCGGCTGAGAAGTCAGGCTGGGGCAGCCCCCCGGGCGGGCCAGGGACGCGGCATCTCCGTCCACCGGAGCTTCCTCAGCTACGTGGCCACAGTCGTGCAGATCGAGGTGAAGCCCGACGGATCGTCACGATCCCGCGGGTGGACGTGGCGGTGGATGCCGGCATTGTAGTTAACCCGGAGCGGGTCCGCGCCCAGATGGAAGGCGCCACCATCATGGGGATCGGCAATACGCTGTACGGGGAGATCACCTTCAAGGAGGGGACGGCCGTCCAATCGAATTACACCGATTATCAGGTGGCACGGATCGATGCGGCGCCCCGCGAGTTCGAGGTACACATCGTGCCCAGCACCGAGCTGCCGGGCGGAGTCGGAGAGCTCGGGGTTCCGCCGGTCGCCGCCGCACTCTGTAATGCCATCTTCGCGGCGACCGGACGCCGCATCCGGAGCCTG
>CAWEMG010000045.1:0-102259 GCA_963810165.1 uncultured Gemmatimonadales bacterium
GGGAGCGAGTCCGGGGCGCTCGCCACAGGTGCCGCTTTGGTGTCGGCACATGAGGCCAGGTTAGACACTATTGGCGGCAGCACGATGGCCGCGGCGGCACCCTTGCGGAGGAAGGTGCGGCGGGACTCCGGACTGGTGGGTACGGCGCTTGTCACTGAGCCTCTCACATTGGGGTTCAAGTCGAGTAGCGAAATCAGGCCCAATTATGAGGGAGGGCTCGTGAAGGAATCATGAAGGGCACCAGCAAAAGCCTTCATGATGGGTTCAGGGTTGATTCAGGCGGTTCAATGCAACCTTGCCCCACTCCTGAACAGAGGCCCCCATGCATGTCGCCCAGCTGATGCAAACCGACGTAGAGTCAATTGCCCCAGATGCCCTGGTGAATGACGCCGCCCTGGCCATGGCGGACGCGCACATAACAGGGCTGCCGGCTTGGATGAAGTTGGGCCGCATGATCGGAGTGATTTCCACTACAGATATCCTCGGCTCCGCACAAGAACCAGGGGCAGCGGGGACCGGGGCAACGGCGGCGTACGAGGCAACGTCGGTACGAGACCTTATGACTCCTCGACCAGTCACGACCGGACCGGGTGCCACCATCCAGGAGGCCGCTCAGCTGTTATTAGATGCCAACGTTCACCGACTCTTCGTGGTCGATGGTGACCATCTCGTCGGGGTCATCTCCACGACGGATATTCTCCGCGCCGTGGCGAACGGGCAGCTGTAACGTTGGGCAAACCGATGATTCTCGCACCAGTAACCCTGTTCGTGTCTGTGGTGTACCTGATCGCCGGGCCGGGGTTTTCACCCGCTCACGCACAGGACAATGCGGACGTGGGGAGGCAATCGGTACGCCGGACCGATACGGTACCCTGGGCCAAGTACGTGCATGCGGTAACCCGGCTGTACGCGCTGCAAGGGGGGGCACCACTATGGCTGCGGCATCTCGGGCTCTCCCACGCCGGGCAGGCCGCAATCCAGGAACTGCTTCGGGCGGAGGTGCACGGCCTTGATCCTGCTCACGATCAGGCGAGCACACTGGACAGTCTGGCCCGCCGCGCGTTGCGGCAGAGTCTAAGCCGAGCTCACCTCGACCGGCTCGATGCGCTGCTCAGCGTAAGTCTGATCTGTTTTCTGGACGATCTGCAATTCGGCCGGCTTCACCCCAGAGCGCTCGACAGAACCGGAACGGATACCGGAATCCAACTCCGCTCCCGCCATCCATAATGCAATCGTTCCAGACTCGATTCCTCGATTAGTCACCGCAGCCGCGCCCCGCTTATCCCAGTACCGCAACCTGCAGCGTCAACTGGTACGCTATCGGAGGCTCGCCTTGGATTCCTCGCTCGTTCCGATTGCTCCGACCTCAGGGGTGCGGGTGGGGGATCACTATTCAGAGGCGGTGACGCTGCGGTGGCGGCTGTCGGCCATGGGCGACCTCCCGCCCGATTCGGCCGTGGATCTTGGATCCCGCTACACGCGCCTGGATTCGGCCGCAGTACACCGGTTCCAGGCTCGGCACGGCCTACCCGGCACTGGCGCGCTCGATTCGGCCACGATCGCGGAGCTCATGACTCCATTCTCTTGGCGGGTGCGCCAGATCGAGCTCGCGCTGGAGCGGCTGCGCTGGCTGCCGCCGATTGGCTCACAAGGTTCATTGTCGTCAACATCCCCGCTTTTCAGCTCTTTGCCTTCGATTCGGTTGGTGGGCCCGGAGCGCCAGCCCTCAAGATGCGGGTGATCGTGGGCAAAGCGCTCGACACCCGTACGCCGGTGCTGTTCGAACGAATACGTTACGTGGAATTCCGGCCCTAGTGGTACGTGCCCCTCAGTATTGCCAGTAAGGAGATTATGCCACTGGCGCAGAGAGAACCGGGTTATCTGAAGCGTAATGCGATGGAGGTCGTGAACCTGAGGGATAGTGTTGTGGGCGACCGGCCTCTCCCGAGATCCAGGAGCAGATCAGACGAGGCATCCTCCGTGTGAGGCAGCGTCCCGGCCCCTCGAACGCACTGGGTACGGTGAAGTTCGTTCTCCCCAACACAGACGCCATCTATTTACACGGCACTCCGCGCACCGAACTATTCGCGCAGAGGCGCAGAGACTTCAGCCACGGCTGCATTCGGGTCGCACAGCCGCTCTGGCCACGTGGGTGTTGCGGGATCGCCCCCGCTGGGGTCGCCCCGCCATTACTGCCGCCCAGGTCGGCACGACTACTATACGGGCCCACCTGACCCGACCCATGCCGGTGGTTGTCTGGTATACCACTGCGGTCGCTGCGCCGGACGGCGAGGCCTGGTTTATTCCGATATTTACGGGTATCGATCGCCGGTTGGATCAGGCGCTCCAAACCAAGGCGATGACCGCTTCAGCATCGGAGTAGTTACGAGCGCGCGACTGAGGGTCGCAGGCCGGATTCTTCTCCTGGCTGGAATAGGTTTGGCATTTCAGCAGTGTTCTCTGCTGCGCTGGAGCTCCCACGTAGCTTGCTAGTCCTTGGCTATTTCGTGGTTTTTGTTGTCTTGGTGACTGCAGCGCGGTCCTACCTGCGGGTATTCCGGACTCACCTCAGGGATAACTTGCGGGTGGGGATGGTCGCCGGTCTCGTTATCGGCGCTCTGCTCGGTATCACCGTCGTGCAGCAACCGGGCTCACCGGCGCCGTCCGGTCTCCAACTCTTCTGGTCATTATTCTGGTTAGGATTGGTCTACGGTGTGCTCGATGGTCTATTGCTGACTGTCCTGCCCGTCATGGCGCTGGGCGTCACGACACGATGCAGGTACGAGGATGGCTGGGGTGGCGCACTCGTCTTCCTGGGCTTGGCCTCAAGTGCGGCCGTCACTGCGGCCTACCATCTCGGGTACCAGGAATACCGCGGGCGCCAACTGGTGCAGCCTTTGATCGGCAACACCATGATCACCGCTGGTTACATCATCACGGGCAACATCGCGGCCCCCTTAACTGCTCATGTCCTTATGCATGGTGCGGCCGTTCTGCATGGCATGGAAACCACCACCCAGCTTCCACCGCATTACGGCGACCTCTCGCGCAGCCGTGCCAACTCGCGTGACCCACTGGAGCTCCCACAGCGAATTACGCGATGATCCCATCCCTCAGGCGAAACGGGGGGTAGTGATCGGTTATCAGGAGAAAGGCATACGCAGCAACCCTTAGCCAGTACCGGAACACCCCGACGACAAAGTCGAAGAGAGATGGGGGATAGCGGCCGGTGAACAGAATGGCGATCCAGGCTATGATCACACAAAAGATGGCAGCCACGACCATGAAAGCCAGGACAATGTAGTGTGGTATCGCCAGAAACCACTTCACCAGCGGGAGCCATCGACTGAGCTCCGTTGCATCAGGGTAGTCCAGGTCGAGATAGACAGTTTGTTCCTCATCGGTTGATGGATACCCATCCTGGACCAGTGCCAGGTACGCAGTGACCCGGGTGCCGAACCGAACGAACTCCAGATTCCAGTCGAACCACCACCGGGGATACTTCTGCCTGAAGACCAGCATCAGCAGGGTCGGTAACCACAGGATGCCGCCCGTGGTGTAGATCTGGTTGTCGGCGGAGCTGGTCAGGGAAGGGCCTGACAGCAGAGCCACTACAATGCCAATTGGAATGATGGTGAACGGCGCGCAAGAACGTGGTCAGCCGATTGAGTTCCCGGTCTGGATAGCTGATCTCCAGCCGGGCTGGATACGCCGAGCGTCCCGGTCATTGCCTCACCGCCGGTATCGCTTTCGACTGGGCAGGCTTCCGACGTTGCGGAATGCACAGCCGCGCGTTGCTTTCGCTCCAGCTGACTTCGCCTGATGCCGCGGACCCCCGGTTCCACGAAGATGTCATCGGGTATGCCCATGTGATAAAGATCGTCGAAGAGCCGCTGATACCGATCGTCCGCCGGAGCGGCGGGCGGCATCACCTGACAATCCGAGCTCATAATGGTCTCCGGTGAGTTGTTCGGGCCCTAAGGTGTTACCGGGACCATGAAGCAAGTATGAATTAGGTGCGAATCAGCCCTCCTGCTTCTCCTCTAAAAGGATCTTCACCGAACATTCATATGGCACTCACCCGCGCCTGCCGACATTGCAGCAACCAAGGAGGTGCCCCATGACGGTTTCGACCACTGCCAGCAGCGGTTTGCCAAGGCCCGAGACGATAGCACGGACGCTCCGGGCTGCTCATGAGATCTGGCTGGGAGATACCGAAGCACTGCTCAACCCGCTGCTCACTCCCGGGACGGGCTTCTGGGAACGCTGGACAGCGGTGCGTTGTCTGGCTGACGAGTTCATAGCCCACCATAACCGAGAACGGGCGCTGTTGAAGAGCGTGGAGCCGTTCCTGTCAGGCGTTCAAGTGGATCAGCTCCAGCGTGAGGGGCGGCGCGTCGCCGAGCTACAGCAACTGCTGGATCAGATCGGCCGCCAGGGCGCGGATGTATGCTCTCCAGGTTTCTGGTCTCGCCCGGCAGATGCTCGAGGCCGTACGTACGTGGTGTGCAAATCTGGAGGCTGCTGCAAAGGAAATCCCTCGCGATCGGTTGCCGGAGGAGGGGAAGCGCCTGCTCAGCCACCTGGAGCAGTCCGCGCGTAGCGGCGCATTCTAGTCCACTGAAGGGGGTGTACGGTGGCCGTGTCGCTGATTGAAGCCGATATACGAGCAAGGAGGCTGGCCAGGCTTCTGCTGGTTTGTGGCATCATCTCCTCACTGCTATACGCGGCGATGCTGGCACTGATTCCGCTGCAATGGAACGGTTACAGCTCCGCTGCTCAGACAGTGAGTGAGCTATCGGCCATCGACGCGCCGACCAGATCGTTGTGGGTGCCGCTCGGAATCGTCTGGACCTTGCTCTATGCTCTCTTCGGATGGGGAGTATGGAAAGCGGCGGGAGTACGTCGTTCTCGAGAATAGCCGGAGCCATCATCGTGGCTCACGGCGTGTTCGGGATCTTCTGGCCTCCGATGCACATGCGCGGAACCGAGCCCACCCTGACAGACACCCTGCACATCGTGTGGTCGGCTTGTGACAGTGCTGCTGATGGCGCTCGCAATTGGCTTCGCGGCTGGGGGTTTAGGCAAGGGATTCCGCCTGTATTCCATCGCGACGCTGCTGGTCTTCGTCGTATTCGGAACTCTGACCGGTCTGGATGGCCCGAGGATCGCGGCCAATCTGCCTACGCCATGGATTGGTGTCTGGGAGCGGGTCAACATCGGTGCTTGGCTAGTCTGGGTCGTTGTCCTGGCCGTCGTTGTGCTCCACCGGCGTGGGTCCCAGCGCGGCGCGGAGGGCATTCAGGATCACCGCCACGTCGATCCCTTCCTGGAGCAGCGCGCCGGCCACCGGCGGGATGTAGCCCAGGCTCGCCACGACCATGGCCGCGCCGCTCAGCCCGAGCCCGGCCCAGATGCTCTGCCGCGCCAGCCGCAGCGTGCGGCGGCTGATCTGTGATCGCCTCCGCGACGCGGGTCGGGTCGTCCGCCAGGATCACCGCGTCGGCCGCCTCGGCGCTGATCCCGCCGCCGCCGCTGGCGAGTGCGATGCCGACCGTCGCGGTGCTGAGCGCCGGCGCGTCGTTGGTGCCGTCGCCCACCATGAGCACCCGCTCGCCTTCCTTCACCAGCCGCTGGACGTAGGCGACCTTCTCTGCCGGGAAGCAGGTCGCCGTGCGCCTCGTCGATGCCGACCGCGTGGCCGACCGCCGTCGCGTTCGCCTGGTCGTCGCCGGAGAGCAGGAGCGATCCGGCGCACGCCCAGCCGTCGGAGCTCGGTGATGAACCCGGCGAGCTCCGGACGCAGCCGGTCGGCGTACTCGATCACGCCGGCGCCCCGCCCATCGACCGCCACATAGGCCCTGAGCTCCGCACCTCGCGCTGGGCGAGGAGCCGCGCGCAGCGCCGCCTCGGCGCCAGGATGGCGGTGCACACGTACGACCAGCCGCCCACCGTCACCGCACGGCCCTCCGACCACGCCGGTGACGCCCTGGCCCGGCGCCTCGGTGACTTCGCTGCGCCTCGGCGGCAGCACGATGCCGCGGGCCGCTGCCTCCTGCACCACGTGCGGGCGAGCAGGTGGCCGGAGCCCGTGCTCCACGCCGCCGGCGAGCCGAAGCACCTCCGTCTCCGCTGAACGGCGGCGCCGGCAAGCACCCGCGCGACCCGCGGCCGGCCGATCGTGAGGGTCCCGGTCTTGTCGAAGACGGCGACGCGTGATCCGGCCGAGCTGCTCGAGCGCCGTGCCGTGCCGGAAGATGATCCCCCGCCGCGCCGCCCGGTTGATGCCGCCGACGACCGCGACGGGAGTCGCGAGGATGAGCGGACAGGGCGTCGCGACGACCAGCACCGCGAGCACCCGGGTGGGGTCGCCGGAGAGGAGATAGGCTGCGGCGCAGACGGCGAGCGTGAGCGGAGTGAACCAGACGGCGTAGCGGTCGGCCAGCCGCTGGAGCGGCGACTTGCTCGCCTGCGCGGTGCGGACCAGCTCCACGATCCGGGCGTACTGGCTCTCGCTGGCGGGGGCGGTCGCGCGGAGGGTGAGCGGGCCCTCCAGATTGAGGCTGCCGCTGAGCAGCCGGATGCCGGGATGGGCGCTGACCGGCACCGGCTCGCCCGTGAGGCGGGAGGCGTCCACGTGGGAGCGCCCTCCAGCACGACCCCGTCGCAGGCCAGCAGCTCCCCGGGCCGGAGCAGGAGCTCGTCGCCCACCGCGACCGCCTCGGCGGCGACATCGTCCGTCGCGCCCACCCGCACGATCCGATGGGCTAGCCGGGGCGCCGCCGCCTCCAGCTCGCGGACCGCCTCGGACGCCCGCCCCTCGGCGTAGCGCTCGAGCGCCTCGCCGCCGGTCTGCATCAGCACCACGATGAGGCCGGCGAGCGGCTCCCGAAGGAGCAGGGCGGTGACGATGGCGAGCATGGCCACGAGGTCGGCGGCGAAGCGGCCCCGAGGCCATGCCGCGCAGCGTCTGCCAGACGACCGGCGCGCCGGTGAGGGCCAGCCCGACAGTCCACACCACGGCGGCAGCGCCGGGCGTGCCGCGTGAGATGGAGGAGCAGCCCGATGAGGATGAAGAGGAGAGCGCCGGCCGGGAGGAGGTAGACGCGGCCGCGGCAATCGAGGACTAGACCGCGGGCGAGATCTCCGCGTCTTCGCCGCCGCGGCGCAGGCTGAAGCCCACGCCCCGCACCGTGGTCAGGAGCTGCTCCCCGGCCGCCTCGCTCAGCTTCCGGCGGAGATTGCCCACGTGGACGTCCACCACGTTGCTCTCCGGGTCGAAGTGCATGTCCCATACCTTCTCCAGGAGCGTGGTGCGGCGGACGACCTCCTCCGGATGGAGCAGGAAGTACTCGAGCAGCTGGAACTCCTTGGGCGTCAGGTCGAGCCGCTTGTCGTTGACGGTCGCGACGTGCCGGAGGCGGTCCAGCGTGACCGGCGGTAGCGGAGCACCTCCAGCCGCTCGGCGCCGCCCCGCCGGTGCAGGGCCCGGATGCGGGCCAGCAGCTCGTCGAACTGGAACGGCTTCGCCAGGTAGTCGTCCGCGCCCGCGTCGAGCCCCCGGACCACGTCCTCCACCGCGTCGCGCGAGGTGAGCATCAGGATGGGCGTGTTCCGCCCTTCCCGCCGCAGCTCGGTGGCGACCTGGAACCCGTTCTTCTTGGGCAGCACGATGTCGAGCAGGATCACGTCGTACTCGTAGACGTGGGCCAGCATGGTGGCCTCGTCGCCGTCGGGGGCGACGTCCACCACGTACCCTTCTTCCTTCAGGCCCTGCTCGATGAATCCGGCGACCTTCCGGTCGTCTTCCACGACGAGGATCTTCATGCGCCGCAATCTGGACGACTAGTGATTGAAGGCGCTCGGAAGTCTTCATGAAGCTTTCTTCATGATTCCTGGGCTGGCCGGAAGCTCCAGCACGAAGCAGCCGCCGCCGCGCCATGCCGGGCGACCGCCCGGAGCTCCCCGCCGAGCAGCCGGGCCAGCCGGCGGGAGAGGGGCAGGCCCAGGCCCACGCCGCGGCTCTCGCCCGCGGCCTTGGTGACGTAGATGTCGAAGATCCGCTCGAGCTCGCTCTCCGGGATCCCCGGGCCCTCGTCCTCGACCGCGTATAGACCACCATGCGGCCGCCGGCGGTGACGCTCAGCCGGACCGTGCTGCCGTCGGGCGTATGCTGGATGGCGTTGCCCAGCAGGTTGACCAGGATCTGCTCCACCCGTGCTGGCGTCGGTCTCGCAGCTGGGCAAGTCCGGCGGCGACGTCGAGCTGCAGCAGGATCCGCTTGGCCTCCGCCGCGGGCGTGACCCGGCCGATCGCGCGCCGCGCGATCGACCGCCGGCTCCATCGGCCGGATCACCGGCTTGAGCCGGTCTTCGTCGAGCCGGCTCAGATCGAGCAGGTCGTTGATCAGCCCGACCGCCTGCTTGCGCCGAGTCGAGCACCTCGAACGCCGCGCTGGGGCACGGTGGCCGGATCCTTCTTCCGCACCAGCATCTCGGCCCAGCCGTAGACCGCGGCCAGCGCGTTCCGCAGCTCGTGGTTCACCATGGCGAAGAACCGCTCGCGGGCCCGATGCAGCTGCTGCACCTCCTCCAGCAGCCGGGCGCTCTCCTCGTGCAGCCGGGCGTTCTCCACCGCCGCGGCGGTGTTGGCCGCCAGCAGCACCGCGATGTGCTCGTCGTCCTCGGTGAAGCGCTCGCCGCCGAGCTTCTCGGTCAGGTAGAGGTTGCCGAACACTCCCCGGCTTGCCGACGATCGGGACGCCCAGGAAGGAGTGCATCGGCGGATGGTGGGGCGGGAAGCCGTAGGAGTCGGGGTGCTTGGTCGAGGTCGGGGAGGCGGATCGGCCGCGGCCTCCCGGATCACCAGGCCGAGGATGCCGTGGCCCCGCGGCGGCGGACCGATGCAGCGCCCGCTGCTCGTCGTCGATGCCGTGGGTGGTGAAGCTCTCGAGCAGCCGGCCGTCCGGCGCCAGCACGCCGATCGCGGCGTAGCGGGCGCCGATCACCTCGGCGGCCACCTCTACCACGCGCTCGAGCACCCCGTCGAGGGACACCTCGGTGATCAGCGCCGATGCGGCTACGACCAGCCGCTCCAGCCGTTCCCCGAACTGAGCCTTGCTCGCGTCCTGTGCGGCTGCCTCAGCCAGCTTCTGATTGCGAATCCGCGACTCTCCCAGCCAGCCGACCGCGAGGCCGATCGCGATGAACAACACCAGACCGGTAATCGCAACTACTCCAAGGGCTGCGGTGCACGAAGCGGAGCGAAGAACATGACCACTACCAGGAGGCTGCTGAGGAAAGTGGCGAGCGCCGCCGGTCCCATTCCCCCAACCCAGGCCGATACGAAAACCGCCGCGAAGAAGGTAATGAATGGCAGCTCGCCGCCGAGCAGCGGGTTGAGCAGGATGCGGAGCGCGGCCATGGCAAGAACCGCGGCTACGGCGATTACATAGGGCGAAACCTGCCTTGGGATCGACGGGCTAGTTGTCATTGGTTAGCGGAAAAGTACTGCGAAGGTTCCGGTCTCCGTAACCCTGAGACCTTTAGTACGCATTTCATCCTTTCTTCACAAACCCCACGCTAACCTCCACGCAACGGAGGAGGGATATGCAGCTGCGACACATACTGGCGGCTACCGATGAATCCGAGGCGGGACGCCAGGCGGTGAAGTGCGCTGTCGCACTGGGTGCGAGAGCGCAGGCACGGGTCACCATTTTGCGAGTCATGCCTGGGGGGCCCACTCCTGGTCGGGTGGTCCTGGCCCCTGGCAAGGCAGACGACCAGGATCGGACTGCCCTGGGGCAGCTGCGACGCTGGCTCGAGGCGGGAGTGCTGTCCGGCGGTGAGCTCGACGCCACCCAGCTGGGCATAGCCTACGGTCTCCCCGGGATCGAGATCTGCCGGGTGGCCGAGCAGGTGCATGCCGATCTTCTCGTGGTGGGGCGCAAGCGGCACTCTCCAACGGCCCGGCTTCTCCTGGGCGATACCGCCGACGCGGTCGCCCGGCGAAGCCGAATTCCCTGCCTGTTTGTTGCTCCCGGGTGCAACAAGGCCGACGCCGTACTGGTGGCACTCGACGGGTCCGACCGGGGCATGAGTGTGCTGATCCAAGCCTGTGACTTCGCCCGCTACGCCGGTGCGGCGGTCACAACGGTCACCGTGGAGCGAAGCCCTGCTGGCGAGCCGCCGGAGCTGGTTGCTTCCGTACCGAACACCCGAAGCGCGTTGCTCGAGTCCAGGGTGCGTCAGGTCCTGGGGCAGGAGGGCTTCCCTCCGACCCCGCTGACCGTGGGCCGCGGGGATGTCGTAGAGCGCATCGTGGAGGAGATCCAGGACAGCGGAGCGGATGTCCTCGCGATTGGTTATCACCGGGGAGGGCCGCCCGGAATCATCGAGGCCGGGAGCAACGCCCGCCGCCTGGCGCACGTGGTCCCCTGCGCCGTGCTTACCATCCCGCTGTAGACCAATCGCCGGCAGTCTGAAGACTTCTTCACCCGCGCTTCACGCGAGTTCAACGTCCGCCCGCCTAGCTTCGTGACAGACCACGCATTTCACGTGATCGGGCTGCTGCCGGCCTGCAGGCGCCTGATCAGCCTCGACCGGCGCCCGATCCGGCTGACGAGATCAAATCCGGAGAACGCCACGACCGCTTGAGGGCTTGAGGTCTATTCGGTGCGCTGATGGATCACCGCGCAAAGCAAACATTGCCCGGCGCAGGCCATCGCCGAACGCTCGGGCGGCGAGCTCAGGCTGGTGCTGGTGCATGATCAGGTCCTGCTAATGAATCCGGGGCCCGACCACACCAGGATAGAGCTCGCGATGCAGAAGGCGGATCGTGAGTACCTGAAATCTGTTACCGCCCGGCTCTCGCGAACGACTCGGTCCGGCCGGCGTCGTCTGCCGTATTGAAGGGACTTCCCGTTCGTTGCAAACGTTTGGCCACCCACATCCGCGAGCTCGTGCGTCGATTTGGTGGTCATGACCAGGTACGGGCGTGGGGTGGGCTCCGGCGCGCTTGGCTTGGAAGTGTCGCGGACCAACTGATTCGGACATCTGAGGCCGCCGATTCTCATCGTGCGGCCAATGAAGGCGGATGCGACCCAGACTTTCATCCTCAACCCAGTGAAATAATGGTGCCGCTCGACGGATCGCCTCTGGCCGAGGCGGTGCTCGACCCAGTTGCCGCGCTGGCGCGACTCTGGGATGCAAAATCTCTCTGGTGCAGGTTGTGCGCCCAATCATCTTGACGAGCGACCCGCCGCTCCCGTTCCCGACCGGGTATTCGGATGAGGAGACCGAAATGCGGCGCGAGGTGGCCCACGACTACATTCGCGATATCGCAGAACGTTTGCGCGAGTCCGGCATCAAAGGCTTCCGGCGTGGCGGTGATTGGCGGCAGTGTGGCTCGCACGCTCCTGGATCTCGCCCATCCTGACCGCATCAGCATTGTGGCGGTGGCAACGCACGGCTTAGGAGGTCTTCGCCGCCTCGTGCTTGGCAGCGTGACGGACAAGCTAGTACGTGGTGCGGACGTACCCGTACTAGTCGTCCGGCCCACTGGCAGCCGTGCTCGGCGGAAAGCGGAGGGAACCAATGAGATCCGTGTGCGCGAGCCCGCGTAAGCGTACCCGCTGGAGAATCAGCACCTTGGTGGCCTGGGGTCACGCAGTCATGCAGCGAAAACAGCTTCTGGGGAATCGCTGAACGCGCCTCGAGCTCGCTTCGAGTAGCAGGACCGGACCACCATCCACAAGCACTCCTGGAAACTCTTCTCCAGGAGGCCCCATGCGCCGGAGAACCGGCTCAGCTTATGTTCTTCGGTCTTCCAGCACGACTAGGGTTCTGATATGCGGTTCTGGTCGAAGTGGCGGATGCCGGGCATAGAGAGTTAGGCAGACCGGCATTATTTCTGTTGAGCGTCACCGGTTCTTCGGGATTCGGGCTGACCTCGGTTGAGGGGCCGCACTGTGCGGACCACATGCCGGCAAGTAGTTACGCCCTCCACCAGGGAAATGCTCACGATCAGCACGCGGCACCAGCACTGAGTCATCCGGAGCATTGGGATTGTTCCCATTGCCCGCCAATGAGTGCGCCACCCTCGTACCCTGCTCGACTTCGGGAATAACCCCCGCCCCGTCCGGTAGCGCGGCGCTGCGTGCACCGGTGGCCCACTATATTCCATCAGTCCGGGTGCGCTCCGCAGTTCAGTCCACCACTGAACAACCTCCGACACCTCCACCTCAATCGATCGCCTAGTCGGACCACAGTCCGTCACAGTAATACGACTGGGAGGATCGATCATGCAGTCCTTTTGCACGGCCACAGTGGCCGGGCTGTTCCTGTCTGCTGTGGGTCGCCCCTGGCGGCACAGGTCGACTACCGCAACCTCGACGACGACCGCCCCGTCATAACCGAAGACGCGTATCCGGTCGAACGATACGCCTTCGAGCTCCTCGCTCCCTACCGGTTCGAGGCTGAGTCTGACGGGGCACAACTGCACACGACCGTACCAGAGGCAGCCTACGGCCTGGCTCGGAACGCACAGGTCGGTCTGAAGCTCCCGCTGGCGCTGATCGATGAGGACACCGGAACAGACCAGGGCTTAGCCGGCCTGAGGCTCTTTGGCCTGTACAACTTCAACACGGAGGGCCCTTGGCTGCCCGCCCTTTCCCTCCGCGCGGATGCAAGCTTTCCGCTGGGCTCACTCGCAGGAGAGGGCAGCCGCTTCGCGTTGAAGGCAATAGCCACCAGGAGCTGGGGCCGGATGCGCGCCCATCTCAACGTTGCCCGCGGCTTCGGCTCCGAAGACGCTCTCTCGGTCGCAGAGCCTTTGTCCCGCTGGAACGCCAGCTTGGCGGTCGACCAGACGTTCTTCCGCTCGAGCCTTCTACTCATCGGCGAAGTCGCGCTCTCTCAGGCTATTCAGAACGCACCTACCGCGGTCAACGCCGCTGTCGGTGGGCGCTGGCAGTGGACCCCACGCTCGTGCTCGATGCCGGACTCACACGCCGGCTCCGCTCGGGCATCGGTCCTGACAGTAGCTCTAACAGTCGGGGCTTTCCCACGCCTTTCGCCCTCCGGGGACTCATGCCCGCCGGCCAACGTGTTCTCGGAGATAGCTGTCATGTCGATCCAAACATTCTGACTCGAAGTTTACGGCCACCGCTTTTTTCCTGGCTTCATGGCTGGAGTAAGCAGGCTGTCGCCCAGACCCAGCGCGACGAGCAGTTCTACTATCCGGGCGACTTCAACTGGCAGTTCCTGCGGCAAGTATCCCGAGGCCGCGCGGCTGTTCAACGCCTTCGACTACGGCCACGCCGCGCTGTACGAGCGCCTCTACACCAAGCGCGGAGGGCCACGCGTGCGCTGGAGAAGGAGTACCGGTACCTCACGACTGATCTTCTGTCCGGCCGCCCCGCTTCGCCGTAGCCGAGGAGGCGGTGATGCCCTCGTACGCGAAGGTCGCCTGGCGGGCCAAGATGATGTTCGACTGGGCCCACATGCTGCACCGCCAGATCTACGACGTCTACGCCGACGAGCGTCTCACGCCCGCGGAGCGGGACCGCTGATCGAGCAGCTGACCGACTACTACCTGAGTCGCGAAGTACGCCTTCACCGACGGGCCGAAGTCGATGGCGCTGATGGACGAGCAGTACTTCAGCCAGACGTTCCGCAAGACGTAGCCGAAGTTCAACGGTCTGATCTGGGCCTACCACTGGCTTCAGGTGGGGCTGTACGAGCCGTTCATCGAGGGACAGACCCAGGCCGAGCGGAAGGCCGGTGTGCAGGCGACCGTGGCGCGGTTCTGGTCGATGCTGGAGGACCCACCGAGCCGATTCCCAGGTACATGCCGATGACCTCGGCCATCGCGCCCAGGTTCAGCGCGGCGCATCCGCGTGCGGCCGTCATCTTCGACAACCTGCACATGATGCACGACATCATCTCCGACATCCTGACGGCGGACACTATCCCCCACAACCAGAAAGGGGAGATGATCGACCAGCAGCTCGACATGCTGCAGGACCCCACTCGTGATGTGATGTCGATGGACGAGTGGCGGACGATGGCCGACCACATGGGCGGGACCGCCACGATGGGCGGTCCCGCAACGGGACTTCTGGTAGATGTGGAGGCCCCAAAAACGGCCAGGCCGGACACCGGCGGAATGGATCACGGAGCGCCGCGGCAGCCACCCGCAGCCTCGCCAGACACGATGCCCCAACACGAAGGGCACTAGGTGTCTGAGGCCCAAGAGGTCACTGACCGATAGCTCCATACTGCAATTCGCGATGGCTGTTGCAAGCGAAGCAGACGATGAATCAAGCCGCTGAGTGTGTAATGCCGGGAACCTTCCCGCGTTTAGTGATTGTAGGGACAACTTCCAGAAAGCGCTGAGCGCCTATGAGACATCATCACAGTCACCCGACCGCGGCTCCGGCGGAACCCGGCTATCCGGAGCATCCGGAACTTCACCAGCCGTCCGGGAAAGCTGCCGGTCAGGATGCGCACGCCCATCATCAGGCGATGAGCCAGACGGAGCACGATGGGGGTAAATCCGGAGACCAGCATGACGGCCACGCGCGGGCACGACAAGCACGCCGGCCACAGCGTCGCGATGTTCCGCGACAAGTTCTGGCTCTCGCTCGCTGCTGACGATCCCGACGCTCATCTGGGGCCACATGCTCCAGCGGGCGTTCGGCTACACCGCCGCCGCAGTTCCCGGGTGCCGCGCTGGATCCCGCCGGTCTTCGGCACCGCGGTCTTCCTCTACGGCGGGCTGGCCTTTCATCCAGGGCGCCGTGCGCGAGCTGCGCGGACCGGCTGCCGGGCATGATGACGCTGATCGCGCTCGCGATCACGGTGGCGTTCGTCTTCAGCGCCGCGGTGACGCTCGGCTATCCGGGGATGCCGCTCTGGGAGGAGCTCGCGACCCTCGTCACGATCATGCTGCTGGGCCACTGGATCGAGATGCGGTCGATCTCCCAGGCGCAGGGCGCGCTGGCCGAGCTGGCCAAGCTCCTGCCGGACAGCGCAGTCCGCATCGCGCGGCGAGGGCGGAGCCGAGCGGATCGAGGAGGTGCCGGTCGCGCAGCTTCGCGACGGGCGATCTGGTGCTGGTCCGGCCGGGCGCGCGCATGCCGGCGGATGGCGTCGTGCGCGAGGGCCACAGCAGCGTGAACGAGTCGATGATCACCGGCGAGTCCCGGCCGGTCGAGAAGAACCGCGGCGACCAGGTCATCGCCGGCACGGTGAACGAGGCCGGCTCGCTGCGGGTGGAGGTCACCGGCACCGGGGAGCGGACCGACGCTCGCCGGCATCATGCGGCTGGTCGAGCAGGCGCAGCAGTCCCGCGAGCCGGGCCCAGGCGCTGGCGGACCGCGCGGCGTTCTGGCTCACGATCGTCGGCACTCGTGGCGGGAGCCGTGACGTTCATCGGCTGGCTTGGCCGCGGGTGCGGAACCTGCGTTCGCCGTCGAGCGGCTGGTCACGGTGCTCGTCATCGCCTGCCCCCACGCGCTGGGGCTCGCGGTCCCGCTCGTCATCGCGATCTCGACCACGCTGGGCGCGCGAAGCGGGCTGCTGGTGCGCGACCGGCGCGGGCTGGAGGAGGCGCGGCTCCTGAACACCGTGGTCTTCGACAAGACGGGCACGCTCACCCTGGGCGAGCACCGGGTGGTCGGCATACGACTGCGGCGGGAATCGACCGAGGACGAGGCGCTGCGGCTCGCGGCCGCGCTGGAGCAGGATGCCGAGCATCCGGTGGCGCGGGCGATCGTGGCGAGCGCCGCGGAGCGAGGGCTGACAGTTCCTCGCGCCAGCGACTTCAAGGCGATCCCGGCTACGGGGTGCGAGGCCACGGTCGACGGACGCCAGCTCGCGCCGGCGGGCCGAACCTGCTCGCGCGAGCTCGGCGTCGAGCTCGCCGGCCGAGCTCGCCGCGTTCACCGAAGCGGCCGCCGACGCAGGGGCAGGGCGTCGATCTACCTGCTCGAAGGCGACCAGCGTCCTCGCCGCGTTCGCGGTGGCGGACGCGATCCGCCCGGAGTCGCGGGAGGCGATCGCAGCGGCTGCACGCAGCTGGGCATCGAGGTCGCGATGCTCACCGGCGACGCGCAGGCCGTGGCGGACGCGGTCGCCAGGCGAGCTCGGCATCGACACGGTCTTCGCCCAGGTCCTTCCCGACGGACAAGGCGGCGAAGATCGCAGGAGCTGCAGCGCAGGGCAAGCGCGTCGCGATGGTGGGCGACGGCGTCAACGACGCTCCCGCGCTGGTGACCGCCGACGTCGGCATCGCGATCGGCGCCGGGACGGACGTGGCGGTCGAGGCGGGCGACATCGTGCTGGTGCGGAGCGATCCGCGCGACGTGCCGCGGATCATCGCGCTCTCGCGAGCCAGCTATCGGAAGATGGTGCAGAACCTCTGGTGGGCGGCGGGCTACAACATCGTCGCGATCCCGCTCGCTGCCGGCGTGCTGGCAGCCGCGGGGCATCCTGCTCTCCCCGGCGGTCGGGGCGGTGCTGATGTCGCTCAGCACGGTGATCGTGGCGATCAACGCGCAGCTCCTGCGACGTGCCAGGCTCTAGTCGGCTAGGCTGATCACTAAGGATCGAAACTGGAGCAAGGTTCTGGAGCAGCCAGACATAACCTGCGGCACGGCACAACCAGATGCCGGATGAGCGGGATCCTGCAGCAAACTGGAGCAAGTGTTATCGTAAGTTCAATTGGCCCTGGTGGATTCGAACCACCATTAACGGATCCAAAGTCCGCTGTCCTGCCGTTGGACGAAGGGCCAGCAGCGTGCAAGTGAAAGGTGAACATGAAAGTTAAATAGCCCTCGCCGCTCGGACGAAGGGCGCCCCGGACCGCCCGCCTCTTGCCATGCCGGTTCCGCCGTCCATACTTTGATCGCCTGCCCGCACAATGGTGGTCCGGCGGCTTTGCCGGACATCCAGGCTTCCGCTCACCGCTGCCAAGCCGGTGCCAATCCTTCACTCCCGATCCATGACTGAAACCACGCTACGCACCGGTGAGGAGTGGCACCGGATCCTTGGCGATGCGGCGCCGGGTTTCCTCTGGATCACCGACCCCAGCCGGCCGGATCGTCTACGCCAACCGGACCTGGGAGCGGTACACCGGCTCCAGCGTCGAGGAGATCAATACGCGGGGCCGGGCGCACTTCCATCACCCGGACGAGGCCGCCGCGGTGAGCGGAACGTGGGGCCGAGCGCTCGAGCAGGGCAAGCCGTTCGAAATGGAGCTGCGCTACCGCCGCCATGACGGGGTCTTCCGCTGGATGCTGGCCCGGGTCGTCCCCCGCCGGGACCACGCCGGGCGGATCACCAACTGGGTGGGAACTTCGGTTGACATCGATGACCTCAAGAAGGCTGAGGCGGAGCTTCGGCGGCGAGAGCAGGAGCTGTCCGATTTCTTCGAAAGCGCCACGTGGCCATGCACTGGATCGGACCCGACGGCACCATCCTCCGGGTCAACCAGGCCGAGCTCGACCTCATCGGTTACGACCGCGAGGAATACGTCGGGCGCAACATCGCCGAATTTCATGCCGACGCGGACGTCATCGAGGATATCCTGCGGCGGCTCACCGCGGGTGAGGTGCTGCACGACTATCCGGCCCGGCTGCGCTGCAAGGATGGCTCGATCAAGCACGTCGTCATCGATTCCAGCGGGTACCGAGGACGGCCGGTTCGTTCACACCCGCTGTTTCACCCGTGACGTGACCGCGCATCACGGCGCCGAGCAGGCGGACGCCCGGCTGGCGGCTATTGTTGCTTCGTCCTCCGACGCCATCATGGGCAAGACGCTCGAGGGCGTGGTGACCAGTTGGAACCGGCGGCCGAGCTGATCTTCGGCTACAGCGAAACCGATATGGTCGGCCAGTCGATCTTTCAGTCTCATCCCCGAGGAGCTCCACCACGCCGAGCGCGATCTGCTGGAGCGGATCGGCCGGGGAGAACGTGGTGGAGTTCTCCGAGGCCGAGCGGATCCGAAAGGATGGATCAGAGAATCTATATCGCCGTGAGCGTTTCGCCCATTCGGGACTCGCGCGGCGCAGGTGGTCGGCGCCTCCTCGATCAAGCGGGACGTGACCGAGCGGAAGCAGGCGGCGGAAGCGCTGGCGCAGAGCCAGGAACGCCTTCGCCTCGCGCTCAATGCCGCCCGGATGGGTACCTGGCAGTGGAACGTCGACACCAATACCTCGCCTGGGATGAAGGGCTGCGCCGGCTCTATGGCGTCGGAGCCGGGCCGCCGGTGACCCAGTACGAGCAGTTCCTCGACCGGGTGCACCCGGACGACCGCGAATTTGTCGCCGCCTCGATTCAGCGCGCCCTCGAAGGGGGCGGGGCGCTGGACTACGAATTCCGGATCGTGCTTCCGGACGGCGGGTGCGGTGGCTGGCCGATCAGGGCCGTGTGATGCGCGACCGAAGGGGAAGCCGCTGTACATGACGGGCGTATGTCTCGACACCACCGAGCGGAAGGAGACGGAGGAGCGGCTGCGCCAGTCTCAGCGCATGGATGCGGTCGGGCCAGCTCGCCGGCGGCATCGCGCACGAAGCGAATAACATGATGTCGGTGGTGCTCGGCTGCGCCGACTACGTGCTCCAGCGCAAGGACCTGCCGCGCGCCGGTGCGGGAGGACGTCGACCAGATCTGGCGCGCGGCAAAGCGCACCGCCGGGATCACCCAGCAGCTCCTTGCCTTCAGCCGGCGGCAGGTACTCCAGCCGCAGGTGCTGGACCTGAACCGACGGTTCGCGACCTGGAGCCGATCCTCGCGCGGATCGCTGGGCGAGACCCGCGGTCTGCGGTTGCATCTGGCTCCTCGAGTCGGCCCGGTCCGGGCGGATCCAGGGCAGCTGGAGCAGGTGCTGATCAACCTGACGCTGAACGCCCGAGACGCGATGCCGAGAGGGCGGAAGCCTCACCATCGAGACCGCGCACGTGGTCCTGGACGCAGGCCTATGCCGCCCGGAAGGCGGTGCGGACTCTCCGTGCCGGGTGAGTACGCCGTGCTCGTGGTGACGATACCGGCCACGGGATGGACCGCGAGACGCACTCGCAGATCTTCGAGCCGTTCTTCACCACCAAGCCGGTGGGGCAGGGAACCGGGCTCGGCCTCTCCACTGTCTACGGCATCGTCAAGCAGAGCGGCGGCTACGTCTGGGTCTACAGCGAACCCGGCCTCGGCACCACATTCAAGGTGTACTTGCCGGTCGCGCAACCGCCTCGACCGATCCGGCAGCCTCCCACTTCCCCGACCGCGTCGCCAGGGCAATGAGGTCGTGCTGGTAGCCGAGGATGAGCCGATGGTGCGCGCCATCATGGCCAGGACGCTGCGGGATTGCGGATACCAGGTGATGGAGGCAGCCGACGGAGAGCGAGGCCCTCCAGAAGGTGGAGGAGCGTGGCGACGTCGACCTGATCGTCGCCGATGTGGTGATGCCGGGTCTGGGCGGACGGGAGATGGCGGCCCGGCTGTCGGACCGGCACCCGGCGATCCCGATGCTCTTTACCTCTGGCTATACCGGCTTGGACGTGGTGCAGCCGAGGGGCCTGCTGGACGAGGGCCGGGAATTTCTCCAGAAGCCGCTCGACCCCGACGCGCTGACGCGCAAGGTTCGTGAGATGCTGGATTCGCGAGTCACGCCGGACTGAGCATCAGGGCCGTGCTCCCCCGACATCCGATGCGGTATTTGGGGACAGTTGCGCTGGCCGCTGCGGCCGCGGCTGATAGCGTGCTGAAGCCAGCAACCTTCTCGCCGCCCTATCTCTTCCGGGAAGCGCTGACCCGGTCAATTCTCTCTGCCCCCGCAGCGGCGGGCTACGGACAGGAGTTCTTCCTGGCAACCGAGGACGCACCGCGCGTCACCCGGGTGACACTGGTCCGCCTGGGCTCAGTGACGCATGGCTTCGATCAGAATCAACGCTTCCTCGAGCTGGGGTTTCGGAGAGCGGCGGGAGGCCTTACCGTCAGCGCGCCGGTGGAAGCGGAACCTGGCGCCTCCCGGAGACTATCTGCTCTTTATTCTGAGCGCCGCCGGGGTGCCGTCGGTGGCTAAGGCCCTGCGAATCGGATGACCACCATGCGCCCTGGTCCTGAGTCCAGCGCTCTCTCTCGGAACCGCGCTGGTTCTCGCGGCATGCTTCGACGGCGCCCAGTCGCCTCCCTCCCGCCCGGAGCCACCGAGCACGGAGGCGCCCGCCGGAAGCATGCTGGCGCCGCTGGATCTGGTCTATGTGTGCGGCAACAGGTTTCTGGCCACGAACTCCACCAAGAGCTCGGTGCTGCTCGAGTACCGCGTCGTCGGGACCAGAGAGAGTGGAAGTCTGACGCTACGCGAGGGACCGAACGAGGATCCCGGCTTCAGCGAGACCGAGCTGGAAACGGTCAGTACCGGCGTGGTGGAGCTCTACCACGACGACGTGCGGGTGGCCCGTCGCCCCAACCAATCGGTGCCATGCGGCTCGCCCACGGGATCGGCATCCGTCGTCGCGGCCGGCAATGAAGGGACGGTAGGAAAGTGGACCGCCCCGTTTTCCTGGCCCATCATCGGGCTGCACCTGCACCTGCTCCGGAACGGGAAGGTGCTGAGCTGGGGAAAGTTTGGGCAGCCGTATGTGTGGGACCCGGGGAGCAAGGCCTTCACCGCGGTCCCCAGCCCGGACTGGATCTTCTGCAGTGGGCACACGTTCCTGTCGGACGGAAGGTTGCTGGTCAACGGCGGGCACATCAGCGACGATCACGGCATTCCCGATGCGAACCTGTTCGACCCTGGAACGATGAGCTGGGTGTCGCGCCCCGCCATGGCCAAGGGCCGCTGGTATCCGACCACGACGACGCTGGCCAACGGTGAGGCGGTTACCATCGCTGGACGGGACCAGGGCGGGCTGGTGGTCACCACTCCGGAAGTCTGGACCGGCTCGGCATGGCGAAAGCTCACCTCGGCCAACCGCGCGCTGCCCTACTATCCCCGGACGTTCCTGGCGCCCAACGGCAAGGTGTTCTACGCCGGAGAGAACCGCGCTTCGCTGTACCTGTCGACCAGCGGGACCGGCGCCTGGACCAGCGTGGCGAGCCGGCTGTACGGCACGCGGGATTACGGCTCGGCCGTGATGTATCAGCCAGGGAAGATCCTGTATGTCGGTGGGGGCCGGACCACGAATACCGCCGAGATTATCGACCTGAACCAGGCAAGCCCGGTATGGCGATGGACCGGCTCCATGGCGCACCGCCGCCGTCATCTCAACGCCACCATCCTGCCCACGGGTGAAGTGCTGGTAACCGGTGGTACCAGCGGCACCGGTTTCACCGACGAGAGCGGCGCCGTGTTCGCGGCGGAGATGTGGAACCCCGGCACCGGCCAGTGGCGCACTCTCGCCAGCAACTCCGTTATCCGGGTCTACCACTCCACGGCGCTGCTGTTGCCGGACGCTCGGGTGCTGGTCACCGGCAGTGGGGATGCCTTCGGCAACGCCAACCACTACAACGCCGAGATATTCTCTCCACCGTACCTGTTCAAGGGCGCGCGCCCCAGCATTTCCAGTGTCTCCACGAGCACGTTGGGGTACGGGCAGTCGTTCTTCGTGGGCACGCCGACACCGTCGGCCATCACCAGAGTGACGCTGGTCCGGCACGGTTCGGTCACCCATGCTTTCGATTCGAACCAGCGATTCAACGAGCTGTCATTCGTGAGAACTACGGGGGGCTTGACCGTCAAGACGCCGGCCGGCCCCAACCTGGCCCCGCCGGGCCATTACATGCTGTTCGTCGTGAATGGAAACGGCGTGCCGTCGAAGGCGAGGATCATTCGGATAAGGTAGGCTAGTCGCTATTGCTGCAGCGGGGCTATTGGCCGATGGTGACTAGGCGACTAGCGACTGGCGACTGATCCGTCTCCACCGGTATGACTACCCCATGCTTCCGCCCCAGCATCATGGCCGCGTCCTCGCGATCTCGCGCGGTGCGATAGACCGCAAAGAGCGTCGAGCCTGAGCCGCTCATACGGCAGAGCAGAGGCCGGGTGCCCACCATCGCTTCGAAGGCGGCCCGCACCTCCGGGTGACGCCCGAACACCGGCGACTCGAAATCATTCCCTGCCATTCGCGCGATGTCGCCCCAGCTGGAGAGGGCATCGAGGTCCAGCGCCACCGCCCCGCGGCGACCCGCCGATTGCCGGGCGGCGTCTACCCACCCGTACGCTTCGGCGGTCCCGACTGGCACCCTCGGCGTGAGCAGCAGAGCGGGCGCGGGGGGCAGCGGCGCCAGACGCACCATGCGCTCACCCCGATTCCAGGCCAGGGCCAATGAAGCTCCGGTCAGAAAGAAAGGCACGTCGCTGCCGATGCGGGCGCCGATCTGGAGCAGCTCGTGCCGAGGAATGGCGTCGCCTGCCAGCCGGTTCGCTGCCTGGAGTGCGGCCGCTGCATCGCTCGATCCGCCTCCCAGCCCGGCACGCACCGGAATCCGCTTGGTCAGGCTGAGGTGAACGGCATAAGGATTTCCCACCGAGTCGAGCACCGCGGCCGCGGCCCGCACCGCAAGGTTTTCCTCCGGCGCGCCGACGTCCGCACCGGAGAGCTCGATCGTGACGCCGCGCCCTTCACGCCGTTCCGCCACGATCGTGTCGGCCAGGCTGATGAGACAGAACAGGGTTTCGATGCCGTGATAACCACTCTCCTCCCGAGCCAGGACCCGCAGAAAGAGATTCACCTTGGCCGGAGCCGAGACGGTCACAGCGGTCGGCGTCACGTCGGTTCCTTGCGCAAGACCTGGAACCCCTCGGGGGTCCGGGCCATGGACCAGAGGCCCAACAGCGTAATGGGCACGAAGGACGTGATGTGGAAGGAGATCGCGTAGGAAAACGCGAGGCTGCCGGGCACGTCGATATAACGCCAGCACCGCCACGATCACCGCCTCGAAGGGACCGAAGAAGCCTGGAGTGGATGGAATGGAAATCCCGAGCACCAGGAGTCCCTGGAGCAGGAGCGCGCCGGCATAGCTCACCGGTATGTCGAACGCCTGAAAGCCGACGTAGAACGCCAGCGCGTTGACCAGCCATAGCACCAGCGACCAGAACACGACGCCGGCGAGGCGTGCGGGAGAGCGCAGAACCGCCAATCCCTGGCGGACGCCCTCGATGAGGTCCACGATCCGGTCGGCGACATGCGCGCGAGGAAGGACTCGCCTGACGAGGCCTTCCGCGGTAAGCGGGGCCGCCACGACCGCAATCGCTCCCAGTAGTGCGATAACGCCCGCGATGCCCGCCAGACGAGCCAGCTGCGCAACCGACGTACCGCCGATGGCGATCGTGCTGGGCAGATCCGAGGCGAAGAGCGCCCAGGTCAGCAACGCTACGACCGTGAGTCCGTCGAAGATCCGTTCCACCGCCACCGAGGAGATGACCGTGGTAAAGCGAGCCGGTGCCAGCCGCGCCGCGGTGTAGGCACGAACCAGCTCGCCGGCCCGCAGCGGAAGGAGATTGTTGGCCATGAAACCGAGCGCGATGGCATGCCACAGCGGGCCGGCGCGATATGGCTCGCCCCGCTCGTCTCGGAGCAGCAGGCGCCAGCGCACCAGGCGCAGGGGGAACGCCAATGTTGCGATGATGACCGCGGCGGCCAGGGAGGCGGGACGCGCGGTTTTGATATGCGACATCACATCCGAGAGACGGACATCGTGCAGGGCCCACGCGAGCAGGGCTACCGATATCCCGACCCCAATGAGAGCGGGCAGACTCCGGCGAAGCAGGCTCCGCCGAACCTCCGCCTCAGGATTGCTCAAGCGCCAGGGGCACGAGGTCCAGCAGCTCCTGCAGCAGCGGTTGCAGCGAATCCAGGCTCGCCTGGCGGGACAGCTCGGCCGCGATCTGGTGGCGTACCGTGACGGCCCGCTCCAGCGCGGCCTGTCCCCGGTAGACCAGGGTACCGATGGCGACCGGCTCCGGCTCCTCACTTCGGGCGAGGGGTCGAGCCGCCTGCCCCATCAGCCCGTCCAGCGATGGTGCGGCCTGGCCGCGCTGCCGAATCAGCAGGTCGAAGGTACGGAAGCTGGCTTCGATGCCGGGAGCCGCTTCGGGTTCCACCGACTGATCGGGGGCAAGACTTTCGATAGGGACGGGTTGGTCGAGGGCGAGACTTTCGATGGGGACGGGTGGATCGGGAGCGAGACTCTCGATCGGGACAACGCCCGGTTCTGTCTCGTACCCCAACGCGTCGATCGGCACGATCGGCGATTCCGCCGGGGCAGAGGGCTCGCCCGACCGCAGACCGTCCAGGCGGTGTGCCACATCGAGCAGGCGGCGTGAGATCAACATCCGATCGTCGCTCTCGACGACGGCACGCAGGAGCTCCCCCGCTTCCCGCAGGTAGGCCGACAGCTCAGCCAGTGCCCGGCTCGCGACGCCGGCGGCCAGCGCTTCCTGCGCCGATCGAGCGAAGATGCCGAGTGCACCGGCAACCGGGTCGGGACTCGGAGTTGAGGCGGATCTCAGTGCGCCCAGCAGATGGTACAGACGCAGATCCCGCTGAATGGCGGAGCGCGCACCGGCGATGAGGTCCGCGGTTTGACACAGATGCTCGCCCTGGCTCACCAGCTCCAGCGGGCCCAGCGGCTCCGGGGCGGTAAACTGAGGCTGAGCCAGCGGCTGAGTCACGGGCTCGGGATCGCCCGAGAAATACAGCGACTCGATGGGAACCACGTCCCGCTCGACCGCGAACGCACGGAGCAGGAGCTCGGTGAAGTGGCGAGCTTCGTCCGCGTCGGGGTCCGGCCGGCCTCGCTCGGCCACGTCGCGTGAGATGCGCGTGAGCGCCAGCCCGGCGCATTCCATGACCTTGTCAACGTCGGGGGGTGGCGCGAACAGGCGGGTCAAGTCGCCCACGGCCAGCTCGATGCCGTCAAGGATTTCGGGAAGCGGCACCAGGTCGCCCAGCTCGGCGAGGCCCCGCAGCGACTGCATACGGCGGATCACATTGTAGAGCGGCTCCCGGTCGCTGGGGGCGGTGCGGAGCGATCGCGCGGCACGGTCGAGCGCGCTCGCGATCAGTGCCCCCTCGCGGGCGACGAACGCTCTGACGCCGGTATGCAGCTCGGGCCGCTCCGGCGCGGCGGCGCGCGGCTCGGTCAGCTCGTTGGCGGAGCGGCCGGCAAGACTCTCGAGTGAGCGGGCCAGACGCACCGATCTGGCGGTGTCCGCTTCGTCCCACTCACGCGCGCGCCGGACCAGCAGCCGGAACTCCTCTACCGCCTGCGCCACCTGCTCTCCGGTGGCCGCATCCCAGCTCCGCTTGTGATCTCGGTGGGCCCGCGCGAGGGCCTCCAGTCCGGCGGCAGCACGGGCGATTTGCGACTGCGCCGCCATCAGCGCCGAGCCCCGGAGGACCCGGGCGGCGCGCAGGAATTCATCGGCCGGAGGCGAGCCTCTCTGAGACACGAGGCGCTCCAGCTGGTCCAGGCACTCGCCGGCTTCCAGCGCGAAGAAGTCCGCGGCGCCGAGCGGTGTGGTCATGGGAGGAAGGCCATTGGCTCTGGGCTATGGGCTATTCGCAAAACCATTCCTAATCCGGGCACTACAACCTAACAGGCAAGGGCCTTATAGCTAGATAGCCAATAGCCAATAGCCAATGGCCAATAGCCGATCTCCCGCCCTAGCTCCCCATCGCCTGCCGCATCTCACTCACCGCCGTGCCGATCCCGACCATGATGGACCGGCTCACCACGCTGTGCCCGATGTTGAGCTCCTCGATGTCCGGGATCGAGGCGACCGGCCTGACGTTGGCGTAGGTCAGTCCATGACCTGCGTGCACGAAGAGGCCCATGCTCGCCGCATGGGCGGCTGCGCGCCGGAGCTCGTCCAACGCGGTGTCGTCCCGCCGCCAGGAGTTGGCATAGCGACCGGTGTGCAGCTCGATGGCCGGTACGCCGAGGTCCTTGGCGGCATCAATCGTGCTCAGATCGGGGTCGATGAAGAGGCTGACTCGCGAGCCGGCTTCTTCCAAGCGACGGATGGTCTCACGGAGTTTTGGATGGGGACGGCTCAGATCCAGCCCTCCTTCCGTGGTGATCTCCTCGCGGCGCTCGGGCACCAGGGTGGCCTGGTAGGGGCGGAGCCGGCAGGCGAGGGCCACGATCTCCGCGCTGGTGGCCAGCTCGAGGTTGAGGACCCGTACCTCCGCCATCAGCTGCTCTACATCCCGGTCCTGAATATGGCGGCGGTCTTCCCGCAGGTGGGCGGTGATGCCGTCTGCGCCCGATTGCTCGCAGACACGCGCGGCTTCCACCGGATCGGGCTCATCGGTGCGGCGGGCCTCGCGCACCGTGGCCACGTGGTCAACGTTGATGTACAGCCGAGTCGGAGTCATTGCTCGGGGCTCCGGTGCCGGTTAACTTCGCAAACCTAACATTAGCTGAGCGAGAGACTTGTGCCCAAGCAACGGTGGCTCGGAACGGTGCTCATGTTGGCGGCGTGCGGCGGCGGGGCAAGTGCGCCCACAGCACAGCCCGCCACCTCGTCCAGCGGCGCAGTGCGGAGCTTCATGCAGGCGGTGAAAGACAGCAACCTGGCACAGATGGCGTCCCTGTGGGGAAACGCCAACGGTTCCGCCGCCAAGACCCGGCAACCGCCCGATTACCAGCGCCGCATTGCCATCATGCAGGCCTACCTGCGAAACCAGTCCTTCCGCATCATGAGTGACACCCCCGTGAACGACCCCAGCCGTCGGGCAGTGCAGGTCGAGATCAAGCGGGACACCTGCACCTGGACTGTCCCCTTCACCACCGTCAAAGCTCTCGACGGTACCTGGATCGTCAACCAGGTCGATCTCGCCGCCGCTGGGAACCCGGCCCGCCCATGTATGGAACCCTCCTCCGCCGATACCGCGCCTTAGGGTCAATTCCGGGGAACCTTCCTGCACGGCCGCTGTTATCTTTTAACAGTTAGTCAGTGAGCTCCAGTAAAATTCCCTCGGTGGCCTTGGGATGGACAAAGGCGATCCGGCGTCCGGCCGCACCTGACCGCGGCACCTCGTCCACCAGGCGGTACCCGGCGGCACGGCAGGCCTCGAGCGCCGCATCCAGGTCAGGTACCCGGTAGCAGATGTGGTGAATTCCCGGGCCCCGCTTGGCGAGGAACTTCCCAATGGGACTGTCCGGGGCAAGCGGGGCGAGCAACTCCACTTCGCTATCGCCGAAGGGGAGCGACAGGATGGCGGCCCCGTCCGCAATCTCGGGAGGGTGCGGTGAGATACCGAGCACATCCCGATAGAACGCAGCCGCCGCTTCCAGGTCGGGGACGGCAATACCAACATGGGCAATGCGGGGGCCGTCAGCCACTGATGCCTCCTCACAGGATTTAGGGCAGTACGCCCGCAATAACACAACAGGAGAATAACCAACATGGGCGCAGCGAATACCTTGACCGTGCACGTCAGTGACGCCTCGTTTGCCGCGGAAATCGAGCAGGCCAACGGACTGGTGCTGGTGGATTTCTGGGCGTCTTGGTGCGGGCCATGTCAAATCGTGGCGCCGCTCCTCGATCAACTCGCCGGCGAGTATGTGGGCAAGGCCAAGGTTACCAAGGTGGACGTCGACGCGAACCAGCGAACCGCGATGCGCTTCAACGTTCGCTCGATTCCGAGCATCCTCTTCTTCAAGAACGGCCAGCACGTCGACACCGTGGTTGGCGCGGTGCCGAAGGCGACCCTCGAGGGGAAAATCAAGCAGCATCTCAGTTAGGACGGAGAGGACGGAGAAGCCGAGGCGGAACGGAGAGGACGGCGGGAGTGAGATTCCCATTCCGCCTCTCTTTTTGTCCTGCCACCTCTCCGCCTCTCCGTCTTCTCCGTCTCTATTAGACTCCAACATGCCCATCCCCGGTACCCTGTACGTGGTGGCAACTCCGCTCGGCAACCTGGCAGACCTCTCGGCCCGGGCGGTTGAGGTGCTGTCGAAGGTGCCGGTCGTCGCGGCGGAAGACACCCGACGCACCCGCGGGCTGCTTACCCACCTCGAGGCGCGGCCCACACTCCTGAGCTTCCACGCGCATTCTGCGGAACACCGGCTGGACAACATCCTCGACATACTCCGCTCGGGGCGCGATGTGGCCCTCGTTTCGGATGCCGGGACCCCGTCGGTCAGCGATCCCGGCACCGATCTCGTGGCCGAAGCCCGAGCCGCGGGCGTTAGCGTCGTCCCCATCCCCGGTCCCTCGGCAGTGGCAACGCTGCTATCGGCCGCGGGTGTTCCGGCCGATCGCTATCTCTTTCTTGGCTTCATTCCCCGTAAGGGCAAGGAACGCAGCCGGCTCCTGGCCCGGGCCGCGGCGGAGGAATGGAGCGTAGTGTTTTTCGAGGCACCGCCTCGGCTGGTGTCACTGCTGGAGGATCTGATCCCGGTGGCTGGACCGGGTAGGACAGCCGTGGTTGGCCGGGAGTTGACCAAAGTGTACGAGGAGATCCGAAGCGGGACGCTGGGGGAGTTGGCCGATTATTATTCGGCAGTCCCGGCGCGAGGCGAGCTGACCATCGTGCTCCAGGGTACCGGTGAGCCGGCGGCGGAGCCCGACCGGACCGAAGATGCAATGGAGCAGGCTACCTCGCTGCTGGCAGAGGGACTGACCCGACGTGAGGTGGTCCAGCGCCTCACCCAGTCCCTCGGCCTTCCCAGAAACGAAGCCTACAAGCTCGTCATGGAGCTGCCGTGATCCCACGGATACTCTGGCTGCTGGGCGTCGCCTCTGCGTCTGTCGCGCCGGTCAACCCGGAACCGGTGCTGACCATCGGGCGGCTGCATTACGATGGCGGCGGCGACTGGTACGCCAATCCGTCGAGCCTTCCTAATCTGCTGTCAGCGATCCGGAGCCGCACCTCCCTCCGGGTGGAGACCCGGGAAAAAGTGGTCACCCTCAGCGACGATGAGCTCTGGACCGTGCCCTACCTTTATATGACCGGGCACGGCAACGTCCACTGGAGCGACCGCGACCTCGCCACCCTCAGGCGGTTCCTGCTGCAGGGAGGGTTCCTCCACGCGGACGATAATTACGGAATGGATGCCTCGATCCGGCGCGAGCTGGCGCGGCTATTCCCCGATGAGCCGTTGGTTGAAGTCCCGCTCGATCACCCCATCTACCATCTGGTCTACGACTTCCCCAAGGGGCTTCCCAAGATTCACGCCCACGATGAGAAGCCGGCGCAGGGGTTCGGCATCTTCCTCGACGGGCGACTCGCCGTGTACTACTCCTACCAGTCCGATCTGGGTGACGGCTGGGAAGATCCTCAGGTGCATGACGACGCGCCCGCCAAACGTGAAGCCGCGCTCCGCATGGGCGTAAACCTCTTCACCTATGCCGTAGGGTTCGGCGGGTGACCGCTCCGGCCACGCACGGCGCGCTGCAGCGGCTCGGCCGCCCGCTTCGCACCAGAAGCGGGGCGGGGTGGGCCGCTCTCGCGCTGGGCACGGTCGCGCTGCTTCTCGGCATCTGGGCCTGGAGTGTTCAGCTGGGGTGGCTCAGCGCGCCGTACTGGGTGTTGCTCGCATGGGTGGTGGCGCTCGTGGGTCTGGCAGGCATCGTCTGCCTGGCGTGGACGGCCCACTCCCGTCTGTCCACGCGCCGCCTGGCGGGCAGGCTCGAGGAGCTGGGCGAGTGGCGCCGCGGAGCACTCACCTCGCTGCTCGACACGGCGGCGTCAGGAACCAGTAGGGACCTCCTCACACTGGCGGACAAAGCCCAGGCTGATGATCTCGAGCGGCGGGGCGGCGGGGCGCTGGAACCGATTGCGCGGCCGGTGCGGCTGCTTTCATTGGCGGGCCTCATATGTCTGGCAACCGGGGCTGCGGCGTTCACTTCCGCCGGACCGGTCGAAGGCGTCGCCGCGGCGCTCTGGCATCCAGGCAGAGCCTGGGAGGCGACAGTCGCGCCGGTCCGAATCCGAGCCAGCCAGAGCCTCGTGGATCGGGGTCAGCCGGTGCAGCTGCACTTGGAGGCCCTGGGCCGGAAGACCGCCATGCTCTGGATCCGGGCCCCCGGTGAAGCCTGGAAACCGCGAGGCGTCCGTCTCGATTCCCTCGGCCGCGCCACTGTGGCGACAGCCCCTCTCCAGAGCGATCTGTTCGCCCGAGTTACCAGCGGCGGCCGCTCCTCCGACACCCTCACGGTTCGGGTCCGACTGCCGGTCTTTCTCGGCGCGGTCAGCGTGATCGCGCATTATCCGGCCTATCTGGGATTGGAGCACGAGCCACTGCCGACAGGTGGAGATACGCTGATCCTGCCGACAGGTACCCGGCTGGAAACGCGAGGCGAGGCCACCGCTCGCCTGGTCAGTGCCGCCTGGCAATCCACCGGCCGCGTCGACTCGCTGGTAGTCACGGCCACACGCTTTGGAGGCACCTTCACTCCGCCGCGGTCCGGGCGAATATCGTCTCGCGCTGCAGACGGCTTCGGGCGCGCCGCTCGCCGGCGACTCCGTCCGCCTCCCCATCAGACTGGTGCCGGACAGCGTCCCCTCGGTCGAGATACCGGTGCCGGGGGCGGACACCTTGGCGCCGCTTACCCTTCTGCTGCCGGTGATCATCGATGCGCGCGACGATCACAGTGTCACCGCGGTCACGCTGGAAAGCCGGCGAATCAGCCGCTATGGCCAGGTGGACTCCGCCCGGCGCGACACCGTGCCGGTACCAGCCGAACGTCCCGACCGGGCGATCCTCAGCTTTACCCTCGATCTGAACCGGCGCGGTCTCCTGCCGGGTGACACCGTCCGCTACTTCGCTCGAGCTCGAGACAACACACCGCGAGGCCAGACCGGACGCTCCCGCGAGTTCGTGCTGCGCTTGCCTACGATGAGCGAGGTGCGAGCCGCACAGCGTGAAGCCACCGAGACCGTCTCCAGCCAGCTCGACTCCATCACCAACGCGAGCCGCCGGATCGAACGCCAGACCGACGATCTGGCGCGGGAGCGGGCCCGTCCGGCCGGAGCCCAGGGCGCGCGGGAGGGCGAGTCGCTTTCCTACGATGAGGCCCAGCGCGCCGAGGGCGTGGCCAGGTCCCAGGAAGAGCTGATCCGGCAAGCCGAGTCGCTGGAGAAGTCGATCGAAGCGCTGCGGCGCGGTGCTGAAGCTGCAGGCGTCAATGACTCGTCCTGGCAGCGGCAGCTGGCGGAGATTCGAGATCAGCTGGAGCGGGCGCTATCGCCCGAGCTGCGGGAAAAGCTCGCCAGCCTCCAGCAGGCGCTGAAGGATCTGGATGCCGAGCGTACCAAGGCTGCACTCGAACAGCTGGCCAACGCCCAGAAGGAGCTGCGTGAAGCGCTGGAACGGAGCCGGGAGCTGTTCCGCCGGGCCGCGCTGGAAGGCGATCTGGCCAATCTCAGCGCAGAGTCCAAAGAGCTCGCGCGCGAACAGCGTGACTGGAATCAGCAGGTAAGGACTGCCGACAGCAACCGCTCCGCTCTCGCCGAACGGCAGCTGGCAGCGCGGGCCGATTCACTGGCGGCGGCGCTCAAACAGATCTCCCAGGATGCGCCGCTGAAGGGAAGCAGGCCGACATGCGCGACCTGGCCCAGCAGGCCGGCAAGGCCGGGGCGCAGATGCAGCAGGCAGCGGCTTCGGCTCAGCGGGGCGAGCGCCCCCGGGCCGAGCAGCAGGGCGAGGAGGCCTCACGTTCGCTGGCTCCGCTGGGTGATCAGCTTCAGAGCCGGCGCCAGCAGATGCAGCAGGAGTGGCGCAAGGAAGTGGTACAGGCGATGGATCAGGCGTTGAGCGAAACCAGCCGACTGGCCGAGCGCCAGCTGCGAGTCCAGGAACAGCTGCGCGATGCGGGCACCGCGGACGCATCCACCCGGGCGGAGCAGGCCGCCATCGAAGAAGGAGTCCAGAAAGTTCTGGAGCAGGTGCGGCAGGCGGGTGGGAAGAATGCGCTGGTTCCGCCCCAGATCGGTGCCGCTCTGGCGGCCGCCCAGTCCCGCATGCAGCAGGCCCGAGAAGCGATTTCGTCGGCAGCGCCCAATAGCCGCGAAGCAGCCGATCAAGCCGGCGAAGCCGTAGATGGCCTGAATGCGGCGGCGCACCAGCTGCTGCGTGCCCGTGGCGACGTCTCCGGATCCCAGTCGGGATCCGGTCTGGCCGAGACCCTCGAACGCCTGGCGCAGCTGGCGCAGCAGCAGGGCGGACTGGGGCAGCAGGGTGCGGGCATGCTGCCGATGGCGGGCAGCGGCGCCATCCGGGAGCAGCTGCAGCGCCTCGCGGCCCGGCAGCGTGCGCTGGCACAGGAGCTGGAGAAGATGCGCGGCCAGGGCAACCTCCCCGGGGCCGGTGAGATGGCTGACGAGGCGGCGCAGCTCTCCCGCAGGCTGGAGGCAGGGCGGCTGGAGCGGCAGACAGTGGAGCGCCAGCAACGGCTATTCCGGCGGATGCTCGACGCTGGCCGAACGCTGCAGGGGCACGAGGAGGACGAGAAGAAAGAGCGGCAGAGCACCACTGCCACCGGCGACAGCATCCACCTGCCGCCGGCGCTCAGAGCTCGTCTGGAAGACGAGCATCGCCGACTGCGAGTGCCCACCTGGGAAGAGCTGCAGCAGCTCTCGCCGGAGGAACGGCGCCTCGTAGTAGATTACTTCCGCCGCCTCTCCCAGCCCTCCTCCAGGTGATCTGATGGTCTTGCGTCCGGCCCCGTGGACACTCCTGCTTCTTCTGCTGCTACCCATTCCTGCCTGGGCGCAGCAGCCGGAGATGACGCGCGCCTTCGATCTCGAGCGCCGCGGCGACTACGCGGCGGCGATCGCGGCATACCGCGCCGTACTGGTGGACCGCCCGGCCGACGTGTCTGCACTGCTTGGCTTGGAGCGCTCGCTGCTGCCGCTCAATCGCGGCGCCGGAGATCCTGCCCGCGGTGCGAGCGGCGTTGGACGCCGCGCCCTCGAGCTCTGCCGTGTTGGGTATTGCGCTGCGGGCATGGGCTGCGGCCGAGCAGCCGGACAGCGTGAGGGCGATGGCCGAGCGTTGGGCCCGCATCGCTCCCACTGAGGAAGCGCCGTACCGCGAATGGGGCGCCGCGGAGCTGGGCAGGCAGAACCGCCCCGCCGCGCGGGCGGCGTACCTGCGCGGCCGGGAAAGACTGGGCCGCCCCGACGCCATGTCGGCCGAGCTGGCCCAGCTGTCGCTCTCTGAAGGGGACTACAACGCCGCATTGCGCGAGTGGCTCCTGGCCGTTCGCCGGCTTCCCGGCTACCGCGCCACCGCGGTCGCGACACTCAGCCAGGCACCTGTAGCGGCGCGAGCCGAGCTCCTGCGCCAGCTGGTGCGCGAGCCCGATCTCGCGGCGCGGCGCATCGAGGCCGATCTGCGGGCCCGCTGGGGTGATCCTCTCGGGGCCGTGCGCATCCTGTACCCCGCGCTTCCGCCCGACCGGGTCCAGGCCATCGCGGTACTTCGCGGGCTCTTGGACCAGCTTAGAACGCTCCGGACCTCCCCCGCCAAGCAAGCGGAAGGCATGGTGCTCGAGGCCATCGCCGCCCGCTCGCCGGAAGTACAGGCCTCCCGCATCCGGCTTGAGGCCGCCCAGGCGTACACCGCAGCCGGAGACCGCGCCGCCGCACGCAGGATGCTGGGCGGTCTGGCGGACGACCGGTCGGCACCGCAGTCGGTCGCGTCCGATGCAGCTACCACCCTGATCACCGTGCTCATCAGCGAGGGAAAACCGGACCAGGCCGCCCAGCGACTGGTGGAGCTCAAGCCGAAGCTGTCGGCTGACGAGTACGACAACCTGCGCCGCCAAATCGCGGTAGGATGGCTGAAGGCGGGGGACCTCCGGCGCGCCGATTCGGCGGTGGCCCGGGACAGCAGCGTCGAGGGGTTGGCGCTAAGTGGGAGAATCCGGCTCTATCGCGGCGACATCAAAGGCGCAGTGGACTTGCTCAAGGCCGCCGGCCCGTATGCGGGAGACCGGGCCGAGGCGACTCACCGTACCGCCCTCCTCGCCTTGCTGCAGCCGCTGGAGCGGGACAGCATGCCGGAGCTGGGCAGCGCTCTGCTTCATCTGGAGCAGGGCGACACCGCCGCCGCTATCGCCGGCCTCGAGCGCGCCGGGTCGGATCTCCCGCCCGACCGGGGCGGTGCAGAGCTGCACCTGCTGGCGGGGCGGCTCGCCGCCGCTTCGGGCAAGCCGGGCGACGCGGAGCGTCTGCTGCGTGCCGCCGCGGTGAAGGAGGCGCCGGCGACGGCTCCAGCCGCCGGGCTCGCCCTCTCCGAGCTGCTCCTGCGCACCCAGCGGCAAGCAGAGGCGGTCCAGGTGCTGGAGCATCTGATCCTCACGTACCCCCGGAGCGCCCTGGTGCCGCAGGCGCGGCGCAAGCTGGACGCGGCCCGCGGGGCGGTGCCCCGCACATGAGGCGCCGGGAGTTCGTCTCGTGGACCGGCGCCGGACTGGCCGCCCTGGCGCCTGGATCATCCTGGCTGCGGGGCTGGTCGAGCGCGCCGTGGCTGCTGGTTCCGATGGACGACGCGCAGACGGATCACTTGAAGGCCTACGGACTTACCTATCGTGCCCTAAAGCGGGGTGTGAAGGCCGAGTGGATGCTGAACTATCGCAGCGGGGCCTTCCTGCTGCCGAGTGATGCGGCGACCGCGCGGGATGCGGCGTTGGCGGGGGTCATGGTGGAGCCGCTGGAGGATTCCCAGCTGGTCCAGATCCGAGGAAGCCTCCAGGACGGGAACATGGACGCCGTGCCGCTGGAGAAGCCGCCCAAGGTCGCGGTCTATGCGCCGCCCAACGCGCCCCCGTGGGACGATGCCGTGACCATGGCGCTCAACTATGCCGGGATCGAGTTCGAGAAGGTGTGGGACGCGGAGGTCCTGGGCCAGAAGCTCAAGACCTACGACTGGCTCCATCTGCACCATGAGGACTTCACCGGCCAGTACTCCAAGTTCTTTCTCAACTACGCCGGCTCCGCCTGGTTGGTAGAGATGGTGGAGCGCAATCGGGCCATGGCCCGCACGCTGGGCTTTCCATCGGTGCCGGCGGAAAAAGGGGCGGTCGCCGCGGCCATATCGAATTTCGTCGAGAAGGGCGGCTTTCTGTTCGCCATGTGCACCGCCACGGAGACGCTCGATCTGGCGCTCGCTGCCGACGGCGTGGACATCGCGGCGTCGTATGCCGACGGAGACCCGATGGACCCGAACGCTACCGCCCGCCTGAAGTGGGATCGGGCGTTCGCCTTTCGCGACGCGCAGCTGGAGCTCAGTCCCACGACGCCGGTCTACTCGGATATCGACGGACATCAAGTGAACTCGCCCGAGCGCCGGCAACCGCTCGGCTCATACTCGCTGTTCAACTTCAGCGCCAAGATCGATCCGGTCGCCACGATGCTGGTGCAGAACCATCGTCAGGTGATTCCCGACTTCTACGGCCTCACCACCTCGTTCAGCCGGAAGACCCTGAAGCCGGGTGTCACGGTTCTGGCCGAGGAGGCCGGCGCTCCGTGGGTCAAGTACATCCATGGGGAGCATGGGCAGGGCACCTGGACCTTTTTCGGCGGCCACGACCCCGAAGACCCACAGCACCAGATCGGCGATGCTCCCACCGACCTTTCGCTGCATCCGCATTCGCCGGGATACCGCCTCATCCTCAACAACGTCCTTTTCCCGGCGGCAAAGAAGAAAGAGCTGAAGACTTGAGCGAACGAATAGCTCCCGGCGTCCGGGCCTACCTGGCGAGTGAGATCGCCCGGGCGGGCGGACGGGAAGTCTGCTTCGTGGCGCAGATGGACGGCGATGGGGTCGTGACCGCCGCCCGGGTGGTCTCGCGCGGCACGCCGGAGATGGTGCTGGCGCTGCCGGGCGGAGCCTCCCGGGGCGACGTGCTCCTGCACAACCATCCCAGCGGCGTGCTGGAGCCGTCCGCGGCCGATCTCAACGTGGCCGCGGGGCTGCACGATGCCGGCGTAGGATTCGGGATCCTGAACAACGAGGCCAGCGACCTCTTCATGGTGGTCGAGGTGCCGCGCGACCGGCCGGTGACGCCGATCGATCCGTTCGACATCATCGACACCCTGGGGGAGAAAGGCCCGGTGGCGGGCCAGCTGCGTCGCTACGAGGATCGCAGGAGCCAGCGGGATATGGCGGCGCACATCGCGGACGGCTACAACGATGGAGGAGTGCAGCTGCTGGAGGCGGGCACCGGGGTAGGGAAGTCGTTCGCCTATCTGGTTCCGGCGCTTGCCTGGGCCCGCGCCAACGGCGAGCGAACCGTGGTGAGCACCAACACCATCAATCTCCAGGAACAGCTGGTGGGCAAGGACCTTCCGCTCCTGCGCAGGGCGCTGTCGGCCGACGGCTACACTCCGACGTTCGCCCTCCTCAAGGGCTGGCGAAATTATCTCTGCCTCGCGCGCATGCACCAGGCGGTGTCGGCCCAGCGCACCCTGCTGGAGCAGGACAAGCTCGACGAGCTGATCGGCATCTCGGAGTGGGCCGGACACACCGCCGACGGGACCTTGAGCGACCTGCCGGTGACGCCGAGCAGCGAAGTGTGGGACGAAGTGAGCGCGGAGCCCGATCTCTGCATGCGGCTCAAGTGCTCCGAGTTCGACCGCTGCTTTCTCTTTCGCGCCCGGCGGCGCGCCGCGGAAGCCGACGTGGTGGTGGTCAACCATCATCTCCTGGCGGCCGATCTGTCGGTCCGCCGGACCACCGAGAACTGGCAGGAGGCCGCGGTGCTGCCGCCCTACCAGCGCCTTATTCTGGACGAGGCACACCACCTGGAAGATGTCGCCGCCAACCACCTGGGCATTCAGGTCACCAGCCGGTCGGTGCGGCGGCTGTTGTCGCGCTTCGAGCGAAACGGGCGGGGGCTCGCGCCGACGCTGTCGTATCGAGCTGCAGAGCCGGAGCGATCTGCTGAGCCGTGCCAGCCTGGACATCCTCCAGCAGCGGCTCTTGCCGGCAATCACCGATGCCCGCCGCGCCAGTGACGCACTATTCACTCGACTCTACCAGCGGCTGGAGGACGTCCCCGGCGGACAGCAGCGGCTGGATGACGACTTCGCCACCGATCCGATCTGGCCGGAAGGACTCGGGTTCGATCTCGATGCCACGCTGGGCGCGTTCCGGTCGCTGCGTGATTCGGTCGAGACCATTGCGGACCGCCTCTCGCAGGCCGAAGAGAGCGAGCGGCGGGGGCAGCTTCTCCAGGAGCTGCGGGGGGTGATGCGCCGGCTCGAGGCGATTTCGGACGGCCTCAACCGCGCGCTTCGGCCCGCGGCGGGGGGTGCGCCAACGGTCCGGTGGATGGAGCGGACCACACGGGGCCAGCACGTCGGCCTGTCGGCGGTGCCGCTGGATCTGGCGCCGGTGCTCCGTGAGCTGGTCTTCGACCGGCTCCGGACCGTCGTCCTCACCAGCGCCACGCTCGCGGCCGCGGGCGAGTTCACATTCCTGGAATCGCGGCTGGGGCTCGGTGGAGACGCATCACCGGTGAGCGTGCGTGAGATCTTTCCTTCGCCCTTCGACTACCCCTCGCAGTGCCTCTTCGGGGTACCGAACGATCTTCCGGAGCCGCGCGAGGATGAGCCGGGCCACGGCGCCGCGGTGGTCCAGGTGGTCACCGATCTGGCCTATGCGTCGGACGGAGGCATGTTCGTGTTGTTCACCAGCCACGCCGCCCTGAGACGGGCGGCGAGCGAGCTCCGCCTCTGCCTGGGCGACCGCTGGCCGATCCTGGTCCAGGGCGAGTCGCCCCGGGATGTACTGTTGCGGCGCTTTCGTGAGCTGGAGAACGCCATCCTGCTCGGCACGGACTCATTCTGGGAGGGAGTGGATGTGCCGGGCCGGGCGCTGCGCACGCTGGTGCTCAACAAGCTGCCGTTCAAGGTGCCCTCGGAGCCCATCACCGCTGCGCGGTTGGAGCGGCTGGCCGAGGAAGGCTTCGATGGATTCATGAACTATCTGTTGCCGCACGCGGCCTTGAAGCTGAAGCAGGGGTTCGGCCGGCTGATCCGAAGCCGCGAGGACACCGGCGTCGTCATTCTGCTGGACAGCCGCGTCGTCACCAAGCGGTATGGTCCACTGCTGCTCAGCGGGTTGCCCCGGGCGGAACGTGTCCTTGGCAGCTGGGCCCAGATCCGCACCAAGTGCGAGGACTTCTTCGCCCGCCAGGGGATCGGAGCGGCAGTATGATGCCGGTGCATCCCACCAAGATCATCGGGATCGGTCGAAACTACGTCGAGCACGCCCGCGAGCTGGGCAATGAGATGCCGGAGGTCCCGATCATCTTCTTCAAGCCACCCAGCGCGTTGATCGGCACCGGTGAGACTATCCACCTTCCGGACGTCTCCACCCGGGTGGAGTTCGAGGCCGAGATCGGGGTCGTCATCGGGAAGCGCGTCCGCCATGCCGATGCCGCGGCCGCCGAGCGGGCCATTGGCGGCTACGTGTGCGTGAACGATGTTACCTGCCGGGACCTCCAGAAGAAGGACGGCCAGTGGGGCAGGGCCAAGGGGTTCGACAGCTTCTGTCCCGTGGGACCCAGGATGGTCAGCGGCCTGGATTGGCGGAACCTCGAGCTGGTATGCCGGGTCAACGGCGTCCAGCGCCAGCGTGCCCGAGCCACCGACATGCACTTCTCGATTCCGGAGCTGGTGTCGTTCCTGAGCGGCGTGATGACGCTGGAGCCGGGAGATCTCATCGCCACAGGGACACCGGCCGGCACCGCTCCGCTGCAGGACGGTGACGTCGTCGAAGTGGAGATCCCGGGAGTGGGTATTCTCTCCAACCCCGTGCGGGGGCCGGACAAACGATGATCAGCTTCAGCCAGCGAGTCCAGAGCCTCCCCGGCTATCCCCTGGCGGAGATTCCCTCCATCAAACGGCGCCTGCTCGAAGCCGGAGTGGATGTGATCGACCTCGGTGCCGGCGACAACGATACGCCTCCGCCCGGACGTGGCGGTGCAGGCGATGACCGCCGCTCTCAGGAACCCCGCGCTCAGCAAATATGGATTCCAGCAGGGACTGCCGGAGTTCCGTCAGGCCGCGTCTCGCTGGATCGAGCGCCGTTTCGGCGTCCACTTCGATCCGGCGACCGAGACCTTGCCGCTGATCGGTTCGAAGGAGGGGCTCTCGCACCTGCCGTTAACGGTCATCAATCCTGGCGACGTGGCGATCGTACCGGAGCCGGGCTACCAGGCCTACATCGGCGGCGCGCTGCTCGCCGGTGCCGACCCCTACATCGCCCCGCTCCGGCCCGAGAACGACTTTTTACTCCGCCTGGATCAGGTGCCCCGTGAGGTGCTCCGACGCGCGAAAATCGCGTTCGTGAACTATCCCAATAATCCGACGGCGGCCGTGGCGACCGCGGCGTATCTTGAGCGTACGGTCGCTATCTGTCGGGAGCACGACATTCTGCTGGCCTATGACAATGCCTACTGCGATCTCACATTCGACGGGTATCGCGCACCCAGCATCTTCGAGACCGCCGGAGCCCGGGACGTGGCCCTGGAGTTCTTCTCCCTGTCGAAGAGCTATTCCATGACCGGCTGGCGCCTGGGCTTCGCCGCCGGCCGAGCCGAGCTTATCGGGGCACTGACCCGGGTAAAGTCCTATGTGGACACCGGCCCGTTCCTGGCGGTGCAGAAGGCCGGCGCCGCGGCCCTCGACGCGGGTGAAAGCCTGGTCGAGCCGATCCGGGTCGAGCTGCAGCGCCGGCGGGATGCGGCCGTGGCGGCGCTCCGGGCCGCGGGCTTCCAGGTAGAACCGCCGAAGGCGGCGATGTATCTCTGGATTCCGCTTCCGGCCGGTGTGGCGTCCGCCGGCTTCGCCCGCCGGGCCCTCGAGGAGCTCGGCGTCGTCGTGCTTCCGGGGAGCGGTTTTGGACCGGCGGGAGAGGGTTTCTTTCGCATTGCGTTGACGGTGGAGGCCGGCCCGGCTCGAGCTGGCAGCCGAGCGGCTGGGTCAGGCACTCGATCGGGCACGCCGAGGCGCGCTTGCGACAACGCTTTGATCTTCACCTGCGGAAACGCGGCCCGTGGCCCTGGATCGCGATCGCGGCCAGCGTGCTCGCGCACAGCGTGCTGCTGTTCGGCTGGATCACCGGCAGGCTGCCCGACGTGCCGCGCCTCCCACGCCAGCTGATCGTGCTGGCGCCTCCAGCCGGCGGCCCCGACGAGCGGATCACGCCGTACCAGCTGCCGCGGCAAGTTGGCGAGCGGGGAAGCAACCGGCTTCCTCAGCAGCGGCGGGGCAGCCCCGGCCGGCAGCCGCCCCGGGCGGAGCTGCCCCGGCGGGACGAAGCGGTGACTGTGCTGCCTCGGCCCGAGGCGCGAGAACCGCTGGCGCCGGCGGGCGAGCCCCCGGCAGCTCGGGCGCCAGCGGGCCGCATCGGTCCGGGTCTCGCGGACGGACAGCTCTGGGTTCGTCCGCTGCCGCTTCCGCCCCGGGAGCTGGCGCAGCGACTGTCGCGGAGCCGGGCCGCGCTGGTGGACAGCGCGGTGTCGGTCATCGTGCAGGAGTATCTCGACTCGATCGCGAACGATCCCGGCCAGCCAGAATGTCGGGATGCCGAACTGGACGACCGAGGTGGTCGGCCGGAAGTTCGGCCTGGACTCCTCGAGCATCTACATCGCCGGCCTCAAGATTCCAGCCGCAGTCCTGGCATTGCTGCCGATCCCGGGCGGTAACATCGATCAGAACCGGGCCTACAGCCACCTGATGGACCTGCGGGCCGACCTTTACTACGCAGCGCGGCGAGCGGAAACCATGGAGGAGTTCAAGCAGGTGATTCGTGAAATCCGGCTACGGAAGGAGCGCGAGCGCGAGATGGAACGGAATCAGCGGACTGCGCCGCCTCCCGAGACGCCGGCGACACCATGAAGCTTGTCGATACCGACGAGACCGTGGTTCTCGTCACCGGCGCGTCGCTGACCGCCGAGGAGCGGGATCGCCCGCTGGCCTACCGCCTCAAGGCCGAGATCGACCAGCGCGGGCATCGGGCATGCGTACCGGCGGGCCGTGGTCGTGGCCGATCTCTGGTATCTGCAAAACCGGATCTTTCACCTCAATCCGACCATCGCCATCGGCGGGCCCGGCGCCAACGGCGTGTCGCACGAGTTCTCCGAGGAGCTGCCCACGGTTTATTCCCGGGATGAGCGGATGTTCGTGCAGGCCGATTTCGAGGGTGAGCTGAAGCGGGCGAGCCTGTGGGGAACCGATGCGGCCAATACTTCGGCGGCAGTTGACGCGTTCATGGCGAATGGATTCCTGGATGATCTGCTGAGCCGGATCTGGCGGTTTCGAACCGGCGTCTTCGTGTAGCCGTGAGCGGCGGCAGGTCGGGCAAGCGTGTCATTCCGAGCGGAGCGAGGATCGTTCAGGCTTACGTCGGATCAAAGATCTCGAAATAGACGTCTCATTGAGCGATCCCTCACTACGTTCGGGATGACATCCTAGCCGTCCTTCGGCTACAGTCCCAGCAGATCCGACAGCGCTCGATCTACGACCTCCGACGTCCCTCCCTCGATAATCTTCTTCAGCACATCGGCCGTCTCCAGCGGCAAGCTCTCCGGATGCACCCGGTCCCGCTCGAATCGCACAATATTCCCCAGCGGAATCGGGGCCACCCGCGGGTCCTCCTCATCCTCCGATTCGGATTCCAGCGCGGACTCATAGCCGGAGCTGGGAACGCTGGCGGCCCAGGGCTCCTCGGCTTCCTCGCTCTCGTCCTGGGCCAGCGGCACCATCGCGAACAGCTGGCATTGAAGCCCGGGCGGGGCCAGCCGAGCCACCAGCACGACCTGAAGCGGCTCATCGAAGAAGCCGTGCTCCTCGATCTGGGCCCAGGCCTCCGGCGTCAACACCGCACGCGCCACCATCCGGCCGTTTCGGAAGGTTCCCATGCAGACCATCCCATCAGGGACCCGCTCGTCCTCGACCAGCGCCACTTCCAGCTGGACCGGGTCTTCGGTGGCGGCGATGGCGGCGGGGCCGGGTACAGGGTTCTCGCCGGAGGGCTCAGGTGCGGCTGTCATGTGGAATCAGTAGAGGGGAGCGACCGATAGGGCAAGCGCAGCGAAGCTATGGCGCGGCGGGAGAATTTCTCCCGTCTCGGTGATCACCGCCGCGGTCGGGCCGAAATCCTCGGCCGAGAGCCGCCCGACGAGATGAATCGCCGAACGGTCCGGATCGGGTACGGGGCCCGTGCGAGGCCGCTGCAGCATCGGCACCAGGCGGGCTGCCTGCAGGGTCCGTCGATCGGAGAACTCCAGCTGCAGCACGCCGGTGACTCCGAGTGGCCCACTCAGATTGAAGCCGCGGTAGGTGGCAAAGTTTCCCAGCGAATACGCGATGAGTCGATCGCGGTAGAACTCGATTCCGCGCAGCACGTGCGGGCCGTGTCCGATCACGGCATCGGCGCCCGCGTCGATCACGGCCCGTGCCCACCGACGCAGGTCGCCTCTGGGCTCACGCCCCAGCGACTCCGCCACCTCGCTGGTGTGCACGGCTTTCGCTCCCTCGGCGCCGCCGTGGAACGTGACGACCAGCAGATCCACCAGTGGGCGAATGGAATCAACCACCGCTGCGCTGCGCTCGATGTCGAGCAGGTTGTACGCGTAGGGATAGGTCGTGAACCCTACCAGCCCCACCGTCGTGAGACTGTCCCCGCGTCGGACGGTGTCCACCGAAATTTGTCCCAGCGGACCGTAGAGACGAACACCCAATCCCCGCAGCGTCGCTTCGGTGGACTTCCGTCCCGTCGGCCCCAAATCGTTGGCGTGGTTGTTGGCGAGATTCATGTGGGTGAAGCCGGCCTCGACCAGCCGCGGGCGCCAGCATGGTGGGTGTCCGGAAGGCGTAGCAATTGGAACGGGTCGTCACCGAGACCGTGTCTCCTTTGAGCCGCCTGCGGCGCTTTTCGCTGGCGCTCAGAGGGACAAGGCATTTCACCGACGTGCCCGTATCTGCCAGCACCCCCTCGAAGTTGCCGACCACCAGATCCCCTACCAGGCTGGGGCGCGCCTGGTCCAGCAGACCGCGCCCGCTATCGGGCGGCACTCCATCGGGCAGGGTCGTCGGTGCCGAGGTTGATGTCGCCCACGAACGCCAGGCGGACTGGCGCGTACAGCCGGGCCGCCGGGGGTGGGCTCGATCAACGGGGAAGGAGGCGAAATCGTATCGGCGCGTTGCGCCGGAGGCACCGGCTGGGGCTCAGGCTGGGGCGGAGGTGCGGACTTTGCGCACCCCAGCGCGGCCACCAGCATCAGTCCCCAACGACTCAGTCTCACTTGGAGTTTGCGCCCAGGCCCCAGCGCTCTGGAGTGCTCTTCAGCGTGTTGATGACTACTTTCGGGGACCGACCACGAACAGGAGCTCGTTGACAGGTTCTGAAACAGTGGAGCCAGTCAGCGCGACGCGGACTGGCTGCATCACATCTCCGAGCTTGAGATTGTTGGACTCGGCCGGCGCCCTTGAGGGCCGCCAATATCTGATCCGGCTTCCACTCTGCAGGTGTGAGGGACTCGAGCGCGGTTACAGCGAGTGCTGCGATTCTCGACGAAGGCAGGGCCCATCTTGCGGATGAGAGCCTCCCCTTTGGGGTCCGGACGGCGAACGCGACGGATCTATTCGCACGGCCACCTGTTCTGCAATGTGCAGGATGGTACGCGAGCGCGCCTTGACCGCATCGATCAGCGGGCGAATGTCGCGATTGTCACTCACTCCCATGCGTGAGAGCTGACGTCGGACGGGCTCGAGTAGCTCCTCCGCTGGCAACGCCGACAGGTACTGCCCGTTCATCCACTCCAGCTTGGTGGTGTCGAAGACCGCGGCCTTCTTCTGAATGCCGTCCAGCGTAAAGAGCCGGACCATCTCCTCCTCCGGCATGATCTCGCGATCTCCGCCGGGAGCTCCAGCCCAGCAGTGCCAGGAAGTTGCGCATCGCCGCGGGAAAGATGCCCTGCTCCTGGTAGTCGCCCACGGCGGTCGCGCCGTGCCGTTTGGAGAGCTTCTTCCCGTCCGAGCCCAGAATCATCGGCACGTGGGCAAACACCGGCGGCTCGTGGCCAAGGGCGCGGTACAGGGCGATCTGCTTCGGGGTGTTGGAGATGTGGTCGTCGCCCCGAATCACATGGGTGATGGCCATCGCGATGTCATCCGACACCACCGCGAGGTTGTAGATGGCGGTGTTATCGCTCCGCAGGATGACGAAGTCGTCGAGATCGCGTCCCTGGAAGCTGATGCGGCCGTGCACCGCGTCGTCCCAGGCGATCTCCTCGTCCTGCAGCAGGAAGCGGATGGTCGAGGGTGCCCGCGCGGCAACCCGCGCGTCGATTTCGGCGGCGCTCAGGCGGTAGCAGCGGCGATCGTAGCGGAAGGCCCCACCAGACGACTCCGCGCCGCGCGCGCTGCGCGTCCAGCTCCTCCCGGGTGCAGAAGCAGCGGTACGCCTTGCCCTGCGCGAGGAGCCGCTCCGCATCGGCCTGATGCCGGGACGCGTATTCCCCCTGGAAGTACGGCCCTTCATCCCAGGAAATGCCAAGCCAGGTGAGGCCGTCGAGAATGACCTTCGTGTGCTCCGGTGTGCTGCGCTCGCGATCGGTATCCTCGATTCGCAGCACATGCGTGCCTCCGGTATGCCGGGCAAACAGCCAGTTGAAGAGCGCGGTGCGGGCGCCGCCAACGTGCAGGTAGCCGGTGGGAGACGGAGCGAAGCGGACGCGGGGAGTCTTCATGGTAAGAAGTGTGAGACAGTGAGAAGTGAGAAGTAAGAGGTGAGGGGCGGGGAAGGGCGGCCCTCTTACCTCTCACCTCTCACCTTTCACTTCGAACACGGAGCGGGAGGGATTCGAACCCTCGATAGGGGTTGACCCCCTATGCCGGTTTAGCAAACCGGTGCCTTCAGCCACTCGGCCACCACTCCAGGTTCGGCAGCGAGGGCGGAAATTAACACGCTGCCTGCGCTTGCGCACCCCCGCCGTGAAGCGATACCGTAGCGCATTCATCCTTCATTTCTCCAGACAGGAGCCCGCATGCGTGCGCGCATGGCCGTAGCAGGTGGCGTGGTGCTCGCCCTCACCGGGATCGCCGGCGCTGTGCCTGCCGTATCCCGGTCCAATCCTTCCGTGACGCAGCTCGGCTGGCTGGCGGGTTGCCTGGAGATGCGCTCCGGCGATCGACTGGTGGAAGAGCATCGCATGGGCGTTCGCGCCGGCTCGATGCTGGGGATGGGGACGGACGACATCTGCGAAGGGTCTGGCTGAGTTCGAGCTCACGCTGATCCACGAGAAGGATGGGAAGATCGTGTTCGAGGCGCGGCCCAGTGGCCAGCCCACAGCCACGTTCACCGCGACCGTGGCCGGTCCCGACAGCGTGGTCTTTGCGGCGCCGGGGCACGACTACCCCCAGATCGTCGGCTACCGCAGAGCCGGTGCGGATTCGGTGGTGGCGTGGATCGATGGGAAGGCAGGGGGGAAGTCCCGCCGGGTCGAATTCCCCTATCGCCGGGTTGCCTGTCCCGGGACAGCGGGGCTAGGCGCGCCAGCAAAATAATGTGCAAGATCGTGCAGGGCTAACGATTCGGGTGGGCTGGCGAAACTCGGCGAACGAGCCATACTTTGGCCTATGGCGCAGCCCCAAGTCGCGAGGACCAACTCGGCCGCATCCGAGCGGCCCGCCAGGCGGCTATACGGTGCTCGTGGTCGACGATGAGGAGGCCGTTCGCCATCTTGCCTGCCGCATGCTGACCTGGACCGGCTACCAGGCTCTCGAAGCCAGCCACGCCCGTGAGGCCATCGCCACCATCGAACAGCACGCCGGCGCCATTCACCTGATTCTGACCGACATCAAGATGCCCGGCATGAACGGCCGGGAGTTGGGCCGCTACGTGGAGCAGCGCTGGCCGGGGAAGCGGATTCTCTACATGTCCGGCTTTGCCTCCGAGGTCTTCCAAGGCGGGCTCCTCGAAAACGGGGCTCCGTTCCTTTCCAAGCCGTTCACCCAGGAGGACCTGGCCCAGAAGGTCCGCTCCCTCCTGGGGAGCTGAGTCGCCCCCTCCGACCCTGTCACTGTTGCCATTCTGGCGGCAGCCCCCAGCCGGCATGCGCGGCGCGCGGGCAGCAGATTTCTGTGGCGCCCGCTCGGCATACTGAGGCTTCCGCGGCCGCTAACTCCCGTCGTGGGAGGGGGTCTAGGTGGCATAAATGTTGATCTTTGCGCGGCGATCTTCTAGCCTTTAGCCGAGTGGTATCTCCTGAAATGACCGTATCATGACAGCAGGGGGACTGGTGGTTGCCGCACCAAAACAGCCCTCTGGTATATCTGGGGGCCGCGGAGTTCCGTTGCGTATCATCTGTCCTACCTACTGGTATCCCCAGCACGCCAGCGACACCCAGGCCACGTACGTCCACGACATCAACCGGCACCTGGTGCGGCGGGGGCACTCGGTCACGGTCGTCACGCCGGGCGATCCCTCGCTGTCCCGGGAGGACGAGTTCGATGGCGTGCGAATCGTCCGGTTTCCGCTGAATCTCCCCGCCGATCTCACTTACGGCCGGGTCGCCCAGAGCCGGGTGAGCTGGTTGGGGCGGTTTGCCCGGGTGGCGGTGATGGCCAACTACCTCGAGGCCCAGCACCGGGCCATCATGGCGGAGGCCCGCGAGGGGAATACGGACGTCATTCACGCGCACTGGGCCATCCCCACCGGTCCCGCCGCGGTCATGGCCGCCCGGAAGCTCGGAGTGCCCAGCGTCATCACCATGCACGGGGGTGACGTCTACGTGAACCCGGAGCAGGGATACGACTTTCCCACCCGCTGGTACGTGCGGCCCGCACTGCGCTGGACCCTGCGCCACGCGGGCGCGCTGACCGCAATCACCGAGGACTGCCGCCAGCACGCGTTGCGGGCCGGTGCCCCTGCCGATCACATCCGGCTGGTCTTCAACGGGACCGACCTGCGGCGGTTCAGCCCCGGCGAGAACGGACGGGCGGAGCTGCAGTACGGCCCGCACATGATCTTTGCCTGCCGGCAGCTGTTTCCCCGGAAGGGGATTCGCTTCCTCCTGGAGGCGGCGGCGCAGCTGAAGCCGAGGTTTCCGGATCTGAAGGTCGTGCTTGCCGGCGATGGCTTCGAGCGTCCCGAGCTGGTCCGGCTGGCCGCCGACCTCGGCATCGGCGCCGACGTGACCTTCCTGGGATGGGTCCCGAACATCGACCTCCCGCCGTATTATCGCGCCGCCGCAGTGTCTGTCATTCCGTCGCTGGAGGAGGGCTTCGGTATTCCCGCCGCCGAGGCGATGGGTTGCGAGGTCCCGGTCGTGGCCAGCGACGCCGGAGGATTGCCCGAGGTGGTGGAGGACGGAGTCACCGGCCTGGTGGTGCCGCGGGGAGACTCCGGCGCGCTGGCAAAGGCGATCGGATCGCTGCTGGCGGATCCGGATCGCCGGCGGGCCATGGGCCAGGCCGGGCCGGGCGCGGGCGCTCCGCTTGTTCGACTGGGATCGCTCGGCCGAGCAGTTCGAGCAGCTCTATCGCGAAATCGGCGTCAGGGCGGCACGGTGACCGAACGGCTCTTCGCGTTCCGCTGGGACGTCGATCATCGCGTCTGCGTCACCGACGGCCTTCCGAAGATCCGCGACGTCTGCCGGGATTTCGGCGTGCCGAACACGTTCTTCGTGAACATGGGCCGTTCCACCAACCTGGTCGAGTGGATCGGCAGCGGCATGGCGCGCTCCAAGGCCAAGCTGGCCGACCGGGAAGCCGTTCATCTCATCAAGAAGACCGGGTGGCCCCGTTTCATCATCGAGACCGCGCTCTCGCGCCCGGTCGGTCTCTCATTCGTGCCGCTGCTCCAATCGCTTCAGGCCGAGGGCCACGAGCTCGGCCTTCACGGTGGCATGGATCACGTGGTATGGAGCCGCCGCTTTCACGAGCTGCCCGACCGCACGCTCCAGGCCGATGTCGAGGAATCGTACCGGCACTTCGTCCGACACTTCGGAAAGCCGGCCGGCTTCTCATCGCCCGGGTTCTACTCCGACGAGCGGGTGATGGCGCTGCTCGACCGGCTGGGGTTCATCTACAACGGCGATGCCATCGGCGGCGAGCCGAGCCGCGCGACCGTGGCGAGGCAGCCAGTAGGGCACTGGACCATTCCGGTGACGTTGTCCGGGCCCCGCACTATCCCGTTCCTCGAATACCACGGCGCCCGCGGCACCCCCGAGCCGGAAGTGCTCCGCCTGCTCAACGAGCACCTCGACGCGCAACGATTCGGTGATTCTGTACGGCCATCCCTGCTATGAGGGCGTGCGCGACCGGATTCTGCGCCAGGTCTTTGCGACTGTGCTGGAGCGGGGCTTCCGCTTCGTGACCATGCAGACCATGGCGGAGCGGTTGCGGGCGGTCGCGCTCGAGCGATGATCCGGGTTCTCAGCGTCTTCGGGACTCGCCCGGAGGCCATCAAGATGGCGCCGGTGGTGCAGGCCCTGCAGAACGCGCCGGATCGTTTCGAGAGCGTCGTCTGCGTGTCGGCCCAGCATCGCGCCATGCTGGACCAGGTGCTGCAGGTCTTCGGCCTCGAGGCCGATCACGACCTGGACCTGATGACCGCCGCGCAATCGCCGGCCGAAGTCACCGCCCGGGTGCTGGAACGGCTGCCGCCGCTGCTCCGGCAGATTCGCCCCGACGTGCTGCTGGTGCAGGGCGACACGATGACCAGCTTTGCCGCCGCGTTCGCCGCCTATCTCGAGCGCATTCCCTCCGGTCACGTCGAAGCCGGACTCCGCACCGGTGACCGCTATCAGCCGTTTCCCGGAAGAGATGAACCGGGTGCTGACCACCCGGCTGGCATCGATCCATTTCGCTCCGACCGCCCAGGCCCGGGCCGCGCTGCTGAGCGAGGGAGTGCCCGCAGCCGACGTGCACCTCACCGGCAATACCGTGATCGACGCGCTGCTGGCAGACGGTGCGGCCGAACTACACCTTTCCGTTCGCCGCAACTGGGATCGCTCGATCCGGCCCGCCGCCTGGTGCTGGTCACCACCCACCGGCGGGAGAGCTTCGGCGCTCCGCTGGAGTCCACCTGCGCCGCCATTCGCGAGCTGGCCGGCCGGTTCCCCGATCTTCAGTTCGTGCTGCCGGTGCATCCCAATCCCCAGGTCAAGCAGACGGTTGAGCGGCTGCTGTGCGACCTGCCGGGCATGTACCTGATCGCCGCCGGTGGATTACGTGGAGTTCGTGCATCTGATGAACCGGGCCTACCTGGTGCTCACCGACAGCGGCGGGGTGCAGGAGGAGGCGCCATCGCTGGGCAAGCCGGTACTGGTCCTCCGCGAAGTGACCGAGCGTCCCGAGGGAGTCGAGGCCGGAACCGCGGTCGTCGTCGGCACCGATCGGGACCGGATCGTGAGCGTGGCCAGCGAGCTGCTCACCTCGCAGGCCGGCCTACGAGCGCATGGCCAACGCGGTGAACCCCTATGGCGACGGGCAAGGCGAGCGGCCGCATCGTCGACGCGCTGGCGGAGCGATTCGGATGAGGCTGCTGGTCACCGGGCGGGACCGGGTTCATCGGCTCGCATCTGGCCGAAGAGGGCAGGCGGCGCGGGGCGGAGGTGGTCGTGCTCGGCCTGACCGATCGGCCCGAGGAGCAGGCCAACGCCGCGCTGCTGTCGCGGCTGGGAGCGGAGGTCGTGTCCGGGAGCATCACCGATGCCGGAGCTCTGCCGCCGCGCGGCCCGCGGCGCCACCCACATCTTCCATCTCGCCGTGGCCATGCGGGAGGGCGGCAAGAGCGACGAGTTCTTCGAGACCATCAATCTCGATGGAACCCGCCATCTGCTCCAGGCGGCAACCACCGAGCGGGTGCAGCGCTTCGTGTACTGCAGTACCATCGGGATCTACGGCCACCGCGCGCCTGGCATCACGCACGGAGGAGTCGCCGCTCTCGCCCGGCAACATCTACGAGCGCACCAAGGTCGCCGCGGAGCGGCTGGTGCGTGACTTCGTCGAGAACTGCGGGCTGCCGGCCGTGGTGCTGCGTCCAGCCGACGTCTACGGTCCCCGCGACCAGCGCCTGCTGAAGATGTTCAAGGGTGTGAGCCGGGGCCGGTTCCCGCTCTTCGGCGGCGGAATGGCCGCCGTCACATGGTGTACGTCGACGATGTCGTCTCGGCCTTCTTCAAGGCCTGCGAGCGGGACGAAGCGGTGGGGCGAGGGGCTCATCGTTGCCGGGCCTCGCCCCTGCACCCTGCGCGAGCTGCTCGACCGCGTGGCATCGCGGCAACCGGCAGCAAGCGCTACGGCATTCGCCTTCCGCTGGCGCCGATGCTGGGTGTGGCGGCCGTGGTGGAGGACGTCTGCGCCGCCCTGGCGATCGATCCGCCGATCTACCGCCGGCGGATGGACTTCTTCCACAGCGACTCGGCGTTCGATACCTCGCGGGCCCGGCGGGTGCTGGACTGGGAGCCCAAGGTAGATTTGGAGGAGGGGATTCGGCGGACGTTTGAGGACTATCGGCGAAGTGGCAACTGTAGGCGATTGCTAGCGAGCCATGGCTGGTTCGATGGCGAACCGGCGCTTCGCCTCGCCATGCTTCGCTGAGGCCCACCAGACTCACTACGGAGATCTGAAGTGACCGAACCCTGGCAACTGCAGCTATACCGGCGCTCGCTCAAGAAGAAGCAGACGGTGAACGCGCTGATGAAGCACGTCTGCCGCCATCGAGGGCCGCCTCTGCCTGGAGGTCGGGTGCGGCACCGGCCTCACGTCGCACTTCCTGCGCAACCGTGGCGGCACCTGGGTGAGCACCGATTTCGAGCGCGACCACGTGCGGTCGGCCAAGCAGCTGGTGGGCGACCGGGTGCTCCAGACCAGCGACGCCGAGCTGCCCTTCCGGAGCGCGTCATTCGACGTGGTGGCGGCGATCAACTTCCTGGAGCACATCGAGGACGACGACACCTTCTTCCGCGAGATGGTGCGGGTGCTGAAGCCGGGCGGCGATTTCCTCTTCATGGCGCCCAAGGGCGAGAGCGGGCGGCCGGGCTTTGCCCTCAAGAAGCTGCTCGGCTTTACCGCCGACACCGAAGGCTTCGGGCACGCGCGCGACGGGTATCCGCCCGCCGCCACCCGGGCCCTGATGGAGCGCCACGGGCTCACGGTGGCCGGGATCGACGACTACTGCCGGTTCTTCACCGAGTCGATCGAAGACCTGCTGAACTATGCGTATCACAAGAAGTCCATGAAAGGGAAGGACACGGAGCAGCAGGACTTTCATGGCGACACCGCGCCGATGTCGGCCGAGGCGCTGAACAAGGTGGGCACCGCGTATAAGCTCTACTCGGCGGTCTATCCCGCCCTGCGCGCGTGGACCATGCTCGACAAACTCATTCCGTTCTCGCCCGGCTACATGATGGTCGCCTGGGGCAGGAAGAAGGCAGCGTAGATGTGCGGCATCGCAGGTAAGGTCGGGCCGGCGCGGGTGACCGACGCGCAGATACTCCGGATGTGCGACGCCATCGCGCACCGGGGACCCGATGACTGGGGGACCTTCGTCGAGGGCGGCCTGGGCCTGGGCATGCGGCGGCTCAGCATCGTGGACCTCGCCGGCGGTCACCAGCCGATGACCAACGAAGATGGAAGCGTGGTGGTCGTCTTCAACGGCGAGATCTACAACTTTCCCAGCCTGTACGAAGAGCTGGTCGCCAAAGGTCACCAGTTCCGCACCCGCTCCGACACCGAAGCGCTGGTGCATCTCTACGAGGAATACGGCGAGAAGATGGTCGCGCGGCTGCGCGGCATGTTCGCGTTCGCCATCTGGGACCGGACCCGCCACAGACTGCTGATCGCCCGCGACCACTTCGGGCAGAAGCCGCTCTTCTACACCGAGTCGGCTGGGCAGCTGACCTTCGCGTCCGAGATCAAGGCGCTGCTGGCCGACGATCCGTCACTGGCCGAGCTGTCGCCCCGGGCGCTGGATCAGTACCTCACCATGCGGTTCGTCCAGCCACCTGAGACCTTCTTCAGCCGGGTGCGCCAGCTCCCTGCCGCGCACTACATGGTGTGGGAGAACGGACGTAGCCGAATCGAGCGCTACTGGGACCTGAGCTACGGTCCCAAGTGGACCTACTCGGAAGCCGAGACGCTGGAGCGCATCGATGAGCTGCTGGCGGAGACGGTGAAGCTCCACCTGTTGAGCGATGTCCCGGTTGGAGCGTTTCTGAGCGGCGGACTGGACTCGACGCTGATCGCCTCGTACGCCGCCAGAACGCTGGGTCCGGAGCTCCGGACCTTCTCGATGGGCATTCCCTATCGGGACCTCAACGAGCTGCCCTACGCCGCTGCCGTGGCGGCACGCTATGGCACCCAGCACCATCGCCGAGGAAGTGACGCCAAGTGTGGTGGACGATCTGCCCCGGCTCGTCTCGGCGCTGGACGAGCCGGCCGACCCGCTCTCCATCTGCCTGCTGCACCTCGCGAAGATGACCGCGCGCCACGTGAAGGTCGTGCTCGGTGGCGACGGGGGAGACGAGCTCTTCGGCGGCTACGACCGCTATGCGGCCGAACCGCTGGCTCGACAGCTACCGCGCGGTTCCCGAGGCCATCCGGAACGTCGTGGCCAACCAGGTGCTCCGCCGGTTGCCGGACCAGTTCACCTTCAAGAGCGTCACCCACAAGCTCCGTTGGGTGGACCTGATGGCGCGGAAGACGGGCGGCGAGCGCTACTCGGAGAGCCTGCAATTCTTCTGGTTCAATGAGGCCCACCGGAGCGAGCTGTACGCCCCTGGCTACCGGGACCAGCTCGCTCGGCACCCGGCCCGACGCGTGTCTGCTGGACCTGTACGCCGCGCCCAACGCCGAGGAGCCGATCGACCGCATGATGTACGTGGATGCGGCGTCGCGCCTCCCGGGGCAATCACTGACGATCCTCGACCGGGCGACCATGGCCTACAGCCTGGAGTCTCGCTCGCCCTTCCTCGATCCCCGATTCGCCGAGTTCATGGCCCGGGTGCCGACCAATCTCAAGATCCGGGGCCGCCGGCTGCGTTATCTCGAGCGGCGCCTGGGTGAGAAATACCTCCCGCCCGAGGTGCTGCGCGCGGAAGAAGCAGGGGTTCGCCTCGCCGCTGATGTATATCCTGGAGAACGAAGTCCGGACGCTGGCCCCGCGGCTGCTGCACAAGAGTGAGCTGGTGCGCGACGGCTATCTCCGGGGCGAGCGGGTCAAGCAGATCGTGGACGAGCATCTGGCCCGCCGCTACGACCATGGCAACCGGATATGGCTGCTGCTGAGCGCGGAGGTCTGGTACCGGCGGTATATCAGCCGCCGCTCGGAGGCCGATCTGGAGATCGAGCTGGCTGACCGGATGGCAGAGGCGGGGCCTCCCGCATTGGCCCGGAGCGCATCATGAACAGCTCCGCCAGCCCCTCGGCTCCGGCCTCTGCCGGCACCGCGACGCCCGCCGGAAGGGTGGGAAATCTCCTGCTTTCTTCGTACGACTGGGAGAGCGACCGGGAGACGATCACGCTGGGCGACGCGGTCCAACGGTTTCGGGACGTGAACGGCTATGTTGGCCTCCCCATTCCAGCTAAGCCGCACTTCCTCAAGTTGTTTCGCAAGCTGATCAACGGCTCCCGGGACCCGGAGAAGATCTATCTGGTCCACGACGCCTCGCACGTGCTGACCGGCACCACCTTCACCCACGACGAGCCGCCGCTCGTACTGCTGGCGGGTGAGGCGGCGGAGCAGGGGCTCTACTTCGCGTCCCGGGGAGTGCCCAAGTACGTGGGCTGGGTGCTGTTCTACGGCGGGGCGTTCGTGGAGTGTGCCCGGCGGATCGCGTCCTTCCGCCAGGTGGGACGCGGCATCGCGCTCGGCATCTTCACCCGAGCCTACGACTATGCCCGGCGCACCCGGCTGACCAACCTGTTCGATATCCCGGTGGAGGAGCTCTGGTCGGTACCGGTGGCCGAGGCCCGCCGGCGGCTGGGAATGCCGGAGGGAGGGCGTGGCGGCGGAGATGTACCGGGATATGCCGATCGATCGCACGGCTGGCGGCGGCGCTTGCGGGACGAGTGGCAGGGGTTCGGCATACAGCGGTAACGCGCCTGATCATCTGAGTGAGTCTGCACCCGCTGTTACGGCTCTTCTTGTTCGCGAGAACAACCTGCAAGTTCCTGTTCAGCGGCGTGGGTGAGATTCGAACTCACGGAACGGTTTCCCGTTCGGCGGTTTTCAAGACCGAACTCCCCGATTACGTCGAGAACCACGCAAGTCTGTTAGTGTCCTTCCAGCAATAGCTTACCGCATTCGCCTCATCCAACCTGTACTACCCAGAATCACCCTGATCCACGGAGTTTAGGTACCAAGTAGGTACTCTCGGCAACTACCACTGACACCATCGTACATTACAGCGCACGATCGCCACCTGCGAACTATCCATGCCAGGCGACTATCCAGGGCGGTAGGATAGTGTAAACGCCCAGTCAGGGCATACACCGCTCACGGCAGCCACGCTGTACGCATAAGAGAAAGGAACCGCATCATGAAAACCGTCAAGGGGAGAAGTCTGCGCTACCCCCACGCGCTCCAAGCGGCAAGCCATGGAGGCGAAGATTCAGACAGCTCGGGAAAATGCCTGAGACTTTGGAAGATCTTTTCCACGCTCTGGGCCACACGGTTACCGGCACCGTCAGCAAGCCTGAACCAAGGAGGAAAAGCCCCCCCAGAAGCAAGAATACGCCCTGCCCTGGCCGGGCTTACGTACCTGGCGAGATGCCCGTGAACGGCTGGAACACTTCGAGCAGAATGCAGAAGGGCAAGATGGACTGGGCACCGTTCAACGACTACGACTTCGAACGACGGTCCCGATGAGCCTGAACGCCGTACCCGGGGCGGGCCTTCATTGAGCGTGTGACCAACGAGGGCGATGCGAATCTCGAAGTGAAGGCGCTGACCACATAAGGGGCCGCACCCCAAGTCACCGGCAGATGCCGCGGCACCTGTGGTTCAATCTCGGGACCGGGTACACTGGCTCGACCGAGCTCGATGACGATGAGGCTCGCCGAACCTCGCGCCAGATCACGGTGACGGTCACGCGCTTTCGTGGGGGACTTCGAAGGACTCGAAGGACTGCGATCCTGGACGCGCAGGACTACGGCATCGGGCTCACGGCTGAGCGGAGATGCCCGGCACGATCTTCTCGCTGAACCGGGGGCTGAAGAAGTCGAAGGCATACCTGACCGGGAAGCACGGCCAGGGAGCGTCCAGCACCTACCAGTACTCGGACCTGACGCTGATCGCGTCGCGCAAGGTGGGCGCATCGAAGATGTCGCCTTCACGTTGGTGGAGGCCGCTTGGGACAGGGAGAGCGGCGAGCTGCCCAAGACGGCGACGTACAAGATACCTGACAATCGACGGCAAGGTGCGGGAGATCGTTCTGTAGGATCAAGAATTCCCGGCGGGAACGCTGGTGCGGCACATCGGATACAACGCGGCTGACCTGTTCGGCACGTTGGGTGAGACAGAGCTTCTACGGGCAGCTAATGCGGTCACTGGCCGAGCCGCTGTTCGCAGTCTGGTTACGAGATAGTACACGCTTTACGGCACGGGACCGCGCATAAATACGCTTCGTTGCGGCGGGCTACAGTCAGTTGCGGCTATACTAATATTGGGGCACGGTGAACACGTTGGAGCGGGCCTGGGCCGCCACTCTCAGTAGAGAAGCATACCACATGCCGGAGGATTTAGGGCAGGTTAGTGAAATGGTTGACGATTTTTTTCTAATATTCTCGAAGATCCTGCATCGGGCCTCGGAGTACTACGAGCTGCGCCAAATGGGACCTCGGCAGGCGCTGATTGGGCATGGTGGAACTCGGGCGCGTCAAGATCAACTATTGGGTGGCTGATACGGCCGGTGGTACGTAACGAGAAACGTGCTCAAGCAACTGGCTCGATCCGGACAAGACCATCCTGATTTGAAACTGGACGGCCGAGACCCACGCCGAGGAGAATCCGGTCCATCATGCCGGGCAAGCGCGATCGCCAAGCTCTAGGCGGTAGAGAAGTACATGGTGGTGCAGATCGACTGCAACGCTCTGGACCCGCGGGCCAAGAATGAGATGCTGACAAAAACGCGGGAACAAGCGAAGGAAACGCAAATACGAGACGATGATAGTAGATGGAACAGATCGTGGCGGCTCGGCTTCGACAAGAAGTTGGCGGAGCTCAACACCAATACTGGAGGCCGCTGATACCAAGCAGCCCGGAGGACCAACGCGCATTTGAGCCACCTCGTCGAACTCATAAAGAACTACCTGAAGAACATGGGGGTGATTGCTTTAGAGGAGCTGAAAAGCGCAGGCTGGTGAAGTGGACCTGAGGTAGAGGAGGAGAAGGAGGTTCCGGCCTCCAAGCAGGAGCAGCACCCCATCGAGGCGCAGGAACCGCGCACGTTCGTACGGTGGAAGTTCACGGGTCCGGCGATCAAGCTCTTTCAGGGACAAGAAGATACAGCTACGTCTTCGAGAACGACGCCGCCACGCACTTTACTGGAACAACGAGAGATAAGAACGCAATCACAAGATGAGGGTGATTGCGCACGGCGTGCGCTATGTCGGAGCGGGCGAGATGCAGCGGCGGACGTGTCAACGGTGCTACTTCGAGTGCGCGCTGACGAGGCCGTCTGTCGGCGCCGTTGGCTACATCCAGGTCCAGCTGGACTACGCCATGGGGCAAATAGAAGAACGATCACGGCTGCCGGTAGAGATGGTTGAGAAGCCGAAGCCCCGCGCCTCACAGCAGGAGCGCAAGCGCGACGACGAGAAGCGCCGGACGACTTGGCGAAGCCAGCGAAGACGTGACGGTGAAGTTCAAGAAGAAGGACTTCGCCGAGGATGAATCCGGTAGTCAAGCGCGTGCGAGTCGGGCAGTCAGACACCGATGTGGCAGATGCTCTCTTGGCCGCTGGACACGCAGCGCGTGGGCTTTCGATACGGTACGACTGAGGAGAAAATCTTCCTATACTACAACAAGTTGAGTTCGCGTCAGTTCCTCGACATGCGGCGCAAGATGTCGAAGAAAAGCCTCGAGGAAGAGTTCGTACGCCGCTACGAGGTGAAGCTCATCCTGCACACGATCTTCACGCTCAACTACGACTTCGTGGATGAGGATGAGTTCAAGGGGGACTAGAAGAAGCAGGTCCGGGACCTGCTGTGTGCGACGGCAGAAAGCTTGGCCTTGGCGACGAAATACGAAATTGAGATATCGAGGCTAAGGTGAAGAGCTGAGGACGGCGGGTCGAGCGGGCAGCTAGGACGACTCCGGCTTGGCCGAGGTGGTCGCGGCCATCGGGGTGCAAGCTAGGGCCTCCAGCCGGGAAATTGAGAAGCCCCCGCCAATAGGCGGGGGCTTCTTCTTCGCGCCATAGCGCTCGGCCAGGGCCGCGCCCCGCAGCAGTTGGGGGGCGATGACCTCATACGCAAGGAAGCGTACTATTGATCCACGCACATACTTGGGTTCTAGGTCAAACGCCAACCACCGCCGCCGCAGCTTCTCCGCGATGAAGCCGGTCATATTGCTGCCGCTGAAAGGGTCGAGAACCAGATCCGCCGTTGGTGGTAAGGAATCGAATGAAAGAACTCGGGCACCTGGCGCGGAAATCGAGCTGGGTGTGACGTGAGGCTCATCTTGCGACAGTACTCCTGATAACCATCCTTGGTACTGGTATGGGCCACTTGGATCAGGTTAGGTGGAATGGCACCTAGCGTTCTTACGCTCGAACTTCTTGGCCACGTGGCCCGATGGTCGCTTGCCCCGGTTGTAACCGTTCTCCAATAATTTGAGCATATGCGGACCGTACGGGCGTGAGCATACCGCCTATTGACTGGCAGTCGGACGCGGCGGTAAGGCTCAACCACCAGATCGGCGTGACCGCGTCCTTTACTCCGATTACGCTGGACATTCACCCACTCGGCCGGGCTGGGCATGCGAGCGCTGGTTGAACCAATAGAACTCCTCGGCCAGGTGAAACCCTGCCTCGTTGACTAGTTGGACGAGCAGCTCAAAGTGATATATCGATCGTGTGGGGAAACGCCGGGATTCCAGGCACCGCCGATTTCGATGACCAAATCTACCGTTCGGCCCGCAGCACTCGGCGGAACTCGGGCGCAAAGGCAAGGAACCAGTTTACATAAGCGTGCGCTTTCTCATTGCCATATGCCTTCTGGTGATGGAGAGCATACGGCGGCGAAGTGATGATCGCGCTCACGCACTGCGGAGGCAACAGACTTTATCAGCCTGACGGCGAGTCCCCCGCGTAGGCGGCCCCGAGTTTGGTTGCGTAGCTCGGCTTAGCTTTGCCTCTGAGCAACTTGGCCGGGCATCCTCGATCTGTCGTTGGTGCCGGGCTTCCGCGGACCTCGCGATTATGCTGCCGACTCTGTGCCAAGGATCGATCCCGTTCTAAACTGGGTAAAAAAGCGGCAGACGCATAACGCCAACGGGAGCGTATTTAGCTAGAAACCCGTCTGATGGCTATCTCGCCGGGCGAGGACATGCGGCTATGCCGGACGCGGCTGACGTTTTCAGGGTGGATTCATGCCTTAACGCCTCGCGGGCGAACGCTCTCGGATCGACGCACCCTACGCTATGCCCGCGCTTCGGGAACGACCTACGCGGCCCTAAGCTCGCCGCTCTTCCTGGCGGCCGGTTCACTTCGCCTGATTCGGGACGCCTCGCGAAAGTCTCCTCACGCGATCAGGACCTGATCCCAGAAAGCACCAAGGGGTAGACTGTCGACAATCGCCACCTCCCTCACAGCTGCAATACCCTCCGCCCAGGCGCCGTGGGCCTGAAAGGTGCGTGGCCCCCGAACCGCTTTCCCCATTGACTGTGCGCGGGGCTCTCGCGTTACACCGACAATACTCCACGCGCACACCGGGTGTCTTCCGCACGGCAGAGAAAGGCAGGCGTATCTTGATGTAGTCTCCGGTGGCCAGGAAATCGCGGACGTTCTCCGCTGCCTTCTTCACCGGAGCGGATCGGTCCCCCGGCCAGAAGAAAACACGGCGATTGATCTCCTCCACAAGCCTCGGAAAGTTCCACTCGCCCTCCCACCGGATATGTCCTTCGTAGAGTGGTTGCTGATCCCGCAGCACCACTACGTCGTCTCCGATGTGGAGTGGGACAGCATGCTGACGTTTCTGGCGCAGCCAAGTCTCATCATTCACGGGCATCATGAGAGCAGACGGCGCTCTCCAACACCCTGGATCGGCGGAAGAGATCGGCATATTCCGGAGTCGTCACGAGCAACAGCACGGGGTATTTTGCCTCAAATCCAACGGTATCAAGTGCCATGGCGGAAGACTGCACGGGTCCGGTCGGACTGGCAACACCAAACTGAAAAGCTTCGAATAGCTCTCAATCGATCTGAAACCGGTCACCGCGTAACGAAGTCAACGGAGCTCTTTCGACGGCGATTGAGAATTATTAGACTATTTCGTAAGAGGAATAGGATGGCCGAGTCAGCCGGCGAAGCCCCGGAGACGCAGTAAGGCCCACAGTGTGACATAGGATAGATCGACAAGAGGAGCTGCGGCCCCCGGCGGTTGTGCTTACCAGCGACTCGCGAGACAAGTCCGTCGCCCTGCCCCCGAATGACCATCGATGGCCTAGGTCGGCACGTGGTTGGGACGAGTAGTGCCCACTATTACTGGAGAGGACGCGACTCTATGCCTGCGACGGTTATTCCCCGACTGCTCGAACGAGACTGGCACGAATCGGAGTACGAGATACCGTGGAAGACGGCACTCAATTGGGCGAAGGACGGGCTCCTTCGGGTGGTTCGGTTCGGTAGGAAATGCTACTTCGACTGGGACGATGATAGAGGATCTCATCGTTCGAGGGAGTAGGCGATTACGATGCGGTTGGCGGCGGAACCAACCGACTCGTGACCGAGCAACATGGGGGTTCCCGAGCGGATGTTCGCCCGATTTCGCGGTCTGTCACGCGGGCATGTTCGCTGAAGACCAGAGGTCGGGAAGCAACCATCTGAAGCCAAGCTGGAGGGCGGATACACGAAAGTGCGCGGTAAGGCCACCTGGCGCTGTTTCGTCAGCACCTGGGTGGTACATACGGTCTCGGGATCATTCCTGTCACCGAGGAGGCGACGAGCTGGTTGGGGCTATCGACATTGATCAGTACGATGACTTCGATCTGGTGGCTCTTGAGGCTCAGCTGGACCTGCTCTCACTGCCCCTCGTCCCAGTAAGGAGCAAGAGCGGCGGCTGGCACCTCTACCTTCTCTGCCGTGAAGCGGTCTCGGCCGAGTTGGTCAGGGAAACCTTGAAAGAATGGGCCAAGACGCTCGGTTACCCCAAAGCGGAAGTGTTCCCGAAGCAGACGACGCTCTCTTCTCTGGGGAGGTGGGAAACTGCATCAATCTGCCCTACTTCGGCGGGGATAAGAGTAACCGGTATGCGATCCGATCAGGCAAAGCACTCACTGTAGCCGAATTCCTCGACTGGGCGGATGAGATCGCGGTGACGGAAGCTCAGCTGCGAGATCGCACAGTCCCAACGAACCCTGTGGCCGATCTCCTGCGGGGAGCCCCCCATGCCTTCAGTGTCTCGCGAGGCAGGGCTACGGCAAGGGTGACCGTAACAATGGGCTGTTCAATTTTGCGGTGTCCCTGCAGAAGCGGGAAGGCGAGGATTTCACCGACAAGCTCAACAGTACAACCAGCTTTTCATGGATCCCCCACTCGGCTACCGGGAGGTCGCCGCCGTCGCCAAGAGCGTTGGGAAGCGGGAGTACGCCTACAAGTGCAAGGACTCCCCCATCGAACCACTGTGCGAACGTGAAGTCTGCCTAACAAGGGAGTTTGGAATCGGGGCAAAGTCCGCGGCCGGCCAGAAAAAAGAGTCGACGTGGAAAGTATTGCAGCGTCTGCTCGAAGAAGCGAAAGGAGAGCTATGGCACACTCCGGACGGCCGGTCTTTTGTGTCGGTGACCGCAAATGGTCATCGCGAGCACATGCCGACAGCCTCGACTTCATTGGAGCAGTTCATGATACACGGATACTATACCCAGAAGCACAACCCGATTTCAGGCGAAGCGCTGAAGGGAGCAATTGCCGTATGGGGCGCGCTAGCTATTCGCGGAGGTCAGGAATACTCTGTGGCCACGCGGGTCGCTGAGCACGAAGGCGAGGTTTGGCTCGACCTTTAAAGCAACAGAACACGAGGTGGTTGGCATCAACGCGGAAGGCTGGACAATCTGTTCGGATACGCCGGTACGATTCACTCACCCGCCCACTATGCGGCCGCTGCCACAACCCGTACGAGGAGGGACGGTCGAAAATTTACGGCCGATTTGTCACTATTCGTGATGCCGACGACTGGGTGTTGTGGATCGGCTTTCTCGTTGGCTCGATGCGCCCCAGTGGGCCGTACTTCCACTCCATATCCAAGGAAGCTATGGGTCCGCGAAGAGCACTCTTGCGCGTATTGCGGTGAACCTGATCGATCCTGGCATACCGGAGATCCGATCACTACCGGGAACCGAGCTAGACCTCATAATCGCAGCGCAGCAGGCTCATCTCCTTGCCTTCGACAACGTGTCTGTTCTGTCAGGCCGATGAGCAACGCATTATGTAGGTTATCCACCGGCGGCGGCTTGGGCACGCGCAAGCTGTATACCAACAATGAGCAACAGGTGTTCAACGTCGTGCGCCCCCTAGTACTCAACGGAATAACCGACCTGGCACATCGCACGGACCTTGGGGATCACGCGATCATTCTCGAGCTCCACCCATTCAGGATCGAGATGGAAAGACGAGCGTACCTTCTGGAGCGGATTTGAGGCGGTCCGGCCGCTGATACTGGGAGCTCTTTGCGACGCTGTGGCTGGCGCGCTACGCTGCTGGGATTCCGCCGCATCCGGGGCAGCCACTCGAATGGCTGATCCCGCGCGTTGGGTTTCGGCCGCAGAGGACGCGCTGGGTTGGTCCGAGGGGAGCTTCCTTCGGAGCTACTCGATTCATCGAGAGGAGAGTGCGAAGCATGCGGTTGATCAAGATCCGCTCGCGTCAGCTGTGTTAGCTCTCGCGGACGAGGGGGACTACCGAGCCTCACCCCTGCCGATCTGCTGGAAGCGCTGACGCTGAACGTTGGATATGAGGCGTCGCACCACCTGAGTTGGCAGAAGACGCCTAGGAAGCTGACGAGTGACCTGCGACGGCTTGCCCCTGATCTTGCACGATATGGAGTACAGCTAACCTGGGGTAGGGGGGACAAGCGCTGGATTTCCATCGAGAAGCAGGGAGAGGAGGGGCGTCGCGTAAGAACTCGAGACTCTTTCGCACACTGGCCGACGCTTCACGTCGGTCCAAGCGGAGATTCCTCTGGGGATACGCGTACGAAGGAATGGCTTACGCCGATGCCGCCGGTCCGCCGGACTCTTTTTCGACGAGGGTGAGAGAAGATAAGAAAGTCGTCGGGGCGGGGCGTGCGATAGGCGGGACCGTCTAACCGGCGGGGGGTGACTACTTCGGCATCGCTGGGGGGGTAACCGAAACAGCTTCCGGTTCCCGAGTGAGCACCGCTTACACTGGCTCATATGCAACGAAGCGGCGGTGACATCGGGGTCGGCTCTACCAGCACCGGCAGTGGTACTCAGCTATACCAGCATGAACGGTGGTACTCAGCAAACTCTGCCAGAACAGCCCCTCCCGGGCAGCGTCAAACGTTCGAGGCAGGAGGATGAGTACCGGACTGTTCCGGCGCCATACGTCAGTGTTCCTGGCTGTACAGTGGGGTTCTCAATCATACTATCGGCGAGCCCACCCTCGCTCCAGTTTAGCGGATTCCGAGACCGCCTGCCGCCTCGGGGGAGTACCTGGGAAGTACCTAACCAGCTTCCGAACTTGAAGGTACGTTTCATATTGAAACTATACCCTCCATCTCTCGGGAAGGTGCAGAATGGCGAACCATAGGCGTGGACGCGGCGCCCACCGACGACGGGGATCGATATAGATAGCTAATCCGACTGACGCTCGGCAGTGGACCCGGCGGTGAGCAGGTCCGACTGAACAAGGTCGTTCGCGGCTCCAAGACCGAAGCCGAGGAAATACTGACGAAGCTCGTAGGTGATAAGGCCACCGGCGGTTTACACGAAAAGCCCACCCGGCAGACCGTAGGAGAGTTCGTCGAGCAGCACCTAGGCTCCCGGATCGACGTGGCAAAGCGCATGAAGGACGATGAATACGGGCTGTTTCAGCGGTATCTCTGGCCGGATGATCCGGGCAAAATCCTGCCGGAGAGGGGACGGCGCCCCACCGGGGCACGTAAGGATGAGCGGCTGATCACGATGGCCAAGCGGCTGGGGTCGAGCTCGGCTCGGCGACGCGAGCCCTAAGCTGCTCCAGGCTTTCATCAACACACTGATCGACTGACACCTGGGCCCAAGGACGGTGCGCATGATGCACGAGGCACTCGGGATCTGCTTCAATGCGGCTGTGGAGCAAAAGGCGTTGGCGCACAACCCCGCTGTCAGTTTGCGCCTCCCGCGCGAGGACCGGCGGGAGATGAAGTTCCTCACCGCGGCCGATGCCATTCGGTTCCTCTCCGCTGCCGAAGCAGAGCAGGAACGGCTGGTCAGTATCGAGCCCGCCAGCGTCGAGGCAGAAGGGGATGTACGCCCTCATGATTGTGATGCTGATGACGGGAATGCGTATCGGTGAGGTGTTGGGGCTGAATTCGACGACCTCGATGGTCAGACCCTCCGCATCCAGCGGGCAGTCAGCCGGGGCCACGGACGCCGACACATCCTCGGCCCAACCAAGACGAGCCAGAACCGTGCCGTACCCATTGGGGACCGCGCCCTGCGGGCCCTCCAGCGGCACCGCATTGCGCAGGCAAAGTGGAAGCTGTTGGTGGGCGAGCAGTATCAGATCAGGGACTCATCTTCGCTATGGCGGCGGGCGGCTTGCTACAAGCAGGGAACCTTCCGCACCGGCTATTCCGGCAACTGCTCAAGAAGGCGGAACTACCGCGCCATCCGGCTCTACGATCTACGCCACAGCCACGCCACGTTGCTGATGGCGGCTGGCGAGCATCCCGAAGGTAGTGCAAGAACGCCTCGGCCATTCCGGAATCGAGCTTACGCTCAATACCTACTCGCACGTGGTCCCCGGGATGCAGGAGCGCGCCACTGACAGCCTTGAAGCACCTGCTCGCTCCCAACAACAAGACTGCAAGGCGCTGATCTCGACCAAGGGATAAGCGGAGCTATGTCGGCTCCGCCTTTCAGCCTGCGGGCGACTGATCCTGACGCGCCCTCTGCGGCCGGCGGATGGATACATCGTGAGCAGCACATCCAGCCGGCCTTGACGCAAGACCGTCATACGATCAGACTTCGTACCCTCTTTTAGTCATCGAGGTTAAAGGTGGCCAAGTCTACGGGTCGTGGTCCCGCGATGGATCCTGCCTTCGAGGCGGCGAACAACGCGTACCAGGCGTTGAAGAGTGTCAAGGGAGATAAGCTGGAGATGGCGGTAGCTATGCTTTCGCAGCGCCTGGGCGTACGGTCAGCGCTGGCGGAAGTGGCCGTGGCGGCGGACCGGAAGGTGGCGCTGGACAGGAAGGTGCCGGTGGACAGCAGAACGGATCTACTGGTAGACTCGGAAACGATGGGGGCAGGGTCGGGAGCACGGATGACGCAAAGGCCTGACATCCAAGGCCACGACAAAGGACATCGAGCGTGTTACGGTCTACGCCTATTACATGATCAACCATCAGGGGAAGCCTGCGGTTAACGGCAGGGAGATCGAGGAGTTCGAAAGGCGGTACGGGGGGCGGCTATTCCCGACATCAGGGTTCCTTGGACAACGCGGTAAAGGCGGGGTACTTGACCTCGGTTGGTGGTGGGCGCAAGGGCATCACGTCACGCGGGGAGGCCCTTGTCGACGCGCTGCCCGACCGAAATGCTGTGAACGCAGCCTTGAAGGCTCACCCGGTACGAGCCCGCCGGACCCGGAAGAAGAAGGCGAAGGCGGGTAGCTGATGTCCGCCACGCTCATGCAAACCGTTCGTGCAGGACTGGCCGCAAAGCTCAGTCCTGCCCACGTGGACGAACTCTTGGCCAGCTACGTCGATGCCAAGGAGAACATCTACGCCGGTGGCCTGAGACTCAGCGCGGTGGAAGGACGTCGGTTTTCCCGAGGCTGTCTTCAGCCTACTCAAGGCGGCGTCCAAGCTCACAGTAACGAAGCTGGGCACAACAATAAAGGCGGACGCGGTGATTAAGACCTGGAGAACCTTCCGAAGGGATCGGAGCCGGATTCGATCCGCCTGCATATCCCCCGCGCTCTCCGGGTGATCTACGACGTCCGGAACAACCGGGATGCCGCCCACCTGGGCGACGGGATCGATCCCAACCTGCAGGATGCTACGCTGGTCGCCACTGTACTCGATTGGGTGTTGGCTGAGTCTCTTCGGCATGTACCACAACGTCTCGCCAGATGAAGCGCAGAAGATCGTTGAGCGCCTGGTCAGCAGGCGAGCTCCGGCGGTCGAGACCTTCGGTAAGTTCCTGAAGGTGCTTAACCCCGGTCTCCAAGTGAGCGATATGTTGATACTCCTCCTGTATCATCGAGGGAAGGAGGGGGCCTCTTCTCGAAGAGTTGGAGAGCTGGGTGCGCGCGGCAATGCGGGCCAATCTGCGTAGGACACTCGATCGCTTGGTACACAACAGGGCCTTCGTACACGAGGGAGGCGGCAAGTACACGATTACCCAGTAGGGTGTGGCAGAGGTTGGGGAAAAAGCTGTACCGCCTTCCGGCAGCGTAGAGCGGGGGCGCGGACTAGCCTCTCCGCGCACCTGAGCGACAATCCCCGCAATTTCCTTTTTGTACATGCAGAGACAGTACTCGATCTCATACGGGCGGAGTGTCTGGAACGCTGTAGGCAACTCGCGCGGATCGAGTGTACGTTGCTTCTTGCTAAATACGACTAGGATCGCGCCGTGCAACGTGCCGCTGTGCAGGTAGACGAGCACGGGCTCTAGGTCGAGTTTTGCCCCGAGCCGGTAGGCGGTGTAGTAGATGATCAGCGGCACGACGCTCTTGAACCGGAGCGATTCTAATCGGACGTACAGTTCCTCAAATGTTTCCGCAGCTGTGAGCCAATCGAGATGGTTTAGGATCACCTCGGCCCAGGCGTGCAGTGTTTCCTGGCGAACTCGGAACGGACTCTGATGAGAGTGCCGCTTCCCATCCGGCGTGAGGGCCAGCGCGGCCTGACGCGCCGCCTCCGCTACGGTTGGTAACTGGGCGTAAAAAACTCGTTCCTTCTCCGCTTCATGTCGCTTCTCCACGATGTAGCGGCTGACGATTCCCTCGTAGCTCGTCGGCAGGATCTCGATGAAGGGAGTTTCTTGCCCATGCCCGGGATGCGGTTAGGTACCGTTAGATATGGCGGGCACGAAAACGGGCAAGGATTACTCGTAGTCCGTTTCGAAGCTAACTCGGTTAGTTACAGCGGCGTGGGTGAGATTCGAACTCACGGAACGGTTTCCCGTTCGGCGGTTTTCAAGACCGCTGCATTCAACCACTCTGCCACCACGCCTGGGGCCTAAAACTCTTAAGCCTGCACGTCTTACGCAAGAACCTTCCAGTACTTTCTGAGCTCCCACGCACTAATACATCTCTTTCCTACGAGCCATGGCTCCGTCGGTGCCCTCGGGATGACCACGGCGGAGTTCGGTCTGACGTCCGACTCGACCGCGACTGTTTCTTGACACCCCCAAAACTTTTTCACTGCAGGCTCCTCCACCCCAAAGCCGATACCAGAAATGACCCCGGGGCTACGGTCCTGCCGGGGCAACTCGGTTCGGGGGGAGCAATGGCGCGGAGATGCAGGCTCGCGGACGGCTGTTCTGGGCCGTCGGACTACTCGCAATGCTGGGCGGATGCGGCTTCGATCCCGAAGGGGACATGCCGATGGAGCCGCCTGCGGTGTATCGCGAGTGGTGGGCCAAGACCGAAGTCGTGCTCGGGCCGCACCGGAGACTTCGACCGCCTGCGCTGGTCGGTGATCGAAGGCTACAGCTTCCCCTGCTCCAGCGGGCAGTGCGCCGGTCACTGGCGCACCGATCACCACATCTACCTGGCCGGCGATTGGGTGATGGACGAGATGGTGGTCCGGCATGAGATGCTGCACGACCTGCTCGGCCGCCCGGGCCACCCCGACCCACCGTTCGGCGTAGGGCTGCCCGCTCACGTGGGAGAGCTGGAACGGCGGGGCTGCAGGGCTCAACGTGGCGCGGATCGGTCCCCGCCAGATCGACTAATTGGAACCGGGGCTCAGATTCTCACTGACGCCCCGGGCCACTGAGTCCGCCCTCGCCGCGAGATCCTTCCGGCCCGCATTGTCGAACGCCCGGGCCGCACCGCCGTACACTACCGCATACAACTGAAGTATCGAGCCCGACGGCCGGTCCACCCAGCCGCGAGGCCGATCGCGCGCGGCCGTAGGCCAGTGGTACACGTCCCACAGCAGCTTCTCGGTCCGCGGCACGTCCAGGAAGCCCAGGCTGGGACTCAGCACGATCGAGTCGGACGCCACCACCGGCTTGGGCATCAACTTGCGCACCAATCCCTGCGAGACCAGATAGGGACTCAGTCCGAGCGTCTGATCCGGATAGCCGCCGTCGCTCCAGCTGAAGAAGATCGGTCGCTTGCCCAGATTGTCGCGGATGAGAAAGATCGTCGCCAGGTCCTGCAGCATCATGACGTCCTGGCCGAACGCGATCTTCAAGCTGTCGAACGACACGCCTCCGTTCTCCGGCACCTGCATCGCCTCAGGAAGGCTGTCCAGCTGCGCCGTGGTCAGGCTGAACACCGATTCCTTGGGGTGCGGCCAGCTCGGGGATGGAGTGGCTTTCCGGGTGGAATCGGTCAGCGGCACTCCCGACTCTGCCGGACGCGGTCGCCAGAGCGCCGCCGCCTTTGCCGGGTCGAACTGCGGGGTCTCGCGGCGCTGAAGCTGCCGCAGGTGCCAGCGGGTGTTCATCAGCGAGAGATTGGCCAGCGTCACATCGCGGCGAATCCCTTCCACCTCCTGGGCATACCAGAGCGGAAAGGTGTCGTTGTCGCCTGCCGTGATGAGAATTCCGTACGGCTCGACCGACTCGAGGATGTCGTGCGCGAAGTCCCGGGCCAGGGTTTCGTTGGCCCGGCTGGCGGTGACCCGGTTGCCCAACAGCGGGATGAGAGCGAGGGCCAGCACCGGACTGGCGGCGGCCCAGCGGCTCACACTGCTGCCGCGGTCCCGCAGGAACTCCACGATGGCGTGCATCACCGCCCCAAACCCGAGCGCTACGAACGCGCCGAATACGGCGAACGATCCGATGAAGAAGTAGTCGCGCTCGCGCACCTCCCGGGGCAGGGCATCTTCGCCGGGATACTGCGAGAACCCGTACTTGAAGTTCATGTAGTAGACCAGACCCAGGGACAACGTCCCCAGCAACGCCAGGGCCGCCAGTCCCGCCCGACGGTCGCTCTTCCACAGCGACCAGAGTCCCCCCAGTCCCAGCAGCGTGAAGAGCACGGTGGCTACCCCAGCGAAGCCGCCCCAATCCTTGGCGAACTGCCAGGAGTGATACTGCCAGAAGTTCTGCAGCTGCGCCGTAAAGGTGGCCTGCCGCTCGGTCAGCGGCGGCTTGCCGTACTGGACCCGGTTCAGCACGTCCTGCAGCGCCTGGCTCAGGAAGCCCACCGGCTCACCCTCGTTGATCGGCGGGTACTGGCCGGCACGCATGGGCAGCCAGAGATAGTTCAGCGAGATGCCGACGATGACCGCCGTGAGGCCCAGATATACCAGTGGATCCCGCGGCGACTTCCAGAGTGCGTAGCCGAAGATGCCGAGCGTCGCCCCGATGAGCGGCACCTGCATGCTGCCGCCCAGAAACATGTCGGTCCACTTGCCGCTCACCGCGAGCAGCAGCGCCCAGAAAGTCACCACGGCCCAGGGTCGGAGGACGGTGCGCCAGTCGGTCCACAGCACGTACACCGCCAGCGCCGGCAGGGCGAGCACGCCCATGAGGTGGTTGGTGGACGTCAGCGCCATCACATAGGCGATGAGGACCAGCCAGCGGTCCCGGTGGGTTCCCGGCTCGTCATCGCCCCAGCGGACCACCAGCCACATGACCACGGCGATCGACAGCAGAGACAGGGTGTACACCTTCTCGTTGACGGTGGACTGGTTCCACACCGTCCAGGACGTGGCGCCCACGAGGATGCCGGCGAATGCGGCCGCGTAGCGCGGCCAGCGCTCCGGCACGATGCCCCGCAGCCAGCGTTCGGCCACGAGAAACCAGAGCCCCGCCGCGGCCGCGCTGGTCACCGCGGCAAAGAGGTTGATGCGGACCGCATACGAAGCGGCCAGCGGAATCAAGCCGAACACGTGGGCCATGATGACGAACAGGGGATTGCCCGGTGGGTGCGGTACGCCCAGCACCCGCGCCGCCGCGATGTATTCGGAGGTGTCCCAGAACGCCGTGGTCGGTGCGAGCGTCGCGAGGTAGATCGCGAACACGATCACTGCAGTCACGGCGGCCCAGAGATAGGGCGGCTTTTCGGCCCTGGGTGCTCACTTCGGACCCGCTCACTTCTCACTTCTCACCTCTCACCTTCTTTAATGTCGGAACTGGCGCTTGCCGGTCATGATCATGGCCACGCCGGCCTTGTCGGCCGCCTCGATGACTTCTGCGTCTCGCACCGATCCGCCCGGCTGGATGATCGCCGTGATGCCGGCCGCGGTCGCTTGCTCGACCCCATCGGCGAACGGGAAGAACGCGTCGGAGGCCAGCACGCTGCCCCGCGGGTCGTGTCCCTGCTGCCGGGCCTTATGGATGGCCAGAAAGACGCTGTCCACCCGGCTCATCTGTCCGGCCCCGATGCCGATGGCGGCTTCGTTCCTCGCCAGTACAATGGCATTCGACTTGACCGCCGCCACGGCGGCCCACGCGAACCGGAGGTCGTTCCACTCGGTCTCGGTGGGCTGGCGCCGGGTCACGACCTTCCAGCCGATCTCGGAACGGTCGAACTGGAACTGGTCCTGCACCAGAAAGCCGCCCCGTACCCGCTTGTAGTCCAGGGCGCCGGCGCCTTTACTGACCGGCAGCTCGACTACGCGAAGCTGCTTCTTGGCCTCGAAGACGGCCAGCGCCTCGGCGTGGAACGATGGAGCGACCACGACTTCGACGAACAGATCGCCCATGGCGGTGGCCGTCGCCTTGTCGACCACAGTATTGAACGCCACCACCGATCCGAAGGCCGAGACCGGGTCGGTGGCACGGGCCCGCCGGAATGCTTCTACGGCGGAGGTGGCCACCGCCACTCCGCACGGGGTCGTGTGCTTGATGACGGCGCAGGCTGGCCGGTTGCTCCAGCACGCGACCGCCGCCATTGCCGCATCGATGTCGAGCAGATTATTGAACGACAGCTCCTTCCCCTGGCGTTGGGTCAGGTCCCGCATTCCCCGGGGCTCTTCGGTGACATAGAGCGCCGCGCGCTGCTGCGGGTTCTCGCCGTAGCGAAGCGACTGCATCTGCTCCATGGCCAGACCGAGCCGCCGGGGCAGGGCCTCCTCGCCCGGCGTCAGATACGCCGCGACCGCCGCGTCATAGTCCGACGTATGGGTGAACACCTTGGCCGCGAACTCCCGCCGGATCGCCGCCGTGAGACCGCCATTTCGCAGCAGCTCCAGTACGACCGGATAGTCGGTGGGATCTACCACCGGGAGCACGGTCTCATGGTTCTTGGCGGCCGACCGCAGCATGGACGGTCCGCCGACGTCGATATTCTCCAGGGCATCCTCCAGAGATGCGCCTTCCTGCGCGACCGTCGCCTGAAACGGATACAGATTCACCGCCACGAGCTCGATCGGGACGATGCCGTGATCCTTCAGCGCCGACACGTGGGCCGGCAGATCGCGGCGGGCCAGCAGGGCGGCGTGGATGGCCGGATGGAGCGTCTTGACCCGGCCGTCGAGCAGCTCGGGGAAGCCGGTGACTTTCTCGACCTCCAGCACCTGCACCTTGGCCGCACGCAGCGCAGCGGCCGTGCCGCCGGTGGAGATGATCTCCCAGCCCAGCTGGACCAGCGCCTGAGCAAAGGCGACGACGCCCCGTTTGTCGCTGACGGAGATCAGCGCGCGGGGCATGGACGTAGTCGCGAGTCGCGAGTCGCGAGTCGCCAGCGGGGTCGAGAGTAGGGACGTAGGGATCATGGTATGCCTGCGGTGAATTGGGCGTTTGAGAGGGCTCGCGACTGGCGACTGGCGACTCGCGACTGCTCCAACACCACCGGCCTCCCCGCGGCCGCCGCCGCGAGGACCGCCGCGGGAAGGAGGCGGTGCTCGGCCTCGAGCACCCGCGCGGCCAGCCGCTCCGGTGTGTCGTCCTTCAGGACGGAAACTCGTGACTGCGCCAGAACTGCTCCACGATCATAGGCCTCATCGACCAGGTGAATCGTGACGCCGGTTTCAGGTACGCCGCTGGCAAGCACCGCCTCATGCACCCGATGGCCATACATGCCCTTCCCGCCGAATGCCGGCAAGAGGGAAGGGTGGGTGTTGATGATGCGTCCGCGAAAGGACGCCACGACCGCCGAGGGTACCAGCTTCAGATAGCCGGCCAGGACCAGCAGATCGACCCGATGCGCCCGGAGCGCCTGGAGCCACGCGTCCGCGTCGTCTGGGCGGGGCAGCACCAGCACCGGAATGTTCCGGCCGCGCGCATGCCCAAGTCCTGCCGCATCGGCGCGATCGCTGACGACGAGCACGATTTCCGCGGGCGCACCCGGACCCAGCGCGTGGAGGAGCGCCTCGAGGTTGCTGCCGCGCCCGGAAATGGCCACGGCTATCCGCATCGTCATGGCGGGGGAAAGTAATGGGGGCTGTTGGCTATGGGCTATTGGCTATCGGCTAGGCTGTCAGCTGTTACGGTTGTCATCCTGAGCCCTTCGACTGCGCTCAGGGCAGGCTCCGCGAAGGATCGCCCTTTAGGATCAGGTCCACGGCTGCGGCCAGATCCACAGCCTGTGCAAAGCTGCCTGCCTTTTCCTCGCGCGCCTCCTCCTGTCCAGCGCCGGTCAGCACCAGGACACCGCGACCGCCCAGCGTCTCCGCCGGCAGCACGTCGCGCAGGCGGTCGCCCACCCACCAGCTGGCGCCGAGGTCGATCTTGAACTGTTCCGCCGCCTGCCGGTACAAGAGCACGCCCGGCTTGCGGCAGTCGCAGGGGCCGGTAAGCTCGGGCAGGTGAGGGCAGAAGTAATGTGCGTCGAGCTTCGCGCCCTCGGCCTGGAGCAGCTCATCGACCCGCCGTTCGGCGGCCTGGTACTCGTGACGCGAGACCAGGCCGCGGGCCATTCCTGATTGATTGGTGACCACGATGGCGAGGATGCCCCGATCGTTCAGCCGCTTGATGGCCTGAGCGGCGCCGGGAATCAGGCGGGCCTGGTCGGGGTGACGCAGGTAGGCCACGTCTTCGATGATGGTCCCGTCGCGATCGAGAAAGACCGCGGCGCGTTGCCGCGCGTCGGTCGCCCCACTCACGATGCGAGTGCCTGCTCGATGGCGGCTGCCAGGGCAGGGAAGCTGTCCTCAGGAAGGGTCCGGGGATCGAGCAGGACGCGATCGCCCGACACGCGTGCCACGACGGAAGGCTGACCCAGCCGCAGACGGAGAGCCAACCCGTCCGGACCCATTCCTTCGGCAGTCAGCGCCACCAGCGTGGTCGGCAGCACCGCGCCGGGGAATGCCCCTCCGCCGACCGCAGACTCTCCCTCCAGGGTAGTGGCGCGCGGCCCCGGGCGGGCAGAGCGAAGCCAGTCGCGCGGCGCGCGCCGCCAGATCGCCGGAGCTCAGCGTCAGCATCGTGAGAACCGGAATCGACGCGAGCGCGTCCTCCTCATCCTGGTACAGGGCCAGCGTGGCGGCGAGTCCCGCCAGCGTCAGCTTGTCGGCCCGAACCGCCCGGGCGATAGGGTTGTTGCGGCAGCGAGCGATGAGCTGGCTCGCCCCAACCAGACAGCCGGCCTGGGGCCCGCCCAGCAATTTGTCTCCACTGAAGATGACCAGCCCGGCGCCGCCGGCGACAGCGTCGCTCACGCGCGGCTCCCCGGTCAGACCAAAGCGAGAGAGATCGGCGATGAGCCCGCTGCCGATGTCATAGAGGTAGGGGATCCCCGCCCGCGCCGCGAGCTCGGCCAGAGCTGGCGGGTTCGGGGGACGCTACAAAACCCCGTTGCTCGAAGTTGGAGCGGTGAACGGTGAGGATCGCGGCGACCGGGCCATCCAGCGCGCGTTCGTAGTCGTGGAGATGGGTGCGGTTGGTAGTGCCGACTTCACGGAGGATGGCCCCGCTTCGGGCCATGATGTCGGGAATGCGGAACGAGCCGCCGATCTCGATCAGCTCGCCCCGCGAGATCAGCACCTCGCGTCCGTCGGCCAGCGCATTCAGGGCCAGAAGGAGCGCGCCGGCCGCGTTGTTCACCACCAGCCCATCCTCGGCGCCCGTCACCAGCTGCAGCAGAGAGCGACAGTGATCGCTGCGGCTGCCGCGGGTGCCGGAGGGAAGGTCGAACTCCAGGTTGCTGTAGCCGGACGCGACCTCCAGCATCGCGTCGGCCGCGGCTCGGGCCAGCGGAGCGCGGCCCAGATTGGTGTGGAGCACGACGCCGGTTGCATTGAGCACCGGCCGCAGCTCGGGTCCCGTGCGCCGCGCCAGACGTTCCCTGATGTCCTCGTTCCAATCCTCCGGCGGACCAGCGCGGCGGGTACGGGCCGCGTCCAGCGACTCGCGCACCGCGGCCAGCACCGCCGCGCGGGGGGCGACGTCCAGCAGCCGCTGCACCCCGGCGTGATGCATCAGGCGGTCGACGGAGGGAAGCTGCCGCCGGGAGTCGGTCACTGTGGCTTTCTCGGGGCTGGTGCAGGGGGCCGCGGTTTGGCGGGCGTGCTGTCGGGCCGGGCACGCCGTACACTGTCCGCCGGCGTCCGTCCTCGAGCGCCCGGAGCCCGGGCTTGACCTGGGCGGTATCGACTTCGGGAACGGCCAGCACCCCCGCCGCCGTGCCGGCCGCACCACTCACGTTGCGCACGCCGCGCAGCTCGACGGCGAGGCGGGAGCCTGGCTTCCACGGCTTCGGGACCCGCAGGACCAGGCGATCGTTGAGGGGTGGCCGCGATGGCTTGATGCTGTCGGTCCTGGCGCGTGCCGGCGGCGGGGTCCGCCGGCCGCGGCGAAGGGTGTCGGGCCTCGCTGCCGAATCTCCCACTGCGGCGGAGTCGATCGGCGTCTTTCGGCCGTGGAGGCTGTCGTCGAGGGGTTGCGGCAGGATCGAGGACACCGCCACCGGCGTCGAGTCCGGCAGGAGGCGCAGTCGCACGTCCCGGGTGCTGAACTGCTGGCGCGGGTCGAGCTTCTGGGAGAAGGTGAGCGTCGCCTTCATGCTGTCGTCCACGGTCGCGGTCTGAATCCGCGGAGGCGTCGTGTCGTGCACGAACGCCCACAGCTCGCCGACGGCGGAACGTCCCCGGGGCACCCGGCTCGAGCCGTATCCCTCCCGAGGGTCCTGCCGGTGATCTCCGTTCTGATCGATCACGCCGCTCACCAGGTAGTCTCCCTGGGGGAGCGGGCCGAGGGAGAAGCGTCCACTGGAATCGGCCACACCACGATACGGCAAACTGTCGGGCAGGAGCGATGCGATGACCAGGGCTCCTGGCGCCGGCCGGCTGGTGTTCCAGTCGAGCACCTGGCCCTCGAGCGTCGCCTGGGGCCGGGGCGCGCCGGTACTGAAGGTGATGACCCCGCCCTCTTCGGTGCGGTTGCTTCGGAGATCGGTCACGCCCGGGAGGAGCTCGACCCGGTAGATCCGATTCGGTCTCCAGCCTTCCCGAGGCCGGACCGTAATCCGGTTGCGCCGCCAGCTGACCTCGGGGACCCGGTTGCTGGGCGACAGAATCACCAGCTTCTCCAGCCCGCCGGTGCCTTCGCCGCGATTGGGGGCGCCACCCTCCGACACCACCTCGTCGAACTGAAACTCGGCATCTCCCTCGAACGCAGTGAGCCGGGCAAACGAGTCGGGCCGGGTAGCGATCAGCCGGGGTGCCGAAGGATCGGGTGGGCCACCGGGCGGCGGCTCGATGCGGGCGCAGGGGAGGGCGGAGAGGACGGTAGAGGGCGGAGAAGACGGGCAGGAAAGGGCAGCATGGGCCGTGCGACTCCCGCCGTCCTTCCGACTTCTCCGACTTCTTCCGCCCTTTCAGACGCACCCCAGCAGCTCCCGCTTCTTCACCAGCACCTCGCTCTGCTCCTTCCAGGCCGTGAGCTTCTGCCGTTCCCGCTCCACCACGTCGCCCGGCGCCCGCGCCACGAACTGCTCGTTGCCCAGCTTCTTCTCCTGCGACTCAACCAGGCGGGCCAACCGGTCCACTTCCGTGCCCAGGCGGCCGCACTCCCGCCCGATGTCGATGGCGTCGCCCAGCGGGACGAAGACGGCGCTGCCGTCGGAAAGGACCGCGTGCCCGCCTACGCGCTCGCGGTTCTCGCCCAAGGTCAGTGCCGAGAGCTTGGCCAGTCGGATGATGGTGGCTCGCTCCTGCTGCAGCGCCGCAGTGGTGATCCGATCGTTGGCGGTGACAACGGCGCGGATTACCTGGCCCGGCTGAATGCCGTACTCCGCCCGGATGCCGCGGATGGCGCCGATCAGCTCCTGTACCAGGCCGAACTGCCGCAGCGCCTCGGGGTCCTGTGCCCGCTGGTCGGGGCGGGGCCAGGCGGCTACGGAAATCGAGGCGCTCTCCGGCCGGCCGGGAAAGCGGCGCCAGAGCGCCTCCGTGATGAACGGCATCACCGGATGCAGCAGTCGCAGCGCCACGTCGAAGGTCTGCGTCACCACGGCCCGAGCAACGTCGCCGCCGGACTGCTCGCCATAGAGCCGCGGCTTCACCTGCTCGATGTACCAGTCGGCCAGATCGCTCCAGATAAAACGATAGACAGCGGCGGCGGCCTCGTTGAGCCGGAAACGCTCGTACGCTTCGGTGGCCTCGACCACGGTGGCGTCACAGCGGGCGATGATCCACCGGTCCGCCAGGGTAAGCTCCTCCCGCCGGACCGCGCTGCGAGCGTCGCCGGCCAGCGGACGAGGAGTGCCCTCGAGATTGGACAGGATGAAACGGCCGGCGTTCCAGAGCTTGTTGGCAAAGTTCCGGGCCGGGGCAAACGTGGATTCGAGATCCTGGGGATCCAGGATGACATCGGTGCCCACCGACATGCCGGAGATCAGGGAGTAGCGGAGCGCATCCGCGCCATACCGCTCCACCACCTCGAGCGGATCGATTCCGTTCCCGAGCGACTTCGACATCTTGCGATGCTGGGTGTCGCGCACGACGCCATGCAGATAGATGCGGGTATAGGGCACCTTACCCATGAAATGCAGACCCGACATGATCATCCGCGCCACCCAGAAAAACAGAATATCGGGTGACGAGACCAGGGTGTGGCCGGGATAGAACTTCGCCAGGTCAGGGGTCTGGTCGGGCCAGCCGAGACTGGAGAAGGGGACCAGCCAGGACGAGAACCAGGTGTCCAGGACGTCGTCGTCCTGGCGCACCGCACCGCCGCAGCCGGGACAGGCGGAGAGATCGGTGCGGCTGACGCTGGTCACTCCACAGCCGGGATGATCGCAGTACCAGACCGGAATGCGGTGACCCCACCAGAGCTGCCGGGAGATGCACCAGTCGCGAATCCCCTCCAGCCATGCGGTGTAATCGTCGCCCCGACGCTCCGGCACGAACCCGATCGTTCCATTGCGGTAGGCCTCCAGCGCGGGACGCGCCAGCGGCTCCATCCGCACGAACCACTGGTCGGACAGCCGGGGCTCTATGACGGTGGCGCACCGGTAGCAGTGACCCACCGCATGGCGGTGCTCCTCGACCTGTTCCAGCAGGCCGAGGCTCTCGAACTCGGCGACAACCTGGCGCCGGGCCTCATACCGGTCGAGTCCCTGGAACCGGTCCGGCGCCGCCAGACTGACCCGGGCCTCCGGCGTCAGGACGTCGATCGTCGCCAGCTTATGTCTCCTGCCGATCTCGAAGTCCAGGGGGTCGTGCGCGGGAGTGACCTTCACCGCCCCCGATCCAAATTCGGGATCTACCGCGTCGTCCGCGACGATGGGGATACGGCGCCCCACTACGGGGAGCAGTACTTCCCGTCCGATGAGATGCCGGTAGCGCTCGTCGGCCGGATGCACGGCGACGGCGGTGTCTCCCAGCATCGTCTCCGGCCGGGTGGTGGCGACGGTGAGGTGGCCGGTTCCGTCGCTCAAGCGGGTAGCGCAGGTGCCAGATGCGGCCGTCGACTTCTTCCTTGTCGACCTCTTCGTTGGACAGCGCGGTCAGGCAGCGGGGACACCAGTTGATGATGTAGTGGCCGCGGTAGACCAGTCCCTGCTCATAGAGGCGGACAAACGTCTCACGGACGGCGCGCGAGAGTCCTTCGTCGAGGGTGAAATAGGTGCGGGACCAGTCGGCCGAGCTGCCGATGGCCTTGAGCTGATCCAGAATGACGGCGCCGGTCTCCCGCACGTGAGTCCAGACCCGCTCCACGAAAGCGTCCCGTCCGAGGTCGAAGCGAGTGAGCCCTTCCTGTGCCAGAACGCGCTCGACCACGTTTTGGGTCGCGATACCGGCGTGATCGGTGCCCGGCACCCAGAGCGCGCGGCGTCCCCGCATCCGTTCGAAGCGGACCAGGACATCCTGAACGGTATTGTTGAGCCCATGACCCATGTGCAGCACCGCCGTGACATTGGGCGGCGGCATCTGGATCACGTATGGCTCGCCGGTGCCGGGGCCGTGCGAATCGGGCGAGAAAAGTCCCCGCTCGGTCCACCAGCGGTAAAGCTCGGACTCGATCGAAGATGGATTGTATTGGGGGGCGAGCGGTTCGCTCATGCGCTCTGGTCAGTGACGCGCTTGCCGCCGGGGATGACCCTGTCATCTTCGCCGCGAACCAGAATGCTGTTGATCACGCTCTCGACGCCGGGCACGGCGCGGGCCACCCGTGCGGCCAGGGTGCGGGCGGCGCGGTCGCCCACCCAGCCCCGGAGCTCAACGCTGCTGCGGCTGATCGGCACCACCTCGAGCGCGCATCCCGAGAGCCGGGCTTCGGCTGCGAGCGCAGCCTCGACGGCGCGGGCCGATGCGGCGGACGTGTGGTGCACCGGCGAGGTGTGACCCAGGCTCTTGGCTGCCCGCTTGACCCGGGTCTGATTCACGCCACCCACCCACTCGCTCAGGGCAAAGCCGGCCACCAGGCCTGTGCCCACGCCGAATGTGGTCCAAAGGAAGACCTGAACGCCGCTTAGCCGTTTGCTTCGTCTCACGCGCCGACCTCATTACAGAAGATTTCGCCTCCGATTAAGTTAACCTTTTTCGGTTCCGAACGCTGAAGTTCTTCAACCCGGAACGTCCGATGGATCACGAACGCGAATCCCTCAGCGGATCCGAGCTGGTCCGGTGGCTCGTCCTTGTGGCCCTAATCGTTGTCGGGATCGGATTGTTCTTCCTTTTCGGCCCCTCCACCCAGCCGGTGGTGCCCCCCACCGTCCAGGAAATGCCTCGATGAGCAACGTTCGGGTGACGCTGCCGGATGGAAGTCAGCGCGAGACCCCCAAGGGCAGTACCGCCCGGCAGGTGGCCGAGAGCATCGGGCCCGGCCTGGCGCGCGCTGCACTGGCGGCCCGGGTAAACGGTGAGATCTGGGACCTGGACCGGCCGCTGGAGTCGGACGCCTCAGTCGCCATCCTGACCGAAAAGGATCCCGAGGCGCTCGAGCTGTTGCGCCACTCGTCCGCCCACATCCTCGCCACCGCCGTCCGCGAGCTCTTCCCCAATGCCGGCATTGGGTTCGGCCCGCCGATCGAGGATGGGTTCTACTACGACTTCCAGGTGGATCGCCCATTCACACCGGAGGACCTCCAGCGGCTCGAGGCCAAGATGGCCGAGGTGGCGGCGCGGGACTTTCCCTTCGTTCGCGAAGTGGTCGATCGCGAGGAGGCCCGCCGCCGATTCGCCGATGACCCCTTGAAGCTGGAACGGATCGGCGAGCTGGGAGATGACGAGACCATCACCGTCTACACCGATGGGCCGTTCGTCGACCTCTGCCGTGGCCCCCACATCCCCCGAACCGGCCGGCTCAAGCATTTCAAGCTGCTGCATGCGGCGGGCGCCTACTGGAGAGGCGACGAGAAGCGGCAGATGCTGCAGCGGATTTACGGCACCGCCTGGTTCCGAAAGGAGGACCTCGACGCCTACCTCAACCGGCTGGAGGAGGCGCGTAAGCGGGACCACCGCGTGCTGGGAAAACAGCTCGATCTCTTCTCGGTCCAGGAGCTCGTCGGCCCAGGGCTGATCTTCTGGCATCCCAAAGGCGCCATGGTGAAGTGGCTGCTGACCCGCGCCGTGGAGGACGACAACATCCAGAGCGGGTACGACCTGGTCTACACGCCCAACATCACCCGGGAAGAGCTATTCAAGATCTCGGGGCATCTCCCGCTCTACGAGGCCAATCAGTATCCGCCGATGGCGGCCGGCCACGAGGAAGCGGAGGACGTGCGCTATCGGGTCAAGCCGATGAACTGCCCGATGCACGCCCTCATTTACAAGAGCCAGCAGCGGAGCTACCGCGACTTGCCGGTCCGGCTGTCCGAAGTGGCAAACGTCTACCGCAACGAGCGCTCCGGCGTGTTGCACGGGCTGCTGCGGGTTCGCGGGCTATCCATGGACGACGCGCACATCTTCTGTACCCCGGATCAGGTCGAGGACGAGATCTTTCTGTGTCTCGACCAGGTGGATCGCGTGGTGCGGCAGACCTTCGGATTCGAGCTGGACTTCGAGATCTCCACCCGGCCAGCGGAGCGGCTGGGTGACGATGCCATCTGGGACCGGGCCGAAGCCACGTTGCAGCGCGCGCTGGAGCGGAAAGGGCATCGACTTCCGGATGGACGAGGGGGGCGGGGCGTTCTACGGCCCCAAGATCGACATCAAGTTCCGGGACTCGATCGGCCGCCTCTGGCAGGGTCCCACGATCCAGCTGGATTTCAACCTCCCGGAGCGCTTCGAGCTCGAGTACACCGGTCCCGACAACAAACCCCATCGGCCGGCAATGATTCACCGGGCTCTGTACGGCACACTGGAGCGGTTTACTGGAAACCTGATCGAACACTTTGCCGGTGCGTTTCCGGTCTGGCTCGCGCCGGAGCAGGTCCGGGTGATCCCGATCTCGGATGCGCAGGCGGAGGCGTCTCGGGGGCTGGCGCAGCGGCTGAAGCAGGCGGCTTCCGGGTGCACGTGGACGACCGCCATGAGACGCTGAACTACCGGATTCGGGAGGGAGAGGTCCAGAAGGTCCCGTACATGGCGGTGATTGGCCAGCGGGAGGCCGAATCGGACAGCCTGGCGCTGCGGGTGCGTGGGGCGGGGAAGAAGCAGGAGGTGATGACGGTTGCTGCATTTCATGGAGCGGTTGGGGGAAGAGGTCCGCACTCGCAGCATGGTTCCCTTAGCGTCGAGATAGGCTCCGATGGTCTAACGCGAGTCCGGTGGTTCTGCTCCGGCACAAAAGAACGCAGTGCCTTCGCAGACCACCGGCCCCGCTGACCAAGCTCCGCAGGTGTGGGTAAGGCCAGCTGGAACTTCGTAGCCGGCGGCGAGTGGTTCTCGTCGAAGGACTGCGTTCTTTTGTCCGGCGACGAGGCCCCTCGCTGCCGCAACAAGCATCGGAGCGTTGGCCATGGTGACAAACGTCGACTTTCCGGCGTAATTTGCACCGCAGGCAAAACCCGAACCGGACCAGTACCTCGTGAGCGATAGCACCACCCCCGTCATCGTCTCTGCCGTCCGCACTCCCATCGGCCGTTATCTGGGCGGACTCTCCTCTTTCGCCGCGCCCCAGCTGGGCGCCATGGTCATCCGCGAGGCCGTATCCCGCGCGAAGGTAGATCCGGCCGCGGTCGAAGAGGTGATCATGGGGCAGGTGGTCCAGGGCGGATCGGGCCAGGCTCCCGCCCGCCAGGCCCTCATCCATGCCGGACTGCCGGCCTCTATCCCCGCACTCACTATCAATAAAGTCTGCGGCTCAGGACTGAAGGCCGTGATGCTTGCATCGCAGGCGATCAAGGCCGGTGACGCGGAGTGCATCGTGGCCGGCGGACAGGAGTCGATGTCGAGCGCGCCACACTACGTGTACGGGATGCGCGGGGGGATCAAGGCCGGCAATCAGACGATGGTCGATGGCATGATCCACGACGGTCTGTGGGACTCCTTCGGCTGCTGCCACATGGGAGAGTACGCCGAGTATACCGCTGAAAAGGCCGGCGTGACGCGGGCCGATCAGGACGCCTATTCCTACCACAGCCACAGGAAGGCGGTCGCTGCCGCGGATGCGGGAAAGTTCAAGGCGGAGATTCTTCCAGTGGCGATCGCGGGCAAGGGTGGCCCCACCACGGTCGCCGCCGATGAAGCTCCCCGCCGCGACACCACGGCGGAGACGTTGGGCAAGCTGAAGCCCGCGTTCCGAAAGGACGGCGGCACGGTAACCGCCGGCAACGCCCCGGGCCTGAACGACGGCGCCAGCGCGCTCGTGGTCACGTCGCTCGCCTTTGCGAAGGCCCACGGCCTGAATCCCCTGGCCCGCGTCACCGCCTATGCCACCGGCGGGGGAGAGCCGCGCGACCTCTTCTTCGCGCCCGTGCTTGCGGTCCGGGCACTCATGGAGAAAGCCGGCACCCGGATCGGGGACTACGATCTGATCGAGGCCAACGAGGCATTTGCGGTTCAGGCCCTGGCCGATGGCCGAGAGCTGGGGTGGGACTGGGACCGAGTCAATGTTCACGGCGGTGCGGTGGCGCTGGGGCACCCCATCGGCGCCAGCGGCGCACGGGTGCTCACCACCTTGCTGTACGCTCTTCAGGACCGAGGCGGAAGCACCGGTCTCGCCACTCTCTGTCTCGGCGGTGGCAATGCGGTTGCCCTCAGCGTGGAGCGCATGTCATGAATTCTGAAGTTGTCCGGGCCTCTCTCGCACCGACCACACGCGCCCTCGTCGCTCGGCGCATCGTAGCGGCGGGCGTTTGGAGCGCTGATTGTTGCTCTCTCTGCCCAGATCGTGGTGCCGGTGCCATTCAGTCCCGTTCCAATGACACTTCAGCCGCTCGCCGTTCTGGTTGTAGGTGGACTGCTGGGAGGGGCAGCCGGGTTGGGTGCCCTTCTCCTTTACATCGCTCTGGGCCTTGCCGGCCTGCCCGTCTTCGCGGGCGGCGGCTACGGGGTGGCACGCTTGCTGGGACCAACCGGCGGATATCTACTGGCGTTCCCCGTCGCCGCTTGGCTGACTGGGGTCCTGACTAGCCCCGTACTTGGCAAGGATCGAGTGTTCGGTGCGGCCGGAGTGCTCCGCGTGCTGTTGGCCTGCGCACTAGGTATGGTGGTCATCCATGTGGGTGGTGTCGCCCAGCTGGCATTGCTCGGAGGCGATCCCTCATTAGCGTTTCGCGTGGGCTTTATTCCATTTTTGACTGGCGACCTCATTAAAGTAGGTCTTGCCGCTGTGCTGATTCTCGTGGCAGGCCCGAAGATACGTCCCCTCCTTTGACGAGTGCGCCACCAGCTCCTACGGCGCACCCCGTTCGTCGTGCCGTCCTTGGCATTTTTGGCTTCGCACTCCTCGGTTTTGTTCTCTTCGGACTGATCGCCGCGCCGTTTGCGCCCCATATTGACACTCAGGGAAGCTTAGAAGAGTTATCGCGCCGGCCAACGATTGCCCTGCTGCTACTTCAGGGGCTTGGCCTTCTGCTAGGATTCGGACTAGCAACGTGGCTTGTCGGCATCAGGGTTCTCGGACTCAGCCTGCGCGATCTGCGTTGGCGTGTATCGATGGGATGGACGAGAGGGCTCGCGGCTGGACTCGCTCTCGGTATTCTGCCTGCTGCAGCCGCAATGGTGCTCGGCGTAGTCCTCGGTGCAAGTGCCTGGATTCCCGATTCGGGATCGTTGCCCGACTACATCAGCCGGGTAGGGCTGCTTGTTTTATTGCTCGCGCCCGCCGCGCTGGCGGAAGAAATTATTTTCCGAGGGGTCCCCCTGGTCCTACTCGCCGGAGCCATCGGTCGACCAGCTGCCATCGTAGTCGCTCTCCCTCCTGTTCGCCTTCTTTCACATCACAAACCCGGATGCTACGGTGCAGGCCTTGGGAAACATTGCTTTGGCAGGGATATTGCTCTCGCTGGCGTTCTACAGCCCCGGTGGAATCTGGGCGGCTTTTGGGGCGCACGCGGGATGGAACTTACACTCGCTTCACTGGGTACTCCGGTCAGTGGGCTGCCGTTCGAGATTCCCTTGATCGACTACACCATCGGGAGACCGGGATGGCTAACGGGGGGCGGCTTCGGTCCGGAAGGGGGTCTGCTAAGACGCTCACGCTGACGTCCGCCATCATCTTGGCTGCGCGATGGATTAGCAGGAGTCTCAAGTGAAGCGAACAGCCGTGATCGGTGCGGGAACGATGGGCAACGGCATCGCTCACGTGTTTCGCGCAGCACGGCTGGGAGGTCGCCCTCATCGACAGTGCGCCATCCGCTCTCGACAAGGCAACAGCCACGATCCGAACCAACCTCGAGCGCCAGGTCAAAAAGGGGTCGCTCGCCGCCGAAGCGCCGAACGAGATACTCGGACGGATCACCACCGGCACCGCTCTGGCTGCCGCAGGTCAGACGCGGAGATCATCATCGAGGCGGCCAGCGAAAATCCGGCGGTGAAGTTCTCGATCTTCGAGCAGCTCGACCGGGCCGCCGGCCCGGAGGCGATTCTTGCCACCAATACCAGCTCCATCTCGATCACCGAGATCGCCTCCAGGACCCGGCGGCCGGAGCAGGTCGATCGGCATGCACTTCATGAACCCGGTGCCGGTGATGCAGCTGGTGGAAGTGATTCGCGGCCATGGCACCAGTGACGAGACCACCGCCACGGTGATGGACGCGGCGCGGGCATTGGGGAAGACACCGGTGGAAGTGAACGACTACCCGGGATTCGTGTCCAACCGGGTGCTCATGCCGATGATCAACGAGGCGATCTTCTGCGTGATGGAAGGCGTGGCGACTCCCGAGTCCATCGACACCGTCATGAAGCTGGGCATGGCACACCCCATGGGACCGCTGGCGCTGGCTGACTTCATCGGGCTTGATGTCTGCCTGGCCATCCTCGAAGTGCTCCAGAAGGGTCTGGGCGACGACAAGTACCGGGCCGCACCGCTCCTGCGTAAGATGGTGGCCGCAGGCCACCTGGGCCGGAAAACGGGGAAGGGGTTCTATGACTATGAGCAAAAACGTGAGCGGTAAAGCTCGCCCTGAGCGCAGCGAAGGGCGGTCAGCGGTAAGCGGGACCAGCAGCCGGCGACCAATCGAGCGTTCCCGCTCACCGCTCACCGCTCACCGCTCACGCTGTTGGGACAGGGACTCGACATCTTCGCCTCGATGGACTGCCATGGGCCACGAGCAGGTGCTGCTGTCCCATGACCCCTCGTGCGGGTATTTCGGGATCATCGCCATCCACGACACGACCCTGGGCCCGGCACTGGGCGGCACCCGCTTCTGGCAGTATGGCTCAGACCGACGAGGCCATCACCGACGCGCTCCGGCTCGCGCGCGGAATGACCTACAAGTCCGCCGTGGCGGGAATCAACCTCGGGGGCGGCAAGTCGGTCATCATCGGGAATAACAAGCGGACCGACCGGGAGGCGCTGTTCCGGGCCCACGGCCGCTTCATCGAAACGCTGGGAGGCAGATACATCACCGCCGAGGACATCGGCACCAGCCCGGCCGACATGGAGTACATCAAGCTGGAGACCGACCATGTCGCCGGCCTGCTCGGACTCTCCGGTGATCCGTCCCCGGTGACCGCTTACGGGGTGTACGTCGGCATGAAGGCCGCTGCCCGGGTGCGCTGGGGGAGCGACAACCTGTCTGGAAAGACCGTGGCCGTGCAGGGAGCGGGGAAGGTGGCGTACTACCTGATGCAGCACCTGCACGCGGAAGGCGCCCGCATCATTGTCACGGACATTGATGCCGAGAAGGTGAAGCGCGCTGTCCAGGAGTTCGGGGCGCAGCCGGTATCACCCGACGAGATCTACGACCAAAGCGCGGACATCTTCTCTCCCAACGCGCTCGGTGCCACGATCAACGATCAGACGCTGCCGCGGCTCCGGGTGCAGATCATCGCAGGTGGGGCGAACAATCAGCTGGCGGAAGACCGGCATGGCGACGAGCTGGAGCAGCGGGGGATTCTGTATGCGCCGGATTATGTGATCAACGGGGGCGGCGTCATCAACGTCTACGGCGAGCTGCACCGCTGGCCGGTGGAGCGGGCCAAGAAGAAGGCGGGTGAGATCTACGAGACGCTGCTTCGCATCTTCGAGATCGCCCAAAAGGAGCGGATTCCGACTTACCGCGCGGCCGACCGGCTCGCGGAGAAGCGGGTGGCTGCTGTAGCGGGCCTCGACCGGATGTGGATGGGTGAGCGGTAGGGGCGGCGGGGCGAGGCGGTAGCGGCGAACGGCGAGGTAGAGTATCCTCATATTCTTGCGGCTGATCAGTCACCCTCCGTTTTTCCGCCTCCTCCGCCCTTTCCGCCTTTTCCGCCATCTCTTACCTTAACCAATGGCCGAAGTCATTCCCATCGGATCCGACCACGCTGGCTTCCAGCTGAAGGAGCGGCTGGTTGAGGAGTTGCGGGCGCTCGGATACGAACCGCTGGACCTCGGCACCCACAGTCCCGACTCTACCGATTATCCGGACTATGCCCACCAGGTGGCATCCAGGGTGGAGCATCACGATGCGGAGCGCGGGGTGCTGCTGTGCGGTACCGGGCTGGGAATGTCCTATGCGGCGAACCGTCATCCGGGTGTGCGGGCGGCGGTGGCCTGGTCGCCCGAGATCGCGCAGCTGGCCCGCGAGCACAATGACGCCAACATTCTCATCCTTCCCGCCCGCTTCGTCAGCGAGGACGAGGGAGTTGAGATCCTGAAGACCTGGCTGGACGCCCGTTTTGCCGGTGGTCGCCACAGTCGCCGAGTGGAGAAGATCGAACAGGAGTGAGAATGACCCTCGACCACAATGCGTCTCTGCGTCAGGCCGATCCACTGGTAGCGCGTCTCATCGATGCCGAGCTGCGGCGCCAGCAGAACGGGGTGGAGCTGATTGCCAGCGAGAACTTCGCCAGCCGAGCCGTGATCGACGCCATGGGAACGCCGCTGACCAATAAGTACGCCGAGGGTCTCCCCGGGAAACGCTATTACGGGGGGTGCGAGGTGGTGGACGAGGTCGAGCAGCTGGCGATCGATCGCCTGAAGCAGCTCTTTGGCGCCCAGCACGCCAACGTGCAGCCCCACTCGGGTGCCCAGGCCAACTTCGCCGCTTTCATGGCGCTGATACGGCCGGGCGAGCTGCTGATGGGTATGTCGCTTCCCCACGGTGGGCATCTTTCCCACGGCGCCGCCGTCAATCACAGCGGCACGGTATGGCGGGCGGTGCACTACGGCGTAGATCCCGCCACCGGCCTGATCGATTACGACAAGGTGCGGGATCAGGCCCGACAGGAACGGCCGCGACTCATCATCGCCGGTGGCAGCGCCTACGCCCGCATCATTGACTTCGCGGCCTTCCGCTCCATCGCGGACGAGGTGGGAGCCTTCTTCCTGGTGGACATGGCGCACTTTGCCGGGTTGGTTGCCGGCGGAGTCTACCCGTCTCCCGTTCCGCACGCGCAGGTGATCACCAGTACCACCCACAAGACGCTGCGAGGCCCCCGTGCGGGCCTGATCCTGTGCACCGTCGAGCACGCCAAGGCGATCGACAAGTCGGTCTTCCCGGGCACCCAGGGTGGGCCACTGGAGCATGTCATCGCCGCCAAGGCGGTCGCCTTTGGTGAAGCGCTGACCGACGACTTCAAGGCCTACGCCCGGCAGGTGGTCGAGAACGCAAAGGCGCTGGCGACTGCCTTGACGGGCCGCGGCTTTGCCATCGTGTCGGGAGGCACCGACTCACATCTGATGCTGGTCGATCTCCGGCCCAAGAACATGACCGGCAAGGCGGCGGAGAAGCTGCTGGGTCATGCGGGCATCACGGTCAACAAGAACACGATTCCGGACGATCCCCAGTCGCCGTTCGTCACCAGCGGCATTCGGCTGGGCACGCCCGCGGTCACCACCCGCGGCATGGGCGTCGCCGAGATGGCGCGGATCGCGGAGCTCATCGACCGCGCGCTGACGCACTCGGACGAGGCGAGTCTCGCTGCGCGTCAAAGCGGAAGTCGAGGACCTGACCGCCGCGTTCCCACTTTATCAATCAGCCCGGATCCCCAGCCGGGTCCGACGGAGTGCCTGATGGATGTAACCCGCGGGGAGGAGGCGTGTCGGTGAACGACCTTCAGTTCGCCGACGATATCATGGCCCGGATTCGCGCTCGCGGCGGGCAGTATCACGAGCGCGGCTATCTCTTCGTTCTCGGGACCATCGAGTTCCTGCAATCCAGCCTCGAGGCTCGCCGGCATGTCAGCGGGGCGGAGCTCGCGTGGGCCTGCCGTGACTTCGCCCGCAAGCAGTTCGGACTGCTGGCGCCGGTGGTGCTGGCGCACTGGGGTATCAACCGCACCGAGGACATCGGCCGCATCGTCTTCACCCTGGTCGAGGTGGGGCTGCTGGTGACACAGCCGGGTGACGCGGAAGCGGACTTCGAGGCAGTGTATCAGTTCGCTGACGCATTCGGCGATTCCTACGAATGGCAGGGCCTGCGCGGCGCCTAGCCCACGAGCCGGGAGGAATATGGAGACCAAGGAATGGCCGGGCTGCCAGAAATGCTCCCAGGGGACCCTGATCCCGCTTTCCGATTACGGCCGCGAAGGCGCGCCCATCACGTACAAGGCCTGGGTCTGCACCAACCCCGACTGCGGGTTCAATCTGCGGATCGACAACGGCGAGATCAGCTTCGGCAGGGCGATAGGGCAGAGCTATAAGTGAGAGGTGAGAGGTAAGAGCTATGGGCTGAATGTGAGCTATCGACTGTGACGAGGGAACTGCTTGCGTCCAGCTTACGAATCTGCCGTCCTGCTAGACTGAGTAGCCCATCAGCCTCTTAGCCTCATCACCTCATCACCTCTCACCTGATCCCCGTCCTCACCCCCGAACAATCCAACAGCTGGGACCGCCAGGCCGCTGACGGCCGGTGTCGATCTGGCCACCCTGATGGAGAGCGCCGGGCGGGCGACGGCCGCGGTGCTCTCGGATCGCTACTCCCATCTTTTGCGCGCGGGTGTGGTCATCGCCAGCGGTCCCGGCAACAACGGTGGCGACGGCTGGGTCATCGCGCGGGCGCTGCATCGCGTCGACGTTCCGGTGTGGGTCGCGTCGGCCGGTGCCGGCTCGGCGCTCTGCGAGCGAATGGCCAGGCTCGCTCGCGGCTGAGGGAGTCCGCGAGGTCTCGCCCGATGGGCCATGGCCGACCGTGGGACTGGCGGTGGACGCCCTGCTTGGCACCGGCGCCGCCGGAGCGCCGCGGCCGGCGGTCGCGGCCCTGGTCGGACGGATTCACGATCTCGCGGTACCAATCGTGGCGGTGGATGGACCGTCCGGTGTAGACCTCCTCACCGGGATGGTGCACGGCGTCACGCAGGCCGATCTCACCGTCACCTTCGGAGGCTTTCGCCGCGGCCAGCTGCTGGCCCGGGACGAAGTGGGTGACATTGCCGTTGTCGACATCGGACATCCGGCAGCCGACCCGGAGTGGCCTGTCGTGGTCAGCGACATTCAGGCAGCCCAGTGGCTGCGGCGGCTCCGAGCCCGCGACCACAAGGGCGATCGTGGCAGGGTCGTGGTGGTGGGAGGCGACACCGGGATGAGCGGGGCGCTGCGACTGGCGGCGCGGGCGGCGTTTGCCTCCGGCGCCGGGTTGGTGCATGCCGTCGCTCCGGCGGACACGGTCGCGACGTTGGTGCAGGCCGAGCCGGATCTTCAGACGCTGGCGCACAACTTCGGGGACCCGCCTACGGCCGCGCTGCTCGATCTCGTGTCCACGGCGCGAGGCGGTGATCATCGGTCCCGGCCTTGGGCGACACGCCGGCAGACGCGCCTTCGTCACCGCGCTGATCGAAGCCACGAAGGTGGTGGTGCTCGACGCCGACGCGCTGGTGGCATTCGGCGGCGCGGCCGCGACGCTGAAGCCGCTCGCCACCGGCCGGTCTCTGGTGCTGACACCGCATCCCGGTGAGTTCCGCACCCTCTTTCCTGCTCTCGCCGCTAGCCGCGAGCTCGATCCCTGGGCGGCGGCGGCGGCGGCCGCGGAGGAAACCGGGGCGACGATCCTGTTGAAGGGCGTTCCCACCGTGGTCGCGGTTTCCCGGCGGCCCCAGCTGACCGTGGTGGCGGGGAACCCCGGACTGGCAACCGGCGGGAGTGGCGATGTGTTGAGCGGGCTGGTCGGCGCCAACCTCGCCAGCGGCCTGGAGCCCGGCCTCGCCGCGGCGCTCGGCGCCCAGATCCTCGGTCGGGCCGCGGATCTGGCTGCGCGGCGGCATACCGCGAGAAGCCTCCGGCCCATGGACGTGGTCCAGGCTCTGCCGGACCTGTGGCGCGAGTGGGAGATGCTGCGCTGCGGCGACCGCCGCGCCGCGTCCGCCCCTCCTGATGATGCTGCGCCGGCCCCAGACCACGTGATTTAGATTCTTCCCATGCTGCGACCTTCCGTCATCCTGGCTGCCGCCTGCCTGGCCCCTCCCGCGGCCGCGCAGTCATTCACCCGTGACTGGCGCCCTGACGAGCGGATTGTGATCGGCGATTTCAGCCGGGTGAATGCCATCGCCACCTCGGTTGAGCGGGTGTACATCGTGGCGCCCTCCGCGGTTCTGGTGTGGAATCCGCAGTTTCACCACTGGGAGGGATCGTTCGACGCTCCCGATGCGGCGCTCCTGAATCGGGTGTTCATCGCGCTGGCCGACCCGGTGGACAACTCACTCTGGATGGCGCGTCAGAACGGGTGGGTGCACTACCAGCCGGATCTGCGGCTCTGGGACCAGGGACCCGTGTCCGACGGCATTCAGACCATCGCCTTCGACCAGAACAATCCGGGGGCCGGCCTGTATCTCCGCACCCGGCGTGGTTGGCAACAGCTACCTCGGGGCGGCGGCGTACCAGTGCCCTCCTCCGCGCCCGGGCGTCCGCTCGCTCCCGCAACCGTGGAGCAGGCTATCCGCAGCAACCCCGCGCTTCAGGCCAACGCGGCGGCGATTCTCACCGACAACCGTCTCCGCAGCGTTCGCTATACCGCGGCGGCCCGCTCGTTCGACAACCGCGGATGGTATCTCGGAACCTCCGGGATCGGTGCTCTGTACGCCGATGACGGTTCGGCAATTCCGGAGCGGCTGAGCTTCGGGCTGCCGGCTGATCCAGGTCGGTGCCGTGTTCAGCTGGCCCGGTGGCGTGTGGGCCGCGCACGTCCCGCACTTCGCTCGCGGATGCATCCCTGACGTTCGTGCGAGAGTGATCTGGGAGAGTTCAGTTCGTTCCCCGGTCCGTCGGCCATGGGAACGCCGTTCGACCAGGCGCGGGACCTGGCAGGACAGGGTAAATCCCTCTGGGCCGCAACCAACCGGGGTGTCGCTCGACTCGATCCCTCCACCGATCGCATCGATCTGGTGGATGAAGGACGGGGGCTGCCGGACGTCAGGGTCTATTCCATCGTCTCGCGAGGCGGCCGAATCACCGTGGGAACCGAACGCGGCATCGCCCGGGTAAGCGACTCCCTGGAGGTCACCAGAATCGCGCCGGCATACAACGATGTGGCCTACGCGGTATTTCCGGCCGGAGACTCGACCTGGGTCGGAACTCCCGCAGGGATTCGCCTCGCGCTGCCGGGTCTGGCAAACCTGGTACGCCCCGAGGGCCTCACCTCCCCCAGTCTGCAGGTCCCGGTTATCGACCTCGCCATCATGGGGGATACCCTCGTCGCCCTGACCCACGATGGCTTTCTCTGGCGCGATCCCCGGACCCGGCGCTGGGCGCTCGGCCCCAACCTCTCGGCGCTGCTCGGCCGCCTGCGCCGGTTCGCGCCCGACCGGTCGGGTTTCTGGCTGGCGGGCGAGCGTGGTGTGGGCTTCGCCCGCCTGAATGCCCCGCCCCTGCGCACACTCCGCGATGGTGATCTACCCGGTGCCGTGAACGATCTCGCGGTGGACGACGAGCACCTGTGGGTCGCGACCGAGCGGGGCTTGGTCCGTTTTCGGTTGAGCGACATCCGTCCATGACACGAACTCGGCCGCTGCCGGGCGCCGGCGTTTCGCTCGGCCCGGGGCCCGAGTTCGACCGGATCCGGAAGATCACCCGTCTCCTGGGAGACCGCGGCGTCCGGCTTGGGAGACGATTGCGGCCTCATTCGAGGCGGGTGGCGAGCTCGTCGCACTGAGCACCGACGTCAGTGTCGAAGGCGTTCACTTCCGGCTGGATTGGATCGGTCCCGAAGAAGTGGGCTGGCGGAGCGCGGCCGCGGCGTTGTCGGATCTCGCCGCCGACGGCGCCGAGCCGGTCGGTCTGCTTTGCGCCGTCACCATGCCGGCGCCCGCGCGCGAATCGGAGCTGCTCGATCTGATGGCCGGCATCGGCGCGGCGGCCGCTGCCTCGGGGACCACTGGTGCTGGGTGGGGATCTCGCCTCGGGTCCGGCCTGGAGCGTGGCGGTCACGGTTGTGGGGCGCACGCAGGCGCCGGTCCTGCGGTCGGGCGCGGCGCCGGGCGACCGGCTGTGGGTTACCGGCAGATTGGGCGGTGCGCGGGCGGCCCTGGAAGCCTGGCTGCATCAGCGGGAGCCGTCGCCCGGAGCACGCGCGCGGTTCGCTCACCCTGAGCCGCGCATCGGGGCCGGGCGGTGGCTGGCCGGCCACGGTGCGCGGGCCATGATCGATCTGAGCGATGGCCTCGCCGGCGATGCGCCACACCTGGCGGCTGCGTCGCAGGTGTCGCTGGTAATCGATCTGGCGACGATCCCGGTCGCCGCCGAAGCAGAGCAGGAAGCCGCCCGTCTCGGTATGCCGCCGCCGCGGTTCGCCGCCGAAGGCGGGGAAGACTACGAGCTCCTGGTGGCGCTGCCTCCACGCTTTGCCGACGCTGACCTCTTCCAGCGGGAATGCGGCCTGCCGCTCACCGCGATTGGTGAGGTCGTCGCAGGAAGCGGTACGCACTTCCTCCTGTCCGGCAATCCTGTCGACCTGCGCGGATTCAACCACTTCGGTTGACGCCATCTGGGGCGGCCCGCTAGCTTCGGGCCCTCAACTTCTTTCGGAAGAACATGTCGACCATCATCGAAGTCCATGCTCGTGAGATTCTCGATAGCCGCGGCAACCCGACCGTTGAAACCGATGTGGTCCTTTCCAGCGGTGCGCAGGGCCGCGCGGCGGTGCCGAGCGGGGCTTCGACGGGCGAGCATGAGGCGGTGGAGCTGCGTGACGGTGACGCCAAGCGCTACCTGGGGAAGGGCGTCAGCGAGGCCGTCCGCAACGTGAACGAGGTGCTCGGCCCGCGGCTCGAGGGCAGGGCCGCCGCGGACCAGATCGAAGTCGACGCGGAGATGATGGATGCCGACGGAACGCCGAACAAGAGCAAGCTTGGCGCGAATGCCATCTTGAGCGTGTCGCTCGCGGTGGCGCGTGCTGCGGCGCAGGATTGCGGCCTGCCGCTCTACCGGTACCTGGGCGGGCCCATGGCGCGGGTGCTGCCTGTCCCCATGATGAACATCCTCAACGGTGGCGCCCACGCGTCGAACAACGTGGATGCCCAGGAGTTCATGATCGTGCCCATTGGGGCGGAGACGTTTCCGGACGGGCTCCGCATGGGCGTGGAGGTGTTTCATGCGCTGAAGAAGGTGCTCAGCAAGATGGGCCTCTCTACCGCGGTGGGAGACGAAGGTGGATTCGCGCCCATGCTCCCCTCGAACGAGGCGGCATTGGACGTGGTGATGCAGGCTATCAAGGCGGCGGGGTACGAACCGGGAAAGGACATCGCGATCGCGCTCGACGTCGCCGCGTCCGAGCTGTTCCAGGACGGCGAATACGTCTTCAAGAAGGGCGACGGCAGCCGCAAGTCGGCGGAAGCGATGGTGGATCTGTATGCCGGCTGGGTCGATCGCTACCCGATCGTGTCAATCGAAGATGGCCTGGCGGAGGACGACTGGGCCGGCTGGACCCGGCTGACCGAGCGGCTGCACGACCGGGTCCAGCTGGTCGGTGACGATCTGTTCGTGACCAACGTGGACCGACTGGGACGGGGCATCGAGGAGGGCGTCGGGAATGCCGTGCTGGTGAAGGTCAATCAGATCGGCACGCTGACCGAGACACTGCAGTGTATCGAGCTGGCCAAGGGCAGCGCGTACGGCGTGGTGATCTCCCACCGCTCGGGCGAGACCGAGGACACCTTCATCGCCGATCTGGCCGTCGCCACCGGGGCAGGGCAGATCAAGACCGGGAGTGCCAGCCGGACCGATCGCACGGCCAAGTACAACCAGCTGCTCCGGATTGCCGAGGAGCTGGGCGATCTGGCCCACTACCCGGGCCGGGATCTCTACCCTCTGTGACGCTCGGGCGCTGGGCCACGATAGCGGGCCTGGCCTTGGCGCTCTACTTCGCGCTGCAGGGTGGTGAGTACGGGACGCTCGATCTGCTCCAGCTTCGCCGGGAAGAATCGGAGGAGCGGGCCAAGGTGGCCGAGCTCCAGCGCCTGGTGGATTCCCTGACCACCGCCGCGGTCGGACTCGAGCTGGATCCGCGGGTGCAGGAACGGGTCGCACGGGAGCGGTTCGGGATGATCAAGAAGGGAGAGTTCCTGTACCGGCTGGTGCCGCGGGGGAAGAGCGTGAGCGGGGAAGAACAGCGTGAGCGGTAAGCGGGGAGGGAAGGCGGAGCTGGGTTAAATTCTGAACGCGGGGCCCGGTTAGATGTAGACCTCCCGCTCACCGCTTACGCTTTTGGCAGTTCCCGCTTACGCTGTATCGAGCAGACGGCAGGGTAGCTCAGCTGGTTAGAGCACGGCACTCATAATGCCGGGGTCGCGGGTTCGAGTCCCGCCCCTGCTACTTGAAAAACAAAGACTTACGTCGCCCACTTGTTCTAAGTTCTCACCGTACTCCCCTGGCACTAACTGTTGTGCGTGTCGGTTGTTCCGCAGAGCTCGCCGGTGGGGCTGTAGTGGCCTCCGGGCGGGTTAACAGCTTGTTTACATACCGCTGGACGAATCGCAATCGCTAGCGCTTCGAGTGCTGGATCTCAGGGTTACGCTTACACTCCTGGAGGCGCTCCATGCCGCAGCCGGAAAAAGCTCAAGAGCTCGCTCGATTTCTGAACACACTTCTTCCCCATGATCACACGATCGATTACGCGATGCACACCTCTGGAGAGCTCAACTGGCCAGACAACACGATGAAGCCAGAGGGTTGGGTGGACGATGCGAGAGGGTACTACCTCTTCTGGGCGCGGGCTCCTCACAGGCAAGTGTCGATCACAATTACCGCTGAGGCTTTAGAGGCGCTTCCGCCGGTAGCGATCTGGGAAGTCACAAAAGAGGTGTTTCCGGAGTCCGACAAAACGCCGTCGCAGATTACTGTCTGGCTGAATGGAGATCACGCCGAGCTGGTTTAGGTTCTCCCGTTGTACTCGCCAGTCAGCATCGCACCGCCTGCGAAAGTGAACACGAACTGCCCGTCGGTACATGGGGTAAACTGTCCGGTGATTCGGGCTCACTGGGGGTCCAGGCAATGGCTCCCGGCTTCATTCATGTAGGACATCACTCCGCGATGCGGGTCGCCCAGCCAATGTCGAAGGTTTCGGATTCCCGTCAGGGCCGCTGCCACAGCACGAAAATCGTTGCCGATTCGGTTCTGAAGAGCAGCCGGTAGCGCTCACTGGTGCGCCACCATACCTTGACGTGAGTTGGTTGGTCACCTCGGCCGCCTGCGCCTGTAGGAGGACTCGGTGGATCGCGATCGCGTCGGTGCTGCGACTGTTGTCTTCCTTTTTGTTGTGTTCGCCGGGATTGCGGCATCGCAGCGGTATACCGTGCCCGACCCGTGGAAACCCTACGCCAGCGCGGTGCAGCAGTTCATGGCCGAGGGGGTTCGCGGAGACTCCGCCGCTTTGGTGCGGCGATCCGCCGGCGCTCAGCCGGTCGGTTGGGTGCTCGGCGCCGCCCGTCGACAACCCGCCATAGTGAGCGGCTGGGCCCATGAGCTGAAGGCAGCCACCGGGAACACGCCGCGGAGATACCGTGGTCGTGTTACTGTGGGCCGATAACATCGAAGGATGCTCTCACCTGAGTAGTGTCTCAGCCCATTCTGCTCAACCATTCGGCCTCGCCTCGACTCCTCTCGATCTCGTCGCCCTGCATTGACCGGCAGCCACTTCCCGCCCTTCCCTGGTAGGCAAGCTACCGCAACATCTCGGTTTAGCGATCTTCATGTGATGTCCTACTACAGGTGGTTGCCGGAGGTTCCCTCGGTGGTATAGGTTGACGTGTGTCACAGCGGCGGCCGGTCAGCGTCGCCTAGGCTTACCCACGCGCCGCACTCGGCGCGACACCGAGCAACCTCTCTTCGTGGGGAGGGGCAAGGCGGCTGACGCAGCCGCAGGAGCCCGCATGCCCACTGGAAGAGAACGCCGGTCTCGTTTCTCGCCCGAGCCCACGGTGCTGATCGTGGATGACGAGGAGACCCCGCGGACGGTCACCTGCCGAATGGTGCGGGCCCTTGGCTACCAGGCCCAGTCGGCACGGGACGGTCGAGAGGCGCTGCGTTACCTGCAGCAGCATCCGGGCGAAGTCCGGCTGGTACTGACCGATGTCGTGATGCCCTACATGGACGGGGGAGAGCTGGCGGAACGGGCGCGGGACCTGTACCCTCGGCTCCCGATCGTGCTGATGTCGGCGCAGCCGGTAGGAGAGATCGCGGAGCTGGTCGCGGCTTATCCGGAGCTTCCGTTTATCGTAAAGCCGTTCACGACTGAGAAGCTGTCCCATGTGCTCACTCCCTTGTTGGGAGCTCCCGCTAGGTTCCGCGGACGCCGCGCCAACGATCGGCTGGCGTACCGGGATCGCTCGAGGCAATCGACCTGATGTGGCATGGCTCCTTTTCGAATCTTCCTGCTGTCTCCCGCCCACTGCGGTGGGAAGCGGGCGGAGCTGCTGCTCAACCAGCGCGCCGCCTTCCCTCTGGCCGTCCGGCTGCGTTCCGCCGGCGGCGTCACCCTGGGTGAAGCGTTCAGCTTTCTCAGCGGCCTGTACTTTCGTGGCAAACTCGCCTACGCCGACCGATTCGCCCGCCCTCCCAGCGGCAGCCTGGGCGTGCAGGTGATCACCACCGATCGTGGTCTAGTATCCGCTGGCACCGAGATCGGCCTCGATGATCTGCGCCGTTTCGGCACGGTTGACATCAGCGCCGATGAGCCCGGCTACCGGGTGCCGCTGGCGCGCGATGTCGAGAGATTGGGGCAGTCGGACGTAGAGGTGGTCCTCCTGGGCAGTGTCGCCACCGGGAAGTACGTGGACATCCTGCTCGAAGCGCTCGGCGACCGGCTCCTGTTCCCGGCAGACTTCGTGGGACGGGGCGACATGAGCCGGGGGGCGCTCCTGCTCCAGGCGGCCCGCGAAGGCGCCGAGCTGGTGTATCAGCCTGTGGCGGGCGCCGTGAGGCGCGGTCGCCGGGCTCCCCGGATCAGGGGATGAGCGCCACACGCTCTGCACCGCCTACCCTCCGGTTGCCGGACGCCGCGAATGCGATCGTCAAGCTCGGCGCCCAGGAGGTCCAGCTGACCAACCTGGACAAGGTGTTCTGGCCCGAGCTGGGGTACACCAAACGGGACCTGCTTCAGTACTACGCCGACATCTCGCCCGCGCTCCTGCCGCACATCAAGGACCGCGCGATGGTCATGAAGCGCTATCCCAATGGGATCTCCGGGAAGTGGTTCTTCATGAAGCGGACACCCTCCCCCAAGCCCGAGTGGCTGGAGATCTGCGACATCGAACACGAGTCCAGCAACGTGATCCCGTTCCCCATGATCCAGGACCTCGCCTCGCTCCTCTGGGTCATCAATCTCGGATGCATCGATCTCAACCCCTGGTATGCCCGCTGCGATGACGTGGATCGCCCAGACTATCTCCACTTCGACCTGGACCCGGTGGAGGGAGCCACCTTTGAGGGCGTGCGTCAGACGGCCATCATCGTGCGTGAGGCGCTGACATCGTTGGGAATGAATCCTCTGGCCAAGACCAGCGGATCGAAGGGAATCCATGTGTACGTTCCCATCGTGCGCGGGCCGGTCCAGAAGGACGTCTGGCGCTTTGCCAAGGCGTTCGCCCAGCAGCTGGAGCGGGGGTTTCCACAACTAGTCACCGCCGAGTACCGGGTGGCGAGGCGACCCAAGGGGCGGATCCTGGTGGACTACAACCAGAACGCCTGGGGTCAGACGCTTGCATCGGTGTATTCGGTGAGACCGAACCCTCGGGCGGCGGTCTCCACCCCGGTGACCTGGGCCGAAGTGGAGTCGGGTTTCGAGATCGACGACTTCCGAATGGACAACGTTCCTGAGCGGGTGCGGAAAGAGGGGGACCTGTGGAAGCCGTTAGTGGCAACGAAAGGCCGATTCAAGCTCGACGAGTATCTGGGCGACTACCAGGCAGGGAAAAGAGCACGCAATGGCAAAAAAGACCACGAGCAAAAAGACGGCTGAAGCTCCGGAAGAGAAACTGGCGGAGTATCGCAGGAAGCGAGACTTCACTCGGACCGACGAGCCGGCGGGCGGCGCTACGCGCAAGAGCCCGAAGCTCGATTTCGTGATTCAGAAGCATGCTGCCAGCCATCTGCACTACGACCTGCGCCTGGAGCTCGACGGCGTGATGAAAAGCTGGGCCGTTCCGAAGGGGCCGAGCCTCGATCCTGCTGTCAAGCGTCTGGCGATGCAGGTCGAGGACCACCCGATCGAGTACAACAAGTTCGAGGGCACCATACCGCACGGCGAGTATGGCGGAGGTACGGTCATGCTGTGGGACCGCGGCACCTACAGCTATGGTGGTACCAATCCCGACCCAGAGGAGGGGTTGCGAGCCGGTTACAAGAAGGGCGACTTCAAGTTCGTTCTCAACGGCAAGCGGTTGAAAGGCTCATGGGCGCTGGTCCGCATGCGGGGTGACAGTCCCGGCAAACCTCAGTGGTTGCTTATCAAGCACAATGACGAGTATGCGGTGCCCGGATCCGATGTGGCGGCCGAACATCTGACGTCGGTGACTACCGGCCGGACCATGGAGGAGATCGGAGGAGGGAAGAGCCGAGTCTGGCATTCGAACCGGTCGGAACAGAAGAAGACCGGTAGCAACAAGGCCGGCACCCCGGACGAGGCGCCGGCCGGGAAGGCTCCTGGCTCAGCCTACGAACGGTTGATGGCCACGCGCCGTCGCTGACTGCGCACGCCGTCGGAGATCTCCAGGTCGAGCTCGCCTTTCGACGTTTGCACCCTGGCCGTGCCTCCCCGAGCGAAGGCGAGGACGGCTCCCGTCTCTGGGTCTCGCACCATGATCATCGGGTAGGTTCGCGCATCCCAACTCAGCGCTACGGTGTTTCCTTCGCGACGCAGTTCGATGGACTCCAAAGCTGGTGCGGTTGTCACCTGCGCTAACGCCCGCTGGTTGCTGGCAGCACCCGCCGGACCTCCGAGGTTGATGGTGCCAATGCGGGAGGCCCGAGCCTGATCCAGAGGAACGGCAAAGGCGAAGTGGCCGTTGCCGGGAGGGCCGTCCTCCGCCTCCGCGATGTCGAACGACAGGCGGAAGAGCTGTGAGCCATCCGACGCTGTTGCAGTAACGGAGTAGGGGCCCGGCCGCTGGGGTAGGTTGGGCCGAGCCACGATCTGGAACGCCGGCTCCAGTACGGGCTGTCCGTTCACCAGGCGTCCCCAGACCAGCAGGGAAGGCTGCGGAGCTGCGTTTCTCGCACCACGAATGCGTGGGTTGCGCGGAAGTCCATGATGTTGCGGTAGGTATAGTCGCTGATCCAGGGACTGTCGAAGCAGTAGCTCATGATATCCGGCGACCCGGGGGCCTTCAGGTCAGAGGCCGTTACCGGCGGGGTCGCATCCAGCCCGTACACACCGATTCTCCCGCCCGTATACGGGAAGAGTCCGTCGACATCCGGAGGGTTGCCGCAGGGCGCGTGCCTTCGACCCCAGACATGACCCAGCTCATGGGCCACGACACGACCGGCGTCCGTTTGATCATCCCAGCCGGCGGCGGTCGGGACGCCCTGACCCAGAGTCAGCCCGACCAGGCCCTCTCTCCCATATCCCAGCTTCACCATGCCGAAGTAGATGCGGTCGCTTCCCTCGGCAACCCGCTTTCCGTCCAGATCGCTTAATAGCTGGAACCATCCATCGCCATTGGGTGCGAGCGCTCCGGTCGGAAACACGGTTGGGTCGACATCCACATCCACCGCGTTCAACGGGTGCATCCGCCGGGCGAGATCGATCAACCGGCTGGTGTTCGACACATCTCCCGGAGGGCTCGACCCTGCTGCACCGACACGAAGCGGATGCGAGCCGGCGGAACGCCGCGGACAGTTTGTGACTTCGTGCCGGTGGCGGGGAAACGGTTGTCGCTTTCATTGCTTTCCGCGACGCCGTTGTCCGGATCCAGCTCCGCCATCACGGTAAGACCCGGCTGAATCAGCGCCGCGGGGATTTCGAGATTCCACGAGCTGCCCCATTCCCCTTCCTCGACCCGCGTGGGAACGGTTGCCTGGTGCCTGTATGGTGAAGCTCTGGGAATCCGCCGGAGCCGGATAGCCGGACCCGCACTGCTGGCCTCGCCGTGTTGGCTTGGTTGGCGACCACGAACACTCGGAGATATCCCAGAGCGCCCCGCCACCAGTGGAACGTCCAGAGGCGTACGTCTGTACGCTCTGGGTCAGGTTGACGCCGTCGATGCGCAGATTGAGCGTAGGTGCCACCACGACCGGGGTGTAGCTGACCGTTGAGGACGCGGTGGCGCCGGCGGCAACCGGCACACTGGGTCGGGCTACACTGGGCCGATAGGTGGTGCTGCCGCTGACCACGTCAGCCGCGGTTACCGTGTAGGTGCCCGGAGCCAGAGCAGTCAGAGTGCTGGTTGCCTTCACCAGCTGCGAGAAGTTGCCCGGCCCCTCCACCGTCACCGCCGCATCGATGTTAGCCGGCAATCCATCGATCGTGATTCTCAGCGAGCCCACTGTAGCGACGCACGTAACGGAGAACGAAACCCGGGCGGTCTCGCCTGCCTGGACGGCCACACCCAGAGGATTCGTGCCGGTGACGCTGCAGTTGGACGCCAACCCTCGCAACTGCACGCTGTGCTGGCCGGCAGAGATATTGCCGACTGTCACCGTAGCACTGGCACCGATGGGGCGATTTCCGCTCCCGTCGATCGCGACGAGGTAACCGTCCGCGTCCTGGGAGGGGCCAGTGGTGATCGTCGTGATCGCCAGACTACCGGTGGCTGGGCCAGGGGCCGTGCATGCAATGGCGAACGCAACCGTGACTGTGCCGCCAGCCGGAACAGTGACTGCGCGCGGATTCTCACCCGAGACCTGACAGTTGGCCGCAAGCCCGGTAAGTCCGATGGTATGCGACCCCGCCGGTAGGCCTGCCAGATTGTTTGAAGCATTGACCGCGATTGGGCCGCGATCGATTCCATCGAGCAGGAGGGAATAGCCGTCCGGGTCGGTCCCTCCGCCGGTTGTCACCGTCGTCACCGCAATTGTGCCGCTGGTGGGGCCGGGCACCGAGCAGGCTGAGTGCGAACGACACCTGAACCGATGCGCCCGCCGGCACCGTAACCGATCGAGGGTTCTCCCCGGACAGCTGACAGTTGGCCGCAACTCCGGTGATGCCGATGGTATGCGAGCCGGAAGTCAGTCCTGCCAGACTGATCGAGGCGTTGACCCCGATTGCGCCGCGATCGACCCCATCCAGGAGCAGGGAGTAGCCGTCCGGGTCGGCCCCTCCGCCGGTGGTCACCGTCGTCACTGCGATCGTGCCGCTGGTTGGACCGGGCAGCGAGCAGGTAATCGCGAAGGTCACCTGGACCGTTTCGCCCGCGGGAACCGAAATGGAGCGAGGGTTTTCGCCTGAGACCTGACAAGTGGGCGCCAGCCCCGTCAGCCCGATGATGTGGGTACCGGCGGTCAGACCGGCCAGAGTGCTCGATGCGTTCACCGCCATCGGTCCGCGATCGACTCCATCGAGCTGGAGGCCGAAGCCGTCCGGATCGGTTCCAGTTCCCGTAGTCGTGGTGACGATCTCGATCGATCCAGCGCTGGCGGAGCAGGTCACCGCGAAAGCGACGGTTGTCGGTGGCGCCTGCTACAACGCTGACTGGGCGCGGGTTCTCTCCTGCCACCGAACAATTGGTGGCCAAACCGGTCAGTGCGACCAGATGGGGCCGTCGGTCAGCCGATCCATGACCACCGTCGCATCCAGGCCGATCGGCGAGGCCGTGCCTCCGTCCAGGGCAACTCCATAGCCATCAGGGTCGAGCTCCAGGCCGGTAGTGGCCGTGGTGATACGGAGGGATGGCAGGACTACGTCCGTGCCGCCCTCGCCGCATGCCAGTGGGGCGGCGAGGAGGGCGGTCCGCAGGATGAGCTTCTCGAGGCGCAGACGAACTGCAGGAAACATCAGGGCGGCCCTCCAGAGGGTCGCGACGGGACGGGGGAGCCCCGGAGGATGGAACCAAGTCAAACCTCGCGCACATTTCAAGGCGGTTAAGCTTCGGTCATGTCCTTGATCGGCGATTTCCAGCGGGGGCTGGCGACGCTGCACCTCAGCCCGGGCCGGGCCCTGGTCGCGGTCTCCGGCGGGCCGGATTCGGTCGCGCTGCTTGATCTATTGGTGGCGAGCCGGGACGCCCATGCGCAGGAGCTGGTGGTTGCGCACGTCGACCATGGCATCCACGCTGACAGCGCCAACGTGGCGGATCAGGTGCGCGTGCTGGCTACCGGCTACGGTCTACCGGTGCATGTCGGCCGGCTGGAGCTGGGACCGAGTGCCACCGAGACGAGGGCACGGGCGGCGCGCTATACCTGGCTGGAGACGCTCCGAGTCCCGGCTCGGTGCGGGAATC
>CAWEMG010000046.1:0-16811 GCA_963810165.1 uncultured Gemmatimonadales bacterium
AGCGCCCACGTAGGGCCCGGCGCTATCGCCGCCATTCGTGCCCTCGAGTTGGGTGCGGTGGATCTGGTGGCCAAGGAAGGCGAACGCGGCGCCGCCGCCACCGCTCGGTTCGCCGAGCGGCTGTTGATCGTGCTCCGCGCCGCCCGCTCCGCCGATGTCAAACGGCTGGCGCTGTCCGAGGGGTGGAACCGGGACAGCACGCCGCCGGCGACCACCACCGCTACTGCTTCGCGCGCCCGCCTTTGCGTCGCCATCGCCGCATCCACCGGGGGCCCGCGGGCCCTAGCCCAGGTTATCCCTCAGTTGCCCACGGGGCTGGAGGCGGCCATCGTCATCGTGCAGCACATGCCCCCGAAGTTCACCCGGAGTCTGGCGGAGCGGCTGGGCGCTCAGAGCCGGCTTCACGTGGTCGAAGCGGAAAACGGCATGCCGCTGCTGGCGGATGGGGCCTATGTCGCCCCCGGGGACTTTCACATGCGGGTGTGTGCCGGCGGCGCAGGATTACAGCTGGTCCTCGATCAGGAGCCGACCATGTGGGGTGTGCGGCCGGCCGCCGATCCCCTGTTCACCAGCGTCGCCCGCCAATTCGGCCCCCGCGCCGTCGGGGTTGTTCTTACGGGAATCGGGCGGGACGGCGCCGAGGGATTGCGCCAAATCCATGAAGCCGGTGGAGTCGGCATTGCTCAGGACCGTGAATCCGCCACGGTGTATGGAATGCCGAGCGCGGCGCGGGAGTCCGGTGGCGCCCGCTATGTGCTGCCGGTGGGGGAGATCGCAGGGCGGGTAGTAGCCGAGCTGAGCCGGCTGAGGGTGGGATGACCCGCGCCAACGGCGGCTTTCTTCTGGTCCGTACCGGCAACCGTCGTGTCGGTCTGGAGCTCGCGCATGTGATCGAAGTAACCCAGTTGGGCCCGGTTCACCGGGTACCCACCCGCGAGGCAGCGGTGCGGGGGGTGGCAGAGATTCACGGGCGGATGATGCCCGTGGTGCATCTCGGCACGCTGCTTCACGGCGGTACCTGCCCCCAGCCGCCGGGCGATATCGTGGTGGTGGTGGCGGTGGAGGGCCGCCGAATCTGCCTCGAGATCGATGAGGCGGAAGTGGTGGTGCGGGAGCCGGCTCTCCCGGTCCCCCCGGGCTCGACGCTTCCCTGGGCCATCGGGGTCGCGCGCCACCCGGAAGGGCTGGTGCCGCTACTCGACTTGACGGCACTCAGCGCACGTTTCATGGAGGCTGCCGCGACATGAGCGAGGGCGACGATATCCAGGTGGTGACCTTTCGAGTCGGAGGGCAGGAGTTCGCCTTCGACATCCTGCAGGTCGAGCGGATCCTCCGGTATACGGCACCCTCTCCGCTCCCGAAGGCGCCTGACTTCCTGGAGGGAGTGATGCCGTATGGCGATGGCGCCGTCCCTGTCCTCGACCTGCGAAAGCGGTTCGAGCTGGAGGCATCCATTCGCGAGGAGACGCGGCTGATGGTCCTCGAGCTGGAGAAGCAGCGGGTGGCGGTGCTGGTGGACGAGGTGCGGGAGGTCCTGCGCGTCGATACCACGACCATCACGGCCCCGGGGCCCGTCGTGAGCGGTCTGGCGGCGGCATACATCTCAGGGATCATCACCCGGCCGGGCAGAACCATCATCATTCTCAACGCGCGGAAGCTGCTGTCGGCTACGGAACGGCTGGAGCTGGATAACCTCGGGGTAGCCACGTGAAAGACCAATGGCTCTCCGATCTCCGGACCCAGGTGAAGCAGCTGTCCGGACGGGTCGACCTCGCCGGCCCGGCCGCCGACCGGGAAACGGTGAAGCGGGAGATCATCGCCCTGTTCAAGCAGGTGGATGGTGTCCTGACCGACTTGGGTCAGCTGAAGGAGGATATCAGAGGACTGGTCGAGCGCTACAAGCAGGCCAACAGTCTCGCCGACACCTCACCGGCTCCCCAGTTCAACGGTGACCGTCCCGCCGTCCATGCCGACCACCTCGGAGCCTCGACCTACATCGAGAAGGGCTGGAGCCTCATCTCGCTGGGGGACTACAGCGGGGCCATTCAGGCGCTCGACAAGGCGCTGACCCTTTCCCCTGGCGCAGCACAGGCGCAGTCGCTGCTCGGGTGGGCTCAGATGCTCAACGAGGACTACGATGAGGCGCTGGGGAACTTTTCCCGCGTGCTGATGAAAGAACCTGCCAATGCCCTGGCTCGTATCAACGTGGGCTATATCTGTCTCAAGAAGGGAATCTTCGGCGAGGCCATCGAGCATCTTTCGAAAGCCATCCGTCTCGACAACGACCGCAAGGCTACTCTTTACGCTCATTACTATCTTGGCCTGGTGTATCTCGAGCGCGAGATGTACGAGGATGCCCAGACGTTCCTTCGCAAGACTCTCAAGCTCGGCCCCAATCTGATCGAAGCGTACTTCGAGCTCGGCCGCGCCCTGTGGCTGGGTGGCCAGCGGGAAGAAGCCGTGCAGGTGTGGACCGAGGGTTACAAGGCGAACAAGTTCAACCCCTGGGCCAAGCGTTGCCGGGAATTGTTGGACGTGGCCTCCGCCGGAGGTGAAGTCCCGCGCAGCCCGCTCACCCAGTAGTCCTTCAGCGGTTGGCAGTCTCCTTCCTCCTTTGGCTGGCGCTGGCGGGTGCCCTTGCGGCGTCTCAGGAAGCGCCTCTGGCCGTGCGCGTCGGACAGATCACCGCCGTTGCATGGCCAGCCCAGCAGGACCTGGCCATCGACCTTGCCACTCGAGCCGGGGAGCGCACCTCCTGGCCTGGTCTGGGCGCCCGGCGGCCGGGGCCGCTCCGGCTGATTATCGCTCCTGACGGTCGCTATCTGGATTCGCTCACGTCAGGCCGGGCTCCGGCCTGGGGCGCCGCCGTGGCATTGCCCGGCGCCCGCACCATCCTCCTGCGGGCCGACCAGGGCGACCTCTACCGTACACTGCGTCACGAGCTGGCTCACCTGGTTCTGCATGAAAGCGTAAAGGTCCGCGTTCCCCTGTGGTTCGACGAAGGGTATGCCGCCTGGGCTGCCGGCGAGTGGAGTCGTTTCGAGGGGCTGGAGTTAAACTTTGCCGTCGTGCGGGGCCGCCTACCGGATTTCCGCGAGCTGGATGGCGCGCTCCGTGGCTCTGCCACCACAGCAGACGCCGCTTACGCCCTGGCCGCTTCGGCCGTCATCGAGCTGTCCCGGAGGAATCCTTCCGGCTCCCTGACGCCCCTCATGGCACGGTTGATCGAGGGCGACGATTTCGAGGCCGCGGTTCTCGCCACCACCGGGTTGACCATCGCCCAGTTTGAGACCGAGTGGCGCAAGACCTTGCGGCGGCGGTACAGTCTGGTAACCTGGCTGATGGCCGGGGGCGGGTGGGGCATTCTGGTCTTTTCTCTGTGGCTGGTTGTCCGGGCTCGGAGGCGGGCCGACCTGCCGCGCCGCGCGGCCCTCGACGAAGGTTGGGAGATCGCGCCCGAACCCTCAGGGGCGCCTGAACTTGACCCTGATCGGGAACCGTAGTAGCCTCAATACTTATGTCCAATCCACAGCCTACCGCTCCGCAGCGGCATTTTCTACTGGCTCCACGCAACCTGATCATCCTGGCGGCGGCGGTGTGCGTGTTGATAGCGGGGTACCTGACGTTACGGGCCGGCCACCCCAGTGCTGCGGCGGTGATCCTGGTCTTTGGGTACTGTGTCCTGTTTCCTATAGGCATCGCCTCATAGCTGGTGTCCGTCGTCACGGCACGGTCCCTGCATTCTCGCTAAAACCGAAGTGGGCCCGCGTCGCTCTCGGGCGAATAGCTCAGCTGGTTCAGAGCGCCTGCCTTACACGCAGGATGTCGGGGGTTCGAATCCCTCTTCGCCCATATATCCCCGCGAAGCAGTGCGGAACATTGGCCCACGAGGCCGTCTTGTAGGGAGGTCGAGGAATGTATCTGCAGCGTCTGGTTCTCGTCGCGCTCGCCGGTGTGGTGATTACCGCGCCGCTCGGGGCGCAGGGTATCCCCCGCGGTGCCCGTACGCAAACCGTGAACAATGCTCCGCGCCTCATGGTGGCCAACCCGTTTGCGAACGCCGCTGCGGATTCGGCAAACGCTGTGAGGATCGGCAGCGCGGCGCGTCAAGAAATGAAGGACATCGCCGGGCGTAACTTTACCGTCATCGAGCAGTCCCAGATGAACGACGCGCTAAAACAGTATGGCTATCCCGTCGATGCCATTCTGAGCCCGCAGTTGGCTACGACGCTGGCCAAGAACATTCAGGCCCGCGTGCTGATGACTGGCACCATGGTGCGGGGCAACGGAGGCCGCGCGGTCGTCACCGCCAGGCTTTCCGGAGTCAACGACGATGCCGGTAACGTCGTGACCCTGACCCAGGGTCAAGGCCAGAGCCTGGATGACTTCGGGAAGAAGCTGGCCCAGTCGCTCGCCCCTGCGGTGAAGGCGCATCCCGATGCGAAGGCGTGCATCGATCAGCGGACATCCAAGCCCGACAAGGCTGCGGATGCGGCCAACAAGGCTACCAAGACGGTGCCCAATCACGGTCTCGCCGAGTTCTGCCTGGCCCAAATGGCCGTGGACAAGAAGGCGCCGAGGGGCGAGGTCGTGAAGCACCTCCAGGCGTCGGTGAAGGGCGATCCCCTGAGTCTGCCGGTCTGGACCGCGCTGGCGACCCAGTACCAGCAAGCCAACGATACGGCGAATACCCTGCTGGCGTTCAAGCAGATGCTCCGCGTGGCTCCGACCAATCAGAAGCTGCGGGAGGAGTTGTTCAAGTACTTCCTGCAAGCCGGACATCCGGAGACCGCGAAGGAAGTGGCGGACGAGGGGCTGAAGCTGGACCCCAACAACCCCGACCTGTACGACCTGAAGAGCAACGCCTGTCTGTTCCTGAGCGACTTCAAGTGTGCGGTGGACGCGCTGGAGACCATGTACGCCACCGACTCCACCAAAGCCGACACGCTGTTCTTCACCAAGATCTCGGCGGCGGCGGCTGAAGGAGAGAAGCCGGATACTGTTCGGTTGCTCAAATGGGCTCAGATAGGCACTCGGAAGTATCCCGACAATATGACGCTGCTGGGGTACCTGAACCGGGCCTACTCACTCGCCGGTCCGGTGGACAGCGTGGTGGCGGTGACCAACCGCCTCATCGCCAAGGACACCACGGCAGTGGTGCCCGCGCTCGAGGCGGCGAGGGCATTGATTGCACCACCCCAGCAGGGTTCCACGCCACCACCCAACACCAACGGATCCACCGCTGCGGGTGCACCTCTCGAAGCTCCGCGCGGCAGGGTGAAGGAAGCGGTGCCCTTCCTCGAGTTTGCGATCAAGCACGGAGACGCGCAGGCTAAGGAGAATGCGGCGGCCCTCCTCTACACCGGTGCGGCTCCGCTGCTCCAGCCACCGCAGGACTTGGAGGGTGCGGCCGAGCTGCTGCGGATGGCGGTCCAGTCAGCCAACCCCACCGGCAAGGTGTATGGACCGGCCAATTACCTGCTGGGCCTCGCGACGCTGTTTCAGGTGCCGGAGAAGGACAAGATTGCCGAGAAACAGAAGTCGTGCGACGTGGCCAGGGAGGAGCAGGGGCTGCTGCTCGCAGCTGACTCGGCCCTGACGGCCGGCCGGAGCGTCAACCCCGAGGCGGTGGAGAAGAACCTCGGAATCGTCAAGCAGTACAACAAGCGCGTCGCGTCGATGCTGAAGGCGTATTGTAAGGGCAAGTGAGATGCTCGCTATTGGCTACTCGCTGTTGGCTGTACCGCTACGCGGCTCTCAGAACGGCCAATAGCCAATAGCCAATAGCCCCTATATATTCCGCCCTCCTTTCAGGGGCTGTAGCTCAGCTTGGTTAGAGTGCCGCACTGTCACTGCGGAGGTCGCGGGTTCGAGCCCCGTCAGCCCCGCTCGTCCTGATACAAACCTCACCCCGTCCATCCGACGGGGTGTTGTGTTTAAGCCTGCCAGAGCCGGGCCATGGCCGATTCAAGCTCGACCTTTCATGTACCCGTGTTGCTGGATGCCGTTCTCGCGGCCGCCGGCGGAGCCCAGCGCGCGGTAGACGCCACGCTGGGCGACGGAGGGCACGCGGCGGCGCTGTTGGAGCAGGGCATCCAGGTGCTGGGCATCGATCGGGACCCGGACGCTCTTGCCATCAGCCGTCGTCGGCTCGGAACCGAGCGGATCCAGTATCTTCAGGCCTCTTATGCCTCTCCGGAGGCGCTGGCCGCAGTACGGGAATTCCGCCCCGACTTCATCCTCCTGGATCTCGGCGTATCCTCCCGGCAACTGGACCAGGAGGCCCGGGGTTTTACCTTCCGTCCAGGCGCTCCCCTCGACATGCGGATGGGTGCCGGCGGCCAGTCAGCGGCAGAGATTCTGAACACGGCACCCGCCGAGGAGCTGGAGACGCTCTTCCGGGACTACGGGGACGAGCGGCGGGCCCACCGGCTGGCGAGTGAGATTGTCCGGCGACGCGACCGGCAGCCATTTGCCACCAGTGATGATCTGGTCAATGCCATTCGCGCCACTCTGGGCGCCAAATCCGGCCCCCCTGAGTTCGCTCGCTTGTTTCAGGCGGTGCGGATCGCCGTGAACGATGAAGCTCCGCAACTGGAACACGCCCTGAGCGAGTTCAGAGAGGCCCTCAAGCCCGGCGGGCGTCTGTCGATCATTACCTATCACTCGGGAGAGGACCGGCTGGTGAAACAGTCGTTCCGCGACTGGGCTCGCAGCTGCGTGTGCCCTCCCGGCTTTCCCGTCTGCGTGTGCCGGGGGCGGGCGTTGGGCCGACTTGAGACACGGAAGCCGATTCTGCCGGGTGTGGATGAGGTGGCGGCGAACCCGCGGGCGAGGAGCGCCAAATTGAGAACCTTCCGGCTCGACGATGCAGCTTAAGGGACGGCACTGGATGCTGCTGTGGCTCTTGATCTTTCTGGGAGGTGCCGTGGCGGTAGTGACCCGACAAACAGCCGCCCTGCAGACCGCGCGTCGGCTGGACGATCTGCGCGAGGAGCGTCGGAGCCTCGAAGCACGGCGCGCCGAGCTCGAGCGTCGCATCCGGCTGGCGTCGAGTCGGCAGGTTCTGGTTCCGATGGCAAAGCGGACCTTCGGTCTGCATGAGCCGGCCGATTCGGAGTTCGTGCTCTTCCCCGAGCCACCAGTGCCGGGCGAGACCGAGCCCTGATGGCGCGTCCGCAAATCCGCATAGCGGTCGTCCAGTTCGCGTTCGCGCTCTGCGTTCTCGGCATAGTCGCCCGGGCCGCCCAGCTGCAGATCTTTCAGGGCGATCGATGGACCGACCAGGCCCGACGCCAGCGCACCGAACGGGCGGAGCTTCCGGCCCGGCGTGGCGCGCTCTACGACCGGAACGGCGTTCCCCTGGCCGTGAGTCAGGAGTTCTACCACGTCGGGGTGGCTCCCAATGAGCTGTCCAACCTGCGTCGCACGGCCCAGCTCCTGAGCCGGCACCTCGGCGTTCCTCGTTCCGCGCTGGAAAGGGATCTGCGGTCCCGCAAACGCTGGCTCTATTTCCACGGGCCGTATACTGCCACTCAGGTCCAACCCCTGCGTAAGCTGGATGGAATCCACCTGACCGGAGACTTTCAGCGGTCCTATCCATCTCGCGGGCTGGCCCGGCCGATTATCGGTGGGCTCTCACCCGAAGAGCCGGTAGGGGCAGCTGGCCTCGAGCTCGCGCTGGACCCGATCCTTACCGGCCAGCCCGGAGAAGCGGTGCTTATCAAGGATCGCGCAGGGCGACGCTACGACTCGCCCGCGCGGCTGGTCCGCGAGCCCGTTGCCGGAAACGATGTGGTCCTGACCCTGGACGCAGAGCTCCAGGAGATTGCGGAGCGGGGGTTGGACGATGCCCTGGCCGACATGAGGGCGGACGGCGGTGATGTAGTCTTTCTCGATCCCACCAACGGAGAGCTGTTAGCGCTGGCGTCGCGCCAGCGGGGGAGGTCGGGGGTCGCCTCCCTCCGTGCCTCTGCATTTACCGATCCATTTGAGCCTGGTTCCACGGCAAAGCTGTTCACCGCCGCCGCACTGCTGCTGCATCGGCGCGTGCGCGACAACGATGCGGTGTTCGCCGAAGGCGGCCAATGGCGCATGCCGATCACGAGCAGTGGGCGTACCCGCGTCATCACGGATGTTCACAAGACCACCGGCAACCTCACCCTCGCGCGTACTATTCAAGTCTCCAGCAACGTCGCGATGGCGAAGTTCTCCTCCCGCCTGTCGCCCGAAGAACAGTTCGAGATGTTGCGTGACTTCGGCTTCGGCACCCCGACGGGTGCCGAATTCCCTTCGGAGTCCAGGGGTCGTCTCGCCCGGCCCGACCGATGGCAGCCGATGTATACCCGCGCGAGCATGGCCATGGGCTACGAGTTCGGGGTCACCCCGGTCCAGCTGGCGGCTGCCTATGGGGCCATCGCCAATGACGGCCTGCTACTCACACCGACCCTGGTCCGCGAGATCCGGGATCCATCCGGTGGGGTGCGGTACCGTCACCAGACCGAGCCGGTGCGTCGCGTGGTCCCGGCCGCGATCGCACAACAGCTGCGCGAGTTCATGAAGGGGGCAGTGGGGGAAGGCGGTACCGGTGGAAACGCTCAGCTGGCCAACTACTCACTGCTGGGCAAGACCGGCACGGCAGTGCGCTTCGAGGGGGGGCGCTACGTGAGCGGCGAGTACACCGCCTCCTTCGCCGCCCTGTTCCCGGCGCATGACCCGCAGCTCGTCGTGGTGGTCAAGATCGACAATCCGTCGGGCAAGTACTACGGCGGGCTCACGGCCGCTCCGGTCACCCGCACCATGCTGCAACAGGCGCTGGCCTCGCGGCGGATCGGCATCGACCGAAGCCGTCTCACCCGGCCGGACAGCAACCACACTCGGACTCCCGTGCCGGTTCCTCCGGCCCCTATTCCCAGTGTGGTGTTACCCTGGCCCTACCAGGCCGACCGGCTGAGCCAGGCTGCCACGCCTATCCCTGACGTATCGGGCACACCCGTGCGTGAAGCTGCACTGGCGCTTCATCGGCGCGGCTTCCGCATCAATCTGCGGGGTGTGGGCGAGGTGAGCCGAACCGCTCCGCCGGCCGGACAGCCTGCGGCACCGGGTACCGCCGTCACGGTGTGGGCGGAGTAGGGGCCTGTCATGCCGCTGACCTGGTCCGCACTCCTGGACGAGCTGCGCCGAGCCGATCTCCTGGTCTCCGCGCCGTCCTCCGCATCGAATCCTGCCGGTCTTGGCGTCGACAGCCGATCCATTGCTTCGGGGATGCTGTATCTCGCGCTCCGAGGATCCCAGTCGGATGGCCACCGGTTTGTGGCCGACGCAATCCGCCGGGGCGCTGGGGCCGTGTTGGTCGAGGTGCCCCAGCGGTCCAACGTGCCCGAGATTGTGGTGCGGGACAGCCACCGGGCGGCGCTGCTGCTGGGAAGCGCGTGGCACGGACATCCGGCGCGCTCGCTTACCCTCATTGGCGTGACGGGGACCAACGGCAAGACCACCACGACCGGTCTGATCCGGCACCTCTTCAACGGGTCAGCAACCGCCGGCAGCATCGGCACGCTGGGCGCATTCGATGGCCGGGGTGAGCCGGTGTCCTCCACGGCCGGTTCACTCACTACCCCAGGACCGGTGGACCTGCAGGCTACGCTGGGTGCTATGCGCGACCGCGGTGTGACCCACGTTGGGATGGAAGCGTCCTCCCACAGCCTGGACCAGCGGCGGCTCGACGGCGTGACATTCGCGGCGGGAGTCTTCACCAACCTGACCCGCGATCACCTCGACTACCATGGCACCATGGAGTCGTACTTGTGCTCCAAGCTCCGCCTGAGCTCCTTGCTCGGCCTCAGCGGCATCGAGGTCGTGAACCTGGATGACAACGCCTGGCAGGCCATGCCTCCACGTTCACCGCGGCTCACCTTCGGCCTCCATCCGTCCGCGGATGTTCGGGCCGAACATCTGGTCCTGGATGCCGCGGGCTCCCGCTTCCGGCTGACGGGCCGATTCGGGGACGCGGAGGTGGCGCTCCCGCTGCTGGGCGATTTCAATGTCGCGAACGCCCTCGCTGCGGCCGCGACCGGACTCGCCCTGGGCCATCCAATGGGCGATGTAGCGCAGCGCCTGTCGACCGCTCCTCAGGTGCCAGGGCGCATGGAGCGCCTCAGCGACACGCCCTGCGTGGTGCTGCGGGACTACGCCCACACGCCCGACGCGCTGGAGCGTGCGCTGATGTCGTTGCGGCCGCTGACGCCGGGGCGGCTGATTGTGGTGTTCGGGTGCGGAGGCGACCGGGACCGCGGCAAGCGCCCCATCATGGGGCGGATCGCCGGGACGCATTCGGATCTGGCCGTGGTGACGTCCGACAATCCCCGGATGGAAAATCCCGACGCCATCATCGACGACATCGAACAGGGAATGGGCGGCATGCCACACCGCCGCATTACCGATCGTCTCGCCGCCATCCAGTCGGCGCTGAACGAAGGCCAGCGCGGTGACACCATCCTCCTGGCCGGCAAAGGCCACGAAACCTATCAGATCATCGGAAGTGACAAGATCGATTTCGATGAGCGCGAGATCGTCCAACGAGCAGTCGGAGGTAGGCGGTGAGCGGTAAGCGGGAGGTTCTCGTAACGCCGCCATGGCCAGAGAGTGCAGTGCGAGAAGCGTTGGGTCTTGAATTACCCGAAGGTCGCTCCCCCGTCACGTTCTCGAGCATCAGCACCGACAGCCGTTCCGTTTCTCCTAACGCACTCTTCGTGGCTCTCGTAGGAGAGAGGTTCGACGGACATGACCACCTGAAGGCCGCGCTGGCGGCGGGTGCCATCGGGGCGGTCGTGCGGCGAGGCACGGCACCGGTTCCTGGGCTCATGCTCTTCGAGGTCCCTGACACCCTAGTGGCGTTTGGTCTTTTGGCACGTGCCCGGCGGCGGGGGATCAGCGGCCCGGTCATCGCGGTCACCGGCACCAACGGCAAGACGAGCACCAAAGAAATGCTGGCGGCCGTGCTGCGCACCCGTTACCGCACCTATGCAACCCGGGCCAATCTGAACAATCTGGTTGGAGTGCCGCTCACGATTCTCGAGGCCCCACCCGATACCGAGGCGCTGGTCGTCGAGGCCGGCGCCAACCTCCCCGGAGAAATTGCCCGGTATCGCGAAATCATCGAGCCCTCCATCACAGTGGTGACGAACGCCGTGGCAGGGCATCTGGAGGGGTTCGGTTCACTCGGAGGTGTGGTGGAGGAGAAGCTGTCTCTGACCCAGGACGTTCCCCTGGCCATCGTCGGTGTCGAACCACCTGGGCTGGCCGCCGGTGCAAAATCCCGAGCTCGCCGGGTTCGCACCGCCGCATTGCAGGGCGCCGACCTGGTGCCCGACCGGTTCTCGCTCGACGCCGCAGCGCGCCCCGTGATGGCCCTGGGAGGACACACGTTCGTGCTCGCTGCAAGAGGACTCCATCAGGCCGATAATGCCGTTCGGGTCTGGGCCGTGGTGGAGGCCCTGGAGCTGGAGCGGGAGCGAGCGGCCCGCGCCCTGGAACAGTTCGACCTACCCGGGGGCCGGGGAGAGTTGATTCAGGAGGGGGCAATGACCATCCTGAACGATTCATACAACGCCAACCCCCAGTCCTTCCGCGCCGCCATTGCCACCGCCGCCGCGCTCCGGGGCAAGCGTCGGCTGGTCTTCGTCGCTGGAACCATGCGGGAATTGGGCGAGGATTCGAGAGCGCTGCACGAGGCGGTCGCCGGCGCGCTGGTTGCGCTGCAGCCGGATCTGCTTGCGGCGGTGGGCGACTTCGTTCCGGCGCTGGAGCCTCATGCGGGCGGGCTGGGGGAGCGGCTGGTGCGTGCGGAAGACCCGATCGCCCTGGCGCCGCTGCTGACCCCCCGGCTCCGCGGCGACGAGATCGTGGTGCTGAAAGCGTCCCGGGGAGTGGCCCTGGAGCGTATTATTCCTGCGCTCGCGGCCGCCGCGACGCACACGGGTGCTCCCCCGGCACCCCTCCGCTCTCGCTGAGGACTGATGTTCTATCACTGGCTCGCCCCGCTAGGCAAGCAGTACATCATTTTCAATCTCTTCAATTACATCAGCTTCCGCGCCGCGGGCGCCACCGTTACCGCGCTGCTCCTGGCATTTGTGCTGGGGCCCTCGGTGATCCGCCGCCTCAGAGCCCGGAAAGTCGGGCAAGTCATTCGGGCGGAGGGTCCGGCGAGCCATCAGTCCAAGCGCGGTACGCCGACTATGGGCGGGCTCATCATCCTCTTCGCGACCATTGTGCCCACGCTGCTCTGGGCGCCGCTTACCAACCGATACGTGGTGGTTGCGATGCTTTCGACCCTCTGGATGGGGTGCATCGGGTTCCTCGATGACTATCTGAAGATCGTCCAGGGCAAATCACGCGGTCTGGTCGCCAAGTGGAAGCTGGCGGGGCAGGTGAGCTTCGGACTTTTGCTCGGTCTCTTCCTGGCGTTCAACCCTGTCGTTCCTGCAGACACCCTCCCCGCGACCGCCACCACCCTCCCGTTCTTCAAGTACCTGGTGGTCAACTTTGCCCCTTGGCTGTTCGTGGTGTTCGTCACGGTCGTCATTACGGGGGCGAGCAACGCGGTCAATCTGACCGACGGGCTGGACGGGCTGGCCACGGGTCTGGCGGGTATCGCCGCGGCGGCTTTCGCCGTGTTTGCGTATCTCTTCGGCCGGGTGGACGTGACCACGTACCTCAACGTCTTTTATCTGCCTGGCGCGGGTGAGCTGGCGGTGTTTTGCGCGGCACTCATGGGGGCCACCATCGGTTTCTTGTGGTTCAACGCGCATCCCGCCGAGGTGTTCATGGGCGACACCGGCAGCCTGGCGATCGGCGGCGCGCTGGGCACCGTGGCGATCCTGCTCAAGGCGGAGTTCCTGTTGCTGGTCATCGGTGGGGTGTTTGCCGCCGAGGCCATCTCGGTCCTGGTGCAGACCGGCACCTACAAGTGGTTCAAGCGCACCCGAGGGCGGGAGTACGCTGAGGCACACCGGGTCTTTCGCATGGCTCCGTTGCACCATCATTTCGAGAAGCTGGGATGGGCGGAAACAACCGTCGTGACCCGCTTCTATATCCTGGGACTGCTCTGCGCGCTGGTGGCGCTCTCGACGCTGAAGGTGCGATGAGCGGCGTCGGTGAAGGCGATCTCTTCGATCGCTGGCGCGGGAGCGGCAAGGAAGTCGCCGTGGTGGGCCTGGGAAAGAGCGGGGTTTCGGCCACCCTGCTGCTTCGCTCCCGCAGCCTCCCGGTGTACGCCTCCGACAGCGGCGCGGGACCAAGCTTCGAGGCCTGGGCCCGCACCCTGCGCGAGGCCGGTGCCGAGGTCGAGCTCGGTGGACACGACCTGGAACGGATCGCACGCTCTGCGGCGGTAGTGGTGGCCCCGGGCGTGCCGCCGGATGTGCCGGCCTTGAAGTCCGCACGCCGAGCGGGTGTTGCCATTCACGCGGAGGTCGACATCGGCTTTGTGGCGCTTCGACGCACTCGCTGCATTGGCATTACTGGCACTAACGGCAAGACGACCACGACCTCACTGATTGCGCACGTGATGTCCCGTTCAGGTCTGGCGGCGGAGACCGCCGGCAACATCGGCCGGCCCCTGTGCGATGTGGCCCTGTCGACGCACCCGCCGGACTGGCTGGCGCTGGAGCTGTCCTCCTTTCAGCTGCACGACGCGCCCAACCTCAAGCCGGCGATCGGCGTGCTCACCAACCTGGCACCCAACCATCTCGACCGCTACGCCACCCTCGAGGAGTACTACGGCGACAAGTCACTGCTGTTCCGCAATGCCGATGCAACGTCCTATTGGGTGACGAATGCCGATGACGCCGAAGTCGAGAAGATGACGCAGCCGTTGCCCGGCACCCGGGTCCGCTTCTCGATCGTGGGCCGGGGCGACGCCTGGTACGATCGCGCCGGTGCCACGTCTGATGCTGGGCAATACGGCGGTGCTCCGGCGCGCCGAGCTGCCTCTGCTGGGCGATCACAATGTGGCCAACGCCCTGGCGGCGGTACTGGCGGCATCGAGGGCGGGGGCATCGCTTGAGGGGATCGCGGAGGGATTGCGATCCTTTCGTGCTATCCCGCACCGGGTCGAGCCGGTGCGAGAGGTGAACGGCGTGCTGTGGATCAACGACTCCAAGTCCACCAACATCACCTCCACCGAAGTTGCCGTCGCGGCCCTGGACCGGCACTTCGTGCTGCTCCTCGGCGGCAGGCACAAGGGAGAGCCGTACAGTCGACTGGCGGAGCCACTGCGAGGCCGCTGCCGCGCGGTCGTGGCCTATGGTGAGGCAGGGCCGTTGATCGCGGCGGATCTGAGCTCCAGTCTGAAGGTGGTGCCGGCAGATTCGTTCGCCGACGTGTTGGCCACAGCCCAGGGTCTCGCCCGGCCCGGGGATGCCGTACTGCTGTCGCCCGCATGCTCCAGCTACGACATGTTCCGGAACTATGAGGAGCGGGGAGATCGTTTCCGCGCTGCGGTGCAGGCGCTGTGAGCCCCCGAGCTGTACGCCACCCTGGGGAGCTGCGTTGGGAGACCCGTCTCCTGGGGATGGTGACTGTGGTGCTCGTCGTATTCGGCGTGGCCACCACCTACGGAGCGGCAAGCCTGGTGACGCTGCAAGGCCGGAATGCCGGCCTGGGCTTCGCGCTGCGCCAGCTCTCAGGCGCGGTCGCCGGTGGCATTCTGCTGCTGCTGGCTTCCCGGATGGACTATTATCGCTGGCGGCAGCTGGCGTGGCCGCTGCTCCTCGTGGTTCTGGTCCTGCTGCTGATCCCGCTGCTTCCCTTCACCCTCTCCATCGCGCCTCCCGTAAACGGAGCCCGTCGCTGGATTGACCTGGGTCCTATCAACTTTCAGCCTTCCGAGCTGGCCCGGATCGCGGTCGTGATCTGGTGCGCCATGCTGGCCTCGAAGAAGGGCCTCCAGGTTCGCGAGTTCAAGAAGGGCGTGCTGCCGTTCATCGTGGTGCTGGGAGTGGTCTCGCTGCTGATCCTGCTCGAGCCCAACCTTTCCATGGCCACGCTGGTCGCACTGCTGGGTGGTTTGGTCCTTTTCACCTCGGGCGCCAAGATCGGGCACTTCGTCATGTTGGCAGGGCTGGGCATGATTCTGGTCTTTCATCAAATCCGGGACGCCCAATACCGGCTCTCCCGCCTCCTGACGTTCATGAATCCCGGCGACGCCACGAGTGACGCCGGCTTTCAGATCCACCAATCGCTGGTCGGGATCGGCTCGGGACAGCTCTTCGGGGTCGGCTTCGGCGAGGGGCAACAGAAGCTCGGGTATCTGCCCTATGCCTATTCCGATTTTCTGTTCAGCACCATCGGAGAGGAATGGGGCTTCATCGGTGTGCTGACGGTCGTCGCACTGTTTTCGCTGTTCTGTTGGCTCGGCTTTCGCATTGCGCGCACCGCGGCCGATCCGTTCGGTCAGTATCTGGCTGTGGGTTTGACCGCCACGATCGGACTCACCGCGTTCATGCACATGGCGGTGTCCCTCGGCATCATGCCGACAACCGGCCTTACGCTCCCGTTCATGTCCTATGGCCGGTCGAGCCAGGTGATTTCGCTGTTGGGAACCGGCATCCTGATCAACATCGGGCGGCTGCGAGGAAGCCCGAGAGCAGCGGGGCCGCGAGAGAGGCGGACAGGTGGACGGGCGGAGCGGCGGACGGATGGCCGCACACGGATGGCCGCACTGAGGAAGAGGCGGAGCGGCGGTCGGACAACGCCGTAGTGAAAAATTCGAAGAAGGGTATCCGGTGACGTTGTCCGCTCGTCCAGCCGTTCCCCCGTCCACCATCCTCATCGCCGGCGGGGGCACGGGCGGCCATCTGATGCCGGCTTTGGCTATCGCATCCGCCCTGCGTGAGTCTGGATCGAGCCTGGAGCCGGTGCTGATCGGTGCCACTCGAGGAGTGGAGTCGAGGATCCTACCCACCCGTGATTTTCGCTTTCATCTGCTTCCAACGGAGCCGATTTATCGTCGCGCGTGGTGGAAGAACCTGCGGTGGCCGTTTGTCGCAGGGCGACTGCTGCGTGAAGTCGCCCAGGTGTTCGAGCGCGAGCGACCTGCTGCTGTGATCGGAACGGGAGGATACGCCTCGGGGCCGGTGGTCTGGTGGGCCGCACGCCAAGGCATCCCCACCGCCATTCAGGAACAGAACGCCTATCCGGGTCTGGCCACCCGGTGGCTCAGTCGCCGAGTCCGGCATGTCTATCTCGGCCTGCCTGAGGCGGCTCGCCTGCTTCGGTTCGGGACCGCGACCAAGGTGTTCGATACCGGCAACCCCATCACTCCTCCGAAACCGGAACGACGCGGTGCCGCGCGGGCCAAATTTGCGCTGGACGACCGTCGTCCAGTGGTCCTGGTTACCGGAGGCAGCCAAGGCGCCTTGGCGATCAACCGCGCCGTGGCGGGGTGGCTCGACGAGGGCGGGGCCGGAGCAGCGACCCTGATCTGGGTAACCGGCCGCAGCTCGCATGAGGAGTTCGCCCGCTACCATCAGCCTCCCGCTGTGCACGTCATCGACTTTCTCGATCCCATGGCGGACGGCTACGCCGTGGCCGATCTGGTCGTGTCGCGGGCCGGCATGATCACGGTGGCCGAACTGTGTGCGTGGGGCTCCCCAGCGTATTGATCCCGCTGCCGACAGCGGCGGCCGATCATCAGACCCATAACGCGCGGGTCTTGGAAGCCTCGGGGGCTTCTCAGCTGCTGTCACAGTCCGGATTAACCCCCCAGCGGTTGGGCGAAGCGGTCACTGCGCTGCTGGGAGATCCGGGCG
>CAWEMG010000047.1:0-21614 GCA_963810165.1 uncultured Gemmatimonadales bacterium
AAACCGGTATACCCGCAAGGGTATCGTGGGTTCGAATCCCACCCTGTCCGTTGGCCCACCCTCTATTCCCCGCGTCTCGTCCGAGTTTTTCCGCAGTCAATCCCGACACTTCGAGCGTAATCTACTTACGTGTAAGGGTTGCGATTTGAAGGCCCGAACGCACGCAAATCGGATCCAAAATTCGTGATGAGGGTCACCGATGGCACTGACCACTGCTGCTCTATTACTGGCTCTGCGCGGGGACACCCCCTGTTCGTTGCCCTAGAAGCAACTTACCCGCCATCGAACTACTGATAGAGGTGAGTTCCCATGTACAGTCGAAATCGCATAACCGCAGGCCTTGCCGCGGTTACTGTAGCCTTTGCTCTCGGAGCGTGCGACGATAGCTCTCCATCGAGCCCGTCAAGCCCGTCAAACGTCTCAAGCCCAACTACCCTGGAACCGCAGTTCGCCAACAACTCGCAGCAGAACGGACTCGTCAACGTCAGCACTGGCGACATCGACCTTCTAAACAACGTCAATCTTGCTGTCGCCGCGAACGTCCTCGCGACGGTGTGTGACGTGGACGTCGTGCTCGCCGTTCTCGCGGAGCAGGTGTTCGGGGACGGCAGCGAGACGTTCTGCACGACTACGGCCACTCCGATCACAATCGAGCAGGGTACGCCCGGTGAGAACCCGGGTCCTGCCGGTGGCGGGAACAATTCGCATCAAGAGGGGCTGATCAATGTCAGCCTCGGTGACGTCGCGATCCTCAACGACGTGAATGTAGCAGTCGCTGCGAACGTTCTTGTCACGGTCTGCGACCTGGACATCGCCGCCGCCGTGCTTGCGGCGCAGGCAGTTGGAGACGTGAGCGAGACGGTTTGCACCACGGATGCAGGCGACCTCGAGATTGTTCAGTCATAGGGGTAACGCAATAAGTAGTTCGAACCGGTACCAAGAGCCTCGCAAGTGCGGGGCTCTTTTTTTGGCACTATCTTGTCCCCATGAGCTACCTCGACGACCACCTTCTCCCCGGCGAGCGCATCGTGTACCGCGCCCGTCTGCACTGGACCATCTTTCTCGCGGCCATTGGTGTGGCCCTCCTCGGCGTCGGGCTCTTCATTCTGCTCCAGTTCCTGGAGCCGGCCTACGCGTACGCCGGGTTGGGTCTGGCCGGGATCGGGCTGCTGCTGGCCATCGGGCCGGCTATTCGCTATGTCACGTCCGAATTCGCCGTGACGGATAAGCGGGTGCTGGGCAAGGTCGGCTTCATCGAGCGCGAGTCCGATGAAACCCTGCTCAGCAAGATCGAAGCGATTGCCGTCGATCAGGGGGTGATCGGCCGGATGTTCGGCTTCGGCACCGTGACTATAACCGGCACTGGCGGAACCCGGGAGAGGTTCTCGGGAATCTCCGACCCGCTTCAGTTCCGGCGCCAGATTCAGAGCCAGATCATCGCCCAGGAGGAGCGGAGGGGCAGCCAGGCGGCTGGGCAGTCCGCTGATCCCGAGGAGCCGCGGTTGGAGCGCGAGTGCCCCTACTGCGCCGAGCGCATACTGGCCGAGCGCGGGTCTGCAAGCACTGCGGCCGGGACGTGCGCCGGTCCAGGGGTGATCGCGGAGACGGCTCGCCGGGTCGATCCTGGGGCAGGCGTTCGGCGATGCGCTGGGATTCGTGGTCGAGGCCGACCGCCCGAGATCGCCCAGGCGTATGTAGAAGACTGGCTTCGCGCCGGCCGAGCCGGTGAACGGTCCCATCCGCAGTTTCCCTTTGGCCAGTACAGCGATGACACACAGCTCGCGCGAGAGCTGCTGAGGAGCTTCGCAGGACGCTGGTGGCTGGGATCCACGCGGTATTCGCGGCCGAATGTCGCTGAGCTCTTTCGGCGATCGACGAGATGTGGGAGCGGGGCAGGGCACCCGGTCCGCAGCCATGCGTCTGCTCTCGGGGGTTCCCTGGCAGCGAGGCGGGCACCCCACCCCCCTACGCGGGGAACGGAGCGGCCATGCGATCCGCGCCGCTGGGCCTGTTACTCCCCGACCGGGCAGCCATGTGTCGAGCCGCGGTCGAGCAGGCCCGAATTACCCACCTCGATTCCCGATGCGGGGCGGCAGCGGCCGTCGTGGCCCGTGCGGCGGCCCTGGCGGCGTTGCGGCGGCCCCTCCACCGCGCGGAATTTCTGGAAGATCTTGCCGGCTGTGCTGAAGCGGCGGCGGATCGTTCGGTGGCCGAGGCTGTGCGGGGGCTGTCGCTGTGGGCGTCGCTGTCCCCGGCCGGAGCCGCGCGGCATGTCCACCAGTCCGGTCTCGATCCAGCGCACATGGAGCAATGGCAGGGAATTTCCGCCTTCGTCATTCCCAGCGTGCTCTGGAGTCTCTATGCCTTTCTCCGATCGCCCGATGACTATTGGGAGACCGTCTGCACCGCGATCGCGGTGGGAGGAGATACGGACACCATGGCTGCCATCGCCGGCGCCATCAGTGGAGCCCGCCTCGGCGTGGAGGCGCTTCCTCCGGACCTGGTGGACCGCCTGAACGACCGGGGGGAATGGGGTGCCGCCGCCCTGAGAGAGTTGGCGCAGAAGTGCGCGGCTCGAGTCTAAGCATATTATTCTTGGCGGAGCAGGGCTCAGCGATCCACGTTCGCACAGCAGGCGAGGTTCTTCATGCCACACGGTAAGATTTATCAGGATGTCACCGAAACGGTCGGCAACACCCCGCTCATCCGCCTGAACCGTATCTCTGCCGGACTTCCAGGCCGCATCGCGGTGAAGCACGAAGGCTACAATCCCTATGACTCGGTCAAGGACCGCATCGGTGCGGCCATGATCGACGACGCGGTCGAGAAGGGGCGGCTCCGTCCTGGCATGGTCATCGTGGAACCGACCAGCGGGAATACGGGAATCGGCCTCGCCTACGTCGCCGCGGCACGGGGCTACCGCTGCATTTTCACCATGCCTGATACCATGACCCTCGAGCGTCGGCACATGCTGCGCGCGCTCGGCGCCAAGGTCGTACTGACGGAGGGCGCCAAGGGGATGAAGGGCGCCATCGCCCGGGCCGAGGAAATTCTCGCCCGCCTGGCTGACCGGGCCTGGATGCCGCGCCAGTTCGAGAATCCCGCCAATCCCGCCATCCACTATCGCACCACAGGGCCGGAGATCTGGGCCGACACCGACGGCGCCGTGGATATCTTTGTGTCCGGCATCGGGACCGGGGGCACCATCACGGGGGCGGGACGCTACCTGCGGGAGCGCAAGCCTGGCATCCGCATCGTCGCGGTCGAGCCGGCCGAGAGTCCGGTACTGTCCGGCGGGCAGCCTTCGCCTCACAAGCAGCAGGGAATCGGTGCCGGGTTCATTCCGGCGATACTCGATACCAAGGTTTACGACGAAGTCATTCGGGTCACCAACGATGACGCCATTGCCACCGCCCGGCGGCTGGCTCGCGAGGAAGCTATCTTCGCTGGCATCTCGAGTGGCTCTATCACCTGGGCCGCGCTCCAGGTGGCGGCCCGGCCCGAGAGCGCCGGCAAACTCATCGTGTCGGTGGTGTGTGATTTCGGTGAGCGGTATCTGTCCCACCCGGTGTATACCGAGCTGGCTGATCCCGACATCTCCGACCTCGAAGAAGCGCTGACCGCACCAACGGCGATGGCGTAACAGATCGCCATTCAGCATCCTTACCTCCTCCACGCACGAGGCACGAGCACCTGTGACCACCCCTGGGCGTTCTATGAATGGCGGTTCGGAAACCGCTGAGCGAGTCGACACTATTTTCGGCCGCGATGTCTTCTCTCGCAGCATGATGCGGAAGCGTCTTCCCAAGGAGGTATACAAGAGCCTCCTTCGGACCATCGATCGGGGCGAGCCGCTGGACCCCGCCGTGGCCGACGTCGTCGCGGCCTCCATGAAGGACTGGGCCATCGAGAACGGGGCGAGTCACTACACTCACTGGTTCCAACCGCTGACCGGGCTCACCGCCGAAAAGCACGATTCCCTCGCCGGCCCCGACGGGAGCGGAGGAGTGGTGTTCAACTTCTCCGGGTCCGAGCTGGTGCAGGGAGAGCCCGATGCCTCGAGCTTTCCCTCAGGCGGACTCCGGGCCACGTTCGAGGCGCGGGGCTACACCGCCTGGGACGCGACCAGCCCGGCCTTTCTGATGCGGGGAGAGAACAACGTTACGCTCTGCATTCCCACCGCATTCGTCTCGTGGACCGGCGAGGCGCTGGATACCAAGATCCCCCTGCTGCGCTCGGTCGAAGCGCTTTCCAAACAGGCGCTTCGGATACTCCGCATTTTCGGCACCGATGCAGGGGTGTCTCGCATCGTCACCACTGTTGGTCCCGAGCAGGAGTACTTCCTGGTGGACCGCGAGCTCTACTATCGGCGCCCCGATCTGCTGATCTGCGAGCGCACTCTCTTCGGGGCCAAGCCTCCCAAGGGACAGCAGCTCGAGGATCACTACTTCGGTACCATTCCCCCCCGGGTACTGGCGTTCATGGCCGAGGCCGAGCTGGAGCTCTACCGCCTGGGCGTGCCGGTGAAGACCCGGCACAACGAGGTGGCGCCGGGACAGTATGAGATCGCGCCACTGTTCGAGGCGAGCCACATCGCCAGCGATCACCAGATGCTGCTGATGGAGACGCTCAAGCGAATTGCCCCCCGGTACGGCCTCCAGGCCCTGCTGCATGAGAAGCCGTTCGCGGGTGTGAACGGATCGGGCAAGCACAACAACTGGTCGATGTCCACCGACACGGGCGTGAACCTGCTCGACCCCCAGGACGAGACCCACACCAACATGCAGTTTCTGGTGTTTCTCGTCGCCACCATCCGGGCGGTGGATACCCATGCCGACCTGCTGCGGGCCTCTATCGCCTCCGCCGCGAACGACCACCGGCTGGGGGCCAACGAGGCGCCGCCGGCAATCATCTCCATTTTTCTCGGCAGCATGCTGACCGACATCCTGGAGCAGGTGGAGCAAGGGCTCCCCAAGCGGACAATTCAGGGCGGAGTCCTCGACCTGGGGGCCACGACGCTCCCGATGCTGCCGCGCCACTCGGGCGACCGGAACCGGACGTCACCTTTCGCCTTCACGGGCAACAAGTTCGAATTTCGCGCCGTGGGATCCAGCGCCAGCATCGCCTGGCCCAACACCGTCCTGAACACCATCGTGGCCGAGTCGCTCGATCACGTGGCCACCGAGCTGGAGAAGGCCGCCGGGGCCAAACCCACGCCCGCCAAGCTTCAGCTGGCCGTGATCGCGGTCCTCAAGAAGCTCATCACGGAGCACAAGCGGGTCATCTTCGACGGCGATAACTACTCACAGGAATGGCATGCGGAGGCGGAGCAGCGCGGACTTCCGAATCTGCACGATTCGGTGGAGGCGTTTGGGGTGCTCCGGGCCAAGAAGAACGCGGCGCTGTTCAAGAAGTACAACGTGCTCAGTCCGGCCGAGCTGGAGTCGCGGACCCACATCGCCATCGAGAAGTACATCAAGCAGCTCGCCATCGAAGCCGAAACGATGGTGTCGATGGCGCGGAATCAGATACTGCCGGCGGCGTTGCAGCATCAGCGGTCCGTGGCCGAAGCGGTCGCGGCCACAAAGGCTGCGGGAGTGGACTGCGCCGACACGGTCGCGTCGCTCCGGAGCTTCGTCGATCTGGTCAGCGTCTGCGGAACGCCACCAATAAGGTGGAAAAGGCCGCGGCCCACCATGACGCCGATCCGATCCGGCATGCGTCTCAAATCAGCAAGGAGCTGAAGCCGGCCATGGCCGAGCTGCGCGACACGGTGGATACGCTGGAAACGATCGTGGCCGCGGACCTGTGGCCGCTGCCGACGTATAGGGATTTGTTGTTTTTGAAGTAGATCGCGGTGGGTGCTGGCTATTAGCTATGGCCATTGGCTGATGCTGAGTGTCGCAGGGTGTGCTGCTGGAGGCTGAGACTGGGGCTTTCGACCAATGGCCAATAGCCCACGCCAATAGCTCGCGACTAGATCGGCCAACCGCTTGGTTTCTTGCGGGTCAGAAGGAAGAGTTCTGTGGGGAGGGTACCGGGGGTCAGCGTGCCGGCCATCGTCTGGAACCTCTCGCATTCCGCCTGCGAAGCATTCGGATCGAAACACACCGCGAGCGCCTCGACCAGTGGCGGCCGGTCCGGCCGCTCCAGGGCATCCAGCCATGGATGCCGCTGAGTTACCTGCCGGCAGGTCAGCCGCACCCGCACCGCACCGTCCAGCCAGCAGGGCCCTTCCGACAGCCCCGCCAGGAGGGCCTGGCTCAGGAGGAGGCTCTCACCCGCGGGAGTGATTGCCCCAAAACGCAATGTGCCTCGCTCGTTACGCTGGTGCAGGACCACACCCCAGCCATAGGCCGGGCGCTGTTGCCGGTACCAGTCGAGTACTCTGACAAGCTGTTCGCGTAACGCGTCAACGACGAGTGGAGATGGCATAGTTCCGACCAGCGGAAAGGGTTACCGCAGCGGCCCGGGAAGGGCGCGGTCGGTGTAGAAGGTATGCAGAATATGGGCCATCGGGCTCGGCCCTTATGGAACCCTGGCGGGCCCCACGGACAAGGAGCACATTCCGCGGTCACCCATGAGTCCTCGATACCCCTCCTCCCATGTCTTTTACCGGAAGCTCAGTCGGGATTATCCCCGGATCGTCCGGGGAGAAGGCTGCTATCTGTACGACGACCAGGGGCGGCGGTACCTGGATGGCTCGGGCGGGGCGTACGTGGTAAATGTGGGCCACGGTGTCAGAGAAATCGCTGACTCGCTCGCTCTGCAGGCCGGACAGATCGCCTATCTGAACGGCAGCATGTTCACCCATGACGCAGTGGAAGAACTGGCCACCGAGCTCGCGGCGCTGTCGCCGGGAGACCTCGATCTGGTCTATCCACTGGGCAGCGGTTCCGAGGCGGTGGAGGCCGCGCTCAAGCTGGCGCGGCAATACTGGGTGGAGTCGGGCAGGGCGGGGAAGCACAAAGTGCTGGCGTTGGCCCCCTCGTATCACGGCAACACACTGCTCGCGCTATCGGCCTCCTCCCGAGAGCAGTATCAGACCTACTATCGGAATTGGCTGGTTCAGGTCGTTCGCGCCCCCGCATTTTACCAGTACCGATGCGAATGCAGGGGAACCCCGCCGCTGTGTCCTTCGTGCACCGGCGCTGCCATCGAGTCGGCGATTCTCCGCGAGGGACCCGAAACGGTGGCGGCGCTCATCGCCGAGCCGGTAGGCGGCTCGTCCACCGGCGCATCGGTGCCGGGGCAAGACTACTGGCGCCGGGTGCGTGAAATCTGTGATCGTCACCAGGTGCTGTTCATCGCAGATGAGATACTCACCGGGGCGGGGCGGACCGGAACCTGGTCGGCGCTGGAGTCGTACGGTGTGGTGCCGGATATTATGGTGCTCGGCAAAGGCATCGCGGGCGGCTACGCCCCGCTGTCGGCGGTCGTGGCGCCCCGCCGCATCGTCGATGTTCTGGCGCGGGGCTCCGGGGCGTTCCTCCATGCCCAGACCTTCTCTCATCACGCCACCGCGTGCGCCGCAGGAGCCGCCACCATCAGGTATTTGCGCCAGAACCGGCTGGTCGAACGCTGCGCCGCGATGGGAGCGCTCCTGCATCGGCGCCTGCAGAGCCTGCGCGCTCTGCCCTGCGTCGGCGACGTCCGTGGGCGTGGCCTGCTCGCAGGCATCGAGTTCGTGGAGGACAAGGCGACTCGCCGGCCCTTTCCGCCCGCTGCGCGCTTCGCTGAATCGTTCGCGGCTGCAGCGCTGGACCTGGGACTTGACGGTCTGGCCCAACTCGGGCCAGCTGGAAGACGGCACCGGAGATCTGGCCATGCTCGCCCCACCGTTCGTGATCACCGAGGAGCAGATAGACGAGATGGTCAGAGTGTGCAGCCGCGCCGTCGAAGAAACGGCAGCCGGGGTCTCGGCCGGGCGATGACCGCGCCTGCGAAGGTCACCTACACCTCCACCACGGGGGACCTCGAAGAGTTCCACCGGCTTTTCGACGCAGCCCTGGAAGATGTGCGGCGCCAGGCCGGCGGATCTCATCCGTTCTACATCGCGGGCCACCCGGTCGAGAGCCAGTCCGAGCCGCTGATAGACCGCTCGCCCATCGACACAGCATTGGTTCTGGGGCGGTTCGCGGCGGCGACCCCGGCGCATGTCGAGGCCGCGGTCGCCAGTAGCCGCCAGACGCAGCCCGCACTGGGCGCGGCGGCCGTGGCCCGAACGCATCGAGATCCTGCGCCGGGCCGCGACCATTATCCGCGATCGCAAATACGCGCTGGCTGCCCTCATGAGTCTGGAGGTGGGGAAGAGCCGCCTCGAAGCGATGGGGGATGCGGAAGAATCGGCGGATCTGATTGACTACTACTGTCAGCAGGTGGAGGATGCCGACGGCTTCGTGCGGACCATGAACCGCATTACGCCGGTGGAGCGGAACACCGATGTGCTGCGCCCCTATGGCGTCTTCGCCTGCATCGCGCCCTTCAACTTTCCGCTGGCCCTCTCGGCCGGCATGTCTTCCGCCGCGCTCGCGGCCGGCAACGGAGTGGTGTACAAGCCGGCCGAGGATACACCCTGGACCGGTCTCAAGCTCTACGAGATTTATCGCGACGCTGGGCTGCCGCCGGGGCTGTTCAACATTTTGATCGGCCGCCGCGAGGACATCGGCGACCCGCTCTGGCAGAACCCCGGGATTGACGGAGTCGTGTTTACCGGGTCGAAGCAGGTCGGGATGCGCATCCACTCGGGTCTGAGTGGCCGCTGGATCAAGCCGTGTCTGCTGGAGCTCGGCGGCAAGAACGCCGCGGTGGTGCTGGCCGGTGCCGATCTCGATGCCGCCGCCGAAGGAGTCATGCGTTCCGCATTCAGTCTTCAAAATCAAAAATGCAGCGCCACATCCAGGGTATATGTGCAGCGGCAGGCGATGGCGCCCTTCCTGGAGCGGTTGCTCGAGAAGACCAGGTCCATCAAAATGGGCGATCCCTCCGAGCGCGACGTCTTCTTCGGACCTGTGATCAACGAGCGGTCGGTGGAGCGCTTCGAGCGCGCCGTCGCCCAGGCCCGGAGCGAGGGCCGCGTGCTCCTCGGCGGCGCTCGGCTCCGGGGCAATCGTTTCGACCGGGGCCACTTTGTGGCACCCACCATCGCCCAACTTCCACTGAGCTCGTCGCTCTTCGAGGAGGAGCTCTTCGTTCCCTTTCTGGCAGTGGGCGAGGTGGAAGACCTGGACCAGGCGCTGGCCGAGACCAACCGCGTAGAGTTCGGGCTCACGGCCGGCATCTTCTCGAGCAAGGCGGCCGACGTCACCCGCTTCTTCGATGAGGTCGAAGCCGGTGTGTGCTATGCCAACAAGCGTACCGGGGCCACCACGGGAGCGTGGCCGGGCGCCCAGGCGTTCTGTGGCTGGAAAGGCTCAGGGTCCAGCGGAAAAGGCGGCTGCGGGCCGTACTATGTCGCCCAATTCATGCGCGAGCAGAGCCGAACCGTGATCGAAGGATGAGAAAGACTCTATGGCCCATCGCGATTATCCCAGAATAGTCGTCCCCCCTCCGGGGCCCAAGGCCCGGGCCGTAGTGGCCCGGGACGCCGAGTGGACTTCCACCTGCTACATCAAGGAGTATCCGCTGGTGGTGGCGCGGGGGCAGGGTGTCATGGTCGAGGATGTCGATGGGAACCGCTTTCTCGACTTCATGGCTGGTATTGCGGTCTCGTCCACAGGGTACGGGCATCCCCGGGTTGTGGCGGCAGTGAAGGACGCCGCCGACCGATTCCTCCACATCTGCGGCTCCGATTTCTACTACGAAGGGATGGCCGCGCTCTGCGAGCGGCTGGCCAAGGTCGCCCCCGGTGGGTCGAAGAAACGGGTTTTTCTCACCAACTCCGGGACCGAGGCTGTGGAAGCGGCCATCAAGCTGGCGCGCCACGCCACCCGGCGCACGGCGATCATCGCGTTTCGGGGGGCATTCCACGGGCGTACTACCGGAGCCGTTTCGCTGACTTCCAGCAAGGCTCGACAGCACGCGGGGTTCGGGCCGCTGCTGCCGGATGTACATCACGTCCCATTCGCCTACCGTTACCGCTGCCAGTTCTGCAGTGATGAACCTGCCTGCAATCGGGGCTGCATCGACGTTCTAGAGAAGGAGCTCTTCACCCGGCATCTCGATCCCGCGGATGTTGCGGCGATCTTCTTCGAGCCTATTCAGGGTGAAGGCGGCTACATCGTTCCACCTCCCGGCTATCTGCCGGCCCTCCGGGAGCTGTGCGACCGCCACGGCATACTCCTCGTCGCGGACGAAGTGCAGTCGGGCGTGGGGCGCACCGGCCGCATGTTCGCCTGCGAGCACGAAGGAATCGAGCCTGACATTCTTCTCACCGCCAAGGGCCTGGGCTCCGGGATGCCTATCGGAGCCATGATCTCCAAGGAATCGATTACGACGTGGCAGAACGGGTCTCACGGGTCGACGTTTGGCGGCAACCCAGTCTGCTGTGCGGCGGCCCTGGCGACGCTGGACCTGGTTGAAGGTGGGCTGATGGCCAACGCGGTCCGCATGGGCGAACGGTTGCTTGGGCGTGCCGCCCAGCTCATGGAGAAACACGCCTGCATCGGCGAGGTGCGCGGCCGGGGTCTCATGGTGGGCATCGAGTTCGTGAAGGATCGGAGCACCCGTGAGCCCGCGTCGGAGCTGGTGCACGATCTGGTGCAGCGCGCATTCCGGCAGGGGCTGCTGTTGCTCGGAGCGGGTCGCAGCACGCTGCGGCTGGCGCCACCGCTGGTAGTGGATGAGAGCGACGTCGACACGGCCATGGACATGATCGACGCCTGCCTGGCCGAGCTCGATTGAGCGGTCCGTCCAAAGTCGTGAGCATGCGCCAGGCGATCGCCGCCCATGTCCATGACGGCGACACCCTGGTGATCGAAGGCTTCACCCACCTGATCTGCTTCGCCGCGGCGCACGAGATCATCCGCCAGGGGCGGCGCAACCTCACCCTCTGCCGCCTGACTCCCGACCTCATCTACGATCAGATGATCGCCGCCGGCTGTGCCCGGAAGCTGGTGTTTTCCTGGGCGGGAAATCCCGGCGCCGGATCTCTGCACGCTTTCCGTCGGGCGGTGGAGGGAAAGGGGCCGCCGCTGGAGCTGGAGGAGTACTCGCACTTCGGCATGGTCTCGCGGCTCAGCGCGGGCGCGGCGCGGCTGCCGTTCTGGACCATGCGCAACTACATGGGCACCGATCTCCCGGCCGCCAACCCGCTCATTCGCACGGTGGTCTGTCCCTATACCGGAGAATCACTGGCTACCGTCCCGGCCCTGAATCCGGATGTGACCGTGGTGCACGCCCAGCGGGCCGACGCCGAGGGGAATGCCCAGATCTGGGGATTGCTCGGCGTTCAGAAGGAAGCAGCGTTCGCCTCGAAGCGCGTAATCGTCGTGGTGGAGGAAATAGTAGATGAGTCTGTCATCCGCGCCGATCCGAACCGGACCCTCATTCCAGGGCTGATCGTGGATGCCGTCGTGGTCGAGCCGTGGGGTGCGCACCCCTCATACGCGCAGGGCTATTACGACCGGGACAACGAGTTTTATATCGCATGGGAGGCCGTGTCGCGTGATCCGGCGGCGCTGGGGCGGTACCTGGACCAGTTCGTCTACGGCGTGAGAGACCGACTGGAGTACGTAGAGCGGAGCGGGGGACTGGAGCGGCTGAGGGCACAGCAGCGGGTGTGTGGCGGGGTGAACTATGGGTTCTAAGCGGAGGGATCCGCCCGCGGTAAGCAGGCTCAGGGCAGGCTCTTTCGCTTCGCTCTGGATGACGAGCGACTACACCCGTCCGAGATGATGGCCGCCGTCGCCGCCCGGGAGCTGCGTGACGGCGAGGTCGTCTTCGTCGGGATCGGACTTCCCAACCTCGCCTGCAACCTGGCGCGCGAGACCCACGCGCCCAACCTGGTGCTGATCTATGAATCTGGCGCCGTGGGCGCCGTGCCTGAACGGCTGCCGGTCTCTATCGGCGATCCAGCGCTGGTGACCGGCTCGCTCATGGTATGCAGCATGGCGGACGTGTTCCAGTGCTTCCTCCAGAATGGCCGCATCCAGGTGGGCCTCCTCGGCGGCGCCCAGATTGACCGCTACGGCAACATCAACACTACCGTCGTGGGCGACTACGCGAGCCCGGCCGTGCGTCTGCCCGGGAGCGGGGGAGCCGCGGAGATCGCCATCCACGCGCAACGCACCGTCGTCATCAGCCGACTCGACCGCAGGGTGTTTCCCGAGCGGGTGGACTTCGTCACCAGCCCGGGTCACCGGGCGCAGGGGCTGAGCCGGCGTGAGCTGGGAATGCCGGGCGAGGGGCCCACCCGCGTCATCACCGACAAGGCCGTGCTGGAGGCGGATCCCGACACGGGCGAGCTGATACTCGGCGCGCTTTATCCCGGCGTGGAGGCAGGCGAGGTGGCGGCAGGCGTGGGCTGGACCCTTCGGAGCCGCGGCCGGCTGATGAGGCGGAGCCCCCAAGCCTCGCGAGCTTCATCTGTTGCGTGAGGTGCTCGACCCTAAGCGGCTATACCTCAAGAGATAGACAAACTCATGAGCACAGCGACCGCTCCGCCGGGGGCCGGCCGGCCGGTGGAACTGCCCCGGGTGCTGACCCTTCGGGACCTGGTCCTCTTCAACATCGTGGCCATCCTGAGCCTCCGGTGGACTGCTACGGCAGCGGCGGCGGGACCCAGCTCCCTGAGCATGTGGGTTCTGGCCGCCTTGTTTTTCTTCATTCCTCAGGGCCTGGCCGTTAGCTACCTCTCGTCACGCTTTCCCCAGGAGGGCGGTATCTACTTCTGGACCAAGCGAACCTTCGGGGAGGGGCACGGTTTTCTCTGCGGCTGGTGCTACTGGGTCAACAACATTCTGTACTATCCCAATCTCCTGATGTCGACCGCGGTGATCGCCACCTACGCGATCGGCCGGGGTGACACCGCGCTCATGAGCAACTGGACCTATATCCTGATTGCAACCCTGACGGCGCTGTGGATAGCCGTGCTGCTGAACGTCGTGGGACTGAAGACCGGCCGCTGGCTGCAGAATGCTGGAGCGATCGGCACCTATCTGCCGGGCGCGGTGCTGATGGTTTCGGCATTCATGCCGCACTAACCCGGCCAGCCGCCACGCCGGTTACCCTGGGCACGATCCTGCCCGATCTCGGCAACATGTCTCAGCTCAATCTCTGGGCCTCGATCGCCTTCGCCTATGCCGGGGTGGAGCCGCCGCGGTAATGGGGGATGAGATCAAGGAGCCGCGCCGCACCCTGCCGCGGTCGATCTATATCGCCGCGCCATTCATCGCTCTTCCTCTACATCGCCGGCACGGCCTCGCTGCTCTGGCTGGTGCCGAGCGCCGAAGTCCATATCGTGTTCGGGTTCTTCAGGCGATGGCGGCGGGGGCGCGAGACCTCGGCGGCCTCGCGTGGATCGTGCCGGCCGCCGCGGCCTTGTACGTCCTGGGAAACATCGGCGGCATCGGGCGTGGCTCACCGGGCCGGCCCGCATCGCGTTCGTGATCGGCCTCGACCGTACTTCCCGCCCGCGTTCGGCCGGATCCATCCCCGCTGGAAGACACCCTACGTCGCCATCCTCACCCAGGCGGTCCTGGCGACCGTTTCCTGCTGCTCTCGGTGCTGGGGAGGGGAACTACGGTGGAGAAGGCGTACCTGGTTCTGCTCGACACCATGCTGCTGATCTACTTCATCCCCTACCTCTACCTGTTCGTGGCCTTTCTCATCATCCGCCTGCGGGAGCCGTCCTCTGATCCGACCCGTGGTGGCTCGGCAAGGGACCGGTCTCGGTCATAGGTTTGGCGGGACTTCTGCTTACGGCCCTCGCTATGCTTGTGGCCACTCTCCCACCGGCCGACACCGATCCCTGGGCGTTCCGCATGAAGGTCATTGGTGGCGCCGCGCTGTTCGTCGCTCTTGGTGGACTGTGTACTGGCGCGCGCGTCTGACCCCGCGTGCCCATGTCGGTTAGCGGATGCTGATCCGGGTCTGCCTGCTGGCGCTGCGCCCTGCGCCCTGCTCGCCGCACAGCGGGGGCCGGTGCTGCGGCAGATCAAGGTGCCCCGCAGCTACTACTATCGCGAGATGTACCTCCCGCAGCTCACCAGTGGGCCCAGCGCGGTGACCTGGTCGCCGGACGGGTCGGAACTCATTTACTCGATGCAGGGATCGCTGTGGCGCCAGAAGGTCGGCAGCCGGGAAGCTCGGCAGCTGACCTCGGGGCCGGGATATGCCTATCAACCGGACTGGTCGCCCGATGGCCGCTTCGTCGCCTTTGCCCGCTACGACCGCGATGCCGTGGAACTCCAGCTGCTGGACCTTTCGTCGGGCGCCACCCGTCCGCTGGTGTCGGACGGCGCGGTGAACGTCGAGCAGCGCTGGTCGCCCGACGGGAACCGGCTCGCCTTCGTCTCTTCGTCGTTTCAGGGGAGATGGCACGTCTTCGTTGCCTCCCTGCAGTCCGGCGCCACTTTGGACACGGTCGTGCGAATCACGGAAGACCGGCTCAGCCCGCTTCCGCGATACTACTATGGCGCCTATGACCAGTACCTCTCACCGACGTGGTCTCCGGACGGGAAGGAGCTGATCCTCATCTCGAACCGGGGTCACATCTGGGGCTCGGGCGGATTCTGGCGGATCCTTGCGCAGCCGGGAGCCGAACCGCGCGAGCTGCGATACGAAGAGACGACCTGGAAGGCCCGGCCCGACTGGAGCGCAGACGGCAAACGGGTGGTCTACAGCTCCTATCTCGGACGGCAGTGGCATCAGCTGTGGGTCATGACCGCCGACGGTGGCGATCCATTCCAGCTCACCTACGGCGAGGGTGATGCGACGGGGGCGCGCTGGTCTCCCGATGGCCGGCGGGTCGCCTACATCTCGAACGAAGATGGAAACACCGGGCTTCGGATCGTGAACGTGCCTGGAGGAGCGGTGGAGTGGCTGGCAGTCGAGCAGACGGTTGCTACCACCAGCCGGTCGGGCGGCTGCGTCTGACGGTGGTGGATGCACTGACCGGCCGGGCGACGCCCGCGCGGGTATCGATCACCGCGGCCGATGGGCGGAGCTTTGCGCCCGACAATGCGTGGCGCCACGCAGATGATGGCTTCGATCGAAAGCAGCGGGGCTTCAAGTACGGCTACTTTCACAGCCGCGGCTCATCTGTGGTGAGCGCGCCCGCGGGAGAACTCGAGGTGGAAGTATCGCGCGGCCCGGAATACCGGGTCGTGAGACGAACTGTGACCCTGCGGCCCGATTCGACGACGCCACTCCGGATCGCCTTGACCCGGCTGGCGGACCTGGTCTCCACGGGATGGTTCAGCGCCGACCTCCACGTGCACATGAACTACGGCGGTGCCTACCGCAACACCCCGGCGCGCCTGGCGCTTCAGGCCCGGGCTGAGGACCTCCACCTGGTGGAGAATCTCATCGTAAACAAGGAGGGGAGGGTGCCGGACGGTCGGCTACTTTATCGGCCGCCCCGATCCGGTGTCTACCGCCTCGACGCTCATCGTCCACGACCAGGAGTACCACACCAGCGTGTGGGGCCACACTGGACTGTTGGGGCCGACCAGCCACCTCATTCTGCCGGGCTACGCCGGCTACGCGAACACTGCCGCAGCCAGTCTCGATCCCACCAACGCCGACGTGTTCGACCTGGCTCACGCGCAGAAGGGCCTCACCGGTTACGTCCATCCTTTCGACGGCGATCCCGATCCCGCTGATACGACCAAGCCCCTCACCCACGAGCTGCCGGTGGATGTCGCGCTCGGCAAAGTGGATTACTACGAGGCGATCGGGTTTGTGGACGACTATGCCGCCACTGCCAAGGTGTGGTACCGGTTGCTCAACTGCGGATTTCGGCTACCGACCGGAGCCGGCACCGATGCCATGGCCAACTTCGCCTCGCTGCGTGGGCCGGTCGGGATGAACCGGGTCTTCGCCAAGCTGGCCGGCCCCCTGACGCATCCACGCTGGCTGGCGGCGCTGAAAGCGGGCCGGACCTTCGCCACCAATGGGCCGCTGCTGGGATTCAAGTTGAACGGGAAGGATATCGGCAGTGAGCTGACGCTGGGTCCCCGGCAGCGGCGAGGTCGTTGCCAGCGTCAGCTTGAAGTCGAACGTGCCGGTCGATCATCTGGAGATTGTGCGCAACGGGACAGTCATCGCCACGGTGCCACTCTCCGCCGATCGAACCAGCGCCACGGCTCAGGTCCGCCTCCCGGTGCGCGGCAGCGGATGGTATCTGCTGCGCGCGAGGGGGAACGGTCCGGCATACCCGGTGCTGGACGTCTATCCTTACGCCACCACCAGCCCGATCTATGTGACCGTAGCGCGACAGCCGATTCGCTCGCCGCGGGACGCAGACTACTTCGTGTCGTGGATTGGTCGCCTGGAGGCGGCGGCCAAGGCGAATAAGGATTGGAACACCGAGGCGGAGAAAGCCAGGACGCTGGCGACGCTGGAGCGCGCGCGACAGGAGTTTCAGTCGCGGGGATCGGCCCCCTAGCCGGCGTCCACGACGACAGCGATACCCTGGCCAACCCCGATGCACATCGTCGCAAGGCCGTAGCGGCCGCCGGTGCGTCGGAGGCCGTGCACCAGCGTGGTAAGGATCCGGGCACCGCTGGCTCCCAGCGGGTGGCCCAGCGCGATACCGCCGCCATAGATGTTGACCTTGGACGGATCGAGCTCCAGATCCCGAATGCACGCGATTGCCTGCGCCGCAAACGCCTCGTTCAGCTCGACCAGATCCAGCTGCGCCACGGTAATGCCGGCCCGCTCGAGCGCCTTGCGGGTAGCGGGGACCGGGCCCAGGCCCATGCAGCTCGGATCCACGCCCGCGACCGCCGATGCGGCAACCGCGCCATCGGGGTGAGCCCCAGCTCAGTGCAGACGGCGTCGCTCATGATCGACAGAGCCGCGGCGCCGTCGTTGATGCCGCTGGACGTCGCTGCCGTCACCGTGCCGTTGGGCACAAAAGCGGGCTCGAGCCGCGCCAGCGCCTCGGGAGTAAGCCCGGCCGGGGCGACTCATCCTGCGTGACCGCGTGCCATCGGGAACCTCGATTGCAACAATCTCCTCTCTAAAGACCCCGGCCGCCGCCGCCGCAACGCCCGGCGCTGACTTTCGAGGGCGAACTCCTCCTGCTGCCGGCGCGATATACCGTAGGCCTGAGCCACGCGCTCCGCCGTCGCTCCCAGCGATATCGTCCACTCTGCCGGCATACGCGGGTTGACGAAACGCCATCCGACGGTGCTGTCGGCAACGGCCGGCGGCGAACAATCCCAGGGACGGGAGCTCTTGAGCATGACCTGGGGCGCGCGCGTCATGCTCTCGACTCCTCCCGCGAGGAAGAGGTCTCCTTCGCCGGCCCGAACGGCGTGTGTCGCGGCCACGACTGCCTGAAGGCCGGAGCCGCAGAGACGGTTCACGGTTTGACCCGGAACCTCGATGGGAAGGCCCGCGAGGAGCAGCGCCATGCGAGCGACGTTCCGGTTATCCTCGCCCGCCTGATTGGCGCAGCCCAGGATCACATCGTCGATGCGGTCTGGCGGGAGACCGCCTCGTCGACCAGCGCCCGGATGGCCGCGGCGGCCAGATCGTCGGGCCGGACATCGGCGAACGCGCCGCCGGCGCGCCCGATCGGCGTGCGCACCGCGGCAGTGATGAAGGCGTCGTTCACCGTCTCACACTCACGTTGAAATCCCTCTCAAAGGCCGCTAAGTTGCCGCGCGACAACGCTCAGGACAGGTGGCCGAGTGGTTGAAGGCACCACCCTGGAAAGGTGGCATACCCGCAAGGGTATCGAGGGTTCGAATCCCTCCCTGTCCGCTGCGGGAACCGTTTTGCTGTCACCGGCGTATCTTAAGGGTATTCGACACGCCAACGGTTACCTGAGGTGGACCCATGCTCTTCCGCCGCCCTCCCGACCTCCTCGCATCCGAAATCACCGACGAGTCGCTCTTCTGGAAGCGGCGCGATTTCCTCAAGGTTGCCGGACTCGGCGCCGCCGCCGTTGGGGGGTGCTGCCGTCTCGGCGCTGCTTCCGCCTCTCTCCGACGAAGACAAGCTGACGCCCTGGGAGGATGTGACCGGATACAATAACTACTACGAGTTCGGCACCGACAAGGACGATCCGGCCCGGAACGCGGGAACCCTCCGGACCAAGCCGTGGAAAGTCGAGGTGGCGGGCGAGGTGAAGCGCCCGGCCGTCTATGACCTCGACGACCTGTTGAAGCCGTTCACCCCGGTGGAACGGGTCTACCGCATGCGCTGCGTCGAGGGCTGGTCCATGGTCATTCCCTGGCTCGGCATCCCCCTCGGTGGCATCATCGATCGCCTCGAGCCCACCTCCAAGGCCAAGTACGTCGAGTTCACTACGCTATTCGACCCCGAGCAGATGCCGGGGCAGCGGGGTCGTATCCTGGAGTGGCCCTACGTCGAAGGCCTCCGTATGGATGAGGCTCGCCATCCGCTGACGCTGCTGGTAACCGGCGTGTACGGAAAAACGCTTCCCAACCAGAACGGTGCGCCGCTCCGGCTGATCGTTCCCTGGAAGTACGGCTTCAAGGGCGGCAAATCGATCGTCAGGATCCGCTTCCGGGAAACCCAGCCGCAAACTACATGGAACATCGCCGCTCCCAATGAGTACGGCTTCTACGCCAACGTGAATCCGGAGGTCGATCACCCGCGGTGGAGCCAGGCTCGCGAACGCCGCATCGGCCAGCTCTTCAAGCGCAAGACGCTGATGTTCAACGGCTACGGGGACCAGGTCGCCTCGCTTTACGCGGGGATGGACCTTCGCAGGAACTTCTGAGCCACACCTTGTGACCCGCCGGCGATCATCACGAGGGTCGTCAAGCCCGTGCTCTATGCGGCGGCCCCGCTGCCATTCGCATGGATGGTGTTCGCTCTCTTGAGCGGCCTCGTAATGGGTGACGAAGTGAAGTTCATGCAGCATGTCACCGGAGATACCGCATTGACGTGTCTCATGCTGACGCTCGCGGTGACGCCGCTCCGGCGGCTGACCGGCTGGAACGAGATAATCAGAGTGCGGCGGCTGATCGGCCTGAACGCCTTCTGGTACGCCTGCATTCACTTGTCCACCTACGTGGTCTTCGATCAGTCCCTTTCCCTGGACGAGATCTTCCGGGACATCGTGAAGCATCCGTGGGTGTTGGTCGGCTTCACCGCGTTCCTCTGCCTGGTCCCGCTCGCCATCACGTCCACCTCGGGTTGGGTTCGTCGCCTCGGCGGCAAGCGGTGGCAGCGGCTGCACCGGTTGGTGTATGTCGCCGCGGCAGCCGGCGTGCTCCATTACTTCTGGCTGGTGAAGAAGGATGTGACTTTTCCCCTCGCCTACGGGGCGGTCCTGCTGGTGCTGCTGGGAAGTCGTCTCTGGCTCAGGCCGAAGCGAGCGGCCGCAAGGCGCCCCCCGCGACTGAAACGGAAGTAGCCGGCTCCGCGTCTTGACCGGTATGCGGCAGCTCGACTCCTTTCGCTCTGAGGTCCCGCCTCGTATTTTCCCCTCATGTTGACCCTACTGCGCCGCAGCAGAACCCTGGCCCTCGCCATGGTGCTCCTGGCGCCCGGCGTTGCCGGGACCGCGGTGCAGTGGTCGCATTCCTGCCCGGCAGAGGCACAGGGCTCATCATCCGAGCATCAGCACCACAGCTCCCAGACGCCCCAGCCCGGTCCGGCGCAGGGTTGTGACTGCATCGGTTCCTGTAGCGCAGCCGCAGTGCTCGTCCCCCCAAGGCCACCACCGTGGTGGCCGTGGTCGCTCGACCGAAGCGCCGGGTGGTCGTCGCCCAGCCCAGCTTCGTTCCGGCTGCAAGTCTCGCTCATCTCTTACCACCGGCCACCGCTCCACCCCTGTCCTGACTCGCATCGCTGCCTGATGGCTGCACGGCCCGCTTTCGGCGCCCGTGCAATGAGTCACTCACAACAGGGGTTTAACCATGTTCACTGCTCGGGCAACCGCGTCGCTGCTGCTGCTGGTTGCGTGCGCCAGCGTGGCCGCGGCTCAGGAGACAGGCTCCATCAACGGACGCGTGATTGTCCCGGGAGCCGATTCCGCCGGCGCGACTTCACTGCTGTCGCTGGATGACGGGGTTGATCAATGTTCAGACCGATCCGGCGGGGCGGTTCCAGCTTACCGGCCTTGCGCCAGGCAAGCACGTGGTGGTCGCCAAACGGATCGGCTTCGAGCCTGCCCGTCGGACGGTCCGGGTTCAGGCGGGGAAGGCAGCGACGCTGGAGCTGGTGTTGTCGCCCAAGGCGCTCGAGCTGGCGGACTCACCGTCATCGGAACCCGGGCGGATCTGGAGGAGCGCCGGGCCCGGCTGGCTCAGGTACCGGGGTCAGTTGCCCTGGTAGAATCAGAACAGATTCGGCGGACTCGCCAAGCCAACCTCAAGGACGTGCTCGGCTTCACGCCCGGGGTGTTCGTGCAGCCTCGCTTCGGTGCGGCCGATGAGAGCCAGATCTCAATTCGAGGCTCCGGTCTGAGAAACAACTTTCACCTTCGAGGCGTAAACGTCCTGGTCAACGGGATGCCCTACCGTAATGCCGATGGCTTCACGGATTTCGAGTCGCTCGAGCTGCTGAATACCGAAACGATCGAGGTCTACAAGGGAGGCAATGCGCTGCGGTATGGGGGCTCCACACTCGGCGGTGCCATCAACCTGGAGACCAAGACCGGATATACTGCCGCTCCAGTCGGAGTGGTCGCCGAAGGGGGAAGCTTCGGATTCTTCAAGAGCCAGCTGTCGTCGGGCGCGACGGTCGGGAAGCTGGACTATTTCGGCAGCTACACCCGAACGACACTCGATGGCTATCGTGACTACTCCGCGCAAGGCCGCGACCGCATCAACGCGCACCTGGGCTATGTGCTGTCGGAGCGCACCGACGTGCGGGCCTTCTATTTCTTCGCCCAGGTTGACGAACAGCTTCCAGGAGCCCTCACCGCTTCCGAGCTGGCCACCACTCCCGAGGCCGCAAACCCGGTGAATCAGGCGGGGCAGTGGGGCAGGGACTACCATCTGCACCACCTCGGCGTTCAGCTCCGCACCCAACTGGGCGCCAATCAGCGACTCGAAGTCAGCCCGTATATGCAGTATCGAGACATCGACCACCCCATCTTCCAGGTCATCAACCAGCAGAGCCAGGATTACGGGGCCGAAGTCCGCTACGAGAATACTCAGCCGGCATTCGGAAACAGCAACCGCTTCACCCTCGGACTGCAGCCGGCGTGGCTCAGCATGGTCAACCGGCAGTTCATTAATGAGGAAGGCAGCACGGTGCATTGAGCAAAGATCAGGAGGACGCAGCGGTAGGGCTGGCGCTGTATGCCGAGGATGCCCTGGCGCTCTCGTCCCGCGTGACCGCCGTTGTCGGCTTCCGGCTGGACCACTCGATCCGCAAGTCGCGAGACAAGTTCCTCTCCAATGGCGACCAATCAGACCACCGAGAGTTCAATGTCCTGCTACCGAAGCTGGGCATGCTCCACGCACTGCCCTCGGTGCAAGGGCAGGTGTACGCCAATGTGAGTCGATCCTATGAGCCGCCGT